>NZ_JACJTO010000013.1 GCF_014698755.1 Aphanizomenon flos-aquae FACHB-1287 | reverse complement strand
AAATCAGTTATGTTCATTGGATGGAAGATATTATGAAATGTTGACATTTTTACCCTTGATAATACTAGTATACTTAAATATGTAAAGTTTTGTAACGACATTCAACATTTCTGATCCTGATGTTATCAATCGTGTATTTAATATGGTAAATCACAAATCTGAAAATTCATCTTTAACTCCCACTAAAGTTAGATTAGCTTTTGAATGTCCTCGACTATTTTATCTCAATCACCATTTTAATTGTAAAGCAATATTCTCTCCTAAAGATACTCTTGGGGGTGTTGGTAATGTTTTTCATAAATTAGCAGATGATTTTATTAATTTACTGCTGATTGAACCCAGATTTAAAAGTTTATTTAATCCATCTGCAACACAATTAAAGGTAGATGTAATTACATCGGAAATTCAACAATTATTCTATCAAATTAAGTTCTTTCCCTATTTGCAAAATGCAATTGCAAAAGACGCGAGTCAAGCCTCTTTACTGCTACAGGTTTGGCAAGGTTTACAAGGATTAATTAAAAAGTTTACTGAATTGTTGATCATCAATCGTCGTTATTGCAGTGCGGAAACAGTTATTCAGAATACTTTTATTTCTGGAGAACACAATTTAGAATATTACTTTGATTTACCTAATGGCACAAAACAATTAATCAGAGGTGAGTTTGATTGTCTGGTTTTTAATTTTGAACTGAAACGCCTTTTTATGGTAGAATTTAAAACCTATCAACCTGTAGATTCAGCAGCACAATTAGCGCAAGTCTCTCTCTATAGTTATATGTTATCGAAGCAGAAAAAAACACCTGTTGATTCTGCTGTTTATTGTGTTTTACCAGAATTTAAAGAGTACAAATATTCTTGGGAACAGTTAGAAAATACGGTTCATCAATTAATTCCCTATAAATTATTACAAATGCAAGAATGGTTAAGTTGGGAATCTCCCAATCCTAACCCACCACCAATGACAACTGAACCTTATTTATGTGAAATTTGTCCCCAACAACAAAAGTGTCAGACTTTTTTTGATGTTGAATCTAATCATGATCAAAATTTGGAAAACTCAACAGGAAACCTAACCCCCCAACCCCCTTCCCTACCAGGGAAGGGGGAGAATTTAAAGCCTCTCTCCTGCAAGGAGAGAGGTTTGGAGAGAGGTTTTTCAAATACTTTTAAAAGTCAGAAGGATACATCTATTAATGCTGATAAAATAGGAGAAGATTTAGTTAATACTTTGCAATCTTTTGGTATTGGTGTTGAGTATCATGGTGCTGCGGTAAGTCCAGCATTTATCAGAGTCAAACTTAAACCAAATTCGGGTGTAAAAGTAAATTCAATTCTCAAATTATCCGCTGATTTACAAGTACAATTGGGGTTAGAATATCCGCCTTTAATTGCACCTCAAGCTGGTTATGTAAGTATTGATTTACCGCGTCAAGATAGACAAATTGCTAAATTTGAAGATTTTATTCAAAAGCAATTTTTACCCCCAACAGCACCCGTAAAAATTGCCATTGGGGTGAGTATTGATGGTAAATTGTTAGAGGCTGATTTATCAGATCCAAATACCTGTCATTTTTTGGTGGGAGGAACAACAGGAAGCGGAAAAAGTGAATTTTTGCGATCGCTTCTTCTCAGTTTAATCTATCGTCATTCTCCCCAACATTTAAAAATTGCTTTAGTTGATCCTAAGCGGGTAACATTTCCCGAATTTGAACAAATGTCGTCGTTATATGCACCAGTTGTCAAAGATAGCGATCGCGCTGTAGAATTAATGCAAGAACTAGTAGCAGAAATGGAATCTCGTTATCAAAAATTTGAAAAAGCTAAATGTGCAGATTTAACAGTTTATAATCAACGTTCCTCCCCAATGTTACCGCGCATTGTTTGTATTTTTGATGAATATGCCGATTTTATGGCAGAGAAAGAGGTCCGCAACATCTTAGAACAAAGTATCAAACGTTTAGGCGCGATGGCAAGAGCCGCAGGTATTCATTTGATTATTTCTACCCAACGTCCAGAAGCGAGTATTGTCACCCCAATTATTCGTACTAACCTACCTGGAAGGGTCGCACTCAGTACCAAAAGCGAAGCAGATTCAAAAATCATCTTAGGTGGAACATCAACCGTAGCAGCTTATTTAATAGGAAAAGGGGATTTAGTTTACCAAGTTGGTCCGCATTTACAACGTCTTCAGAGTTTATTGGCACAAAATATTAAACTATCCTAACAAGACCCCCGATTTCTTGGAGAAGTTTGGGGTTTGAGTACCATCACCAAAGTTAAAATCTATTAGATAATATGAACGCTACCTTAATGGGAAAGCGTCAGTAGAGGAATAAAAATGGGATATGTAATTGCAACCGCAAACATGAAAGGTGGAGTCGGTAAAACCACCATTACCGTGAATATGGCCACTTGTTTAGCCAAAAATCACGGAAAAAAGGTCTTGGTTTTAGATTTAGATAGTCAAATTAGTGCGACACTGAGTTTAATGTCACCACTAGATTTTACTAAACGTCGTAAACAAAAAAAGACATTGAGATATTTACTAGATCAACTTATCAACCCCAGACCAGAAGCAAAATTTACAATTTATGACATTATTCAACCTCAAGTTTGTAATCTTCCTGGATTAAATTTATTACCGGGAGACATAGATTTATATGATGAATTTGTGGTTTCTGAAATGCTGCATAATCAATCTATAGCATTGGGTGAACAGGACTTTGAAACTATCTGGAATCGTTTTGAAAGAGTCCTAATTAGAGATATTTTAAAACCCGTACGTGATCAATATGACTTTATTCTTTTAGATTGCGCTCCCGGTTATAATCTTATGACTCGTAGTGCTTTAGCTACAAGCGATTTCTACATTCTTCCTGCTAGACCAGAACCATTATCTGTGGTAGGAATTCAACTTTTAGAAAGGCGCATTTCCCAATTAAAAGAAGGTCATGAACAAGAAGCGAAAATAGATATTAAAATGCTGGGAATTGTTTTTAGTATGTCCAATGTAAATCTTCTCAATGGCAGATATTACAAACAAGTAATGCACCGAGTTGTCGAAGATTTTGGCGTAGATAAAATCTGTAAAGCTCAAATTCCCATTGATGTTAATGTTGCTAAAGCTGTAGATAGTTTTATGCCTGTTTCTTTACTTAATCCAAATACAGCCGGTTCTAAGGCATTTACCCAGTTGACTCAGGAATTATTGCAGAAGTTATAAATGGAAAAATAAGATATCTGACTTCTTCAAGAAGTTGGGTATCTGAGTAGATTTTACAAAAATTGTCTGTTTCCTGTTCCCTTTTTTGTAAAATCGCTAAAACCAATTAATTATTACCATGACAACAATTTTTAGGAGATTTATACCGGGAATATTCTTTTTCAATAATGCTTAAAAGTGCTATTGGCAATATTTATGGATTTTCTAGTTAAACATGAGTCTAATTGATTGATACAAAATTTATTACTAGTAATATTACGGTAATTGTTAAATCAAAAGTAATGTATTATACTTTTTGTATTTGTGCATACGCGCTTACCACCCCTAATTATTGTCTCATTAATCATTTATTTGGGGATAAGAATAAATACTGACTGGAGCTAAATCACTTTTATTACCTCAATTTAGCTGTAATTATTACTACTAATTATTTTAACTACTTAAATATATTTACTTATCTAAAATATAGACAGAAACTCATATATTAAGTAAAATCAACGCCAGTATTTTGATAATCTCACCTTTTCATAGGTTGTTTTTGCGTAGATGATAGCAACTAAGACCAGTAAAATTCCATCCGAATCCAGATAAACATTATAAATTTTTTAATACCTCATGATTTGCGAATACTGAGAATCAATATTAGATAGTAATGTTTAAATTAGGCGAGTGCCCAAGATTAAGTTTCCACAAGAAAATCAGAAAATCTGAAAAAAAACGTTACATAGCCAAAATCCTGAATTAATAACGGTTTGCAAGCTCAAAGCTGGCAGAAAATCTTGCTAGTTGATTCAGACTTACGCTAAAACCCTGATCCCCAAGCCTCAAAATTCATGTTAATGTATTCGAGTTACAAAATAAAAAGTGAAAGTCGAACCAGTTCAAATTTCCAGGGAGAATCACTGTTCAACAGTGAAAAAACCAGCTAATCAAAAAACTTAAGTTCTAAAGTCGCTTTAAAAATCGGACGCATGAATCAAAGACATTTGTGGACTACAGTTGCCGTACTTCTAGCTGTTTTGGGTCTGCCCTCCATTGGTCAAGCTCAACCCAGTCAAGAAAGTTCCCCAACTGGTCAAGCATCATCTTCCCATGATGCCATTAAAGTAGGAGAGTACCAATCCCCAACAGAGAACCCAACCTCAAATCCTGTGACTGCCAGCATTTACCCTCACAGTATTAAAGGTTTACAAGCAGCCACTCTTTATGTTCGGGATATTCCTGTTCTTACCTTCCTGGGTTCTACCCCAGTTACTAACAACGAAACCAAAGTTGGAGTAATTGGCAGTGGTGAGAATCTCAATTCTCATACTGATACTACTACCAACCAGTCAAAAGTTGCCAGTTTTAGCAATACTGTCAATCAAGTTGATTTTAACAAACAAGTTAGTACAATTAACAATGACCCAGTTCAGAAAGCTAGTGTTATAGCCGCTAGAATTAACGAACTAGTCGAGAATAATGTAGATGCAAGCAAGATTACTGTCAGTTGGAAAACACCGGATAATTCCGTAATTAACAATAAAGCCAATAAAAAAGGCTTCTTAGGTCAACAACCGTCAGTAGATCGCTACACCATTACCATTGACGGTCAAGAACTGGTAGAAGTCAATGCAAGTACGAGATTAGCAGATACTAGCGATAGTGACAACGTGGCACCAGCCACTAATCTTGCCAAAGATGCCTTACAAGTAACTAATAGACTGCGAAGACTGATGGGTAACGCGTCTCCTATTGGAGAAATTGCTAACCTACCAGTACGTAAATCAGGATCTGGGCTAAAACGAGGGCGACAGATTTCCTTAGGTAATATCAAGCTCAATTTTCGGGGTATGGCCTCTTGGTACGGTTATGATGGCTCTGGCAATAAAACCGCCAGTGGTGAAAGATATAATCCTGAAGGATTAACTGCCGCCCATCGTACCTTACCTCTAGGGACAAAAATCCGTGTCACTAATACCCGTAATGGTCGTTCTGTCGTCGTGCGAATCAATGATAGGGGTCCCTACATCCGGGGGCGAATTGTTGACCTCTCCGCTGGTGCTGCTCGAATATTAGGTATGATCCGCAGCGGTGTTGCTCCGGTCAATCTTGAGGTTTTAGGAAGATAACTGGTTCAAATTCTCCTTTCGCTTTCTACTATTAAATTCCCCTAAATTCCCCTGGTTAATTTATCTTCTCCCTCCCCTATCAGATATACACTAACGGGGGAAAAGATAGAAATGAACTAGGGGTATTTTGTGCGTGTGCTGACAAATGTTGTAGCCTTACGCTGCTATTTAAATCGCCGTCGCTGGCAAAGCCATATTAAGCCACCAGATGATGATGAACAAACCAGTTGGTATCCTACAGTGGTGGGTTTAGTTCCCACTATGGGGAATTTACATCAAGGTCATTTAAGTTTAATTAAACGGGCTAAACAAGAAAATTTGACGGTAATTGTGAGTATTTTTGTCAATCCTTTGCAATTTGGACCGAATGAGGACTATCAACGCTATCCCCGCACTCTAGAACAGGACAGACAATTTTGTGAACAAGCTGGGGTAGATGTGATTTTTGCCCCAACTCCGGAGGAAATTGGTATCCCTAGTAAGAATATAGCAGAAACTCAGATGACACAAGTTGTCCCTCCGTCTGATATGATATCTGGTTTGTGTGGTAATTGTCGTCCAGGTCATTTTGCTGGTGTGGCAACTATTGTTACTAAACTTTTGAATTTAGTACAACCTGACCGGGCTTATTTTGGACAAAAGGATGGCCAACAACTGGCAATTATTAAACGCTTAGTAGCTGATTTAAATTTGCCAGTAGGAATTGTTGTTTGTCCCACGGTGCGGGAGGTGTCTGGCTTGGCTTTAAGTTCTCGTAATCAGTATTTGACGGCTACAGAAAAGGAGCAAGCAACAGTGTTATTTAAAGGTTTACGGCAAGCTGAAGCGGCGTTTAAAGCTGGCGTTCGTCACAGTAGTGAACTAATAGCATTGGTTCGGGAAGAAATCGCAAAAGTTAGGGCTATCAGCTTGGAATATGTTGAATTGGTGGAACCGACTACGTTGATGTTTTTAGAAAAAGTTGAGAATGAAGGAATGTTGGCGATCGCTGCTCGTCTTGGTTCTACACGGTTAATTGACAATACGATTTTGCGCGACAAAGACCAAATACGCGAACCAATTATCGCTATTGATGGTCCCGCGGGTGCTGGTAAATCTACGGTTGCTCGTCAAGTGGCAAATCATTTAGGTTTGGTTTATTTAGATACAGGTGCTATGTACCGGGCGATCGCTTGGTTAGTGCTGGAACAGGGGATTGCTATTGATGATGATTGTGCTGTTGCTGAATTGGCGACGCGGTGTAAAATTGAACTCACTCCTGGTCAAAGTCTGCAATCTCCCGTAAAAGTCCAGATTAATGATATAGATGTCACTGAAAAAATTCGCACAGTTGAGGTAACATCTCTAGTATCAGCGATCGCTGCTCAAAGTGCTGTTAGACAAGCATTAGTCCAACAACAACAGAGTTGGGGACAACGGGGGGGTTTAGTAGCGGAAGGTAGAGACATTGGGACTCATGTTTTCCCAGATGCAGAGGTTAAAATATTTTTAACTGCTTCCGTGGGTGAACGGGCCCGTCGTCGTCATCAAGACTTTCAAGCGCGAAATCAAAACCAAGTTAGCTTAGAACAGCTAGAACGGGATATTGCTGAACGCGACTTAAAAGATAGCACACGCAAGATTTCCCCTTTACAAAAAGCTGCTGATGCTATTGAGGTCGAAACTGATGGTTTAACAGCTTCTGAAGTAGCTGCACAAATTATTAACCATTATCAGCGGCTCTCTGATTAATTACAATTATGGTGGGTAATTTACTCACCATTGCAAATTTAATCAAAAACTGGGAAAGTAACTATAATACAAATCCCATAAATATGGCAACAATTACAGAAAATTCTCATCATCAAGATTTAATTGGTTTTATTTGGGCTATTGCTGATAAACTCCGGGGACCCTACCGCCCGCCTCAATATCGTCGGGTGATGTTGCCCTTAATTGTGTTGCGGCGGTTAGATGCTGTTTTAGAACCAAATAAACAAGCTGTGATAGAAGCTAAAGCCAAATATGAAGCCATGAAATTAAAGGGTGAGGCCTTTGAAAAAGCTATTTCTAAAGTCGCAATTGGGGGAGAACGTAAACAATTTTTATATAACACCAGTCGATTCACATTTCAAAAATTATTAGATGATGCTGATAATATTGCTAGTAATTTAATTGATTATATACATGGTTTTTCACCTAAAGCCAGGGATATTTTTGAAAAGTTCGATTTTAAAAGCGAGATTCAAAAACTTGATGAAAGTAATCGCTTATATCTGATTATTAAAGATTTTTGTAACCCAGAAATAGATTTATCTCCTTCTAAACTTTCTAACCTCCAAATGGGTTATCTATTTGAAGAATTGGTGAGAAAATTTAATGAACAAGCCAACGAAGAAGCGGGAGATCATTTTACACCTCGTGAAGTAATTCGCTTGATGGTAAATTTAGTTTTCTGTGAAGAAACCGATGTTTTTAAATCAGGTATTTATCGCTCAGTTTATGACCCCACAGCCGGTACAGGAGGGATGTTATCAGTAGCAGAAGAATATATTAAAAACCAAAACCCAGAAGCGAATTTAGGGCTATTTGGGCAAGAATATAACCCCGAATCCTATGCTATTTGTTGTTCTGATTTATTGATTAAAGATGAACCCATAGACAATATTATTTATGGTGACACATTAGGAGTAAAAAACGCCAAAAATAAAAGTAATAATTTCGTACCCCATGACGGACATTCTGATAAAAAATTTCATTATATGTTGGCTAATCCTCCCTTTGGTGTGGAGTGGAAACCGGAACAAGATTTTATTGAAGATGAGCATAAAAATTTAGGATTTAAAGGACGTTTTGGCGCAGGTTTACCACGCATTAATGATGGTTCATTGTTGTTTCTTCAACACAAGATCTCAAAAATGCAACCTTCAGAAAATGGCGGTGATGGTTCACGAATTGCGATAGTATTTAATGGTTCTCCATTGTTCACAGGAGACGCAGGAAGCGGTGAAAGTAATATTCGGCGGTGGATAATTGAAAATGATTGGTTAGATGCGGTAATTGCTTTACCTGACCAGATGTTTTATAATACGGGAATTTTCACTTATATTTGGTTAGTCACCAATAAAAAAAGGTCAAATCGTCGGGGGAAAGTGCAGCTTATTGATGGTACTCATCATTATTCAAAAATGAAAAAGAGTTTAGGTAATAAGCGTAATGAATTATCATCTGAACATATTACCGAACTGGTGCGACTGTATGGGGATTTTCAACATAATGGTATTAGTGAAATTAAAAATGATGGTAAAATAGAAAAGCCGATTTGTTCTAAAATCTTTGATAATCGGGATTTTGGTTTTTTAAAGATTACCGTAGAACGTCCATTAAGATTAAATTTTCAAGTTAGTAAAGAGCGGTTAGCTTTACTTTGGGAACAAACAGCTTTTCAAAATTTAGCTACTACTAAAAAGCGGAAAGATGAAAAGGTACAACAATTAGAAATTTTAGAGGGTGAAAATCTCCAAACTCAGATTATTGAAGCTTTACAGAAAATAGATACAAATAAACTTTATCTATTCCGTGATAAGTTTGAAAAAGATTTAAATCAGGTTTTAAAAAAAGCAGGTTTAAATTTAAAAGCACCTATTAAAAAAGCAATTTTATCAGCTTTGGGAACAGCAGATCCAGAAGCGGAAATTTGTAGAGATAGTAAGGGGAATCCTGAACCAGATAGTAATTTGCGAGATACGGAAATTGTCTCTTTACCAAATGATATTGCTTTACCTTTACCTTTAGATTATGGTAAAGATGGGAGTGTAAATGAGTTAGTTAAGTTAGTAAAAGAGCATTGTGAGGAGTATTTTAAAAAGGAAGTTTTACCCCATGTTCCAGATGCTTGGATTGATTTTGATAAGACTAAAGTAGGTTATGAAATTCCCTTAAATCGTCATTTTTATGTATATCAGCCTCCCCGTGGTTTGGATGTAATTGAGGATGATATTAAGGCCTTAGAATCGGATATTATGGCGATGTTAGCGGAAGTAGTTTAAGGACTAAAATAGAAATATAGAGTTAGGAGGTTTTCAAATTATGCAAATTACAATTGATTTACCAGATAATTTAACAGATAAAATACCTGATTAATGGGGTAATTTATCCCAAAAAATCTTGGCTAATCTTGTATTAGATGCTTTTAAAGATGGCTTGATTGATTTTGATGAGATGAAAGATATGCTCAACTTTTTTTCTGACACTGATTTCCAGGAATTTTTAAAGCAAAAAAATATGCTTCATTCTCAGGGGATACTTAATTTATATGGTGCTTGTGCTGATATTGAGTTTAAGGAAAATGATCTAGGAATTTCTAAGAAGAAGTCGGGGATCTGAACAGCTAAAATAAAAATATAGAGTTAGGAGCTTTTGGTAATGTCGTTAGTAATTTTAGATGAATTTTTAGACGCTTCCCAGTTAACCCCTACGGAATTTTTACAGGAGATTGCATTACATTTATTTGAGTCGGGGCGATTAACTTTTGATTATGCAGCTAAAATGGCACAAATGGAATCTGATGCTTTTCGGGATTTACTGAAGGCGCGGAAAATACCTTTATATCGTTATGATTTGGAGGATTTTGAGATTGATTTACAGAATTTACAGGAGTTGGGAAGATTGTGATTATTAGTGATACTTCTGTGATTACTAATTTAATTAGTATTGAACATATTTTTCTGTTACAGGCACTTTATGAAAAGGTGATTATTCCTCAAGCAGTTTATGAAGAATTATCAAGGTGTCATCCCCTATTTTTAAGTGAACTACAAGCAGAAAAATCTCCTTTCTTAGAGGTTAAAACTGTGAAAGATAAAAATAAAGTATATGAATTAAAACAACAAGCTAAGTTAGATAATGGGGAGTCGGAGGCTATTATTTTGGCATTGGAGTTAAAGACTGATTTATTATTAATTGATGAACGCAGGGGAAGGGCTGAAGCACAACGGTTAGGAATTAGAATTACTGGATTATTAGGAGTTTTATTAGAAGGGAAAACAAGGGGTTTTGTTGTGGCTGTTAAGCCTTTGATGAATAAGTTGATTGAAAATTCTACTTTTTGGATTTCTCCGCTTTTATATGACAAGATTTTACTTTTAGCACAGGAAAAGGAAGGGGAATAATGGGTAATTATCAGGGTTATCAAAAGTATAAAGATTCTGGTGTTGTGTGGTTGGGTGATATTCCTGAGCATTGGGAAGTTAAACGATTAAAACAAATAACAAAACTAATAGACGGAGACAGAGGAAAAAATTATCCTAATGAGAATGATTTAGAGGATGATGGAATCCCCTTTTTAAGCACTGACAATATTAAATCTAATGCTTTCAATTTTTCTTCAAAAACAAAATTTATTACTTTAGAAAAATTTGAATCTCTTAGTCGGGGAAAATTAATTAAGAATGACTTAGTTGTAACTATGCGTGGAACTATTGGACAAACAGCGTTGTTTTCTAATGTTCCGTATCAAACAGCATTTATTAATGCACAAATGATAATTGTTAGACCAATAAACATATTTGCTGAGTTTTTGAAATATATTTCGATGTCTCTATTATGGTCAAAGCAATTAGATTTTTATTCTTATGGGACAGCACAACAACAGCTTTCAGGCGCATTTTTAGGAGTTTTATATTTAGGTTTCCCCCCACTAGACGAACAAGAAAAGATCGCTCAATTTCTCGACTATAAAACCAAACAAATAGACGAACTCATCAAAAAGAAAGAAACCCTCATTGAAAAACTCGACGAAAAACGCACCGCAATTATCAGTCACGCTGTCACTAAAGGACTAGATTCAAGCGTACCAATAAAAGATTCTGGTATTGAGTGGCTTGGTGATATTCCGAAACATTGGAAATCTATAAGAATTAAATTTATTGGTGATATTAAATATGGATTGGGTGAACCTCCTGAACAATTGGATGATGGTTTACCAATTATTAGAGCAACAGATATTTATAGAGGAATAATTGATGGTTCTAAAGTACAAAGAGTAAATCCTGATAAAGTTCCTTGGTCAAGAAATCCAGAGCTTAAAGTAGGTGATATTCTAGTTGTAAGAAGTGGAGCTTATACAGGAGATTCTGCCATTGTACCAGATGAATGGGCTGGAGCAATTGCTGGTTACGATATGGTTTTAACTCCTACTAAAGCTTACTCAAAATATATTGCTTTAAATTTATTGAGTAAACATATTTTAGAAGGTCAAATATATTTGGCAAAAAGTAGAGCAGCCCAGCCTCATTTGAATGCAGAAGAATTGGGTAATACGATTATCTGTCTTCCTCCTATAAAAGAGCAAAAATTAATATCTCAATATTTAGACCAAAAAACAACCCAAATTGACCAACAAAAAGCTAAAATCAAACAAGCCATAGAACTATTAAAAGAATATCGCACCTCCCTAATTACCAACGCGGTAACAGGTAAAATAGATGTAAGCCAAATTGCTATACCCTCACCCCAGAAACCACAACCCCAAAAAGGATAATCACAATGAGTACAGAATATCACATTAAGCTTATTCAAACAGGAAACACCCAAACCTTAACCATCCCTCCAGAATTAACTCTATCAACAACAGAAGTAATTATCCGAGAAGATAACGGAAAACTCATCATAGAACCCTACAAGAAAAAATCTCTCCTGGAAACTTTTTCCACCTTAGATGACATAGAAGAAGATTTCCCCGATATTGATGAAGGATTATTACCCTTAGATGATATTGAATTGTAAAAATGTCTTATTCATACTTGCTCGACACCAATATACTCTCTGATTTTGTCAAACACCCAACAGGGAGAATTTTTTCTCAAATTCAAAAAGTGGGTGAAGAAAAAATTTGTACCAGTATCATTGTAGCTTGTGAATTACGATTTGGCGCAGAAAAAAGCAATTCATTCCGATTAAAAAAACGAATTGAACTAGCTTTTAACATGATTCCTATATTACCATTAATGGCAGATGTAGATCATAATTATGCTATAATGCGTACACATTTAGAACGTCAAGGAACTCCCATTGGTAGTAATGACTTATTAATTGCTGTCCATGCGTTGACATTAAATCTAACTGTCGTTACCGCCAATGTTCGTGAATTTTCTCGCATTCCTAATTTAAAAGTAGAAAACTGGCTCAACCCCAATTAATAAAATGCACACAGAACACGAATTTGAAAACATCATAGAAAAAGAACTCCTGCAACTCAGTGGCTACGAACAAGGTAACGCCAAAAACTACGACCCAGAAACCGCTCTTTTCCCCACGGAAATCATTAATTTCATCCAACAAACTCAACCAGAAGCATGGAAATATTTAGTCAAAGCCAGCGCCAATGAATCCGAAAAAATCATCATAGATAGCCTCACCAAAGAACTCAAAAGCCGGGGGATATTAGATGTCCTCCGTCACGGTTTCAAGTGTTATGGTAAAACCTTTAAAATAGTCTATTTTCAACCTAACACGACCATGAACCCGGAAACCTTGAAACTGTACCAGAAAAATCACCTCACTGTTACCCGCCAAGTTACCATTAAAACCGGGGGTATTCCTGATATTCTCCTGAGTATCAACGGTTTACCCATAGCCAGTATTGAACTAAAAAACCCTCTTTCCGGGTCAACCTACCAAAAAGCCATTTATCAATATCAAACCGACAGAGACCCCAAAGATCCCCTATTTACCTTTAAACAACGGTGCTTAGTCCATTTCGCGGTAGATAGTGAACAAGTTTGGATGACGACTAAACTAGCTAAAGAAAATACCTATTTTCTCCCCTTCAATAAAGGACATAATCACGGCGCTGGAAATCCCATTGGTAATCATGGAGAATATCGCACTAGTTATCTGTGGCTAGAAGTTTTACAAAAAGATAGCCTATTAGATATAGTGGCGCGTTTTCTGCATCTTGACGTTAAAGAAATCAAAATTATCACAGATACAGGCATTAAATATCAGAAAAAAGAAACCCTAATTTTCCCTCGTTATCATCAACTTAATGTAGTGCGTAAACTTATTAAGCATAGTCAAGAAAATAAAGCCGGACATAATTATTTAATCCAACATTCCGCAGGTTCAGGAAAGTCTAATTCTATCGCTTGGTTAGCACATCGATTAGCCAATCTTCATGATCACCAAAATGAAAAAATATTTCATACCGTTGTTGTGATTACAGATAGAACCGTATTAGATCAACAACTGCAAAATACTATTTATCAATTTGAACATAAAGCGGGAGTTGTGCAAAAAATAGATGAAAATACTCAACAACTAGCTAAAGCTTTAAATGATGGTGTACCAATTATAATTTCTACTATTCAGAAATTCCCTTTTATTACTAGAGCTATTGAAACCTTGGCTAAAAAAGGGAAAACTATTAATATTAATACCAAAGATAAACGCTTTGCCATTATTGTTGATGAAGCCCATAGCTCGCAAAGTGGAGAAACAGCCGCAGAATTGCGAAAAATCCTCAATAAAGATGGTATTGAATCTGTCATTGCGGCTCAACTTTTAGAGGATGAATTTGAGGAAGGGGATATTAGTGATGAGGCTAAACAACAACTATTAAAAGACCAAATTACCCGCAGTAAACAACCAAATCTGAGTTATTTTGCCTTTACTGCTACTCCTAAATATAGGACTTTACTCCTATTTGATGAACCGGGAGAAAATGGTCAATCTCCCTTTCATCTTTACACCATGCGTCAAGCCATTGAAGAGGGATATATTAAAGACGTTTTAGCTAATTATACCTGCTATGAACGATATTTTGAATTAGTCCGCACCTCCGAAGATGATCCAACTTTACCACGTCGACAAACGGCCAAGGCTATTGCTCGTTTTATTGAACTGCACCCTCATAATATCACTCAAAAAGTAGAAATTATTATAGAACATTTCCGCAACCATACCCGCCATAAAATCGGCGGAAGAGCTAAAGCAATGGTTGTTACCCGTTCCCGTGAACACGCTGTTAAATATAAATTAGCTTTTGATAAATATATTCAAGAAAAAGGTTATAGGGATATCAAATCTTTAGTAGCTTTTTCTGGTTCTATTAACCTTGATGAATTTCCAGATCAAACTTTTACAGAAGAGAATATGAACGGGATCAAAACATCAGAAATTCCCGAAAAATTTGAAAGTGAGACTTATCAAGTTTTGTTAGTTGCTAACAAATTTCAAACCGGATTTGACCAACCTTTATTACATACCATGTTTGTGGATAAAAGGCTAGATGGAGTCCAAGCAGTGCAAACTTTATCACGACTCAATCGCACCACCACAGGGAAAGACGACACCTTTATATTAGATTTTGTGAATAAACCAGAGGACATTTACAAAGCCTTTAAACCCTACTATGAGGAAACTCCTATTGGTGAAAATGCAGATCCACAACAATTAAATGATTTATCTTATCAACTTTATGAATGGCAACTTTTTAGCCAAAAAGATGTTAACCAGTGGTGTGAAATTTGGTTTCGTCCTAAAACTTCTTTGACGGGAAAAGAACATCAAAAATTAAATAGTTTATTAGATCCAATTGTGGACAAATATCAACAACTTATAGACTCTGAAAAAGAACAATTTAAAAATCAATTAACCAGCTTCCGTAATCTTTATTTATTCCTAGCTCAGATTATTCCTTATCAAGATTCAGAATTAGAAAAACTTTATGCCTATGGACGATTTTTAGTTAAGAAATTACCTAAAATTAAAGATGTAAACAGAATTGATTTATCTGGGGATATCGAACTAAAATTTTATCGCTTGGAAAAAATCAGCGCAGGTAAGATTAATTTACAGGAAGGTACAGCGGAAGGGTTAATAGGTGCTACAGCAGTGGGAACTCGTCAACTAGATCAGGAAGTTCCTCTATCTCAACTGATTAATTCTTTAAATGAAAGATTTAGTACAGATTTTACCTTAGCAGATCAACTGTTTTTTGAACAAATTACTGCAACAGCGATCGCTAATGATTCTATCAAAAAAGCTGCTCAAGTCAACACTAAAGAAAACTTTGCTCCTGTACTAGAAAAGCATCTAGAAAACCTCTTTATTGAACGTATGGACGGGAATGAAAAAATATTTATGGAGGTCATGAATAATGAAGAATTTAGAGCAATAGTGTTAGAAAAATTACTATCTAGTATTTATGAGACCTTGAACCGAAATGTACATGAAACCGGCAATAGGAACTAAAAAGGAGGGATTTTTACCAGTCTACAAGGGTTTGCGGCTCATTTACAGCACTTTGTATAACACTTTGGTGCAACAATTCAGAAAATAAAAGTAAATTCTCGCTAATTCGTGGAAATTTTCACTTTAGTAGTAGAATAACAATGTTAAGTTTTATGTGCCGACCTTGAGGATATAAAACAAGACCATACAAAACCTGTAATTTCCGAAGCTTCTTTCATAGCTTTTAACAAGACAACAGTAAAGAGAGGATTTCATAACATGGCATTTACACAACCCCCGTTACCTTTTGCTTCTGACGCTTTAGAGTCTTACGGCATGAAAGCTGAAACCTTTGAGTATCATTATGGTAAACATCATAAAGCTTATGTAGATAATTTGAACAAGCTGGTTGATGGTACAGAATTAGCTCACAAGTCTTTGGAAGAAGTAATTAAAATTGCTTTTGGTGACTCTGCTAAAGCTGGAATCTTCAACAACGCGGCTCAAGTTTGGAATCACTCTTTCTTCTGGAATTGCTTAAAACCAGCCGGTGGTGGCGCTCCTACAGGCGAATTAGCTGCTAAAATTGCACAGGATTTTGGTAGCTTTGACAAATTCAAAGAAGAATTTTCCACCGCTGCTGCTACTCAATTCGGTAGTGGTTGGGCTTGGTTGGTTGATGATCATGGTACACTAAAAATCATGAAAACACCAAACGCTGAAAACCCCCTCGCTCATGGTAAAAAAGCACTTTTGACCATTGACGTTTGGGAACACGCATATTACATTGATTTCAAAAATGCTCGTCCTGGATTTATCAAAAATTTCCTAGATAATTTGGTGAACTGGGATTTTGTCGCTGCAAATTTTGCTGCTTAGATCTTAATTAATAATTGATAATTGATAATTTTTTAGTTGTCAATTATCAATTTTAAATTACTAAAACCAATGCTATTTAATTTCTTTAAAAATTCTCAGTCTGCTTCAGAAAATATCAAATTTAACTCTAGTTGGTGTGTAGCTTACGGAAAAATAGATAATTTGACCAGTGATATAATTTGGCAAGATCAGCAATTTACAGTTATTTCTGAATTAGATAAACTTGCAATTAGTGACAGTAAAAGATTTGTAATAGTTGGAGATATTTGGTTAAGTAACCGAGGGGAATTACTGCAAAAATTAGGAATTAAAATTAATCATACTTGCAGTGATCAAAAAATAGTTGCACAACTTTGGGAAAAATACAATTCTGAATGTCTAAATCTCTTACTAGGAATATTTGGTTTAGTAGTTTGGGACTGTGAAAAACAAGAATTATATTTAATTAGAGATGCTATTGGTGGTCGCACCTTATATTATACTACCACAGGTTTAACTTATTGGATAGCCCCAAAATTAAGAACTTTAACACCTTATCGTTCCAATAATTTAGATTTAGTTGCATTACGGGATTATCTTTGTTGTGCATTTGTACCTGGAGAAAGAACACTTTGGCAAGATATCAAAGAAATTCGTCCTGGTAGTTTTCTAAAAATACCATCTCACAAAGTTGATGATTATTGGCAATTAAAAGAACAAATTATAGACACAAATCAACCTTTAGAATGGTATAGTGAAAACCTGCGTTTTTTACTTGAACAAGTTGTTAAAGAATATTTACCCGAAAATCAACCAATTGGTATTTTTCTATCTGGGGGTTTAGATTCTAGTAGTATTACCGCACTAGCAGCAAAATTACATTCTGCACCAATTCATACTTATTCTATTCATTTTGGTGCAGAAACTGCGAACGAATTAGAATTTTCTAATTTAGTTTCTCAACATTGTCAAACCCAACAGCACATTTTAGAAATTAGCTTTCGGGATATGTGGGAACATTTGCGAGAAACCATGGCTTATTTAGATGATCCTATTGGTGATCCTTTGACAGTTCCCAACTTATTAATAGGAAGAATAGCGCGAGAAAATGTCCAAATTACTCTTAATGGAGAAGGGGGAGATCCTTGTTTTGGTGGTCCAAAAAATCAACCAATGTTAATTAATAGTTTATATGGTTCTATTAATAATCAAGATTCATTACAAGCTTATTTAACCTCTTTTCAAAAGTGCGCTTTAGATTTACCACAACTTTTAAAACCAGAAATTTGGCAAAGTTTAAAAAATGAATCATCTGTATTTTATCATGATTTAAATACCGATATCAATTATTTGAATAGATTAATGTTTTTAAATATTAAATTTAAAGGTGCGGATCAGATTTTAACAAAAGTGAATAACTTAACTCAAGCAGTAGATTTACAAGGTTTATCACCATTATTTGATCAGCGGATAGTTGCATTAAGTATGCAAATTCCTCCAGAATATAAACTTTCAGGAGTAGAAGAAAAAGCAGTTTTAAAAAAAGCAGTTAGTGATATTTTACCAGATAGTATTATTCATCGTCCTAAAAGTGGGATGATGGTCCCTGTACAATTGGGATTTAGAAAATATTGGCAAAGAAAAGCGCGGAAATTGTTGTTAAATAGAAATAGTGAGATATCAGCTTATATTAATCAGGATATATTGCGAAACTGGCTAGATTTTAAAGGTGATATTTGGGGGAGATATGGTGTTAAACTGTGGTTATTGGTGAGTTTAGAAATTTGGTTACAAATGAATAAAAATACATTAGATAAGTAGTTAAATATTCACTTTCAACCTTGGATACAGCGTTTTCCACTGAGTTGAATCATCAAAATCTTGTGGTGCGGGCATCTTGCCCGCTAAGTATGTACTTCCTAACACCAGGAAGTGTTGTAATTTTTATTTACATGGATTTATAATTAATTACAAATTAAAGTTACATTTTATACTAAAAATAATATTAGACTTTGCCGAGTAAAATTTGTTTACAAATGGTACAATTTAAAATTTATGTGAACTTCGTCATTTTTATGGTTCAAGAACTTGAACGCAAACGCCAGGGTGCGACTTTTCCAGAATCCGCTCCAGCAGCCAATCCCGTGTTTTTTAGAACCTACAGCCGTCGAACAGAAGCAGGTTTAAGAGAAACATGGGAGCAATTATGCGATCGCACATTACGCGGTTTAGTAGAACTGGGAAAACTGACCCGTCAAGAAGCCACCATTTTAGATAAGATGCAGCGGAACATGAAATCTCTCCCCAGTGGGCGCTGGATGTGGGTTGGCGGCACAGATTGGTTAACCAAACCCAAAAACTTCTCCGGCGCTTATAACTGCACCTCCACGAACCTTGTAGACTGGAAAGCCTTCGGGTTAATGATGGACTTAGCGATGATGGGCTGTGGCACGGGCGCTATCATTGAACCAGAGTATATTAATCAACTTCCCTCTATCCGTAATCCTCTCAGTGTCACCATTCGCGGTGAAATTGGTAGCACACCCCTAGAACAGCGTCGTGAATTTACACAAATCCTTATAGGAGATAACACGGCTACTATTCACGTTGGAGACAGCCGTGAAGGTTGGGTAAAATCCTATCAAACTCTTTTAGAACTTTCTACGGATGAACGTTTTACCAGTGAAGTACAGGTAATTGTTGATATTAACGATGTTCGTCAATCAAGGGAAACACTTAAAGGTTTTGGCGGTATGGCCAACCCAGTCAAGTTACCTGGATTATATCAGCGTTGCGCCTCTATTCTCAATCAGGCAATAGGCAGACAATTAAACTCCGTTGAATGCTGTTTATTGATTGATGAAGCTGCTGTAACAATTGTAGCTGGAAATATCCGAAGAAGCGCGGGTATAAGACAGTTTATTTCTGAAGACGAACAAGGCGCAACTGCCAAGGATAACTTATGGCAACAAGACGCAGAAGGTAACTGGCGCATAGATCCAGAACGTGATTCTTTGCGAATGGCCAACCATACAAGAGTATTTCACCGTAAACCAACTTTAGAAGAATCTATTGCTGCTGTACAAAAACAATATTATAGTGGTGAGGGAGCAATTCAATGGGCTGGTGAAGCAGTTGCTAGAGCTAATGCTGATTTATTAAATACACCGGAAATCAAAAGAGATTTTCTACGCGCTTATGAACAAGGTAAAAGTGAAGAATGGATACAGCGGAATTACCCGGAAATCAGTGATCATGAATTAGAACATAGAATGGGTAGGTTTGGATTAAACCCGTGTGGTGAGATTATCGGTAACAACTTCCACTGTAACTTATCAGAGGTACACTTAAACCAACTCGACCCCGACAACTATAAAGAACAAGAAGAGGCATTTACCGCTGGTGCGCTTTCCGTCGTCGCCCTGTTAAATCATCAATTCATTGAACCCCGTTATCAATATAGCCGAGAATTAGATCCCATTGTCGGTGTATCATTTACCGGTTTATTTGACTTTTTTGTTCATGCTTTTGGTACAGATTGGTTACGCTGGTGGGAAGCAGGAAGACCAGAAACCCCCCAAGGACTGATTTTTAAAAGTCGTGAGCAAAAATATCTCAACTTCTGGAAAGATGTAGTTCATAAAGTAATATGGGAATATTGCGATCGCCATCAGATTAAACGCCCCAACCGTTGTACTACAGTCCAACCAGCAGGGACCAAATCCCTCTTAACAGGAGCATCACCTGGTTGGCATCCGCCCAAGTCCCAAAGATTCATCCGTCGGATTACCTTCCGTAAAAATGACCCTGTGGCCCTAGCTTGTATAGACTATGGTTACAACGTTATCCCCTCCCAATCTGACAAAGATGAAAATGGCAACTTACTTAATAATGCCTTTGATCCTCGGTGTACAGAATGGTTAGTAGAAATCCCTGTAGCTGTATCTTGGGCTGACTTACCCGGTGCTGATATTATTGATGTATCTCAGTTTTCCGTCTTAGCGCAATTAGATTTTGTCATGGAAGTTCAGAATCATTATGTCACCCATAACACCTCAGCTACCCTAGAACTCCGTTCGGAGGAGGTTGAATTACTGGGAACACGCATCTATGAAGCTATCCAAAATGATGAAGGATATATTTCCGCTGCGTTGTTAGCGCGGTTTGACGATTTACAATCATTCCCTCGTTTACCCTTTGAACCCATAGATAAAGCTACTTATGAACGCTTATCCCGAGAAGTCAAAGCCCGACGGAAAACAGATGATTTCTGTGGTGCCCTAAGTCGTTATGATTTGGGAGAATTATCAGAAGCAGGTCCTAGCGGTTGTGACTCTGACAAATGTATGTTCCCAGAACAACCACCCACATCATAAGATCTCTGTAACAGCCTGTAATATTTAGTTTAAATCCGTGGGGTAGGCTTCTAGCACACCCCGCAGATTTTAGGGAAGAGGTAAAAGGCAATTTTACGTTTCTTTACAAAGTTCGGTTTTATTCTTTTAATCTACTTAATTTAAAATCCCTATAGTTACTTCTGAGCTAGTATCTGTTAAGATTAATGAAGAATTAATAATTTTTGACAGTAATACTTGGAGAATGTAATGTTTATTAGTGAATTGTCCCCCTTATTTCGAGAATTTACCCAGAATCCAGTTTCATTTATGGGTGGATTTGTTTCCGGTGTCCTCCGACTCAACCTGAACGAAGACCCAGTTAAAAGTTGGCTAAATAAAAAAGGTTGTGGTTGTGGTCATAGTTCTAGCACCCTGGGTACAGAGGCAAAAAATGACAAAGCTAATGGACCGCAACAAATTACAATTGACTAAATTACTTAATATTACTTGTCTCAATTTAGGCTAATAATGGGTAATAGGTAATGAGTAATAGGAATTACAATAGTTACCTATTTCCCGTCTTTAAAAATAAATTTAAGAATCATTTGGGTACAAAATGTGGGATAAAATCTACATCCACACCAGGAAAATGGAAGTATCTATCCTCTTGAATATCAAATTTAGATTACAGAATCGTCATACTTCTTAATAAACCAACAGCGTAAACACAAAACGTTCTAATCTAAAAATTGAACTGGGTTAAGCTAGATTTTTCCGGCGTGATATTCACAGATATGCAAAAATGTCAAGCCTTAAAATAAATAATCCAGGCTTAACACATAAACGATTATGATAGGAGTTTTACAAATCCCATGAGTGTTAAGGCAAGCGGTGGAAGCTCAGTTGCGCGTCCGCAACTATATCAAACCTTACCTGTCTCCACCATTTCCCAAGCGGAACAACAAGACCGCTTTTTGGGAAGAGGTGAACTAAGTGAACTTGGCAGTTATTTTGCCTCCGGTGCCAAGCGGTTAGAAATTGCCAAAATTTTGACAGACAATTCCGAAATTATCGTTTCTCGTGCGGCTAACCGGATTTTCGTTGGTGGTTCACCAATGGCCTTCTTAGAAAAGCCCCAAGAACGAGAATTGGCAATGGTTGGTGCTGGTACTAGTGTCCAAGAGGGCATGAAATTAGGAACAATCACTTACGTAGAAAGTCGTGGTGGTTTCTTTGAAAATCTGCGTTCTATTTTCAATACCTCTGCCGGTGGACCCACACCTCCAGGCTTTAGACCCATTAACGTAGCTCGTTATGGTCCGGGTAACATGGCCAAGAGCTTACGGGACTTGTCCTGGTTCTTGCGTTATGCTACCTATGCGATTGTCGCTGGCGACCCGAATATTATCTCTGTGAATACCAGAGGTTTACGGGAAATTATTGAAAATGCCTGTTCTGGTGAAGCAACTATTGTCGCTTTACAGGAAATCAAGTCAGCCTCCCTATCTTATTTCCGTAAAGATGCGGCAGCTACAGAAATTGTCACTCAGTATATGGATGTACTGCTGACAGAATTCCAAGCCCCCACACCTTCCGCCCAAGTCCGTCAACGTCCTACCGGCGACCAACAAGGGTTAAAACTGCCGCAAATTTACGCTATTTCCGCAGAACGTCGTCCCAAGTACGTTATGAAGCCCGGTTTGTCTTCTAGCGAAAAGACAGAAACCATCAAAGCGGCCTATCGTCAAGTATTTGAGCGCGATATTACCCGTGCTTATAGCTTGTCTATTTCTGACTTGGAATCAAAAGTTAAAAATTGCGAAATCTCTATGCGGGAGTTTATTCGCCGTCTTGCGAAATCTCCTCTTTACCAAAAACAGTTTTACCAGCCTTTTATTAATAGCCGGGTGATTGAATTGGCTTTCCGTCACATTTTAGGACGGGGTCCAAGTAGTCGTGAGGAAGTGCAAAAATATTTTGCAATTGTTTCTCTCAAAGGTTTAGCGGGTTTGGTTGATGCTTTGGTAGATTCTACCGAATACAGCGATTACTTTGGCGAAGAAACAGTTCCCTACATTCGGGGTCTGGGTCAAGAAGCTCAAGAATGTCGCAACTGGGGACAACAACAAGACCTGTTTAAATACAGCGCGCCTTTCCGAAAAGTTCCTCAGTTTATTACAACTTTTGCTGCTTACGAACAACCATTACCTGACCAACATCCCTACGGTTCTGGTAATGACCCCTTGGAAATTCAATTTGGGGCGATTTTCCCGAAAGAAACCCGCAACCCCAGCAGCAGCCCTGCACCTTTTAGTAAGGATACCCGTCGGATCTTGATTCACCAAGGACCTGGTATTAATAACCAATTGAGTAATCCTGGGGCGCGAGGTGTAGCTCCTGGTACTTTGGGTGCTAAGGTGTTCAAGTTAGACCAATTACCTGGAACTATTGGTAAAAAAGCCGCCAAGGGTGCAAGTGTTAAGTTCTCGGAAAGTTCTACCCAAGCGGTAATTAAGGCTTGTTACTTGCAAGTTTTTGGTCGTGATGTTTACGAAGGTCAACGCCTGAAGGTTGCAGAAATCAAGCTGGAAAATGGCGAAATTACTGTCCGTGAGTTTGTGCGGATGTTGGCGAAGTCGGATTTATTCCGTAAGCTATACTGGACTTCCTTGTATGTATGTAAGTCCATTGAGTACATTCACCGTCGCTTATTAGGTCGTCCTACCTACGGTCGGGAAGAAAACAATAAGTATTTTGACTTAGCTGCTAAGAAGGGCTTCTATGCGGTTGTTGATGCCATTCTTGACACTGACGAATACAGTCAAACATTTAATGAAGATACAGTTCCTTACGAACGTTATCTAACTCCTGCGGGTGTGTCCTTACGTCAACTGCGTGTTGGTACTATCCGTGAAGATTTGGCGAATGTTGAGAAACAAGAAACACCTCGCTTTGTGGAATTGGGTGCAGTCACAGAAATGCGGACTGAACCAGATATTGATTTCCGTATCAACCAAGGTGTTACTAAGCAGCGTGAGCAAACCAAGGTCTTTAAGCTCATAGCTAATACTGTTGATAAGGTTGCGGTTCACACTTTAATTAGTGGCGCTTATCGGCAAATTTTTGAACGGGATATCGCGCCTTTTATCCTCAAAAATGAGTTTACTGTTCTAGAAACTCAATTGGGTAATGGGGAAATTACTGTCAAGGAATTTATTGAGGCTGTGGGTTATTCCAGTCTTTACATTAAGGAGTTTTATGCACCTTATCCCAATACTAAGGTAATTGAGATGGGTACTAAGCACTTCTTAGGACGTGCACCCATTGACCAAGGGGAAATTCGTAAGTATAATCAAATCTTAGCTACTCAAGGTATTAAGGCGTTTATTCGCGCTATGGTGAATAGTCCTGAGTATGCTCAAGCTTTCGGTGAAGATACTGTTCCTTACCGCCGCTTCCCCACTTTACCCGCTGCTAACTTCCCCAATACCGAGAAACTTCACAACCAGTTAACCAAACAAAATGATGATTTGGTTGTTCCTAGTTTTGAAACTGTTAAGCCCCGGATTAAAACTGAGAATACACCAATTCTTGGGAAAGCGATCGCTGATTTAGCAGCCGAAGCTAAGAAAATGGACAAAACTAAACCTTTGTTCATGGAATTGGGTCGTTCTTTCAATGACGGTCATGGCCAGTCTGTGGAAGTTGGTGTCGGTACAAGCCGCCGCAAACCAGCCCGGATTTACCGTGCTACCACCGGGACAAATTCCCCAGAAACCAATCAGGTAATTAATGCTATTTACTGTCAAATCATGGACGTATTTAGCGGTCAAGTTCCTGAATATTTCCGCCGTTCTGATTTAGATAGCAAATTACGTAATGGTGAAATTACCGTGCGTGAGTTTGTCCTAGAATTAGCCAGTTGCGAAATCTATCGCAAACGGTTCTACGCTCCTTATCCCAATACTAAGGTAATTGAATTCCTATTCCGTCACCTATTGGGACGCGCACCAGCCACCCAAGGTGAAATCCGTCAATATAACAAATTATTGGCTGATAAGGGGTTAAGGGCGGCTGTAGAGGCCATTGTCAATAGCGCTGAGTATGCTCGCTACTTTGGTGAAGATGTTGTTCCTTACAAACGCTATCCCTCAATACCTGCAGGTAACTACTTGGGTAGTGTCCAGGCTGAAGCTGACTTAGTGAAACAATCTTGGTCTAGCTTGTCTCCTTCTGTTTTAACCGGTCGCGCCAAGTAACAGATAGGTGACAGGTGATAGGTAATAGGTAATAGGTAATAGGTGATAGTAAAAAGAAGGTAAGAGGTTTAATAAATATCTTTCTGTTCCCCGTTCCCTGTTCCCTGTTTCCTGTTTCCTGTTCCCTGATGAATGAGCAAATCTGAAAATAAGTGTTACAAAATATTAAGAGCAGTAATAAATGCTCAACATAATACTGGAGAATATTTTACGGGAGGTAATTGAGTGTTCCACCTGGTTTACACCAAATCCAGTCAATCTGGCTATAAATGTAAATCAAGATGTTAGACTTCAATATCAACCGCATAAAGTCGTACCAGTTTAATCAAATCCTGGTTCAATTAGTTTTGGAGGAATCCATTAATGAGTATCGTCACGAAAGCTATCGTGAATGCTGATGCAGAAGCTCGCTACCTCAGCCCCGGCGAATTAGATAGAATCAAAGGTTTTGCTGCTGGTGGCGCACAACGTCTCCGCATCGCTCAAGTATTGACCGAAAACCGCGAGCGCATTGTTAAGCAAGCTGGCGACCAACTATTCCAAAAACGTCCTGATGTTGTTTCCCCCGGTGGTAACGCTTACGGTCAAGAAATGACAGCTACTTGCTTGCGTGACTTAGACTACTACCTCCGTCTTGTTACCTACGGAATCGTTTCTGGTGATGTTACCCCCATCGAAGAAATCGGTATCGTTGGTGTTCGGGAAATGTACAAGTCTTTGGGTACTCCCATTGATGCAGTTGCTGGTGGCGTTGCCGCTATGAAGAACGTTGCTGCTACCCTATTGTCTGCTGAAGACGCTGGTGAAGCTGGTTCTTACTTCGACTACGTTGTTGGTGCAATGCAGTAGGTTTTAGCTATATTCTTGGCTCAAACTGATACTGTTGCAATAAGGTTGGAAATAAGGAAAAAACAACAATGCAAGACGCAATTACCTCCGTTATCAATTCTTCAGACGTTCAAGGTAAATACCTTGATACTTCTGCTCTCGAAAAACTAAAAGGCTACTTCGCTACTGGTGAACTGCGCGTTCGTGCAGCAGGAACCATCAGCGCTAATGCTGCTGCTATCGTTAAAGAAGCTGTAGCTAAGTCTTTGTTGTACTCTGATGTTACCCGTCCTGGTGGTAATATGTACACCACCCGTCGTTACGCAGCTTGTATCCGTGACTTGGATTATTACTTGCGTTATGCTACCTATGCTATGCTCGCTGGTGATGCTTCCATTTTGGATGAGCGCGTATTGAATGGTTTGAAAGAAACCTACAATTCCTTGGGAGTACCCGTAGGCTCTACTGTTCAAGCTATCCAAGCTATGAAGGAAGTAACCGCTAGTTTGGTAGGTCCTGACGCTGGTAAAGAAATGGGCGTTTACTTCGACTATATCTCTTCTGGCTTGAGCTAGGATTTAGGTTTGCACTTAGTCATTTAGGTGCGATTTGTATGTTAGTCTGGAGATCAATCATGATTGCTAGAAGGTTCTCTTGCTGATTGATTGTAAGTGTTATCAGTCTAGTTTTGATGGTTGATTTCCAGTCTTGAAAAAAATAATTAAAGATTTTCACTCAAGATATTTGAGATAAAAAAGTTTCCCAAACAATATCAGGAGATTTGAAGCAAAATGGCTCGTTTATTTAAAGTAACTGCTTGTGTTCCTAGCCTATCTCGTACTCGCACCCAACGCGAATTACAAAACACTTACTTTACTAAGTTAGTTCCCTATGAAAATTGGTTCCGCGAACAACAACGAATCATGAAAATGGGTGGCAAAATTGTTAAAGTGGAATTAGCAACTGGTAAACAAGGTACTAATACTGGTTTGTCTTAATTTTTATAAATCAAACATTATTTTATTTTGATTTTGAAAGGGGTCTAAAAAGGCCTCTTTTTTTTTGATTATATTTTCGGTGTTACTGATTAAGCTAATTTAGCTGACGCAGAGGCGCTCCAGTCACGGAGAGGAGGTCTTATTTGATATTCTTTTGTGTCAAACAGAAAGTTGTAAAGTGCTTTAGTTGAGTTTACTGCTAATCTTGCATGATGTTCTGATTGTTTATAGGAAATTACATGAGAGTCACTGATTGTATAGTGTATTATAGGAGTCCTTCTACTCCCTAGTGCTTAAATTTACACCAGCGAGTAAAGCTAAACCCCTATACATTTGGGTTCTTCGTAATTTGTGAAAATTCAAATCTCAGTAGTTATGAATATAAATTTATTCTTAACTCCTGATAGGGAAGTGTGGACTTAGCCATACTTCTACCTGTTGAACTTCTATTTTTAAGATTCTTCGGTTTCTTCTTCTTCAGTCGTTGGATAAACGAATTTAGAACGGCCACTCAAAATGGATTTACCAAGGGAAATAGCTTTCTGCGCTTCCACAGCAGCCTTATGTCTCCAGGTCGCGCGGCGTTTATCTCTTTTAGATTTTGATGTTTTCTTCTTAGGAACAGCCATGACAGCAGTATATCGTGATTCTTGACAACCTTCCTATTCTAAGCGATTAATTGACTTTTGACTGGCAATCTTTAACTTTTGATTTCCGCAGCCATGGAGTTGGGTTTCCCGTCTATTGACCAAACAATAGTAAATCGCGGGCTGTTTTGAAATAAGTTGTCCAAATTTGGGGATCTGGGCTGATCCGCCATTGAGGACGACTAACCTCTAATGATAAAATAGGTGCGGTAGATCCCCGATTTTGTGCTGAAATAATAACAGATACTTCTGTTACCAAAATATCTTGGTCAAAGCTACGTTGAGTTGTGGCTCTAGCCGCAGCTTCTGCCCTTCTTAGCAAGGTATCATAGCTTTCCTCTGGTAAACTGTCCATCAGTAAATCTACTCTAGCCGTGTAAGCTTGGACAATTCGTGGATTGATTACTTCCGTGGTTAACCATAAAGGAATTGCTAATAACAGCCAAGTTCCACCATGAATAATCCGCATTTTTTTACCGACTTGGTCAATAAGTAAAAAGCGGATAACTGAAAATGTTTGCTGCTTAGAAATCCTGAACATAAACTTTTAGCTCCTGAATGATCGATTATGGACATCAAGTGCAAATATTTTATGATTATTTATGTTATATAAACTACAACTAATTTGATCAATAGCCAAAAATTAACTAAACTATAAGACATAAGTTAGCTTTGCGTTCAAAACTCTCTGCTCACAACAATTTCAGGCAAACAACAACCGACAAAGAGCGGTATGGTAAATTACTGGGCAATTGTCATCGGCATTAATCAATATCAATCATTTCAACCTCTCAGTTGCGCTCAATCCGATGCTGAGGCAATTCAGGGCTTTCTAGTCACACAAGCAGGTTTTCTCCCTGAAAAATGCCTGTTAATGACCAATTCTTCACCCCCCATTGGCAAACGATCCTCCTATCCCTCAAAAGAAAATATTCTCTCGTTGCTCGAAGAACTAGCAGCAACGTCTTGGCAACCAAAAGACTATTTATGGTTATTTTTTAGCGGCTATGGGGTTAATTGCAAAGAACAAGATTATTTAATGCCAGTCGCTGGCAATCCTGAGCAAATTCCCGAAACTGGGATAGAAGTGCGATCGCTTATACACAGTCTACAAGGTACTGGACTCAATATCTTATTGATATTTGATATTAACCGCGCCTTTGGAACTCAAGCAGATGCACCCGTAGGTCAAGAAATCATCGAATTAGCTGAAAAAATGCAAATTGGGGCAATTATTTCCTGTCAACCTGAGGAATTTTCCCATGAAAGCACCGAATTAGGTCACAGTTTCTTCACAGCAGCATTATTAGAAGCTTTGAGTTCTGGAAAAGGATACAATTTCGCCGATTTAGCTGCCTACCTGACTTATCTTACACCCAAACTTTGTCAACACCACTGGCGGCCAGTCCAAAACCCTGTGACGGTTATTCCCTCTCTATCTCTAGATATTTTACCCGTCTTGACATTAGATGAAAACTCAGAAGCAATTATTTTCCCAGAAGAAAGTTTTGCTATGATTACTACCGCACCTCCCCTGGAAAATAGCACCTCTAGCACCACACAGTCAGCTTTGTGGGCAGAAAATGCCGCCGTTAAGACAACTTTAACCCCAATAGCAACTCCTCTAGTTTTAGAGTCATCTGTTGAGAGCAATCATACTTTAGCAACTTCCCTAGAATCCGGGACAGAAGGTAGATTTCTTCCCGCTCTAACTACAGATCGTATCTATCCTTTAGACCAGTCTCAGCTACCAATTTGGCAACAATTTATCATTTGGGGTGGCGGTACTATGGTAATAGTAGGTTTAATTGCTACATTTTTACTTCGCAATCAGGAGCGTTTCCGCTTTAAAAATTTCTCCAATACTGTATCTAATCGTCAGACCCATCAACCTCAGTTTCCCCAAATATTCGCTAATAATCAAAATTCTAGTCATGACCGAATTAAGGCAAATTCGGACTCTAACAACCGTAATCAGGCAATTTTAGAGCTAGAGAAAATGTTTCTTATCCCTACTAAACCTACTGATTTAAGTATTGCCATCGCTAAAGCCCAGAGAACTCCACCGGAAGCTCCACTATACGCCAAAGCCCAGGAAAATATTCGGGTTTGGTGTCAAATGATTTTAGAATTGGCACAAGCACAAGCCAAGGAAGGAAAATATGCAAATGCCATGGCAACTGCCCAGTTAATTACTAACAAAGAGCCACTTTATACTCAAGCCCAAACTGTCATTCAAAAATGGCAACTGGAAGCCAAGCAATACGCAAGTAATAAAACTCTCTTAGAGGCTGCTAAAGCTTTAATCCTTCCTGAGGAAGCATCTACCTACAATCGGGCTATCGAGGTCGCTAAAAAAATCAAAAAAGGACAACCGGGTTTTGAAATTGCCCAAACCTCAATTAATCAATGGAGTGAAAAAATTTTGAACTTAGCTAAAATCCGTGCCACTCAAGGAGATTTTAAGGCCGCTGTCGCTACCGCTACATTAGTTCCAGAAGTAACGATCGCTTATGAGGACGCTCAAGATGCTATCCAAAAATGGCAACTTCAAAGGAATTAGTCAATGGTCAGTTGTAAACCGTGAATCACCGATTACCCATTATATTAGCAATACTGGGAAATATCTTCACCACATACATCAGCTAAATAGCACATCGCTTTAAATCGTAACCCTACTACTTCTTCATACAAAGGGTTAAGTTTACACATGGGTGGAATGTGAAACAGTGTTTTCCCAAATACTTTGACATCACGCTCAAATGGACACTGAGCCGGAATGTATTTACAGAGACGATGAGCTAATTGGCGATCGCTTACTTGAATACTATCTACCCAATTTCGCAAAGGACGTAAAAATTCCCAAACAGGCTTAGGTGCAACATCGTGTAAAGGTTCACTAGCGGCTGTTTGACTTAGAGAAATCCAACTTGATAAAAAAATCTTATTGCTGGTATTTTTAGATACCTTCATGATAATTCCTCTTTTTTTTGTAAGGGTATTCACTTTATTGATGAATATGTAATATAACAAGAACATGAACCGAAAAACAGGATTATTACGGGAATTCTGTAAAAAGTGTAATCAAATACCGCCTATGGTTGACTCTATATGTTAGTAAGTTACTCCGACCGTAATTTCCCGAAAAGCAATGTTTTGTCCATCGAATTTTATTAGTAACTTGTCACAGTTAAAATTCTAATAAAGACATCTGCCTTTGGGTGTTATTTACCCCAATTGTAACACAACTTAATATACTAATTACTATTAATAATGAAGATCAGGGAAAATACTCTTAAATAGCTAACATCAGGCATAAATAGCAATACTATGCTGGATTTTACCGTAAAGTAGTGATATTCTCCTTAATGCTTACCCATAGTCCTCCAGGCTCATGGATAGTTTTTAGCTTCGGCCGTGGTATCCTCTCTAAATTTCTTGCTTGATGACACCATAGCCCTAATTTTTACACCCCTCACCCTAAGTCTAACTCTATCTTTAGGCTTAAATCCATTGTTTGCCTGTTAGCCGTAGCAGATGGTACTAAAATTGTTTCTGTAGACCGCTTTTGCAGTATTCTTGACAAGATGCGGCTTTACTGTGAATAGGATACATTAATTGATTAATGGGAAAAAGCTATTCTCAAATCAAAAAAACGCAAAGATGCTAAAAAACACCTTTGCGCGAGATAATTATTTAAGAAGCCACCGCAGCAGAACGGGTCCGTCGTCTTCTACCATCAGAAACCTTGACAGCAGGCTCTTCCGGGACTTGCATCAACAACGTTAAAGCAGGTTGACATTGTAACTCTCTCCGCATAGAACGAGCCAATTCCCGCTCTAAAGTCTCCTGCAATCCACCCCAGTCTGTATCAGCGGGTTGTCCTTCCACAGGAGAAAACTCTGTCCAACGGACGCTGAGAATTTCCTCAATGCGTTGTTGTACCCATTTTTGCAAGAGCGATCGCTCAATACTCGTTACCACACCCTGCATATGCAGTTCTGGTCTAGCCATCAGCTTACCACTCCAATCAATAGCAGCAGCAATAGTTACAGTCCCCTCAGAAGCCATGCGTTGGCGTTCTTGCAACACTTTAGAACTAACCATCCCGGAACTAGAAGTATCCACTAATTCAATTCCAGCGGCCACTTTCCCGGAAACACGGATAGAATTTTCTGTTAACTCAATGACATCCCCATTTTGGATAATCACCATATTTTCCGCAGGAATACCCATACTTTGAGCGGTTTCCGAATGCTTAACTAACATCCGATGTTCACCATGAAATGGTACAAAGAACTTAGGACGAGTTAAAGCAATCATCAGCTTTTGTTCTTCCTGACAACCATGTCCAGAAACGTGAATCCCCTTATCCCGTCCATAGACCACTTTTGCTCCCTGAATCATCAATTTATCAATGGTATTCACCACCGCAATTGTATTACCAGGAATAGGATTAGCGGAGAATAGAACCGTATCTCCTTGACGAATTTTGATGTGAGGATGTTCTTTATTAGCAATTCTCGTCATCGCTGCCATTGTTTCACCCTGAGAGCCTGTAGTTAAAATCAGCACTCTCTCATCTGGCATTCCTCGCACCGTATGCAAGGGTTGAAATAGGCTATCCTCACACTTTATATAACCTAAATTGCGAGCATGGGCGATTAAATTCAGCATAGAACGCCCCACAATTGTCACCACACGATTATGTTTTCTTGCTAGTTGCAAAATCATGTTAATGCGATGGACACTAGAAGAAAAGGTAGTAACAAATAAGCGTCCATTGGCCTGGGAAAATTCTCGGTCAAGGTTGGGAAAAACAGCCCGTTCAGAAGGTGTAAACCCTGGCGATTCTGCATTGGTAGAATCACTTAATAGGCAAAGTACGCCTTTTTCACCATGTTCTGCCAAGCGTTGTAAATCAAACGTTTCACCATCTACGGGAGTATGATCAATTTTAAAATCTCCAGTGTGAATAACTACGCCTATTGGTGTATGAATAGCAACAGTAAAGCTATCAGCAATAGAGTGGGTATTGCGGATATATTCGACAAAGAAATGTTTGCCAATTCTCACCACGTCACGGGGGAGGACTGATCTTAGTTCTGTGCGGTCGCGGACTCCTGCTTCTTCCAATTTCCCCTCTAGCATGGCCATTGCTAGTCTGGGTCCATGAATTACCGGAATATCAAATTGCTTCAAATGGAAAGCAATTCCCCCGATATGGTCTTCGTGACCATGAGTAACGATCATCCCTTTGATTTTGTGGCGATTTTCCCGTAGATAAGTTGTATCGGGTAATACGATATTTACGCCGTGCATGGCTTCTGTAGGAAAGGCTAATCCTGCATCTAGCAGCACAATTTCGTCTTCATACTCGAACACACAAGTATTTTTACCTATTTCGTGTAAACCGCCCAAAGGAATAATTTTGAGAGCGGAATGAGATTCGTTTTTAGACATTTTCTTCTGTTTTTGTTAGTTGTGAATCAGTAAATCGTTCGGTTTCTTGTATCCAAGAACAGACTAAATTTCCGTTTAAATTCAGCTTCTATAAAGTCCTATTTGATTTCGTTAACTTCAAACTGAATGATTTTTATATTGTTCAGTTTTACCACAGGTGTTTAAATTGTACTTTAGTAACAATTTGTACACATTATTTATAAATCACTCACTTATTTTCCCTTGGATTAAATTCAGCTTTTGCATGACCGATGCTAAATTTTCAGATACATCTGTATCAGCTTCACACAGGGGTAGACGAGTTGAACCTACTTCCCAACCTTGCAGTTTTAGTGCTTCTTTGACAGGAATGGGGTTTGTAGTTAAAAACAAAGCTTTAAACAATGGGAATAGTTGCAGATGAATGTCAGTAGCAATTTGAGTTTTTCCCGCTTTCCAGGATTGAATCATCTGTTGGAGTTGATTACCGACCAGATGAGAAGCTACACTGACCACACCTTGAGCACCTATTGCTAACATTGGCAAGGTTAAAGAATCATCTCCAGCGTAAATCTGAAATTCTGTTGGTGTCAAGCGGCGGATTTCACTAACTTGATCTAAGTTACCACTGGCTTCTTTAATGGCGACAATATTATCAATTGCAGCCAACCGCACTACTGTTTCTGGCAGCAGGTTTTGACCCGTCCTTCCAGGAATATTATATAACATCATCGGCAAGTCGGGACAAGATTGTGCTATTGTTTGAAAATGCCGATATAAACTAGCTTGGGGTGGTTTGTTGTAGTAAGGAACTACTTGTAAAGAACCATGTACTCCTATTTTAGCCGCTTTTTGAGTGGCGGCGATCGCTTCTTTGGTGTCATTAGAACCACACCCGGCAATTACTTTAGCTTTTCCTGATACAGCTTGCAATACTTCCACAAATAATTGGTATTCTTCATCCCAAGTCAGGGTTGGGGATTCTCCGGTTGTTCCACACACAACTAAGGCATCTGTACCATTATTAACTAGATGATTGGCAAGTTTGGCAACTACATCATAATTAATACCACCGTCTGGTTTAAACGGCGTAATCATAGCGGTTAAAATTGTCCCAAAATCTCCCATACTCTTTCCTCTCATGTTGCTAGTTGTTGGTTGTTGATTACCTTATAACTTATGAAAAACGACTTGATTTAAACTTATACTGTAGTCAATTTTAGTAAATTCTTCTCTACTAATAATTCGGCAATTTGCACTGCATTTAAGGCCGCACCCTTACGAATTTGATCACCGCATAGCCACAATTCTAACCCACAAGCATGAGAAATGTCTTGGCGAATTCTTCCCACTAAAACATCATCTTTACCACTGGCATCTATGGGCATAGGAAAATAATTTGCTTGCCAATCTTCCACTAATTTAACACCAGGTGATTTTCTTAAAATTTCCCTAGCTTCATCTGGATCAAAAGGTGTTTCAAACTCTAGATTAATCGCTTCAGAATGGGCGCGAAGTACGGGAACACGTACACAAGTGGCTGTAATTCTGATTTCTGGACTACTAAATATTTTGCGGGTTTCATTAACCATTTTCATTTCTTCCTCACAATATCCCCAAGCTGTTAGGGGGGAATTATGGGTAAATAAATTAAATGCCAACGGATAAGGTAAGACCTCTGCTACTGGTTGCTTTCCTTGTAGTATAGCCTCACTTTGGATTTTTACTTCTGCCATTGCCTTGGCACCAGCGCCACTAGCAGATTGATAGGTAGCAGCTACAATCCTTTTCACTGATTTGACTTGATGTAAAGGCCACACTGCCAAAGACATGAGAATTGTTGTACAGTTAGGATTAGCAATAATACCTTTATGAGTAAATGCAGCTTGGGGATTTACTTCTGGAACTATCAAAGGAACATCCGGGTTCATGCGGAAGGCGCTGGAATTATCAATTACCACTGCTCCTTGTGCGACAGCTATTCCCGCCCAAATTTTGGAAATGCTACCTCCAGCACTAGCTAAGACTATATCTAGATTTTTGAAACTGTCATTACTGACTGCCTCTACGGTGATATCCTCTCCTTTAAATCTCAAACTCTTGCCAGCGCTGTGTTCTGATGCCAACAATTTTAAATCAGCCAAAGGAAAATTCCGGCTTTCTAGTAATTCTAGCAACTCAGTACCTACAGCCCCAGTTGCTCCCAAAACAGCTACACGATAGGATTTAGACAAACTCAACTCCTCCTTTAAGAGGTAACTAGCAATTTTTTTCCAACTCAAAAAACTAAGTATATCTATACTGTTTCTTTCCAAAACAGATGTTAAATAATAAGAATTGCGTATTTTCGGGATTTTATCTCATGTTTAGAGGTTTATTGAGAATTTTCAGGTTTTGTTGTTTATACCTTAAGTTAAATTTAAGTGATATCACAGTTTATAACAACTTATCAGCTATAGCAATCAAATATATTATGATCCTAACACATAATTTCCTATTGTACATTAAAGTGCAAAAAAAGCCTTTTTTGTTAATCACCTGTCCACTCTCTGACTTTTGGCAGTACACTGAATATCTACCGAAGGAGATTGATCCACCCTTGGGTTGAATAATGCCTGATGTGATTAGGTTATGGCTGCTGGCTATAGCTTGTTTCCCACGGGTTAGGCGTGTAAGCTTGGGGAATTGCTCTCCTAGTCTCATTAAAGCACAAAGTAAATGTCTAGACTTGATCTAGTATTTAGATAGCAGATCAAAATACCAGAAAAATAAAAATAAAGCATGAAAGTTACCCAGGAAAAACTTCCCGCCAGTCAAATTGGTTTGGAAATAGAAATTACACCGGAAATCACCAAACAAAAATACGAGCAAGCCGTTAGAAATTTAACTAAGACCGTAAATATTCCTGGGTTTCGCAAAGGCAAAGTACCCCGGCAAATATTAATACAACGTATTGGTAATTTTCGCGTCAAAGCAACTGCTCTGGAAGAAATCCTTCAAGAAGGCATTGAGCAAGCAATTAAACAAGAAGCAATTACAGCAATTGGTCAACCTCAATTACGGTCTTCTTTTGATGATTTAATTGTCAATTATGAACCAGGACAACCCCTGACTTTTGCGGCTGCTGTGGATGTTGTTCCAGAAATCAAGTTAAATCAATACACGGGTTTAGCAGCCAAAGCGGAGGAAATCCAGTATGATCCTACCCAAGTGGATACCGTTATTGAAGCCCAAAGAGAAAAATTAGCAACATTAGTTCCTGTGGAGGGACGGGCTGCGGAAATTGGTGATATGGTAGTGATTGACTTTAAGGGTGTGATTGCCAAAACTGAAGGTGATGATCCTGATAGTGAACCCAAACCCATTCCCGGCGGACAAGGAACTGATTTTCAAGTTGAGTTACAGGAAGATAAGTTTATTCCTGGTTTTGTCTTGGGTATCGTGGGTATGAACCCAGAAGAAACCAAAGAAGTAGCTGCTCAATTCCCAGAACCTTACGGTAATGAAGAATTATCTGGTAAAGCAGCTTTGTTTACCATTACCCTCAAAGAAATTAAAACCAAAGAACTGCCAGAATTAGACGATGATTTTGCCCAAGAAGTCAGCGACTTTGAGACATTAGAGCAATTACGGGCATCCTTAGTAGAACGGTATCAAAAAGAAGCTGCAGATAAAACCAAAGACAATCAGCAAGAAGCTTTACTAACGGAACTGCTTAATTATGTCGAAATAGACTTGCCGACCACACTCATTGATCAAGAAATTGATGCTATGCTATCACAGACAGCCATGAAGTTGTCCGAGCAAGGAATAGACGTGAAAAAGCTATTCACCCAAGAAATTATCCCCCAATTAAGAGATAGATCCAAACCTGAAGCTATAGAGCGTCTCAAACGGACTCTATCTTTACAAGAAATTGGCAAACGCGAATCTATTGAGGTGGGAACGGAAGAAGTTGAAGCTAGAGTCACAGAATTGATGACAGAGTACGCTGATCAAGATTTAGATGAAAATAGACTGCGTGGAGTTGTCAAAGAAGAACTTTTAACCAAAAAGATCGTTGATTGGTTGTTAGAACGTTCATCTGTGGAACTGGTCGCGGCAGGTTCTTTAAGTGCTGAAGAAGTAACTGAAAGCACTGAAGTAGTTCAGGAAGAAGAAACTAGTAATCCTGAGTAATGGGTAATGGGTAATTGGTAATTGGTAATTGGTGGTTAGGAAATATCTGCCCCCTGCCTCCTACCTCTTACTCCTACCCTCTGCCTTTTACCCCTGAATTCTGTCTTATAGGGCATAATGGTTAACAGTTCACAATTTCATGCCATTTATTTTTAAATATTCTAGTATGCTTGTATCGCAATCGGCAAATTACCCAATCACCAGCTTGAGTCCTCTCGGTACTCGTGGCATTTCCAGTAGTTCTAGTAATATTGTGCCGATGGTGGTAGAACAGTCTGGAATGGGAGAAAGGGCATTTGATATCTACTCCCGCTTACTGCGCGAGCGGATTATTTTTTTAGGAACGCCCATAGATGATGTTGTAGCTAATTCTATTGTTGCCCAATTACTTTTCCTGGACTCTGAGGACGCGGAAAAGGATATTCAATTGTACATTAATTCTCCTGGTGGCTCTGTCTACGCGGGTATGGCAATCTATGATACAATTCAACAAATACGTCCCGATGTTGTAACTATCTGTTTTGGATTAGCCGCGAGCATGGGGGCATTTTTATTAACGTCTGGAACTGCTGGAAAACGGATGTCTTTACCTGACTCCCGGATTATGATTCACCAACCCCTGGGTGGCGCTCAAGGGCAGGCCATTGACATTGAAATTCAAGCGCGAGAAATCCTTTACATCAAGGGTGAATTAAATCAATTAATGGCCAAGCATACTGGTCAACCTTTGGAAAAAATTGAGGCTGATACCGAGCGCGACTTTTTCATGTCAGCAGAAGAGGCGAAGAATTATGGTTTGATCGATCAGGTCATTTCTAGACAAAATCTTCCGACAGCAGGGTAAATCGTCGTCATTCTGAAATAAGAGGCTGATATGTCTAAGTACGACTCCCATTTAAAATGTTCATTTTGTGGCAAGTCTCAAGAGCAAGTACGTAAATTAATCGCAGGTCCGGGAGTCTACATCTGCGATGAATGCGTTGACTTGTGTAATGAAATCCTTGATGAGGAATTGCTGGATACCAATGCAGCAGCCCCACCACAATCACCGCAAAAATCAGAACCGCCTGAAAAACGTCGCACCCGTTCGTCTAATCTCTCGTTTAATCAAATCCCTAAACCGAGGGAGATTAAAAATTATTTAGATGAACACGTGATTGGCCAAGATGAAGCTAAGAAAGTCCTATCTGTGGCTGTTTACAATCATTACAAACGACTGGCTATTCTTCAGTCTAAGGGTAATGGGAAGGCTGGGGTAGATGATGCCATAGAACTACAAAAGTCCAATATTTTACTTATTGGTCCAACTGGTTGCGGTAAAACTCTATTAGCGCAAACTCTGGCCAAAATTCTGGATGTTCCTTTTGCTGTTGCTGATGCTACAACCCTGACGGAAGCTGGATATGTGGGGGAGGATGTGGAAAATATCCTGTTGCGTCTGTTGCAGGTGGCAGATTTGGATGTAGAAGAGGCTCAACGGGGTATTATCTACATTGATGAAATTGATAAAATCGCCCGCAAAAGTGAAAATCCCTCTATTACTAGGGATGTTTCTGGAGAAGGGGTACAACAGGCTTTACTGAAGATGTTAGAGGGGACTGTGGCTAATGTCCCACCCCAGGGCGGACGTAAGCACCCGTATCAAGATTGTATCCAAATTGATACGAGCAATATTTTGTTTGTCTGTGGTGGTGCTTTCGTCGGTTTGGAAAAGGTTGTAGACCAGAGAGTTGGTAAAAAGTCAATTGGTTTTGTACAGCCTGGGGATGTGCAAACTAAGGAAAAACGCGCTGCTGATACCTTACGTCATCTGCAACCAGATGATTTGGTGAAATTTGGCATGATTCCTGAGTTTATTGGCCGGATTCCTATGGTGGCTGTGGTAGACCCTCTAGATGAGGAGGCACTAATGGCAATTCTCACTGAACCACGCAGTGCTTTGGTAAAACAGTACCAAAAACTGCTAAATATGGATAATGTTCAGTTAGATTTTAAACCAGATGCGTTGAAAGCGATCGCTCAAGAGGCTTATCGGCGGAAAACTGGAGCGCGGGCTTTACGAGGTATCGTGGAGGAGTTGATGCTGGATGTGATGTATGAGTTACCTTCCCGTAAAGATGTGACTCGCTGTACTATTACTAAGGAAATGGTGGAAAAACGTTCTACTGCTGAATTGTTGGTACATCCTTCTTCTTTACCGAAACCAGAATCGGCTTAAAAGTCAGTTGTCAATTGTCAATTGTCAGTTGTTAGTTGTCAATTGTCAATTGTCAGTTGTTAGTTGTCAATTGTTAGTTGTTAGTTGAATTGTGGCAATGAGTTATATAAATGTTCGGGGTGTTGATCATTATTACGAATGGATAAAAAAACCATCAGATATTATTAAACCTGTGATGGTTTTTGTACATGGTTGGGCTGGTTCGGCTAGATATTGGCAAAGTACGGCTGAGGCTTTATTAGATAATTTCGATTGTTTATTATATGATTTACGGGGTTTTGGTCGTTCTCAATGTCAACCTCAAAATAACAGTAATTTAAGTTATGAATTAACAGAATATGTAGAAGATTTGGCGGTTTTATTAAATGAGTTAAATCTTGATCGTGTTTATATTAACGCCCATTCTATGGGTGCTTCTATTGCTACCTTATTTTTTAATCGTTATCCCCAAAAGGTCGAAAAGGGAATTTTAACTTGTAGCGGTATTTTTGAATATGATGAAAAGGCTTTTTCTGCTTTTCATAAATTTGGCGGTTATGTAGTTAAATTCCGTCCCCAATGGTTAAGTAAAATTCCCCTAGCTGATAGAATGTTTATGGCTAGATTTTTACATCGTTCTATTCCTAAAAATGAACGTCAGGCTTTTTTAGAAGATTTCATTAATGCTCATTATGATGCTGCTTTAGGAACTATTTACACTTCTGTTAGTGAAGAACAAGCGAAAATAATGCCAGGAGAATTTGCTAAATTAACTATACCAACTTTGCTGATTGCTGGGGAATATGATATTATTATTCCAGCTAAATTGGGGAAAACTGCTGCAGCTTTGAGTGATAAAGTGCAATTAAATGTTATTCCCAATACAGCGCATTTTCCTATGTTGGAAGACTCCGAAACTTATTTAGCACAGGTCAAAGAGTTTTTAAGTTGTTCCTAAAGGGGTCTAAGCTAAGTGGATTCGTTAAACTAAGAATATCAGCGGATTTATCCCTAATGGTGTCAATAGTTATAGCAGTTCCCATGCTCATGAGGTACAAAGTTTTTTAGTTTTAGGGAACAGGGAAAAAATTAGTGTGTAATTATACTGGGAAAAGATATAGAAGATTAAACCCATCACTAAGCCCCAATAGCTACTAAAACTAGTTTTGTAACGCCCCATTTATCAAGGGGGGAAGAGAAGATAAATAACAGATAATTAACAGATAATTATGGGTAAGCAGCGCGTTCTGTCGGGAGTTCAACCAACTGGTAATTTACACTTAGGTAACTACTTAGGTGCGATTCGTAACTGGGTAGAAATTCAAGACCAGTATGAAAATTTCTTTTGTGTAGTAGATTTACACGCCATTACTGCACCGCATAATCCCGCCACTTTAGCGGCTGATACTTATACCATTGCTGCTTTATATTTAGCCTGTGGTATCAGTTTAGAACATTCTAGTATTTTTGTCCAGTCCCATGTTTCCGCCCACAGTGAACTGACTTGGTTATTAAATTGTATTACTCCCCTGAACTGGTTACAGGATATGATTCAGTTTAAGGAAAAGGCTGTTAAACAAGGGGAAAATGTCGGTGTTGGTTTGTTAGATTATCCTGTACTGATGGCTGCGGATATTTTACTGTATCAAGCTGATAAAGTGCCAGTAGGTGAAGATCAAAAGCAACATTTGGAATTAACGCGAGATATTGTCAATAGGTTTAATCACCAATTTGCGAAAAAAGCACCTGTATTAAAATTACCAGAGCCTTTAATTAGAAAGGAAGGTGCAAGGGTGATGAGTTTGACAGATGGAACACGGAAAATGTCAAAATCAGATCCTGCGGAATTAAGTCGAATTAATATTTTAGACTCTCCAGAGGAGATTACTAAGAAGATTAAACGCTGTAAAACTGATTTGGTGAGGGGTTTAACCTTTGATGATTCAGAACGCCCAGAATGCCATAATCTATTAACATTGTATGCCCTACTGGCTGGAAAAACTAAGGAAGAGGTAGGGGTTGAGTGTGTAGATATGGGTTGGGGACAGTTTAAACCTTTATTGACAGAAACAGTAATTCATGCTTTAAAGCCAATTCAGGACAAATATAAGGATGTAATAGATGATAAGGGTTATTTAGAGTCAGTGTTGCGAGATGGTAGTGATAAAGCTAGAGCGATCGCTGATTCTACTTTAGCAGATGTTAAAGCTGCTTTGGGCTTTACTGTTCCTCTTAAAAATTTAAGCTTTTAGGTATAATTTGTTTTACCCTATTAGCAAATCGAAATTATAATGTTATGCCGGATACCCAGAGACACAGTGATTTTAATAACTTCCGTAAAGCGTCCCTTACGGGGGAGTTTTTAATTACCGCCGAAGTTGCACCTCCAAAAGGGGGAGATATGACCCATACTATCAAAATGGCGGCGACTCTTAAGGGGAGAGTTCATGCTGTCAATATTACTGATGGTAGCCGCGCTGTGATGCGAATGTCTTCGTTAGTAGCTTCGGCCATTTTACTGCAAAATGGGATTGAACCGATTTGTCAGTTTGCTTGCCGCGATCGTAATAGAATTGGATTACAAGCGGATTTAATGGGTGCTCATGCTTTGGGTATCCGCAACATTTTAGCTTTAACTGGCGACCCTGTAAAGGCTGGTGATCATCCTCAAGCAAAAGCTGTTTTTGATTTGGAAGCTGTGCGACTGTTGCAGTTAATTAGAAACATGAATCAAGGTATTGATTTTAATGAAAAACCTTTAACTGATGGTAAATTAGACTTATTTGCAGGTGCAGCAGTAGATCCTCAATCTCGCAGTTGGTCAGGTTTACAAAGTCGTTTTGAAAAGAAAATAGCAGCCGGAGCGCAATTTTTTCAAAGTCAATTAATTACTGATTTTGAAATATTAGAAAAGTTCATGGATAAAATCGCCTGTGGTTACAATAAACCAATTTTAGCAGGAATTTTTCTGTTGAAATCGGCAAAAAATGCCCAGTTTATTAATAAAGCTGTCCCTGGTGTGAATATTCCTGAACACATTATTGAGAGATTAGCAAAAGCAAAACATCCCCTAGAAGAAGGAATGAAAATTGCCGCAGAACAGGTGCAAATGGCGCGGGGATTGTGTCAGGGAGTGCATATTATGGCGGTAAAAAGAGAAGATCTAATTGCGCCGATTTTGGATTTAGCGGGGGTGGAGAAAGTTAGTTAGGAGAAAAAGTAGCTTAAAGTATAAATTTAGTAGAGACGTTCCATGGAACGTCTCTATAAGGGTTTTGATATCACGCATATTTAAATTCAGTCATTGTCTCTTACTATTGCTAATTTTGCTAAACTAGAATAAACCTCACACTATTAGGAGGACATAATGACTTTTACAACTGATGTTCAGGAAGATCCAGACTTACGCCCTTATCCAGAAACCTCTCTTCCAGATCATACCCAATTACCAGACTCTAACGGTACTTTTGTAAAAAATTGGCAAGAACATCCCCAAAGTATTCTACTAACTGATTCTATCACACAAGTATTACAAAAACTTTATTCTGAAGGTCAATATTTTATCGGACAGGATTTAGGTATTTATTGGCGTATTACTGAACCACCGGAAAAAGGTGCAGTAGCGCCAGACTGGTATTATGTCCCGAATGTCCCACCTTTACTTAATGGTAAAACCCGACGTTCCTATGTTCTTTGGCAAGAATATATTTCACCATTAATTGTGTTAGAATTTGTTTCGGGGAATGGTGCAGAAGAACGAGATAAAACTCCTTGGAAAGGTAAATTATGGATTTATGAACAGGTGATTAAACCCGCTTTTTATGGCATTTATGAAGTGAATAAAGCCAGTATAGAAGTTTATGAATTAATTGGTGGAAAATATCAGTTATTATCAGCAAATGAAAGAGGACATTATCCAATTAAACATACAGGTGTGGAGTTAGGGTTATGGACGGGTGAATATCAAAATATGGAGTTACCCTGGTTGCGGTGGTGGGATTTGCAAGGTAATTTGTTATTAACTGGTGAAGAAAGAGCAAATCGTTTGGCCGCACAATTACGGGCTTTGGGAATTGAACCGGAAGCGTAATATTAAATTTAGGAGTTAGGGAATAACGAACCACTCCAGGCACGGAGAACACGGAGAAAGGAGGGTTTGAGGAATATTTTGTGTAAGTCCTGAAGTTAAATATGGGTAGTGATTATATGGAAGGTCTATACAATCTTTATCTCCAAATGTCTATTTACTAACTATCAAAACGGCTTCAAAAGTCGGTATACTATCCATCCTAAACCTAAACCGACGTTGGAAGTGCCAGCTAAAATTAGAAAAGTGTGAAATTCGTTAAGAAATTCCTCTAATTTGTCTTCATAACTCCCAGCTATAAGTACAGCAACTACTACAGCAACCACTACAGCAACGATTACAGCTATCACTACAGCCAAAGGAATAGAGACTAGTACAGCCACAGCCACTAACGCATATACTGGCCAAGCCCTAGATAAAATAGACCAAAGTTTAGTTACAACTCCGACAACAGCCCTAGCCGCAGGTGCAGCTTCCACTATAGCCCTTGCTAAAGGTACAGCCCCTCCTACTATCCACACAGCTAACCACCAAGCTACAGCCATAGCCCCGACTACAACTATAGCCACCAACCAAAAATCTATATGAGTAGCTGCTAAGTAATAACCTATTAATCCATAAAGTAGTAAATAACTAGCTAACAAAATCCAAAAAGTATTTCCAATTGGTTTATTAGCAGGAACCTGTTTAGGTAAATTAATTACATCATCTATAACTTCTTGTTCATAACTATCTTCAACTAAAAATGGAACTGTTACTGTTGGATTTTCTTCTTTTACATTAACAATGTTTTCCTCTACATTAGTATTGTTTTCCTCTACATTAGTATTGTTTTTTAATTCAGAAACAATTATTGTTTTTGCATTAATACTGTTTTGTTCTGCATTAAGAATTTGAGACTTGTAAGTTAACATTTCTAGCCACAACTGCATTGATTCTGGTCTATTTTTTGCTTCTAATGCCATACCTTTAAGAATTGCTTGGTTTAATTCGTTGCTTATATTAACAATAATTTCCTGCGGTGCAATTAATAACTCATTATCAAGTTTACGAGCTAAAGAATTTATCGGGCTTTGACCAGTTATTCCATAATAAAGACTAGCAGCTAAACAGTAAATATCTACTCGTGGATCTCTACTTCCTCTATATCTCTGTTCATAAGGAGCAAATCTCTCATGGGCTGATTTATCTGTCGAACTCTGAGTTGCAGGAATTATTTGTTTAGCAATGCCAAAATCAATTAAAACTGCTTTACCATTATTTCGTAGCATGATATTTCCAGGGTGTGCATCTCTATGCACTAAACCCGCTTCATGTACTTTTATCAAAGCTGCTCCAATTTGGCGAATATAAGTTACAATCTCTGTTTCTGGTAATGCTCCCCTACGGTTAATTACCTGAAACAAATTTTCCCCTGGTATAAACTCCATGACTAGACAATGGGTATTACCTTCCTGAAATAGTTCAATTATCCCAACAATATGAGAATGAGGATCTTTAGATAACTCTGCTAATATTTGCCCTTCTGCAATAAATTTTTCTATATATTTGTTATACTCTGGATCATGTTGCAGATATTTATTAGGTGTTTTAATGACAACAGACCGATTTAAATTAACTTGTAATGCTTGGTAAGTAATTCCAAATCCTCCTTGACCGAGAACTTGCTGAATTATATATTTACCATTTTGTAATTCTTGTCCTGTTACCCAAGTCATAAACACCTCCGATTTACAAATTAATACTAATTTTGAGTAGCAAATTACAGCAATTCTGATTTAAGTAAAATACAAAAAAGAATTAAACGCGGATAAACGCAGATGAACACAGATAAGATAACTTTGTATTTTATTAAATTTAAAAAAGCTGTTTATTTATTAAAAACTGTTTATTTTTTGGTAGAAGTAGGATTGGAAGGTGGTATTGTTTGACTATTCCAACTAGCTATACCTTGGAGTAAAGCCCCAAAAGCTGCAATTGCAGCTATAACTAATGTCAAAATCTGCATTCTTTTATCCCAATTTACAATAGCTTTGTTTCCTATTCCATTGTTAATGTGACTTGCTGCATTAGTATTTTTACCTTTTACATTGGCATTTTTACTTTTTGCATTGGCATTTTGACTTACTGCATTAGCATTGTGAGAATTGCTATTTAATAGTTTTAGCCATAATTCTATTGATTCTGGTCTGTTTTTAGCTTCTAATTCCATTCCTTTAAGAATTGCCAGATTTAATTCATTGCTGATACCAGAAATAAGCTCTTGCGGTGGTGTTAAACGCTTATTGTCAATTTTACGTTTTAAAGCAGTTTCAGGAAGTTGACCAGTTATGGCATAATAAAAAGTTGCAGCTAAGGAATAAATATCACTAGCTGCGGTTGGTTTAGTATTTTTAGTGCAAAGTTCAAGAGATGCAAAACCCTCGACATTTTCTCTAACTCGTCGCGTTGTTAATTCATGATCAAAATCTAAAACTAAATCAAAATCAATTAATACAGCTTCAGATTTTCCCGCACGTAAAATAATATTTTCTGGCTGTACATCTCCATGAATTAAATGATGTTGATGTACAATTGTTAAAGCCGCGCCAATTTGTTGAATATAAATTAATGCTTCTTCTGGAGAAATTTTTCCCAGTTTATCTAAAGTTTCTCCAGGAATATATTCCATTACTAAACATGAATAACCTGCTTCTTTAAAAGGTTCGTAAAATTTGACAATATGTTCATGTTGACAAAGGGTAAGTTTTACCGCTTCTCTCATAAACATAGTTTCTAAACGTTCCTTATCTGATAGACTAAGAGATGTAAGTGAATTAACATCTAAAGTTTTCAGCAGCAGAAGATCATGATGTTTATTTTTAGCAATATAATTAACGCCAAAACGTCCTGTTTTTAGCTCTCTCTCAATAGTATATTTGCCATTTTGTAATTTATCACCTGGGACCCAAGCCATTTTTTTTAACTCCTAAAATACCTGGATCAATTTTCACATAAAAACTAATTTAGTGTCGATCTAACTTCGGTTTTTACTTAAAATCACGAAATTCCTTCCCGTGCCATATTCTTAATATAAAAATCACATTCTCAAGGGGTAAATATCGCACAACATAATCACCCGCTACAAGTTCTCGGACATTCTCAAACTCCGGTACAGAACGCCCTATATGGGGATACAGTGCAAGTTTTCCAATCGCTTGTCGTAGCCGCAGAGATATACGTTCTGCGGCTTTGGGATTATGAACTGCGATAAACTCCCGTAGCCGAATCAAGTCTTGAATTGCACTTTCTGAAAACTCCAATTTCATAACAAAGGAGCCTTAGTTTCAGCCGCAGTTCCCCAAGTTTCCAACCATTTCATGACCTCTTCTCCTGATACTACATGACCGGCTTCAATATCAGCTAAAGCTTCTTGAGTTTCTTCTAAAATCCTTTGTTTAAGTTCTTCCTGCTCAATATAGCGACGGAGAGCATCATTAATTATCCAACCTTTAGAACGCTTAATTCGGTTAGCAGTATTGTCAAGTTTTTCTTGTAAATCATCATCAAGTCGAAAACTCGTGGTACTCATGAAATTACCTCAATAATACACAATATTATATTGCATTATTTTTAATATAATTCATTATTCATCAATTTTCAACTAGAGAAGTAATGAATAATTTATTCCTGATATTTTTTTTCCACGGCTAAATATTGCGGTACATTCATCAATTCTTGAAAATCCTGAAAATTCATCAAACCAGATAAATTATCAGTTCTTCCCTGTTCCTTTAAATGACGAAAACAAACACTCATTACCTCAGTTACAGCCATAAGTGCAGTCAGAGGAAAAAAGACAATTTTAAACCCCAAATTTTGCAATTCTGCGGGGGAAATAGCCGGAGTTTTCCCACCTTCTACAATATTTGCTACTAATGGTATATTAGGAAAAGCAGTAGCTATAATTTGCAATTCTGTCACAGATTGGGGTGCTTCTACAAATAAGACATCTGCACCAGCATTTATGTATGATTGACCACGATTAATAGCTTCCTCTAAACCCAAAGGTGCACGGGCATCTGTTCGGGCTATAATGACTAAACCGCTATCACCACGCGCTTCTACCGCAGCCCGGATTTTTCCTGTGTGTTCAGCCATAGAAATTGCCCGTTTACCGGCAAAATGTCCGCATTTTTTCGGCCATTCTTGGTCTTCTAAAATTATACCCGCTAAACCCAAATGCACCGCATCTTTTACGGTCCGTATCACATTTAAAGCATTACCGTAACCAGTATCACAATCAGCAATTAAAGGTATATTAATTGACTGAGCTATTCGTCCGACAGTATAAAAATTTTCTGTAGCTGTGAGAAAACCATAGTCAGGTAAACCCAAGGTAGAAGCAGCAATACCGAAACCGCTGGTAGCAGCAACATTAAAACCAGCTTTTTCTACCAATTTTGCACTTAAACAATCATAAACACCAGGAATAACAATGATTTCTGGACTTGTCAGTAATTCGTGCAGTTTTTGAGTAGTAGACATATAAGTAATTGTCAATGGACTATTTTTGATAATACAATAAATACTGTAAAAACAGTTTAGATTTTGATAGCTAAAACCATGAATTGTTTATAGTTGTGATTATTATTTCTGAGCAAAAAAATTTTTTTAATAACTGTTAATTCTGAGTTCTTAGGGTTTGGGCCGCAAGATAAATTTTTGTCCATTCACCTAAAACTTGATGAGTTTTAAGTTGTAACTGCTGGGCTATAGCTTCCATAGAATTACCCGCTTTGCGGAGGTTGATAATTTTTTGTCCTAGAGGGGTAATCTTTTCCTGAAATTCTTGCCATTTAGGTTCTGTTAACCCTAGATTATGTTCTTCTAAGGAGATAGAAAGCCAATTATCAACTAATTCTGGTTGGTCTTTAATAGCAAAAATTCGCACAGCATGATAACTCAGTTTTTCCCGCAGACGATATACTGTTTTGACCGGTTGGTTGAGTTGTTTGGCAATTTCTTCTTGGGTTTTACCTTGAAGATATAAGCGTAACCAATCTACTGCTTGTTGTCCAATATTTTCTAATAAATATTTTTCAAATTTCTGTTGTACGATTTGACGGTTAGCTAATTGCTGTTCTAGGTCTTGGGTTTCTTGATATTGGGTAATAGCTTGATTATTAATTAAACTAATAACATGATCATTATTTTCTGCGAGAATTTCTTCAGAAATAAGTCTCACTAATTTACCATTAGGTATTTGTGTTAATCCTCCCTTCTGCATTCGTCGCAGATAATTAACAAAACGGTATATTAATATTGGTTGATTTCGCACAGGACGTAAACAATATTCTTCAATGCTGGCAAATAACAATGTATCCCGCAATTTTTTATCTGTTGTTAATGCGGCAATATAGGTTATTTGTTGTTGAATATATGAGTCACTTTGTATGAGTTCCTGGAGGACTTCTTGCAGAACCTCAATCATACTACATTGACGGTCGCGGCTGAGGGCTATCCAGGCTTGAATTTTGTTTCTGACAGCCACTATACTACCCAAGCGGCTAATCAATTGACGATAGGCCTTTTCTCTACTCATGCCTAAATAGCGTTTGTGTAAAATTCGCCACCGATATTCCATTGCTTGTTTAGCAATTTCTATTTCTTTCGGGTTCAGTAAATTAAACCGTTCTAAATCTCCTCCCAACAGCCAGTTAAGAATACTTTGTCTAGTATCTTGACTTTCTTCTGGACATTCTGTACTGAGTCGCTGTTGCCAATATTGAGCTAAATTTAACCCACCTTGTATCATCATGATAATTGATGTAAGTTATTATTTAGGGAAAAGGGGAATAGGAAATAATTACCCATTACCTATTACCCATTACCCACCGAAAATACTAATTAGCTTCTAGAAGCGCCAATAATGGGATTTTCCACAGAATCTCGGTATTGTTGAACGTCTGCTGTATAAGCAATTGGTAATACAGCTTCTACGTTTTCATGGGGACGGGGAATAATTACCCAAGATTCCAGAGTACCACCATAAACCTTTTCTACAGCATCTACACCGGCTGCCATAGCGGCTTTAACTTCGGAAACGTCACCACGAATATTGACGGTAAAACGAGCGCTACCAACTCTGATATAACCAACGAGAGTGACTCGACCGGCTTTTACCATTGCGTCTGCTGCTGCGAGAACGGCGGGAAAACCCTTAGTTTCTAATGATCCAACAGCCTGTAATGACATTTTTAATCTCCTGTTATGAATATAAAGTTATTGGTTGCTACAAATTATTTTTATGAAGAAATACTTCAATTTTTGATAGCTAACTCACTTAGAAAATACGGAAAGGCTCAGATTTAGAGGTAAAATGGATAGGTAAGACCGTTTCCACATTTTCCGGAGGATTAGGAATAATGTAATGGGTAATAACCTGACCTCCATAAACTTCTTCACCCGCAGTAATACCTGCGGCTACGGCTGTTTGTACTTCCGCTACGTGGCCTCTGACAGCAACTATCAGTCGACCACTTTCGGCGATACCGTAATAGACAATGGTGACACCAGCGGCCTTAACCATGGCATCTGCTGAGGCTAAAACCGCCGGAAAACCTAATGTTTCAATTACGCCAACTGCCATTGGCATGGCTTGAATCTCCTACGTTAGGGATGGGTGATTCTCATTTTACGAGGATTGTGTACCGATTTTTATTTTTGGGGAAATTTTCTTTTTTAATTAATTACTGGGTATTGTTTCAAGTGGTACGCGCTGATGTAAACTGGGTTTTATGTTTCCAAGTTTTCTCCCCCCCGCAGTTGGGCAACTCACACAAACCACGTCTATCGCTTTGGCCCAAAATATCCAACGTCAGGCGATTAGCACAATCCTAGCCAATGAACCCATTTATACTACTTATGTCCAACAAGGTCAGGGTGGTACGCCGATTTTATTAATTCACGGTTTTGATAGTTCTGTATTAGAATATCGCCGACTTTTACCTTTACTGGCTGCCAAAAATGCCGTTTGGTCGGTGGATTTGTTGGGATTTGGCTTTACAGATAGATTACCGGGGATTACTTATAGTCCTGAAGCAATTAAAACCCATCTCTACTGTTTTTGGCAAACTCTGATTAATCAGCCTGTAATTTTGGTGGGTGCGTCTATGGGTGGGGCTGCAGCTATAGATTTTACCCTCACTTATCCAGCAGCGGTAAAACAACTGGTATTAATTGATAGCGCGGGCTTGAAACCTAATTCCCCATTAAGTAAATATATATTTCCACCTTTGGATTATTGGGCGGCGGAATTTTTGCGAAATCCGCAAGTGCGGAAAACTATTTGTCGAACTGCATATAAAAACCCCAGTCTCATATCCGAGGATGCTTTATATTGTGGAGAGTTACATTTACAAATGCCTAATTGGACCCAAGCGTTAATTGCTTTTACTAAAAGTGGCGGTTATGGTGCTTTTAAATTTTCACAACTGGCCCAAATGGCACAACCGACTTTAATTTTATGGGGCGATAGTGATAAAATTTTAGGAACTGGAGACGCTCCAAAATTTGCCAAAGCCATTCCCCAAAGTAAGCTAATTTGGATTAAAGATTGTGGCCATATTCCTCATTTAGAACAACCACAAATTGTCGCCCAACATATCTTAGAGTTTGGGAATTAAAGGAAAATTGAGTATATTCAACCACTATTTTTCTGTTTTGATAATATAATATAATTGATAGGTTAAAAGTTTTACTTATCAATCCCTACACATTTAAACTACACTTTATACCTCCGTTTTACCAACTCTACCGCTAACTGAATCGCTGCTTTCATACTTGTCGCGTCAGCAATACCCTTACCTGCAATATCAAAAGCTGTACCATGATCTGGGGAAGTCCGCACAAATGGTAAACCAATTGTAGTATTCACAGCCCGATCAAAAGCCATTAATTTCACCGGAATTAAACCTTGATCATGATAAAGTGCTAAATAAGCATCAGCCGGATTTTTAACCGGAGAATTACCATACCAGGCCATACCCGGTTTCACCCACATTGTATCTGGGGGTATTGGTCCTTCTAGTTGTAAATGGGGACGTTTTTGGCGTTCTGATTCCAACCAGGGAATTAACCAATCTATTTCTTCCGTTCCCAGTTGTCCCATTTCTCCACTGTGGGGATTTAAACCGGCAATCGCTATTCTACCATTTTTAATCCCAAAATCATTTTCTAAACACTCCACCAACAAATCTAATTTATTTGTTAATAACTGTGGTGTTAAAGTAGCAGATACTTGACATAAAGGTATATGTGTGGTAGCAAGTAAAGCGCGAAGAGTCCAACCTGTAAAAGGTGAGCACCCCACAAACAACATCCCAAAACGTTCAATACCAGCCCTTTCCGCCAAAAGTTCCGTTTGTCCTGGATAATTATAACCTGCGGATTTCCACGCAGATTTTGTAATCGGACCCGTTACAATTCCATCAAACTCACCAGCCAAAGTTCGAGATATAGCATATTCCATATAAGCAAAACTGGCGGCACCACTAGCCGTATTTCCCACACCCGTGATAATTTCACCAGCAGTAGTAATATCAACTATAGATAAATCAGTAAGATCTACCAAATTGAGAGAATTATCAATATTTTTACTGATATTTTCATAACTTTTAGCTAATAAAGTTACATTTCCTACCACCACCAGATGACAATTTTGAGTAACTTCAGGATCTGCCAAAGCCTTCAAAATCACCTCAGAACCAATACCCGCCGGATCTCCCAGCGTCACCACCAAACGCGGACGGTTATTTTGATTACTCATTATTTTGCCGGAGCGGGGTTTCTCCGCCCATCTTCACCGATTCCCGATTACCATCCCTAAATTGGTTTAGAATTTTTATAAGTCTAATCCCAATAGTTCTGATAGACCTATTATACCTGAGTTGTTAGAGTTGAACAATCTCAGATCAATCAAAAATCCATAAAGGAGAATTACAGCAAATGAGCGGCGAAATGTTAAATGCAGCTATGCTATCTTTCGGTCTAATCTTCGTCGGTTGGGCAATTGGTGCTTTGTTACTCAAAATTCAAGGCGTACAAGAGTAGAGATACCCAGAGGCAAGGGGGCAGGGAGAATATTAATTTTGCCTCTTGCCTCTCACCAATTTTATTAAAAAGATGTAAAGTTTTATTTACATAACTAATTCTGTTAAGATTCTCTTCATAAACATTAAGATATATAACCAACCCCATGACATTATTAATAGTTGGTGCAACTGGCACCTTGGGAAGACAAGTGGCCCGTCGCGCAATTGATGAAGGGTATAAAGTTCGCTGTCTGGTGCGGAGTCCTAAAAAAGCCGCTTTTCTCAAAGAATGGGGCGCTGAACTAGTACGGGGAAACTTGTGTAAACCAGAAACTCTGACCCCAGCATTAGCGGGTGTAACCGCAGTTATTGATGCTGCCACATCTCGTCCTACAGATTCTCTGACTATTAAAGATGTAGACTGGGATGGAAAAGTAGCATTAATTCAAGCGGCTAAAGCTGCTGGTGTAGAAAGATTTATCTTCTTTTCAATTCTCGATGCTGATAAGTACCCCAATGTACCGCTTATGGAAATTAAGCACTGTACAGAAATGTTTTTAGCAGAATCCGGTTTAAACTATACGATTTTACGTTTAGCTGGTTTTATGCAAGGGTTGATTGGTCAATATGGTATACCTATTTTAGAAAAACAACCAGTATGGGTAACAGGTACATCTTCCCCTATTGCCTACATGGATACTCAGGATATTGCGAAATTTGCTGTTCAGGCTTTGGGGGTGTCAGAAACAGAAAAGCAAGCCTTCCCTGTGGTGGGGACTCGCGCTTGGAGTGCTGAGGAAATTATTAATCTTTGTGAACGTTTATCTGATAGAGATGCAAAAGTTACACGGATGCCCCTTGCTGTACTCCGCACTGTACAAAGTTTTCTCCGCTTCTTTCAATGGGGATGGAATGTTGCTGATAGATTAGCTTTTACAGAAGTTTTAGCCAGTGGTAAAGCTTTAAATGCAGAAGCTATGGATGAAGTATATACTATCTTTGGGTTAGATAAACAACAAACCACCACACTAGAAGTATATCTACAAGAATATTTCAGCCGGATTATGAACAAGCTAAAACAGTTAGATTACGAGAAAGCCAAAAGCAAAAAGCTCAAAAGCAAAAAAAACGCCTTTAAAGAATCTTCCAAAACCAATAGTCAATAAATATTCAGATAAATGGTTACATGAATCAAAAATGTGTAACTATTAGATACAGAAAAATCATCCCCTAAACTTGGATATTTAAATGTGCCGAAAGCAGGCATTATCTACAACGACATTAAACCGATAGCGAGTAGTATCGCTATCCAACTAAAAGACAAACTCACTGCTGCTGGTTGGGATGTTTACATCACTGCGAGTATCGGTGGGATATTGGGCTATTCTCAACCAGATAGTCCGGTCTTTCACACCCCCATTGAAGGTCTTACGCCCCCTGGCTTTGACTCAGACATGAAATTTGTAGTAGTATTAGGGGGAGATGGTACGGTGTTAGCAGCATCACGCCTAGTCGCCCCCTCTGGTGTCCCCATGCTGACGGTCAATACTGGTCACATGGGATTTTTGACGGAAACCTATCTCAACCAATTGCCCCAAGCCATAGAACAGGTAATGGCGGGTGCATATCAGGTTGAAGATAGGGTCATGATCACCGTTAAGGTTCTCCGGGGAGATACGGTGATATGGGAAGCCCTCTGTTTAAATGAAATGGTGTTACATCGAGAACCGCTAACTTGTATGTGCCATTTTGAAATAGCAGTAGGGCGACATTCACCAGTGGATATTGCCGCAGATGGTATTATTGTTTCTACTCCCACTGGTTCTACAGCTTATTCATTAAGCGCGGGTGGTCCGGTAATTACTCCTGGTGTCCCTGTTTTACAGTTAGTACCCATTTGTCCCCATTCCCTGGCTTCTAGGGCTTTGGTGTTTCCTGATAGTGAACCAGTTAATATCTATCCCGTGAACATTCCTCGACTGGTGATGGTGGTAGATGGTAATGGTGGATGTTATGTTTTAGCAGAAGATCGGGTATATTTAGAGCGATCGCCCTATAGCGCCCGATTTATTCGTCTACAACCACCAGAGTTCTTCCGTGTTCTTAGGGAAAAACTCGGTTGGGGTTTACCCCATATTGCTAAACCTTCTTCTGTAGAATTGCCTTAATTGTCAGTTAGTATAGTCTTGGGCGGTAAATACAAACTTAGTGTAACTTCCAACTCTCCATTTAGGAAAACTGATCTAGCAGTTCTCATGCTCGTAAGGTACAAAGTTTTTTAGTTTTAGGGAACAGGGAATAAATTGGTGTGTACTTCATTAAATTGGGAAACGATATATTTCCCATACACCATTTATCAGATTCTTGGAATCAATCTTAAACTGGGGGAAATTAAAACTTTACTGGTTACCCCCCAAATATTAGAATCTAATAACTGTGGATGTAGTTGGAATTTAGCCCTTTTGACGAGTTAATTAGGAAGATTTTAACTTGAAAACCCTGATTATTGATAACTACGATTCTTATACGTTTAACCTTTACCAATTGATTGCAGAAGTTAACGGAGAGTATCCAACTGTAATTTACAATGATCAAGTTATATGGGATGATCTGAAACAGTGGAAATTTGATAACATCGTCATTTCACCAGGTCCAGGCCGTCCAGAAAAACCAAAAGATTTTGGTATTTGTAGTCAAGTAATCAAAAATACCCAAGTACCACTACTAGGCGTTTGCTTGGGACATCAGGGACTAGGCTTTAGTTACGGAGGAAAAGTCATTCATGCACCTGAAGTTCGTCATGGTCGGCTAAGTAAAGTTTATCATACTGCTACTGATTTATTTGCAGGAATACCTTCTCCCTTCTCCGTTGTCCGTTACCATTCCTTGTTGGTTGCAAATGAACTACCGGAGTGCTTAGAAAAGGTCGCATGGACTAATGACAATTTGATCATGTCTATGCGTCATCGCTCTTTGCCTTTATGGGGTGTACAGTTTCATCCCGAATCAATCTGTACTGAGTATGGACATACTTTGTTTGAGAATTTTCAAGAGATTACCCGAAAATTTGCCCAAGAGCGCGATAAAAGCCCGAAAAAACACTATTGGACAATAAATAACGGGAATAGAACCTTACCCACAAATTCTGCTCACAAAAAACAGCAACAGGAATTTCAACTTTGTACGCGCAAATTGAATTTGTGCCCTGATACCGAACTGATGTTTGTACATTTGTTTAGTAAATCAGCCAATGCATTTTGGTTAGATAGCAGTCGTGTGGAACTTGGTCTTTCTCGCTTTTCCTTTATGGGAGATAATAGTGGTGATCATAGTCTATTGATTCATTATCGAACTAAAGGGCAGGAATTAACAATTACACAGTCTGATACTGTCAGTTTCAAAACAGAAGGAATTTTTGATTATCTTCAGGGAGAAATTGAAAAAAGACATTGTCGATCTGATCATTTACCTTTTGATTTTAACTGCGGATTTGTGGGTTATTTTGGCTATGAATTAAAAGCAGAATGTGGAGGGAAATTAAATCACTCCCCTACCTTACCTGATGCCATGTTTTTGTTAGCAGATCGGATGATTGCCATCGATCATCAGGAGCAAACTATCTATCTACTTTGTCTAATTTATCCAGGACAAACAGCCTCCGCAGAAAACTGGTTTGAAACGATAAAACACCAAATTGATCATCTTCCACCGCTATTGTCTGTTGTTCCTCAGAAGAAAGAAACACCGATTATCTTCCGATTGAGTAGATCTGAAAAAACTTATCTTGATGATATTGAAAAGTGTTTGCAAGAAATTTATGAAGGAGAAACTTATCAAGTTTGTTTAACAAACCAGATTCACACAGACACAACAGTAGATCCTCTAGAATTTTATCGTTTATTACGCCGCATTAATCCTGCTCCCTATGCCGCATTTTTGCGCTTTGGTGATGTGGGAATAGCTTGTTCATCTCCAGAACGATTTCTGCAAATTGATCGCCAAGGTTGGGTAGAAACAAAACCCATCAAGGGCACTCTACCACGAGGAAAAACACCTCAAGAAGATTTTATTTTACGCGATCGCTTGCAAAATAGCGAAAAAGATCGAGCGGAGAATCTAATGATTGTGGATTTACTTCGCAATGATCTAGGACGGGTTTGTAAAGTCGGAACGGTTCATGTTTCCAAATTAATGGCTGTGGAAACCTACGCTACAGTCCATCAATTGGTAACGACGATTCGCGGTCAATTACGTGACAATATGAGCGCGGTAGACTGCATTCGTAATGCCTTTCCTGGGGGTTCTATGACTGGCGCACCGAAGCTCAGAACCATGGAAATTATTGATAGATTAGAACAAGAAGCGCGGGGAGTTTACTCCGGGTCTATTGGCTTTTTAGGTTTAAATGGTTCAGCAAATTTGAATATTGTTATTCGTACTGCTGTGATGACTGCTCAACAAACTTCCATTGGTATTGGTGGTGGTATTGTAGCACTTTCTCATCCTCGGATGGAATTTGAAGAAACAATGTTGAAAGCTAAAGCATTAATTTATGCAATGATGATTACAAATTGTGGAGTTGTCGATCATGATCAATACTACATCCAAGGAATAGAAACAAAAACTTCGGACGGGTATGAAAGAGTAGGTGTAGAAGCCCTTTAACTCGTCCTTGAATCACAAATCAATATCACTTGCTTTAATTAAATTAAAGCACCTTGTATAGAGATAAAACCGGAAAATTAGTAACTTGAGTTAGTATTGTCTGGAATATCAGTAACACGGTAACAGGTTATAATATTACCAATCCCCAACTGCTATGATAGCCACCCACAAGCCCGCCGTTTTTGTTTTGGTGATTGAACCAGATGAAATTTTAGCCAATCAGTTAGCTTTTGATTTGCAGGAAGCTGGCTATGATGCAATTGTAACTCATGATGCAGCTAATGGATTAGAATACTGTCATCATTCCCAACCCGCTTTGATTGTTGTAGACCGGATGCTCGTCGGAGAATCAGGACTATCTCTATGCAAAAATCTCAGAATGAGTGGTAATCGTTCTCCTATATTGGTTTTAATGGCCAGAGATACAGTAGATGATCGCATAGCTTGTCTAAATGCTGGTGCTGATGATTACATTCTCAAGCCTTACCGTGCGGAAGATTTTTTAAAGCTGATTCGGCTCTATCTTAAACCAGATATTGAGGCCACAGAGCAATTGCGCTTTGGAGATTTGGTTCTTGATATAGGGACACGTCGCGCTATTTACAAGAATAAAGCCATTGACTTAACCATGAAGGAATTTGAATTATTAAAGTTCTTAATGGAACATCCTCGTGAAGTATTAACTCGGGACAAAATCTTAGAAAATGTTTGGGGTTACAACTTTATGGGTGAGTCTAATGTCATTGAAGTATATATTCGTTACCTGCGGATCAAAATCGAAGAAGAAGGTCAAAAACGCCTAATTCAAACTGTCCGCGGTGTAGGCTATGTACTCAGAGACTCCTAAAATCCATGAAACCAGAAATAATCACAAATAAAATCTAAATTAGTGGGCAATTTTGCATAAATTAAGTAAAATAGTCAGAATCTAAATTCCAGTCATATCAATTTTATGTGAGGCTGCACAGAATAATCATTACCCATATTAAACTGGGTTTAGATACGCTTAAATACTCTTGAAACCTGATTCTATGCAGTTTCATCTGAATTTGGTATAAATTGATTGTCAATTATTTGTAACCTGTTCCCTCTTCCCTGTACGACCTATGAAATCTTGGCTCAGTTTATGTTCAATATTACTTAGTATCTTATTAATGGGCTGTTCACCACCCACTACAGCTAAATCTCCAACCGTGACACCGGAATCACTAACTCAAACACCAGTAAATACTGGTCAAAATCTGCCAATTTCAGCAATTGCTACTTTTCCTAAAAATATCAAAATTCAGTTAGAAGTAGCACGAACACAAGAACAGCAACAGATGGGTTTGATGTATAGACAAGCTTTACCAAATGACAGAGGAATGATATTTCTTTTTACTGCACCACAACCAGTAAAATTTTGGATGAAAAATGTACCTGTTCCCTTAGACATGGTATTTCTCCGGGAAGGTGTAGTTCAGTACATACAAGCATCTGCTCCTCCTTGTAATCAAGAACCTTGTTCTATTTATGGTCCTGATGTAAGTGTAGATCAAGTAATTGAACTCAGGTCAGGACGAGCTGCGGAACTAGGTTTACATCAAGGAGATCAGGTTAAAATTGATTTCTTAAGTCCCGGAGCTATTCAGTAAACAGGAACAAGATTTGCTAACAATAATCCTATGTAAAAATAGCATTAGTCCTTGTTCTGAATTTTTATCTGATACAGAAATATTTAAAAAAAAATTACCAAACCTGGCATAAATGGTAATGAAGAGGTTAATATTTATTAGGAACCTAAATAACATCAAATTTTCGTTTTTTCTAGTTAAAATTACGACTTTAGAGTTGAGTAACAAAAATCTCCTTTTTGACGCAAGTGTAAATAGTCGGCAATAAATGAGTGTAAACTAAAAAAAATTCTTGTTACTGAAACCAGAAAGAACTAGAGGATGTGAATGGTAATACTAATGTCATTCTTAAAGTATTGCCTAAATATTATTTTCCTGGGATAAATAAGTCACTGTATTAAAAACCTACATCGTAATTCAGTGTAATTATATACACTAATATATTAGGAATCAGACTTTGCCATGAGTGCCAGTTAAACAGAATCAAGAGTAAAACCTTGATATGAACTGAGGTTAATGAACGCTACAGTACATTGACAGGGACAATTAATTTCCTAAAATCTTTGTCTGTTCCTATGTGTCTAGATAGATTAAGGCTCGATAAAAGGATGATTTGGAAGAAACTTTGTATACACAAAATAACTTTTTATCTACTGAGGGCAAAGTGACAAATAAAATACTGTCCATACAATACTCACAAAAATGAGACAAGCAATCTATGATCGTTAATTCTACTCAAGGAGGTGAGATACAAATGACACTATCAAGATATTCTCGGCTAATTAATTTTCTCCAAGAAGATTTGGCAATTTCTGCCGCTTCCCTAGCTGTAGCATTGCGTAACCGTGATCAAGATCCTGGTTCTTTAACCATGACTCTTTGGCAATATGGGTTAATTACCCTGGAACAGTTAGAACAAATTTATGATTGGCTAGAAACTGCGTAGGGAAGAGGTAGGGGTCACGGGACTGGGAAAAGAATTTACCCATTACCCATTACCCATTACCAATTACCAATTACCAATTACCAATTACCCATTACCCATTACCAGCCTAATAACTATTGGGCAAAAAGTTTTGCTGCTGCTGCTATACCAGCGCCGGGGGTGAAGTTTTCATGACCAACTTGTGGTAAAATAACTTCTAGGGAAGCGATACAGCTAAGAATATCACGATCGCAAACAAAACCCAAGTGACCAATACGGAAAATTTTATTACTCAGATGGTCTTGTCCACCTGCTAAAGCAATATCAAACTGTTTTTTGATTAAAGAGCGAATTTTATCGGCTTCGATGCCAGGAGTAGCTACAGCAGTAATAGCAGGACTAGCACATTCATCAGCAGCAAACAAAGATAAATTTAACGCCTTCATAGCCGCACGGGTAGCATTTTTTTGGCGTTGATGACGGGTAAAAATAGATTCTAATCCTTCCTTTTTCATCATTCCCAAAGTGGTGTGTAGTGCCACCATTAAGTTGACAGGAGGAGTAAAGGGAGTGGTATTTTTAGCGGTCGCCTTGCGATATTTACCTAAATCCAAATAATATTTAGGTAGTTTTGCAGTTTTGTAGGCTTCCCAGGCTTTGGGACTAACGGAGACAAATCCTAAACCGGGAGGAATCATGTAACCTTTTTGAGAACCGGAAGCGACTACATCTAAACCCCAAGCGTCTACAGGGACATTATAAGCCCCTAAACTGGTGACAGCATCAACAATGATTAGGGCTTCTCCATGTTCTTTGACGTGACGGTTAATAGCTTCTAGATCGTTAATGACACCGGTTGAGGTTTCACTGTGGGTGATAATCACAGCTTTGATTTCTTTGTTGGTATCAGCTTGCAATTTGGCTGCAAATTGTTCTGGGTCTAGGGGTTGTCCCCATTCTGCGGTGACAGTTTCTACATTTAAATTGAAGGCTTGACCAACTTCTACCCAACGTTCACCGAATTTACCATTAGAACCGACTAAAATGCGATCGCCTGGAGAGAGAAAATTGATTATTCCCGCTTCCACAGCACCAGTACCACTGACATTTAACATCAGTACATCACTGGCGGTTTGATGCAGCCATTTGAGGTTTTCCGTCACCTCTGCCATCATGCTACTAAATTCACCACTGCGGTGGCCAATGGGATGCTTGGCTAATGCTAGTAAAGCTGCTTCTGGTACTGGGGTAGGACCAGGAATCATTAGCATCAATTTATTGTCCATGTTTATTTCCTAGTTGAAAATTTCAATACAATCCAAATTAACCCCTACAGGGGATAAAAACACAAAAAAAACCCAATAAGATCTTTTGTAGGAATACCAGGTAAAAACTGTCAATTAACCCCGCTTTTGCAGGGCTAGGTTTTTGTTCGGGTGAAAACAGACATTTATCAAGAGCAATCCACTTTATCACCAAAATGATTAATAGACCAACGGTGGTCAATCATGAGAGAAGAAGATTGAACAGTTTGTTCCAGACGCTTTTGTTGGGATGCAGCTTTTCGCAGGGTAATAATCAGTTGATTGACTTGATTGCGGAGGTCTTGGTTTTGACCTAGAGAGGTCATGGTTTGTCTTTCTAAAAGTTGAAGTATAAGTTCGTAGTGGATAGGAGATGGTAAAGGAATTTGCTCCATGTAGTTTATTGTAAAATTGCAACTTAGGAATTTTTAATTTTCAATCAGTTAAACTTTAACTAATCCTAAGTTAATTGTTACACAGGAAACAGATAATTGCCGTTAGATAAAAGGCAAAAGGTTGTGATTAACTAAACAGATTAGTTATTGCTAATTGAGGATCTGGTTGTTTGACCAATGATTCACCAATTAGTACAGCAGATACACCTGCTGTTTTAACTACACTTAAATCATGAGGGTAATGCAATCCTGATTCACTGACCACAAGAATGTTCTTTGCTTGTAACTGTTCACCTCTAGCGGTCATTAATTGACAAGTAGTTTGTAAATCAACGGAAAAATCTTCCAAGTTGCGATTATTAATTCCGACTAAAGAAACACCTTCTAAAGTTAAAACCCGGTCTAATTCTTCTAAATTATGCACTTCGATTAAAGCTGCCATTTTCAACTTATTAGCAATTTTGAGAAAGTATTGCAAATCTTGATCATTGAGAATTGCTGCTATTAATAAAATTGCATCTGCTCCATGAATTCGCGCCCAATACATTTGATAAGGATAGATAATAAAATCCTTGCATAGTAAAGGTAAATCCACCGCCGAACGGACTAAAGATAGATTTTCAAAACTACCTTGAAAAAATTTAACGTCTGTCAGTACAGAAAGACAAGTAGCGCCACCGGCTTGATAAGATTTAGCAATAGCTACGGGGTCGAAATTATCCCTAAATACCCCTTTACTGGGAGAAGCTTTTTTAACTTCTGCAATTAAGGCTGGATGAGTTTTACCTTGACGTAAAGCGGCCGCAAAATCACGAGTTGGTGGTGCTGATAGGGCTTGTGTTTGCAATTCTCGTAAAGGTAGTTTTTCTCGCATTTGCTCAACTTCTGTTTCTTTTTGCCAGACAATTTCTTCTAAAATATTATTTGGTGCAGACCCTTCTATAGCTGATCTATATTGAAGAATAGAAATATTAATAACTGTGCTAGGTGAACGACGACGGATTTGCATATTTGTTAGTTGTTAATTGTTAGTTGTTAATTGTCAGTTGTCAGTTGTTAATTGTTAGTTGTCATGTGAGAACAATATCCAAATCTTATCAGCTAGTTTCTTAAGCTAATTGGTAAACTTGCAAATTATCGCAGTTAGATTTCGCCATGTATTCAACTGACCACTGACCACTGACCACTAACAACTGACAATTGACTAACTTACCAATGCCCGTTTATAAGCTTCATCTAAAACTTCTGAAAGCGTTGGATGAGCGTGAACCAGGTAAGAAAGAGTTTGGATAGATTGACGATTAGCAATGGCGGCTGAGGCTTCGTGAATTAAATCTGAGGCGTGAGGACCAAAGATATGTACACCTAAAACTTCACCAGTATCTTGCCGATAAATTACCTTCGTCATTCCATCAGTATCATTTTCCGCCAAAGCCTTAGAATTACCTTTAAAATAACTCTTACTGGTAGCAACCTCAAAACCTTCAGTTAGACCTAAAGTATGGGCGGCTGTTTCTGTCAATCCCACATAGCTAACCTCTGGATGAGTAAAAGCAGCAGCAGGGATACTACGATAGTCAACAGTTTTGTGACGACCCATCATATTTTCTACAGCAATGATACCTTGAGCAGATGCCGCATGAGCTAACATCATTTTCCCGGTAGCATCACCAATAGCCCAGAGATAGGGAACAACTTCCCCTGCCGACAATACCGCCATATTATCATTTACAGGGATAAAATTGCGGCGGTCAAGTTCAACACCAACGGATTCTAACCCGAGATTTTGAGTAGCAGGAACACGACCGGTAGCAACCAAACAAGCATCAACTTCCAGAACTTCCAAATCTTCTTTAGTCTCAAAGTCAGCCAAATGAATTACTACTGGCGAACCAGGAATGATTTTTTTAGCGTAAATACCGACCTTGGTTTCAATATCACGGGGGTTAATTAAGACCCGTTCCGCCAGTTTAGCAATATCTCTATCAAATCCTGGCATTAACTCACTTACAGCTTCAATTAAAGTGATTTCACAACCTAAAGCCGAATAAACATCAGAAAATTCTAACCCGATGTAACCGCTACCAATAATCGCCACCCATTTAGGGAGAGATGGCAATTTAACCCCTTGGTCACTGGTAAAGACCGTTTTACCATCTACTTCAATTCCGGGGGGAACGAAGGGGACAGAACCAGGAGAAAGAATAATATTTTTGGCGGTGATGGTTTTTTCACCTTTATCTGTGACGATGGTAACTTTTTGTGTACCGGATACTTTGCCCCAACCTCGAATAATATCAACTCCCAAGCGTTTAAGGCTGTTGGTTAAGTCGCCTTGTATTTTCGAGACAAGATTGTTAGCATGGTTAGTGATCGCTTGTCGATCAAATTCTACATTGCCAACTTGAATTCCCAAGGACTTAAGATGATGGGCATTACGTAACTCCCTCACCTTTCCTGAAGCCGCCAACAATGCCTTAGAAGGAATACAGCCCCTGTTTACACAAGTTCCTCCCATATCTCCAGCTTCAATAATCGCCGTTTTTTGACCGCAACTGATAGCGTGTAAAGCAGCACCATGTCCACCTACACCAGCGCCGATAATCACTAAATCGTAATCAAATCCAGGACTCACTTTTATTTCCCCGTTGTCTTCACCTATTATCAACTTAACTTTTTTATGGAACTTTCTCAAATTTACAAAAAATAACGGAGAAGATCTTATGTCTCTCCGTTCTTTTGATGAGTCTGTAATCAGGCTGGAGATTAGTTAACTGCTGCTCTCAATTCTTTGAGTGCGTTACCGATTTCCATAAAATCTTGGTTTTGGGAAAGTGCTTGCAGAGTTACTGGACTACTTTCATCAATAATCTGGTTATAGGTATTTATGGCATTATTCAATTCATTGATATCCACCTCTACAGTTGGTATAATATCCTCACCCATGTTGAGTTGATCATCACCTACCTGAGCAATAATTTTGCTCTCTTTTAAAGCTTTAGTGCTGGCCACGAGATCTTTCTGTGGTAACTGAACTGAACGGAAACTTGGTGTAGTAGAAGCAGAAACAGGACGGAAAATATTAATGAAGATAAGTGTAAATTGCCTTCCCAATCCTGGACGAACACCTGCATTAGCTAATAGCTGCGTAAGTCTATCCGATGCCCCCCGTCTGCCTGGTTCGCTTTGTTTGAAGCCTACTACAATTCGATTATTGCTCCTAGTCAATATTCTAACAGCAACACGATTTACTTTATTTTGACCCTCTGTTGTAATTCTAATTGAGTTTCCACTCCCTCTACGGACAGCACTAAAACGAGCACCACTTCGACCGCCAGCAATATCCAGACTAGGACTACCACTTCGACCGCCAGCAATATCCAGACTAGGACTACCACTCATACTACCAGCTTGACCCATACTAGGCGAAGTTTCGGATTGGCCTGGTTGCTGCCAATTGAGAGCCAGTACGGGAGTGAGGGTGAGAGCAAGAATAAAAGTTCTGATTTTTAACATGGTGATTTGATCAGGATTGAAGTGTTTATTTAGGGTTGACTGAATAAAGGCGAAAACAAGCATAGATAAGACTTTTTCAGCCAGATCTATTCAGGTAAGAAATTGAAACCATAGCCTACACTGAGAACAAATACCGTACCGCCGAAGCTAGTATCTGTGAGATCAGCGCCCACGGCATTAATTGTTAAGGGAATAGTAGATATAGGTACGAAGGAAGCCCCAAGGTTTAAACCAACGCCACTCCAGCCCATACCCACACCTATCTGGGGATGAACTTGCAGACCCACCCCAGCAAATACACCCGTACTTGCATTACCTGTGCGGAAATCGCCACCGCCGGCTCCGACAGAAAAGGAGATAGGCATTCTATTAACAGTATCGTTAGGCTTTAATAGGGAGTAACTTGTAACTACACCATAGGCACTGGAAGGCCTAACTGTTTCCGCCCTAACGTGCTGTGCAAAAGACTTCCAGCCAGCCGCCGCAGCTATTTGAGTATTACCTTGAGCATAGACAATGCGGTTAGCCTTGAGGTCAAAAGTGCCATTGTAGGCAAAATTTTTGATACTACCAATGTTGTAGCCAAGTTCTAAACCAATTTGTTTCTGGGCATTTCCTAGCCCAAAACCCATACTGATACTACCGTCTGGTTGAGTTCTAGACTTACCGGCGGTTGCTGCAGAAGCCCCAAAAAATACATCACCCCAATTAGCCCCGAAGGCACTGGGACTAGCAAAATTCAATGAAGGTGAGTAAGTTCGCTTCCGCTCGGCTGGCATTACTTTCAGAAGGGGGTCAATTTTGAGATCTTCGCGTAATTTGTTAGGATCAATTTGACTGTTATTATCAGGGATAGGAGCATCTTCTTGAGCAACAATCCGTAGTGGTTTTGGCTCAACAAGAGATTCCACATTCCCGCTTGATTTCATCTTGTTCGCTAATACCTCTTTTAGATCCGGTAAGTTAGTTTCTGGGACGAGTTGATTAGTAATTAGTTTTTCGCTTTTATGGTCTATAGAATCTATTCTATCTGCCGCAAAAGCAGGTGTAACGGACAAAGCTGTAGTCAACCAAATGCAACCTAAGAGAGTCGTACATAAGAAGCGCACCCAATTCAGGCGTAACAACATATATAGAAAATTTGCTTTTTTCAAAGTCCTACTCCTCACAACGGTCATACGCGCCCGAATGTATATTAGAGTAATTCCAGAAAAACGGTCATTTACAGGATGAATTGGGCTATTTTTATGAATTTACTGTAAACTTCTAAAGAGATATTGTGAAGTTATCAACAGAACACTGAAAACCCTTCAAGATTATTCCTCTTAAATCAAACTCATCTGGATTTTAGACCTTGAATTAAAAACTCTTGACTGAAATTAATGGGATACAAGCCCCTTGTAGGAGGGCTTTTGCCAGATTTGTGTTACAATGTCAAAAGTTGCTGTTAGGCATTGGGAGACTTTAAACAGACTCGGATAAACCGTAAGCTTAGTAGCTGGTTTTGGTGAAGCGTCAAGAACCACCTCGTCTTTCAGTTACTCCTTTATTGTAACAATCTTATTTTCAATTTGAATTTTCATAAACCACTATTTGGGGAACTAATAGATCATTCTCTAATTTCCCAATCCCTAAAAAATTGGTTTCTGTTTGATAAACTCGTACAAAGTCCCTAATAGCAAGGTTAAAGGAAATTTTTTGCCCTTGACACCATTTTTTAGCTGATTCTGGTGCTAAATTTACAGATTTTAAATGTTGTAATGGTGCGTCCGGGGATATAGGTTGAAATGTACTATTTTCGATTTGGGTTGCTAAATCTGTGAAGGTCAGACTGTCTTGGATTTGAAAACTACTGCTTTCTGTACGCACAAGAGCAGACAAAGTACCACCCGTATTTAAGATTGTACCTAAATCACGAGCGATTGCCCGAATATATGTTCCTGAACCACAAGATATGGCTATATCTAATTCTGGAAAATCCCCATTTCGCCAGTCTAATACGTGAATTTGGGTAATTTCAACTGTTCGCACGGGAATTTCTACTATTTCCCCTTTTCGCGCTAAATCATAAAGGCGTTTACCATTAACTTGAATGGCGCTGTAATTGGGGGGAATTTGCTCAATTTTACCGATAAACTGGGAAAGTACAGTTTTTATATTCTCTAAATCTAACCCTGGACAAGGTGCAGAGGTAATAATTTCCCCTTGTAAATCATCTGTAGTAGTTTGTATTCCTAGACGAATAGTAGCTTGATAAGCTTTTGTTCCCGGTAAATATTGTAATAATCTGGTGGCCTTACCCAAAGCTATGGGTAATACTCCAGTAGCTGTGGGGTCTAAGGTTCCCGCGTGTCCGACGCGTTTCATTTTTAGCAGTTTTCGGACTTTAGCTACGCAGTCATGAGAAGTCCAATCAAATGGTTTGTGTAAATTAAGAAAACCTTGCACAATTTTAGATTTTAGTATGGAGATCTTTGTATTTTTGCACAAATTGTTAAAATTACGAAAATGCCAAAAAAGTTAGTAGAGAAATACCCATACCCAGAATCCAAAATCCCAACCCAACTATAGAAAGGTTTTTTCTAATGGGGTTGGTTTCTGGGTGATGATCACCTAAAATTGGTGCTAATTTGAGATATTCAAGAGACTGGACAAGATTTAAACCGAGAGACTGACTAGAAATACTTTGAGTATAGGCGGCGCTAAGATAGGGTAGATATTCTGTTTTTCCGGCTATATAAGTTTTAAAAAAAGGTAAACTTAACGCTTTCATATAATTATGAGCTTGGGAAGCATCACCTATCATATCTGATGGTAGTGGCATTTGGTTACTATCAGAATTACTATTACCAATGGTGGAAAAATGAGTACCACCAAGTAACATGACTAAATATTTTTGGGGATGAATAATCCAAGAAAAAGGTAAAATTTGTTCATATAAGGCTGGAGCAACGGTATCTTCACTGCTACCAACAATCATAATTGGAGTATGAATTTGGCTTAAACCAACTTGTCCAAAAATAGAACTGGTAATAGGATTAACAGCCATTGCTGCTTTGATTCTTGGGTCTTGTAAATTATAATCTTTATAATTTTGTTCCGACTGCTTTGGTAATTCTAAAGCTCGACATTGCAACAGTAAAGACATATTCCAACTAGTTCGCAATTTTTGGGAATTACAATCTTGATTTAGTTGTAAAAAGTTAATTTTTGCCCCAGCTAAAGCTAAGGCAGTATACCCTCCTAAAGACTGACCAAATACTCCCACTTGTTGTAAATTCAGCCGTTGGTAAAATCGTGAATCTGACTCTAATTGATCTAAAATATATTTAATATCTAAAGGTCTATCTTTAAATTCATTAGGGTAGATAACTTGCCGAATATTATCCTTAATTAAAGATTGTAATTGTTGAGAATCACTACAAGCATGATTAGGAATAACTACAGCAAAACCATTTTTAACTAAATGATTTGCCAAATAACGAAAGTTACTACTGTCCAAACCTAAACCATGAGAAATAACAATTACAGGTGCAGGATTTTTAGTATTAGGAATATATATATCTGTAGATAAATGCCTATTTCGTGAAGAATCAAAGAAATTGATTGTTTGTTTTTTTGCTGAAAAAATGTGCTGATTTGCTAATTTTGGTAATTGAGAAAAACTGCTTGGGTAGATTTTAGCAGCTTCTGATTTTGATATTTGGATTAATGCCGAAATAATTTTTTCAGTTTCGCTGATCATTTGCTCTAATTCCTCGGCAATTTCCAAACTGGAAGCCACATCAATATTAATATTATTTTGAGGATATTTCCGTAAAAAATTTAATACATTTAACCCTCCCGGTTCAGCAGCAGCAGCAATTAAAGCTGTGCGTAAAGAAGAAGATACGAATTTTGGATAGTCAGATTTAGTCTGAATTAATTCTGCTAACCTTTGTAAAATAAATTTTCCCTGTTGGGTCTCCAGAAATTGAGCAGCTACAGCCGGACTAATTTTCAGTGGTTGAATTAAAATTTTCCTTAATTCTTGTAGTTTATTAGTAGGAATATATTGATAATATCCTGCTAAATCTGCACTAATTACTCCATACTTAGCATAGCTTTCTAAAGCACTAATGGGGATAGAAATTTTTAGTGCTGAATAAGAAGCATGAATTTGTTCTGCTGCTATAACAGAGTCACTTATTCCAAATATTAATAACAATATTGATAAAATAAGTGTTAGAGAATTTTTTCTGAGGGTGCTACCCCAATTACCAAACATATTTATCGCTTAACTTTTTTGGTGATGTTGTTGAGCGAAGCTCAAATTTTGGTAGTTTTTAGATACCCTGCTAATTATTCTCAATAGCGCTTATAATAGGCTAGGAAACCAAAATTGCTGACTATTGACGATTGCTTTGCTTTTAATGGCTAAGACTATTACCAGGAATAGTTAATTACTTCTGGCTATTGGCGATTAGTCCGGGTAATATTAATTTTGGATATAGCAATTGCCAAGTTCAAGAAATACACCCCACCCGCGCTGTCGCGCACCCTCCCTAAGGTATATAAGAGGAATAATTCTGTATATCACTGGGGCGGGAAATGCTATATTATAGCTTGGGTTAACCACAAAACGGAACTGCCTTTGTCCCTGAGATAAATCGCAGTATTAAAAACGCCATTTTTCGTATTTGTTGATAGCGAAGCGCTGCTACAAGTAGATCATGTACCTAATTGATCTCCCAAAAAGACAAATATGAAGTAAACTAGACAAAAAAACTCTACTTAGTTCCACCAGGTAAACTGAGGAGACACTGCATAAATTAACAATCTAGGTCGAGGGCAACAAGGAGCAGCTATGTCAAAAACACATGACAAACTCATACCCATATCAAGTAAGCAATCTGTACAAGGTCGTCGCCGCAAACGTTCAGCCTCTAAGACGGTGCCTAAAAAAGTTAACAATCAGCAGCCAGTTGTGAATTCTCAGGAAACGGCAGCATTAACTCGTCCAGACCATCATATCAGTCTTGTGCCGATCTGGTCTGGGGGGCGAAGACCATCATCACAAGTAATGATGCCTCCGGGGGTGAAACCCATTCCTACAGTCAAGAAAAATACTCAGGTTTCCCCACGGGGAAAGGTGAGGTTAAAGACGGTATCTATGGAAAAGCCGAAACCGGAAAGAAGAGTATCACGGAAGACAAGGTTAAAACCCATGGCCAGAACCATGTTATACGCCTTGCGGTTGTTGATTGTCGGTGTTGGTGTGGGGGCGATTATGGGTACCTTGTTGTCAATCCTAGACCCAGCTAATCGCATTAGTTCAGTTGCGTCTTTATCTCAAAATACAACTTCTCAAAAAGCACTTCCAACTCCTAATACAAGTTTATCTCTGTCCCAGGAAATTACACCTTTAAAAAATTCTTTGCAAACTCTCACCACAGCTAGTTCTGATTTAACACCAGGAGTGTTTTTATTAGACTTAGATAATGGTGGTTATGTAGATATTAATGGTAATGCTAGTTTTCCGGCGGCCAGCACTATTAAAATCCCGATTTTGATGGCTTTTTTCCAGGATGTAGATGCTGGTAAAATCCGCCTAGATGAAATATTGACCCTAGAAAAAGAGATGATTGTCGGGGGTTCGGGAAATGTGCAATATCAAACTCCAGGCAGCAAGTACACGGCTCTTGATCTGGCTACGAAGATGATTACAATTAGCGACAATACAGCCACAAATATGCTAGTTGCTAAATTAGGTGGACAAGAGGCGTTAAATGGGCGTTTTCGCGGTTGGGGACTGACAACTACGATGATTCGTAATCCTCTCCCGGATTTAGGGGGGACTAACACCACCAGTCCGAGAGAATTGGGGAATTTAATCTCAATGGTAAATCAAGGTAATGTTGTGAGTATGCGATCGCGTGATTTAATGCTTAATATCATGAGTCGGACGGAAAGAGATAATCTTTTACCTGCTGGTTTGGGAAAAGGCGCAAATGCTTACCATAAAACGGGTGATATTGGAACAATGTTAGCAGATGTGGGTTTAATAGATGTTCCCACTGGTAAGCGTTATATTGCTGCTATTATGGTACAACGCCCTAATAATGATCCTCGCGCTGCAAAATTAATTAGTTCTATTTCTAGTGCTGCTTACGAACACTTTAGCCAGACTACGATACTACCTAGCAATCCTACAAATAATCAACCAATTAATCAAGCTGTTCCTAATTATCAACCAGTTCAACCAGTTCAACCTTTTATTCAATCCCCGGTAATGAATCCAACTGTACCTAATGGGATGGTTAATAATATACCTATAGGTAGTTATCCACCTCCTGTAATGACTCCTCAATTGACCCCACCATATTACCCACAACAATAATTCAATTCCGAATTCAAATTGACAAAAACTTTTCAAGGGTCATTTTAACATTTTTGATATCGCATTCCGGGGAGTTGAGTAACTAAACCCATGAGTTCTAATTGTAATAAAGAACTAGAAACTAAACTAGCATTCATGCCTGTTTTTTGAATAATCAAATCAAAAGATAAAACATCAATAGCTAAAGTATCTATTACCTGTTGTAATTCTGGTGGTAAATTAGGTAAAGGAGGAGATGTAACCATAGGGGCTTCTATATCTATTTGGGGAATTGCACCCAACAAGGTTAATAATTCACTGAGTTCCTGATTAATTAAACCTGCACCTTGACTAATTAATTTTAAACAACCTTGTGATGGTTGATCATCAATTCGTCCCGGTAATGCGTAAACATCTCGACAAAATTCATTAGCATAAGTAGCCGTAATTAAAGCGCCAGATTTTATTCCCGCTTCTATTACTAATACCGCACGACTCAAACCAGCAATAATTCGATTTCGACGAGGAAAATGGGTGCGGTTCGGTGGTGTTTTCGCAGGATATTCGCTAATTACTATTCCAAATGTCAAAATCTGTTTATATAAATCTCGATTTTTATGGGGATAAATAACATCTACTCCTGTTCCCATTACTGCTATTGTTCTTCCTCCGGCTTTCATTGCTGCTGCGTGACTTTCGGTGTCTATTCCTTCGGCCATTCCAGAAACAACGGTAAAACCATTTTTGGCTAATGCGGTACTAATTTGACGCGTCCATTTAATTCCATATTCTGTGGGTTGACGAGTTCCCACAATTCCTATTGAGGGTTTTTGTCCTGAATTTTCCTGTAAGTCAACTTCTCCCCGATAATATAACAACGGGGGTGGACTGGGGATTTCTCGCAGTAGTTGGGGATATTCTGGGTCTGCTGGTGTCCAAAAAAGGGGGTTTATTTGCTGGTGTTGAATGAGGAGTTGTTCTGGGTTTAAACGGGATTTTTGTTGAACAACTTTTTCTAATGTTTGAAATCCGAAACCTTCAACTTTTCGCAATTCTCCAGGACTGGCTTTCCAAGCTGTTTCTAAATTACCAAAATGCTGTTGCAATCTTTGTAATAATATTGGACCAATTCCCGAAATTTGCGACCACGCTAACCAATATTTACGTTCTTCTGTTATTGACATTTTTGAGTATTTAACCAATTTGAAGAAACTAACCACAGAGGCACAGAGGACACGGAGAAATAAGAGTTTAAGGGTTTTTTATTTCCCTCAATGTTGCTTTTTTAAATAATCAAATACGGATTTATCCCCAATGTCGGGAGGAATGGGTTGAATGATTTTACGAGTAGCAAAAACTAGAAAGAAAGTTGACCAAGTTGCTAATAAAACTTGTTCTGCTGGTGTTGATAAAATTCTGGTTAAATGTCCTAATAATAGTAAGGGAACAAGGGGGGTTAAGATTTTAGTTTCTAAACGATGAAAACAAAAACCTTCTTTAAAATAAATTCCTGTTAAAGCTGCAAAGGTGAAACCAATTCCTAATATGGTGAGGGGTTGATTATAAATAGTAATTGCAAATGTTTGACTGTCACTATGTCCAAAAATAAAGGCACAAATGCTGCCAATTATCCAAAAAAGTTGGAGAATTCGGTGCAGAAATGCCATATAAATATGAATGGTTAATAAACTGACTCCCAGTGCAATACTAAAACAGGTGTAGAGAGGAGTCAGGAGGGCAATTGCTGCTGGTTGAGGATAGAATAATACTAAACTGCTACCAATGGCAAAACATAGGGCTGCTATCATTAATCCTGTTCGATAAATTATCACACTTTGGCGATCGCTCTGAGTAATTGTAAACTCTCCAAATTGTCCTTGATATCTTGCGGGTGATGATATTGTTTGTGTGGTCATATTCCCTAATTATTATTTTAGTAATCGCTCTTTTTCTCTTCGCGCCTGGAGCGCCTCTGCGTGAGACAAAAATTATTAATGTCCCTTCCCAGCACCTAAATACAATTCTCCCACTTTTGGATCATTTAATAATTCTTTACCTGGTCCTGAAATCGCATCTCTTCCTGATTCTAACACATAACCACGATCTGCCATTTCTAAAGCTTTTCTAGCATTTTGTTCGACTAAAATTATAGCGGTTCCCGATTGTTTAATTTGTTTAATTTGCTCAAATACTTGAGTTACTAAAATGGGCGATAATGCGGCTGAGGGTTCATCTAAAAGGAGTAAACTGGGTTCTAACATTAATGCTTTCCCCATTGCTAACATTTGTCTTTCTCCACCGGAAAGAGTCCCCGCGCGTTGACGACGGCGATCGCTTAATCGGGAAAACATAGTGTATATTTTATCTTTGAGAGGTTTTAAGGGAACATCTCGCACAAAAGCACCCATTTCTAAGTTTTCATCTATGGTTAAAGAGGGGAAAACATTGGCAATTTGCGGAACATAAGACATTCCTTTGGCGACAATTTGATTAGATTTTAAACCCACCAAATTCTGATTTTTAAAGATGATTGTTCCGGTATGGGGTGTCAAAAGTCCGAATATAGTTTTTACTAAGGTGGATTTACCTGCACCATTGGGACCAATTACTGTGACTAATTCTCCTGGTGCAATATGAAAGTTGACACCTTGCAAAACATCTACGTCTTTAATATATCCCGCGTAGACATTTTCTACTTTTAATAAATAATTATTAGTCATTTGTTCGTTGTCGGTTGTTATTTGTTCGTTGTCAGTTGTCAGTTGTTATTTGTTCGTTGTCGGTTGTTATTTGTTCGTTGTCAGTTGTCAGTTGTTTTTCTTTTACCACTGACCACTGACCACTGACCACTGACTACTGACCACTGACCACTGACCACTGACCACTGACTACTGACCACTGGCCACTGACCACTGACCACTGACCTATGACTATTTTGGGGTTTTTTGCAATTCTGATCTTTCTTCTGCCAAAATCGCACTTTCTACTGGACAAACTTGTAGACAGATGCCACAATCAATACAAGTAGCAAAGTCAATCCAGTACCAATCTGTACCTTTGACGTTTTTCCCTGGACCTTCATGAATACAAGCTACAGGACAAGCATTTACGCAGTCAGCAACACCTTCACAAACGTCTGTAACAATGGTGTGTGGCATTTTTCCGATTCCTCCTCTTTTTTATCTGTTATTTTTGACTTAGGATTCTGCTTCAATGGTATGAGAACCATCAGCTTTAATCCAAGCAATTTTGGTAATGGAGCGATCGCTTGCATACTGACGAATCGCTGCCACGTTTCTATTCCCCAAGTCCATTTCTACTCTCACTAAATCAGTAGTATTACGTAAATTTTCCGCAAAAGCAAAAGCCGCAGCTTCAGCGCCGGAGGTTTCCGAGACTACTAACCAATGACTAGCGGGGATATGCTGGGGTAATTGCTGATTTAATAGGAGAATTTCGTATAAATCATCAATATTCAATTCAAAACCAATACCGGGGATATTTTCACCCTGGGGATGATATAAACCTAGTAATTGGTCATAACGACCACCACTTCCTAAAATCTGTGTTTGTGAATTTGTCTCACTCACTACTTCAAATACAATACCTGTGTAGTAGTCAATGGTTTGAATTAAGCTCAGGTCAAGGATTAAAGATAATTTACCCTCTAGTAATTCTACCAGAGATTTGAGGTTATTTATTGCATCATGCTGATCTGGTTCGAGATCTAAACTACTGACCTTTCGTAAAACCTCTTGACCATCACCCCGCAAATCCACCATGATTTTAGCCCGTTGGCGTAGTTCTTCCTCTATGGGTAATGTATCAAGAGTCACATAATCCAAGTGAGCGATCGCCGTGCGGACTTGATTTCTGATGTCTGGGGGAAAAGCATTAAGTAGGGAGCGAGTAATTCCCGCTTCCCCTAAAATTAACCGACACCCTTGTAAATCCAATGCTGTTAAACAATCTGCGACTAACAGCAATACTTCCGCATTAGCCAATAATCCTTCCGCACCCAGTAATTCCACCCCAGCTTGATAATACTCTTGCTGACGATTATGGCGGCCTTCCCAATTGCGACGAAAAACATTAGCATTGTAATATAGTCGCTGGGGATAGGTGGCATTTGTCATGCGAGTCGCCACTGTCCGGGCGATAGAAGCCGTCAATTCTGGACGCAATCCCAATTCTTCATTTTGACCATTTTGGAGTTGAATCACCATGTGACGCTGAATTGCTTCACCTGCCATCAGGGTATCCATTCTTTCCAGAGTTGAGGTAATAATCTGGTGATATCCCCAACATTGAAATACTTGTTCTAACCTATCTTCAATCCAGCGTTTTTGCGCCACATCTAAGGGTAATAGATCTCTTGCTCCCGCTGCTGGTTGATACACCATTATTTTTTCTTCTCATCAAACAAATTGGGAAACCAACGACGATTTTCAGGCTTATCTATTTGCTTCTCTTTATTCACACTGTTGTTACCTCCTAAAGCTTTATCTACTTTGGGTTTCCATTCTAAAGCGATTTTTTCCTTGGGATCTAATTTCAGGGCATGATCAAAGTGAATTTTTGCCATTTTCAGTTGATTGTCCCGTAAATATACCATTGCCATCAAGCTATGGCAACGACTATTTTGCGGTTCTAACTTTAACGCATCTTGTAATTCTACTTTGGCTTGGCGCAATTGGTTTATTTCTAATAAATTTTGAGCGCGTTGCAGGTATTCTCCTGCTGCTGACTCTGCTTGCGATGGCAAAGTTGGGGTTGATTGTAACTTTTTGGGGGAGTTTTCAGGTTGAGTAGAGGACTGATTTATTGACCTTTTTGCTACCCACATCAGGTAAACTAGATTTAGCTCGCTCACCTGGGCGATGATTTTGGGTACTTGTTGGAAATCACTAAATTGAGTTTTGGCAATTTTAGCGATCGCTTCCTTGTATAACGTAGTAATATTAGGGGACGCTAACAGTTGCTTTGCCAGTTCGGTCTTGAGTTTAATTGTTTCTGGTTCCTGTGCAAATCGCTTACCCATTTGTGACAAAACAAACAAATATTCGTGCCGATTCTGCTCTACAGAAAATTTCTCATAAGCGGGATTAACTAATTTTGCTAATAATTGATTAGCTATTTCTTTTGCCGGTTCACCTACAACACTAGAACTATCTGGGTGTAAGATCCGAGCAATTTGTAAATATCGGTTACGGATTTCTTTAAATTCTGCATCAACTGGCACACATAAGATTGCGTGATGATCTATGAAATCATAGGTAAATAATCCACCATCTATTTTTAATAACATATCTATTACAGGTATCGCGCCATGGCCTATTTTCTCTAGTTTACAGCGAAGTATAGGAAATTTGGCAACTCTTTCCTTGGTAAGGGGAGTAATTTTGGCAATAGATAGTTAAGGAATACTTTTGTGTACTCAGTAGCTAATAGAAGACCATAGCAGAAACTTTCTATTTTGTGAAGATGATTTAGCCAATTTAGCGTGTATTTTTCGGAAATGTCACTGACGTAATTATGAAACTGATATTTCCTGATCTAGTAATGAAAGTTGCAGAAAGTAATAATGATTTATCCATTTATTCCTAGATACTATTTTAATCATGTAAAGATTTGAGCAGCTAAAAAGCCCTAATCAACCTTTGCACTAATTCAAAATTAAGGAGATTTGTACCATGTCAGATATATTGTTTGATGATATACCTGTTGAGTAGCAAGAAACAGTAGTTGGTGGCGACAATTATTATTCTTTTTCTTCTAATGATGACAAAGAATTTCCAGAAAAAAACAAGAAGAATTTCTGGAAAAAATATGGACTGAAAATGATCCCTTATTCTTAGGCTCGTTGTTAAAATCCATTTTCAACTAAAACTCTCTTAGAAATCAAATAGTCCTCTATATATAGGTTAATAATTACTATCAATCTGTGGATAATACTAGTTATCTACAGATTATTTATTTTTCACACTTCTATCCATTAAATAAAGAATTATGATTCTAGTATTCCCCCTGATGGTAAACAATATTAATTTGATTTTTGTAGGTTGGGTTGAACGAACTGAAACCCAACATTAGATGTAGGATAGCAAAGATATTGAGTTTCGTTAAACTAATAAACTAACTATATCGAAATAGCATAAAAATTATAATTTCATCGAATAGATTAGCCAGATTGGCGTGTATTTTTCGGAAATATTTATTTCTTAAATTAGTAATAAAGTTGGCGTAAATTAGCCATGACAAAGATATTGATTGATAATAATTCAAATTTAAAGGAAGTTGAATAATATCTAATCCATTTTTTACTACAGTATCTATTGAACAACAAGAAACTATAATTTGTGGTGGTAGCAATATCAATGATACTAATTCTGACATTATATAGAAATTAATTTAGCTAAAACTTGAAATTTTGTCAAATGAATTTAGCCGAATTGGCGTGTATTTTTCGGCAATGTTTAGTTCTAAATCTGGTAATTAAGTTTGCAGAAAATGAGAATGAATTATCTAGTTATTCCTCGATATTCTATTAACAAGCGAGGGGGAAAACGGCAACCGAGCAGTAAACAATCCCAAGCGATAATTCAAATCAAGGAGAATTCAGTCATGTCTAATCTATTTACCGCAGTATCTGTTGAACAACAAGAAATGGTATCTGGTGGAGTTGTAGTTGCTCCTGATACCACATTTAGTGAACTTCTCAACTTCAATCAAAATACTACATTATTTAATTCTCAATCTTCTGCAGGTCCAGGTGGTGTAGTATCATTGATTGGGTACGGCAATAATAATGTTGCTTCTACTTTAGATAAACGTGCTAGTCAAATATACTTCTCCTACTAATTAGTTAGCAAATAATTCTAGGATTAATTCTGCACTGTGATTCTACATAAAGAGAAAACAGCAAGGCAAATTAATATCCTAGAATAGCTCGCTAAATTCTGTCGAAATTACTATCGATAGCGATTTTGTATGTAAGTAGGTCAGCTATCAGTCATGGGTTGCTTCTAAAAAAAACTTCCCACTGGTAGCTGATTCTTTATCTTCTGTCTAAGAAAAGTACAAAAATAAATTATCCAATTTTACAGAATTAAAACAAATTTTCCTCCCCCTGCTACCTGCCCTCAAATCAACAGGATATTTTTTATTTAGAACTCCCTAAACCTGTATAGAGTGCCAGAAAAATAACTGAGGTTTTATCATGTCTGAAAAAATAACAACTAAAAACTCTGACCTATTTATAGATATATCAGAAAAGGAACAAGAGTCTGTATCTGGGGGCGGATTATCTTCACCCTTTGGAATGTCTTATATGTTCTTCCAAACTACAGATATATACTCTAGGGGAATGAGTGAAGTGAATATTTCTCAAGGAAATTCTAGTGGATTTGTAAGAAATGAAGCTGAATATAGATTTTCTCAAACAACATTAGTTATAGCTTCATTGTTTGGTGGAGGAGGAGGTGGAAGTCGTCGCAATAACCGCAGACGAGGTGGTAGCTTATTCGCAAAACTATTTAGTTTTTTTTAGCAGAGAAACAAAATCACAATCACTTCATTTTATCTTCCACTATTTAGATCATACAGCACTCGTTCATACGCATATTTCCGACTTCTGACATAAATTTATAATTTATGGACACAATAAATAAAAGAAGTCGGGGATCTTATCGTCTCACCTGAATTCTTACCTTGATTGTTCAATTTGTCTCCTTAAATATTGTACATAATTGTTAGGCAAAGTGCTGTATTTGCCAAGGCTTTACACCAATTAAATAAATATAAAAAATCAATTTAATAACAAATAAATTGGCTTATTTTTCCAACTTTATATGGTTAATTGCTAATGAAATACCAATTTGTTAAACAGCATAGTGAAGAAGACTGTGGTGCAGCTTGTTTAGCGGCAATTGCCAAATATTACGGTCAAACATTTACCATTAGTCATATTCGGGAAGCCGTAGGAACAGGGCAATTTGGAACTACTTTATTAGGATTAAAAAGAGGAGCAGAAATTCTGGGTTTTAACGCCAATCCAGTGAAAACTTCTCCAGAAATATTAGATAAAATTAATGAAGCACCTTTACCCGCGATTATTCATTGGAAGGGTAATCATTGGGTGATTTTATATGGTAAAAAAGGTAAAAAATTTCTGATTGCAGATCCAGCAGTGGGAATGCGTTATCTTTCTAAAGAAGATATCAAAGCAGCTTGGACAGATTGGTTATTATTATTAGTAGAACCAGATCCTATCCGCTTTTTTTCTCAAAAGCAAGATCAGGTCGGTGGTTTTTGGCGTTTCTTCCGACGAGTTTGGATTTATCGTGGTATTTTATTACAAGCTTTACCCCTCAATTTAGTCTTGGGTTTACTGTCTTTAACTTCTCCTTTTCTACTGCAAATTCTCACCGATGATGTATTAGTTAGAGGTGACATAAAATTATTAACTACAGTAGTCATTGCTGTAGTAGTTATGAATATTATTTCTACTAGCCTTTCATTTGTCCAGTCTAACTTAATTGCTCATTTTGCTCAACGAATGCAATTAGGTTTAGTTTTGGAATTTGGGCGGCAAATTCTGCGTTTACCATTAACTTATTATGAAACTCGTCGCAGTGGTGAAGTTGTCAGTCGGCTGCGAGACATTGACCAGATTAATCAATTAATTGCTCAAGTTGTTATTGGTTTACCCAGTCAATTTTTTATTGCCATAATTTCCTTGGGTTTCATGTTTTTCTATAGCTGGAAACTTACCTTGGTAGCTTTAGTAATTTCTGTGTTCATGACCACATCTACTTTTATTTTTCAGCCCACATTACAACAAAAAACCAATGAACTCTTAATTACAGAAGCGGAAACCCAAGGGGTTTTAGTGGAAACCTTTAAAGGTGCATTAACTCTCAAAACAACCGCATCAAGAAGACAATTTTGGGATGAATTACAAAATCGTTTTAATCGTCTAGCTAGGCTAACATTTCAGACGATGCAAATTGGGATTATTAATAATACCTTTTCAAGTTTTATTTCTGGTATTGGTGGCGTAGTTTTACTCTGGTTTGGCGGTTATTTGGTAATTAACCCGGCTGAAAATATCAGTGTTGGGCAATTACTAGCATTTAATTCAATGAATGGTAATTTTATATCTTTAATCAGTACAGTTATTAATTTTGTTGATGAATTTACCCGGGCTAAAACTGCTACTCGAAGGCTGACAGAAGTTATTGATGCCACTCCAGAAGAAGAAGATAATAGTAAAAAGCCATTTGTAGAAATCTCTAGTAATGCTAATATTATTTGTACAAATTTAACCTTTCATTATCCTGGTCGAATTGATTTATTAGAAGATTTTTCTTTAACGATTCCTGGAGGTAAGAATATTGCTCTAATTGGTAAATCTGGCTGTGGTAAAAGCACCTTAGCCAAATTGATTTCTAGTTTATATCAACTGCAATCTGGTAATATCCAGATTGGGATTTATAATCTCCAAGACCTTTCTTTAGAATGTCTCCGTCAACAAATAGTTCTTGTTCCTCAAGATGCTCATTTTTGGAATCGTTCTATTATTGATAATTTCCGATTAGGAGCGCCTTATGTTAGTTTTGAGCAGATTGTTCAAGCTTGTAAAATTTCTGGTGCTGATGAATTTATAAGTAAGTTACCTGAGACATATCAAACTATTTTAGGTGAATTTGGTGCTAATATTTCTGGTGGACAAAGACAAAGATTAGCCATAGCTAGAGCCATTGTTACAGATCCAGCAATTCTCATTTTAGATGAATCTACTGGTGGACTAGATCCAGTGAGTGAAGCCCAAGTTTTAGACCAATTATTTCAACATCGTCAAGGGAAAACAACGATTTTAATTACTCATAGACCCAAGGTAATTAATCGGGCTGATTGGATTGTTTTGATAGATCAGGGTAAATTGAAATTGCAAGGTTCTTTGGCAGATTTACGCACTAAATCAGGAGATCATTTAGATTTTGTAATTCCTTAATTCCCTCTTGTGTTTAGCCCCTTAGTCATGCAAAGAGGGGAAACCAGAAATGAGCATCCTCTCCTTGATAAGGGGAGGGTTAAGCGACCCTAAAAGCCACGCTTTGCTAATGTTAAAAAATACCGTTCAAAACTCAAATAGGAATCCTATATATCATTCATTATTTAGATAACCATGACTTACACTCACAATCAAGAATTTAATTCTGTCTTTGAAACTGATAATTCACTTCCACCGGTTAGTCGTTGGACATCCTTAGCAGGTTTATTTTTGATTGCTACTGTTATTACTAGCATTTATTTATCTTCATGGGTGAAATATAATGTTATGGTAAAAGCTGCTGCTATTGTTCGTCCCATAGGTGAAACTCGTGTGGTGCAATCACCAATAGAAGGGACAGTTAAAAGTATCGAAGTCAAAGAAAATCAAATTGTTAAGCAAGGAGACATAATTGCCATTTTAGATACTGAACAATTGCTAATTAAAAAAAGTCAATTAGAAGAAAGTATTAAACAAAATGAATTACAAATACTACAAATATATGCTCAAAACCGAACATTAAATTATCAAATTATGGCTGAAAAAAGAGTTATAGAAACTGTTGTCAATTCTGCCAAAGAAGACTTATTAAGAAATCAAAGGGAATATCAAGAGCGAAAAATCAATACTGAAAGTGAATTAATGACAGCAGGGGTAAATATTCAAAAAGAATTAGTAGATTTAGAAAAAGCAAAAGCTGATTTAGATTTCGCAAAATCGGATAGAGATCGTTATGGGTTGTTATCCAAAATTGGTGCAATTGGTAGCAGAGAATTTGAGCAAAAACAGCTAGTTGTGCACCAGACAACCTTAACACTACAATCTGCAAAAAAAGCTGTTGATCTTGCTAAAATCAAAATTAAATCAACTCAAGCTGCAATTAATCCAACTACCGCAATGGTAAAAATGGCACAAGAAAGGATTGCTCAAGAAACTGCTAAAGGTGAAGCTAATATAGCGGCTCTAAATAAAGAAAGAGAAGTCTTAATTCAGCGATTGGTAGAAATACAAACTCAAATAAAACAATCACAAAAAGAACTTCAACAACTAGAAACTCAGCGTAAAAGTAGTGTAATTCTTGCCACGAGTAATGGGATTATATTTAAACTAAATTTACGCAATTCTGGTCAAGTTCTGCGAGTTGGTGAATCTATTGCTGAGGTTGTCCCTGATAGTGCTTATTTAGTAATTAAAGCCATAATTCCTACTGCGGAAATCAACAAAATTGCCATTGGTCAAAAAGTGCAACTTCGTGTTGATGCTTGTCCCTATCCTGATTATGGAATTGCTAAGGGGACTGTTAAAACCATTTCTCCAGATGCAATTATATCTCAAAGCAAAGATACAACTACGACTAATTCTCCTGGTATTAGCTACTTTGAAATAACCATTCAACCCGAAAGTAATTCATTTGGAATTAATGGTCACAAATGTGTCTTACAATCAGGAATGAACACTACAGCAGATATTATTTCTAGAGAAGAAACGGCATTACAATTTATGTTGAGAAAAGCTAGACTAATTGTTGATTTATAAGTAGCTAAATAGCCAGAAATTAAATTAATTAAATTAATTAGTAAAAACAAAAAACAGGAAATCTGTCGTATTATTTGTTGAATAGTCCTGTAATTTGAATAAATAACTCAAGTTTCCAGTTATTTTGTTGAACCTAGTAATGGGTAATAGGTAATAAAGGCTCTGGTTTCATCATGTTTATTCTTTAATCCTAGACATCCTGATTCTGACAATTTACCTAACTAGCAACTTAGATTAAATATTTTATAAAAAAATAGGGTTTTACTGCTCCCTTTATGGAAAAGAATATTGATTTAATTTTTGTAGGTTGGGGTGTAGCTTGCTTCCCAAAGGGTACGAAATGAAATCCAATATTAGCAGAATGACAGTAAGGGGTATTGGGTTGAGGAACGAAATACAATCTACAATAAATGTTATCTTACATAAAGATAACAGTAGAGTCAAAAATAGAAACATTGCACAAAATGTCTCTACAATTTTTGTAGAAAACATATAAAAATTCTCTATTTATATTCATATTACTCTCCAACAAACACAAAGTATCAGGCTATTCTAAAAATTTTTGATCCTGATTATATCTACTGTAATTTTTTATTTTCATTTACCAAAATCAGAGCATATTTATAATAACTTTAAATTCTTAATATCATGTAAATGCTCCTACTTAACAAAAACCTTATGTCAATTTGGCACTTTTATTAGTCAGTATTTTCTATTACTTAATATCTCCTATAGTACCTCTTACTATATCTCTCACAACTCTGATTAATCCTAAGTTTTTTTAAATAAACATATTTATTATTATTATATATCAACTTCATAATCTCAGTATTTTCTAATATTTTTCATTGGGTGAGGGGTAACACCCTCACCTTTAATAAGGTATAACTAAGAGAACCTAGAAAAAAGTAATTAATAGTAGTATATATAGGACTAATATTTGATTTTTTAAATATATGTAGGCTAGGTATTTCCCAGCCCACTTAGACTACTTAAAATTTTTCAAATATCATTTATGATGCCTATAGCAACTAAAAATTATCATGTGTTTAACTATTAGGACAATTATTAGATATGCAACAAATTCCATCAGAAAAATCATGTTTAACATTCATAGTAATTGATGACCACGAGTCAGTTTTAAATGGGACAGTAGAAATTTTACGAAAAAACTATCCTAGTGCTGAATTTAATACAGCTACAAATGCTAGTTATGCTTTTGAGCAAGTTATTAATTACCAACCTGACCTCCTAGTAATGGATCTTTCCATACCAGAAAAACCGGAAATGACAGCGAAAGTTGATATAGGTATTCAACTTCTTAAGGTTTTGATGGAAAATTATTCCCATTTAAATCTTGTTGTTCAAAGTGCCCATGTGAAAACATTAATCCGCATTCGTCCTTATATTGATAATCATAAAGGAGGCTTTACTGTCGCTGATAAAAGTCTTCCTACCCAGGAAATGTTAACTAGAGTTGATTGGGCATTACAAGGCTTAACTCACACCAAAGATATCAAAGGAATTCATTCAGGTTTAGAGGTGAAACCAGAATGGTTGAAAGTGCTGGAATTAGCTTTTGAAGAAGGATTACAAGATAAAGTAATTGCTAAAAATATGTGCATATCTGAACGGATGGTACGTCATTATTGGAGTAAGTTACAAGACGCTTTAAATATTTACCCAGAAGAAGGTAAAAATATCCGTATTCAAACAGAAATGAGAGCTAGAGCCGAAGGATTAATTGATTAATTAACTAACAAATAAAGTTAGTAGAATCAATAATATGTTTTCCATTATTAAGGTTTTGAGATTGGAATAAAAGCTTATGCAAACTCAATTTTGGAAAAACCTACAGGAAGAAATTTATTTTGTTTCTGTAGGCAAATTATCAGAAGTCATCATTACTAGTTTTAGTCTAGTATTGATTAGTCATTTCTTATTAACTTGGGGTTGGTCATTTTCTATATTTCCAGCAATTTTTGTTATAGTTGTAAACGGTATTAGTCTTATGTCTTTATATCAATATAATCAAACAATTAAATCTGGAATTAAAGCTCGTAAAACCATGATTGAAACTACATTTGAAACAATTCACAATGGTCCATTACAAACTCTAGCTAAAATTTTACGTCTCGTCAAAAGAAAAGATTTACCCATTAATAATTTGCTACCTTTAATAGAACAAGAACTTGAAGAATTAAATCAAGAGTTACGAGGAATATATGAATTTTGGCAACAAGAAACTCTTAATCAAGATACTAGCCTTTATTTAGGAAGTAATGTAGTTATAGATTTGCGAAACCCTTTACCTGAAATTCTCTATCAAGTTTATACCTATACCTTAGAACGGGATTTTCCCTGTTTCAAAACCCTCAAACTAAAAATCCATAGTTTTGAGCCTATAGATGAAAGTAGTTTGAGTATTGAAAATAAGCGAGGACTTTGCAGATTTTTAGAAGAAGCCCTATGTAATGTTGGTAAACACGCCATAGGTATCACTTGTTTACAAGTTAATTATTCAGTAGAAAAAGGACTTTACACCCTGAGAATTATAGATAATGGTTTAGGAATTTACCCGTTAAAAGAAGGTTGGGGAACAAAACAATTTAAAAATTTAGCCAAACAAATTCAAGGTAAATTTAGGCGAGTTCACCTTGAAAATCAAGGTACTATTTGTGAGTTATCTTGGCCTTTGCCAAATTCTGCCCAGTGGCAATAAAAACCAGGAAAATTAGAAAATGTTGTGTTTTCCTTCTGCTCAAATAGCTAACTGTGCCAATACTGTGCCAAGATAGAGAATCAGGGACTATATTCAGCAAAAGGAAAGCTAAAAACCGCCGTGCAGATTACATTTTTAGGGACGAGCTCCGGTGTACCTACAAGATCACGCAATGTTTCCAGCGTGGCAATGAGATTGCCACAACGGGCAGAAATGTGGTTATTTGACTGTGGGGAGGGAACTCAACATCAAATTTTGCGGAGTGAATTAAAAATTAGCCAACTATCCCGAATTTTTGTCACCCATATGCACGGTGATCATATTTTTGGCTTAATGGGATTGTTGGCTAGTTGCGGTTTAGCAGGTAATGTAGACAAAATTGATATCTACGGTCCACAGGGCTTAAATGAATACTTACAAGCCGCTTCCCGTTACTCCCATACCCATTTTTCCTACCCAATTAAAGTGCATACTGTTCAACCGGGGATAATTTATGAAGATAGTGAATTTACTGTCACCTGTGGTCTTCTACATCACCGTATCCCCGCTTTTGGCTATCGAATAGCAGAGAAAGATAGAAGCGGACGTTTTGATATAGACAAAGCCAAAGCCCTACAAATTCCTTCAGGCCCTATTTATGGACAACTTAAACGCGGTGAGACAGTCACCTTAGCAGACGGAAGAGTAATTAATGGTAGTGAATTATCTGGTCCAATAGAAATTGGCCGAAAAATTGCCTATTGTACGGATACGGTTTATTGTGATGGTGCAGTACAATTAGCTCTTGATGCAGATGTATTAATTCATGAGGCAACTTTTGCTCACCAAGATTCAGAAATGGCTTTTCAAAGGCTACATTCTACAACTACAATGGCGGCACAAACCGCTTATGTTGCCGGAGTTCGTAAACTAATTATGACACATTTTAGCCCCCGTTATGCTCCCGGTAATACTATTGAATTAAAAGATCTACTTAAAGAAGCAAAGGCAATTTTTCCTAAAACAATTATGGCTCATGATTTTATGGTTTATGATGTTCCTCGTAGACGCGAAATTGAATCAAGTTTGATTACCTAATCTACTCTATAATTTTCATTTATTCCTAATTTATCGCCCTCTAATTATGACCAATATTCCCCAAATTGGACAACCTGCACCGGATTTTTCGACCCCAGACCAAAACAATAATCTAGTCAATATTGCTGATATAAATCAGTGGATAGTTCTCTATTTTTATCCTAAAGATAATACACCGGGCTGCACCACCGAAGCTCAAGACTTTACAAAATTATCCCCCGAATTTACCACAGTGGGAGCAAAAATTATCGGTGTTAGTCCAGATTCTGCCACATCTCATTGTAAATTTATAGACAAACATAATTTATCAATTACCCTATTAACTGATCCTGAACATCAATTAATAGAGGCCTATGGTGCATGGCGTTTAAAGAAGTTTATGGGTAAAGAATATATGGGAGTTGCCCGTTCAACTTTTCTGATTTCACCTGATAAAATTATCGCCTATATTTGGCCTAATGTCAAAACAAAAGGTCATGCCGAATCTGTACTCAAAAAAATCAAGGAATTAGCAGCTATTTAAAGTTTTACGGTCTGATTTGTCAGATTTTATTGATATAGCTGTGATTTCTCCTCCTTAGATATTTGATTTTTCAAATGTTAATTAATTTAAACTTTACTTGACTGAATTATGTTAATGAAATAATATAACCATTCAAACCTTATACAATAGAAATATCAATTCTATTATTTGTATAATGGTTCAATTCATCCAAGCGCAAAACATAGGCATTGCCTATTTAGAAGCAAAATTTAGTCTAAAACAAACCAACAATGAAGCATTTTTTCCTGAATGGTTAGAAAATCTGCCAGAAATATCTGATTTAGAAAAGCAATATCTAGACAAAGTAAAATTGCATTTTCTCAGATTAGCTAAATATCCTCCTTTATCGGAAGAAACAGTCAAGTTAGTAGTTTTATCTCCCTTACTCAGTTTAGCTGGATTTTATGATGAACCTTTCTTTATTAGGAGTGAATCATCAATAGAAATCGCAGTCGAAAATGAAGACGAAGTTATCAGAGGTAAAATTGATGTTTTAGTTATCCAACAACAATTATGGTTATTAGTAATTGAATCTAAAAGAACTACTTTTTCTCTCTTAGAAGCCATACCTCAAGCACTTACTTATATGCTGGCTAATCCTCATCCTACAAAACCTCTATTTGGATTGGTAATGAATGGAAGTGATTTTATTTTTATCAAATTTTCGCAAATTAATCAAGCCCAATACGCTTTGTCTGATCAATTTACACTCTTGAAGCGAGAAAACGAACTTTATCAAGTTTTCCGAATCTTAAAAAAACTAAGTCAAATTTTGAATTAACCATTAATTAATTATGTCCAGTCGTCCTATCTACCTCGATTGTCATGCTACTACCCCCGTTGATGAAAAGGTAATGGCTGCTATGATTCCCTACTTTACAGAAAAGTTTGGCAATGCGGCTAGTATTAGCCATATTTATGGTTGGGAATCAGAAGCCGCTGTTAAACAAACACGGGAAATTTTAGCAGCAGCAATTAACGCAACTCCAGAGGAAATTGTTTTTACCAGCGGTGCAACGGAAGCAAATAATTTAGCCATTAAAGGAATTGCTGAAGCTTATTTCCAGAAAGGTCAACATATTGTCACTATTGCCACGGAACATAAAGCAGTTTTAGATCCTTGTGAATATTTAAAAAATCTGGGTTTTAATCTCACAGTTTTACCAGTAGAAAAAGATGGATTAATTGATTTAAATCAGTTAGAAAAAGCCTTGCGTGATGATACAATTTTAGTATCTATAATGGCTGCCAATAATGAAATTGGGGTTTTACAACCAATAGCCGAAATTGGCGAAATCTGTCGTCAACGGCAAATTATTTTGCACACAGACGCAGCCCAAGCTATTGGGAAAATACCTTTAGATGTGGAAGAAATGAATATTGATTTAATGTCTCTCACAGCCCATAAAGTTTATGGACCAAAGGGTATTGGGGCTTTATATGTTCGCAGACGTAACCCAAGAGTCAAAATTGCTTCCCAACAACATGGAGGAGGACATGAAAAAGGAATGCGTTCTGGGACGTTATATACACCACAAATTGTCGGTTTTGGTAAAGCTGTAGAAATTGCCATAGCCACTCAAGAAACCGAAAATCAACGATTAACAGAACTAAGAGAAAGATTGTGGAAACAGTTATCTACTTTAGGAGGAATTTATATCAATGGACATCCTCAAAAACGATTAGCAGGAAACTTAAATATTAGTATTAAAGATGTAGATGGCACTGCACTTTCTTTAGGTTTACAATCAATAGTAGCTGTATCTTCTGGTTCTGCTTGTTCCTCCAATAATGTTGCTCCTTCTTATGTGTTGAAAGCCTTAGGACACTCCGATAAATTAGCTTATGCTTCCCTACGATTTGGTATTGGGAGATTTAATACAGTCGAGGAAATTGACCAAGTTGCCCAACGGATAATTTCTACTGTTCAAAGTTTAAGAACTGCGTCAGTAGTTAGTTGTTAAAAACAGCCTAAAAACCATGATACTCCTGATAGTAGTATCAATACCAATCAAGTTAGGAGAAAGTGATAATTTAGGCAAAAACATGACCTCCAGTCTTGTTGTTTGAGAATAACTTATATTTCAGAGCATTAATTGCCTATGAGGTACAAAGTTGAATGATAAAACTCTTGTGGTGCGGGCATCTTGCCCGCTAGATATGTACCTTATAACACCGGGAATGGCTGTAAGTTGTTTTTCTGACTAGAATGTTACTAATATAACAAAACAGGATATTTGCTGGTTTAATTAATCTGGAAATATAAAGAAATAATTAAAAATATCTAAAAATTAAATAAATTGTTATTACAGAACTATGCAAATGGGAATAAAGAGTGTATATTGGTTTCAACTTCAGTATACCGAAAGATTTATAGTCTACCAATTATGGGATACCCCCCAGTTCATCTTAGTTGTGAACTTGGGGGTATCTGTGTTTTATGTGACACTTATCGCCAACCTAACCAACGTAAGCAAGGGACAATGAGGTAATGGCTTATACTCAGGGAAAAGCTGACTAAGATACTCACCAGACTAAAAAAACCTAGAAGTAAAAATAGATCAAACGCGGTCGGTGAACTGGTAAAATGAAATAACTGCAACCCTAACCCTAAACGCGCGAAAATGGCTATCAAGTTAGCAGTACCTAAACCCGCGACAACAGCATAAGCGATTTGGTGAGTACGAAGGCCTAAACCCAGGGTTAAGAGGGGAAGTGAGATTAAAATCCAGATTATTAGGCTTTCTGTAAGATTTTCGCTGGTGATGAATTGACACGCTATCCAGCCTAAACTATAACCAATTAAACTCATTAAAGCTGTGATCAGAAATCGCCGCTTTTGTTCAAAACAGCCTGATAGGGTTAACCCCCAACCTGTTCCTAAACCTGCAAAAGCATATACTATGGTTTCTTTAACTACATAAGGTTGATTTTTAACTAATGTTGGTAATTGATAGACTAATTCTAGCCAGCGATCGCCTAAACTAGTGTGGTAAGCTAGAATAAAACCGATTATAGTCCCGATTCCCGCGCAGATGCTTGTGAGTATCATTACCCAAATAGTCACTAAACTAGCTAATAAAAACTTGCATATTCCCTGAATAATAGATAGAGTAGTATTACCTATAAATTGAGCAAATTCAGTAATTAATACTACTACAGATTTACCAATAGACTTCAGTAAACCTTTACCCAATGGTGGAGAAGCAATTTTAAGTAATCTTTTGTGAATAATATCTGCATGGGCTGGACGCAATCGTATATCATCCTGTACCATTTCATCTAATAGATCTGCTAAATCTAGTTTAATCTGTCGATGGTTACGCCATTGCAACTTACCAGTTAATCCGTCTTCCAACTCTGAAGGATACTTACCCGTAATTAGTTGAATCATAGTCCGACCCAAAGCATAAAAATCTGCCGATGGTCCAATATTACCGCCGCGAATTTGCTCCTGGGGACTATAACCGGACGAGTATAGGCGCGTAGAACTAGAGTGCGATCGCCAAACAGAACCGCTCAATTGTTTAGCACCTCCGAAATCAATTAGCACCAATTGATCATTTTTACTAGGGGCTGCGGGAGTAGAACTACGCAACATTAAATTAGAAGGTTTAATATCTCGGTGAATAATTTGACGTTGATGTAATTCCCGTAAAATCATCACAGCTTGAATAAACCAACCTAATACCAAATCTTCAGAACAACCTTGAGGAGAATTTATTAATACCTCCTCCAAAGTATAACCATTGATTTTTTCCATCACCAAACATGGTAATTGATGGGGTTTAGGATTAGCTAAATTGATTTGAAAATAACCGTCACTCTCAACTATAGGCACTCCAGAACTACGGAAACTACTTAAAACCTCCGCTTCTTGAATAAACAATTCCAGAGCCTTAGGTGAAGTTTCCACCAGCACCTTGAGGACCTTTTCTGTTTGTGTCTTTTCATCCCAAATAGTATAAATTTGGGCAAACCCTCCCGTACCTAGAGGTTTAAGAGGGAAATAGCGGTCTAATAGATGCAGAGGTGCGCCACAACTGTGACAGAACTTATTACCCCTGGGTTGGGGATAAGGACGTTGACAATCAGGATTGATACAGTGAACCGCAAGATGTTCATTCACTAAGGCTTTTGAGAATTATGATCTAAAAAATGCTCAGTTGATGGTTAAAATAGATATTGACTAATTTTTGATGATCAAAAATCAGGTTATCAAATTTTTGGGAAAGATGCTCAATTAATGCCCAATTATAGCACATTATTACACAAATTGCGCGTACAAACCTACCCTAGTCATTCTTAAATATCTGAATACAACAGGATTTTATTCCCAACTCCCACTATAATTTACGACTTGGCTAGGAAATCGGTCATAAATCAAATTAGATTATTATATGTAACTATTAAAAACTCACAAAAGTTATAGTTAGACAATAACAATTAATGGCAGTCAGATTTTAGCAGCCACCGGAAGTGGGAAAATAAAATCATGAGAACAGAAGACTTAGAGAGGAAAAGCCGATAATATGCACTTGAGTGAAATTACCCATCCTAACCAGTTGCATGGTTTGTCAATTCGGCAGTTAGAACAAATTGCCCGTCAAATTCGTGAAAAGCACTTACAAACAGTAGCAGCCTTTGGAGGGCATTTAGGGCCTGGTTTGGGAGTCGTCGAATTAACACTGGGACTGTATCAAACCTTAGATCTAGATCGGGATAAAGTCATCTGGGATGTAGGACATCAAGCCTATCCTCATAAATTAATTACCGGACGCTACAGTAATTTTGACACTCTCCGCCAAAAAGACGGCGTTGCAGGTTATCTCAAACGCTGCGAAAACAAATTTGATCATTTTGGTGCTGGACACGCCTCTACAAGTATTTCCGCCGCCTTGGGAATGGCTTTAGCCCGCGACTTAAAAGGGGAAAAATTCAAAACCGTTGCTGTTATTGGTGATGGGGCTTTAACTGGGGGTATGGCCTTAGAAGCTATTAACCACGCAGGACACCTACCCAAAACTAATCTACTGGTGGTTCTCAATGATAATGAAATGTCCATTTCTCCCAACGTGGGGGCGATTCCTCGTTATCTCAACAAAATGCGGTTGAGTCCTCCAGTACAGTTTCTCTCAGATGGAATTGAGGAACAGTTAAAACATCTTCCCTTTTTAGGTGAGTCTATTTCCCCAGAACTGGAACGCATTAAAGAAGGAATGAAACGGTTAGCAGTTCCTAAAGTTGGTGCGGTTTTTGAAGAATTAGGCTTTACCTACATGGGTCCAGTTGATGGACATAAATTAGAAGAGTTAATTGCTACATTCCAACAAGCACATCAAATTACTGGTCCTGTGTTGGTTCATGTAGTGACAACTAAGGGAAAAGGCTATGAAATAGCGGAAAAAGATCAAGTAGGCTACCATGCCCAAACTCCCTTTAATTTAGGCACAGGGAAAGCGATTCCTTCCAGTAAACCTAAACCCCCTGCTTATGCTAAGGTCTTTTCTCATACTCTAGTGACACTGGCAGCACAAAATCCTAAAATCGTCGGTATTACAGCGGCTATGGCTACTGGTACAGGCTTAGATAAACTACAAGCGAAACTACCTCATCAGTATATTGATGTGGGAATTGCTGAACAACACGCCGTTACCTTAGCTGCGGGTTTAGCCTGTGAGGGAATGCGTCCCGTTGCTGCTATTTATTCCACTTTTTTACAACGGGCCTTTGACCAAATTATTCACGATGTTTGTATTCAAAACCTCCCTGTATTCTTCTGTTTAGATCGGGCGGGGATTGTTGGCGCTGATGGTCCAACCCATCAAGGAATGTATGATATTGCTTATCTGCGTTGTATTCCGAATATGGTGGTAATGGCTCCCAAGGATGAGGCCGAGTTACAACGGATGGTTGTTACTGGGATTAACTATACAGATGGACCGATTTCTATGCGTTTCCCCCGTGGTAATGGTCATGGTGTCCCCTTAATGGAGGAGGGTTGGGAAGCTTTAGAAATTGGTAAGGGAGAAATTCTGCGTCAAGGTGATGATGTATTAATTCTCGGCTATGGTACGATGGTTTATCCGGCTATGCAAGCGGCGGAGATTCTCAGCGAATATGGAATTGAGGCAACTGTCGTTAATGCTCGTTTTGTTAAACCTTTAGATACTGAATTGATTTTACCTTTAGCTAAAGAGATTGGTAGGGTTGTAACTTTGGAGGAGGGTTGTTTAATGGGTGGTTTTGGTTCTGCTGTGGCGGAAGCTTTACTTGATGCTGATATTGTTGTACCTGTGAAGCGGATTGGTGTTCCTGATATTTTGGTAGATCATGCTACACCGGATCAATCTTTTGCTGCATTAGGTTTAAGTAGTCCTCAAATTGCCGAAACTGTTTTACAGGCTTTCTTTAGAAAACAGGTTGCTGCTATGGTGTAGTTTTTGTCTGAATGAGGATTTGCAGCGATACAGGATTTAATTATTTTGTATATGTTTGCTGGTCTTGTTTATTTTCCGAAGTTCAGGTAAAATGGCTGTAATATTGATTTTTTCGTTGGGAACTTCGGTCGCTTGCTGGGTAAGGGTTTTGGGAGTTTTTTTCTTGCTGTCGGTTGGTGGTTTTACTACTTTTTTCCTGACCCTCGGAAACTGTCTCTGGACACCTTGCTGGGTAAGGGTTTAAAATTGAGGGGTCCCCACTCGCTGGGGACATTAATTGAATGGAAACCAGCTATCAGCCGCTCGGCTACCTCTCCATTAATCTGAGTCCCCACTCGCTGGGGACATTAATTGAATGGAAACATACCTTGCTCAAAGGCACGACCATCAGCATAGTTGTGTCCCCACTCGCTGGGGACATTAATTGAATGGAAACTTGGTAAGCACTAAATGACATACTCAACGGGTTACGATTACGTCCCCACTCGCTGGGGACATTAATTGAATGGAAACTTCCCAATCTATGCCTAATTCCATTAAGCATTTGAATTTAAGTCCCCACTCGCTGGGGACATTAATTGAATGGAAACGATTTAATACTAGATGAATTAATCAACCAATCAATGATACGTCCCCACTCGCTGGGGACATTAATTGAATGGAAACGTTACAGGAAGTAATGGTACTAACTTAGGGGGGTTAGGTCCCCACTCGCTGGGGACATTAATTGAATGGAAACAAATGGGTTTTGTTGGCGGTAAGGTTTTAGAGCCTAGTTGGTCCCCACTCGCTGGGGACATTAATTGAATGGAAACCAACAGATAACTATCAGTGCCTCAACAGATAACTTTTATTTTGTCCCCACTCGCTGGGGACATTAATTGAATGGAAACTTTCGTTGACTTATCGGACAATAATTATCCGTCGCTATAACTGTCCCCACTCGCTGGGGACATTAATTGAATGGAAACTATACTCCAGGTATTCATGATCTTTAAGCATCCAGTCCCCACTCGCTGGGGACATTAATTGAATGGAAACTTGAGTGAAAAAAGATGTTAATTTTACCGTTAACTGCTTCGTCCCCACTCGCTGGGGACATTAATTGAATGGAAACATAACTAATGTTCTATCAAACGTATATTCAATTAAAGTCCCCACTCGCTGGGGACATTAATTGAATGGAAACTCTAACAGGAACTAAATCAAGGACGTATTTCCTACCACCCAAGTCCCCACTCGCTGGGGACATTAATTGAATGGAAACGTATATCCGCCGAAACTATAACGGGGTTAAGTTCTAATACCGTCCCCACTCGCTGGGGACATTAATTGAATGGAAACGATCTAATGTATTTCATGGTTGTCCTCTAATAGAATAAGTAATTAGGTCCCCACTCGCTGGGGACATTAATTGAATGGAAACCTAAGAATAGACTGAATATTGTTTTCATGTTTACAGTCCCCACTCGCTGGGGACATTAATTGAATAGAAACAAAAGCACAGATAGTATATTTCCCTGGTCTAATCAAGTACATACCAACTTGTTTCCTGTTCCCTAAAACTAAAAAACCTTATACCTCAAGAACATGAACCAAAAAACCCTTAAAAATCAACAAACCCACAATACCTAGCCACCAAACCAGCTAAAACTTGCAAATCTATCGGTTTAGAAATATACTCATTAACACCAGCAGCCAAACAAATTTCTCGATCTTCCTTCATCGCCCTTGCAGTTTGAGCAATAATCCCTATATGCTGATATTTAGGGTTTTCTCGTAATTGCTGCACCAAAATTAAACCATTAATATCAGGTAAACTCACATCCATTAAAATCACTCTTGGTTCTATTTCCCGCAGACTATTCCACATTTCCACCCCATTTTTTACCCAAATTACCTGATACCCCAATCTTCTTAAATAAATCCCCATTAATTCCCCATTTGCTAAGTCATCTTCCACTAGTAAAACTACTGGTGATAAAGTCATATTATAATTAGAACAAGGATAGCTAACTACCTCTAAATCATTTTCTGCGGTTGTTTCTATAGCCGCTAAAACCTTTCCCATGGGCTTGAGAGGTAGTAAAATACTAAAACGAGAACCTTGATTAGGTATAGATTCTAATTCTAAATAACCACCGTGAATTTCTGCCAATTTTTGAGTTAATACTAACCCTAAACCGGTCCCCTCATGACAACCAGCAGCGATATTTAAAACTTGACTATAGGGTTGAAATAATCGACACTGATCTTCATACAAAATACCTATACCAGTATCCCAAACCGTAAACCGTAAAAATCCATCTTGTTGAGAAATCTGTAAGCCAACACTTCCTTTTATGGTAAATTTAATAGCATTAAAAAGTAGATTTAATAACATTTGTTTAAGTCGCAAGGGATCAGCTATAATATTTTTAATATTTGCCTGAATTTCCAAACGAATTATTAAACCTTTATGAGCAGCTTTCTCTTTTACTAAAGCTAAAATATTTTTGCACAAAGTAGAAATATCAATAATTTCCCATTGAACTTCTAGATAATTGGCTTCAATTTTCGAGAGATCTAAAATATCATTAATTAATTCTAATAAATGCTTACCACTAGAGTAAATAATATTTAAATATTCTTGATGACGGATTTTCTCAGATTCGTATCCCTGTGCTAATAGCAAATGAGTAAAACCAATTATCGAACTCAGAGGAGTGCGGATTTCATGACTTGTATTCGCTAAAAACTGATTTTTGAGTTGATTTGTGCGTTCTAGTTCTTGATTAAATTTAGCTAAATGTTCATAATGTTGCTGGGAAGATTGTATTTGTCGAAATTGTCCTAAAGCTGTCCGAAAAATTTGGATAGTTTGTGTAATTAATTGTAATTTTAAAGGCAAAAAAGCATCTTTAAATAATTCATAATTCGGTAAAAAGTTGCTAATATTAATGATTAACCATCCTTTTATTCCTTGAGAATCCTCAAATAAATACCAAGCACTTTGGTGTTCTTGAGTCTCCATTTCTTGTATATCTTCGAGATAAATAGATTGATTTAATTTCAGAATTTTGTTATCAATTGCGGCAGAAGTGTTGAATGTTAAGAAAAGCCTGATAAAAATAGCCAAAAATATGTTAAATTTTGGGCGAAGGATTAAAATATTTTGATTAACCATGATCATAAACTCATTTCCCAA
>NZ_JACJTO010000012.1 GCF_014698755.1 Aphanizomenon flos-aquae FACHB-1287 | reverse complement strand
GGTTAATGCTATTACTGATGAAAATGCTCTCAATTGGTTTAATCATTGTGGATTGTTTTTTGACCCTATTTAGATAGCTATTCTTGTACTGGACTTGATATCAAACTGCTGTAACTTAGAAACAGGAAATCAGGAACTATGCTTTGGTTGTGGATATCCCGTTTCCGAAACAGATAAAACCTCCCCAAAATATGAAAAAAGTATTTCCTGTCCTCACTGCTTCCATACCTTAACACCAGAAAAAAGAAAACGACTACAGCAAAAATGGAAACATTACCAATCAATTTAATCTCAAAATTCCTCCCTCTGTGCCTCTGCGTCTCTGCGAGAAAAAAATCAAGATATAGAAAAAACCCTAATATCCAAAAGTGATCATTACAATATATTAATATAGAAACCTTTGGAGAACAACTTGTGGTAGCTAATCTTCCCCGTACTCAACCCAAAACTAATCAAAAATTGGGTAACTTTACACAAAGACACATTGGACCAAATCCTGATGATATTCAGCAAATGCTTGACACATTAGGTATTTCCCACCTTGATGATCTCATTGATAAAACAGTACCACAGGCAATTCGCTTTCATCAACAGTTAAAATTACCAGCAGCACAAAGCGAATATGCAGCATTGGACAAATTAAAGCAAATAGCCAGCAAAAATCAGGTTTATCGTTCTTACATAGGCATGGGCTATTACGATTGTATCACCCCGGCGGTCATTCAACGGAACATTTTAGAAAATCCCGGTTGGTATACAGCATACACGCCTTATCAGCCAGAAATTGCCCAAGGACGTTTAGAAGCGTTGTTAAATTTTCAAACGATGATTATTGATTTAACGGGTTTAGAAATTGCTAACGCTTCTTTACTTGATGAAGCCACAGCAGCCGCAGAAGCAATGAGTATGAGTTATGGTGTGTGCAAAAACAAATCCCATAACTACTTTGTATCCCGTGAATGTCATCCTCAAACCATTGATGTATTGCAAACACGCGCCAAACCTTTAGGTATAAACATCATTATCGGTGATCATCAAACCTTCGATTTTACAGAAACCATCTTTGGTGCAGTTCTGCAATATCCCGCAACTGATGGTACAATTCACGACTACCACAACTTTATAGAAAAGTCCCATGCTCAGGGTGCATTGGTGACAATAGCCGCAGATCCTTTAAGTTTAACATTACTCACACCTCCCGGCGAATTAGGGGCTGATATTGCGGTAGGTAGTACCCAACGCTTCGGTATTCCCCTAGGTTTTGGGGGACCACACGCTGCTTATTTTGCCACCAAGGAAGAGTATAAACGCTTAGTTCCAGGGCGGATTGTGGGAGTATCAAAAGATATTCATGGCAAACCTGCCTACCGTTTAGCCTTACAAACCCGTGAGCAGCATATCCGCAGAGATAAAGCCACCAGTAATATCTGCACAGCCCAGGTATTATTGGCAGTGATGGCGAGTATGTATGCAGTTTATCATGGACCTGATGGACTCAGGGAAATTGCGGAAAATATTCATCAATTAACCGCAACTTTAGGAAGTGGACTGAAAAAGTTAGGTTATAAAATCACTTTGGAAAACTTCTTTGATACCTTGCGAGTAGAATTAGGAAATACGAAATTAGAAGCAATTCTCGACGCTGCAAATGAGAGAAATATCAACTTGAGAATTTTTGATAATTCCACTGTGGGTATTTCCTTAGATGAAACTACCACAGAAGCAGATTTAATTGATATTTGGCAAATTTTCGCAGGTACAGATAACTTACCTTTCAGTGAAACAGAACTTAATTCTCTTACCAATTACCAATTACCAATTACCCATTACCCATTATTACGAGAAAGTAAATATCTGACTCATCCAGTTTTTAACCGTTACCATTCGGAAACAGAATTATTACGTTATTTACATCAACTAGAAAGCAAGGATTTATCATTAACAACTTCAATGATTCCCTTGGGTTCTTGTACCATGAAATTAAACGCAACTTCGGAAATGATTCCCGTAACTTGGGCAGAATTTGGGAAAATCCACCCTTTCGCGCCAATTTCCCAAACTAGAGGTTATCAAATTCTCTTCCAACAATTAGAAGCATGGTTAGGAGAAATTACAGGTTTTGCGGGAATTTCCTTACAACCAAATGCAGGTTCTCAAGGTGAATATGCGGGACTTTTAGTAATTCATGAATATCATCAAAGTCGGGGAGAAGGACATAGAAATGTTTGTTTAATTCCGCAATCTGCCCATGGTACAAATCCCGCGAGTGCGGTAATGTGTGGGATGAAAGTTGTAGGAGTTGCTTGTGATGATCATGGTAATATTGATGTTGAAGATTTAAAAGCCAAAGCTGAAAAACATAGTCATGAATTATCAGCTTTAATGGTGACATATCCATCAACTCATGGAGTATTTGAAGAAGCAATTCAAGAAATTTGTGCGGTAATTCATAGTTACGGTGGACAAGTTTACATGGACGGCGCTAATATGAACGCCCAAGTGGGTATTTGTCGTCCTGGTGATTTTGGTGCAGATGTCTGTCATTTGAACTTACACAAAACCTTCTGCATTCCCCATGGTGGTGGTGGTCCTGGTATGGGTCCCATTGGTGTCGCTTCCCACCTTGTCCCGTTTTTACCCGGACATTTTGTGACGACAATACAGGAAAATAATCCAAAATCCAAAATCCAAAATCCAAAATTCACTGGTGCTGTTTCTGCTGCACCTTGGGGTAGTGCGAGTATTTTGGTAATTTCCTGGATGTATATTATCATGATGGGTGCTGATGGGTTGACGGAAGCAACCAAAATTGCGATTTTGAATGCTAATTACATGGCTAAGAAATTAGAGTCATATTATCCGGTTTTGTATCAGGGAAAAAATGGTTTAGTCGCACATGAATGTATTTTAGATTTGCGAAGTTTGAAGAAATCAGCGCAGATTGAAATTGATGATGTTGCGAAGCGGTTAATGGATTATGGTTTTCATGCACCTACTGTATCTTGGCCTGTTGCTGGGACAATTATGGTAGAACCAACGGAAAGCGAATCTAAACAGGAATTAGATAGGTTTTGTGATGCTTTGATTGCGATTCGTGAAGAAGTTGCGGCAATTGAATCTGGTACAATGGACATTCACGATAATCTTTTGAAAAATGCCCCTCACACTGCGGAAAGTTTGATTGTTGGTGAGTGGAATCATCCCTATTCCCGTGAACAAGCTGCTTATCCTGCACTTTGGAATAAGGAATATAAGTTCTGGCCAAGTGTGGGGAGAATAGATGCTGCTTTTGGGGATAGGAATTTTGTTTGTTCTTGTTTACCGATGGAGGCTTATAGTTAATTTGTAGTCTCTAAGATCCCCGACTTCTTTTTTTACCCCACCAATAAATGATAAATTGACATCAGAAGTCGGGGATCTAAATTTTTTTCATATACTGTTTTTATTGTTAATTTTTAAAGCTGAGTAATTTTTTGACGAATTTGATTTATGAGAAATCTAATATTCTCTAATTTATCTTCTTCTTCTAATACTTTCTTTAACACTAATTCTTTTATTTTCTGAACTAATTGTTTTTGATTGTATATTTCAGGATCACTGGAAGAAAAAGGAGTTTTAATACTTTGTCCAATAATACTTGTTATATCCTTAAATTTAGTTACATTTTTATTTTCTATAATAGGTATCAATTTATTTACTAAAATTTCATCTTGTATTTGGTTAACTAAATATTTTGTAATTTGTTTTATTTCTTTATATCCATCTTGATTGTTTTGTCCTAGAATTTTTACTGCAAAGAAATCCTCTAAGCATTCCTCGTTACCTGTATGTTTTGTCAGATCATTGTTAGGATATAGTTCTTGGAAATCATACAGTTTTTTTCCGATAAAAATAAAGCGATTTTGTAATTTAATTATTGCTTCTTTACGTTTTTCTATGTGCTTAATTGCTGAACGAAAATCTACATCAGCATCTAATACAAAAACACTTTTTATTCCCTTATTTTGCTCTTCGTATATTTTGGAAAGAAGGATATATGGTATCAAATTATCTTTACCATGTAGATTAATAATTCTGGGCGGAATTTGAGATGTAAATTTCGGAAAAAGATATGAAAATAACATCATTTCTTCTTCACCTTCTACAGTTATAAACGGAGTAGAGAAAATATTTAATTCAATTCCAAGAGCATCTTCAATAGGTTTTAATATATTTAATTCCCTATCCTTTTGTGGGTTTATAAAAGGAATATTATCAAAAAGTTTTTCAAAATCAATTTTTTTATCACTATACTTTACTAAACCTATAGAATCTAACTTATCTGTAAGTATTAAATGTTGAGAATGGGTTGAAAACATAATATTTATTCTTTCATTGGATTTTTTTTGCAAATATTTGATTAATTCTTTCTGCCAAGCTGGATGTAAATATGCTTCAGGTTCGTCTATTAACAAAAGACAGTTTATATTTTGAAAATATGAAATAGCTTCTATCACAAAAATCAATGAGACTAAAACACCTAATCCTGCGCTTGCTTGTGTTAAACTTACCTCGCTTCTACCATTAAATACTACTTTAATACATTTTTTAACCTGATTTATTTGATCATTGTTTACATTATTAATTTTGAAATTAGACTTTTTTATTAAATCAAGAATACATTCATGTAAATTATTTAAATCTTCTGGAGGTATATTATCTAAATCTTCAATATTAATGCCTAAAGTAGTTCTAATGACCTGGTTTAATGGCCTTTTTGTCCGTTCTTTCTTAGGTTCTATTTCTCTTATTATTACTTTTAGATTTTTGTAGTCTAGTAGCAGTAGTAATGCGAGTGTGTGTAAATTAATTTGTATAATCAAAGATATTGCAAAAATAATATCAACCTTATTTCCATGAAATATCCTTAAAGATTCATTAACATTGGCTATTATTGATTTTAAAATATCATCATTAGGTGATATTGAATTAATGTTTTGAATTTTATCTACTATTTTGATGACTTCATCAGAACGAATAGTTTCTGATGGTTTATCATTATGACTAATAAGATATTGGTTTAAAGGTAATTCTATATGCAATGTTAAAAATTCAATGTTTTCTCGAAGGTATTTTTTAGAGTCTCTAAATTTTCTCATTAATTCCGTCTTGCCGCTCATATTTTCACCAACTAAAGCAAAAATATTGTTATTTTGCAGTTCATACAGAAGTTTATTTAAAGTTTCGTCACTAATAGAGTGTTCTCTTCGCATAATAAAATCCTTATTTTAAATATCGGGGTTTAACCTAGTATAACTCATTGTGGGGTCATTGTAACCCACCTTCCGCACCCCCTGGTGTCACAATCGGTAATTTCGGATTTTTGAATACCTTGGAGGACAATTTTTATACAAACTTTGGGAAATTTCAGATAGCGATCGCCAATCCAAAATCCCCAAACGACCAATTTTCGTTGTGTGACAGTTGAGGGTGCGGAATGTGGGTTGTAATCGCTCATCTTCTAGCTTAGATTAAGGAACGTAACCCAACATAATGAAAATATCTGATTCATATTTTTTGTCTGAATGAGGATGTCCAGGATTTTAGGATGTACAGGATTGTTATTGGTGAATTGTCTGTGAATATTGAAAAATGATAATTACAATCACAGTATATTATCTATCATCCAAAAATTGCCATTTTTCCTAAACAATAAAAAAATTACATCCTGTACATCCTCTAATTCTGGTTATCCTGATTCAGACAAAAAACATCCTAATCAAAAATAGAAATTACTTTAATACCAACTACTTTGTGCATAGGTTTTGTTTTCTTCTCAGTAGTAATTAACTCCTCAGCACCAACAGAAAAAGCAGCAGCTACATGAAGTGCATCCATAGCAGCTAATCCATACCGAGAAGCAATTTTATAAGCCTCTTGTACAATATAAGTTAAATCATTTGCCCAGTAAATAACATCATTAAAAAACTCTTCATAAAATTGAGATTCTTCCGTTTGCTGATGATAAACTGCTTTAGGACTTACCTCCAATCTGACAAACTCACTAGCAGCAAATACCCGGTGTGAGTCTGATAGTATTTCTAATGCTTTTTCTGCAATTAAACCATTACCATTGGTTGCACTCAATAACACACCCGAATCAATATAAGTTATAATCATTCTTCTCTACCTTGGATTCCACCCCTACGATCAGCTAATTCTTTTTCTATTTCATCTGCATTTAATAAAGGTTTACCAGATGCAACAATTTTAGAGCGAATTTCTCGCAAACGTTCCCCCAAAGGAGGTTTTTTTGCTGTGGTTTTCAATTGCATAAGTTCCACAAATTTTAAGACTTCCTGTTGTTTATCCTGGGGTAATGATCGCCACTTTGTTAATAATTCTTGTTCTGAAATCATTGATTTTTACCTAATTCAGTTAATTGTCTTAAACCTTATTTTCAATAATAGCAAATCTCACATCAAATTAAACCATGATTTTATACATCTTGAACCAGGTTATATTTACGACGTTGTTCTTTTTGCAAAATCATCAAAAGACCGAAAGCGACCTGCTTCAAAATCTTCTAATCCTTGCTGAATACCTTGAATAGCTGCTTTTGAATCTTCTAATTCCCAATCTAGGATATTTGTTAATAATTCAGCCGCAACTAAACTGATATCTTTTCCTTGTTGGGTTGCTTTTTCGCGTAGTCTTGCTTCTAGTTCTGGAGTTAGGGAAATAGCGATCGCCATAACTGTATATGTTGGTGAAAGTTTATAAATATTATAACATCCTGTAAATCCTAAAATCCTGGATATCCTGATTCAGACAAAAAAATCAGATTAATAGTGTACAATAAACATATCCTTTAACTTTAAATTAATTATGACTAATATTACAATCTCTAACCTTGATGATGATCTGCAAAATCAGTTACAAAAACTAGCCGAAAAACATGGACATTCTCTAGAACAAGAAATTACAGAAATGCTCCGTCTTGTTCTCACAGAAAATCCTCAAAATCCGATTAATTTAGCAACTCTGATTGAAAAACGCTTTGCCAATTTTGAAGATTTGGAATTACCAGAAATATTGTAGGGTGCGTTAATGAATGAAATGTAACGCACGGTTTTGATTTTGTTATTGAAATAGTGCATTATGCTACTTCTAAAAAATCTCTTTCTGATGGATTTTTTGGAAAGAATACAGCGACTGAAACATTAAAAAACTTTGCCAGCTTTTCAATATGTTCAACTGTTAATTTACGCTTGTTTTTAAGTACATCGGAAACAATTGACTCTGTTTTAAAAATAGGAACTAAATCTTTTTGTTTCAGATTTAATTCCGCAATTAAAACTTTTAAAAGTTCTACTCCATAGATATCTGGAATCAGATTTTGTTTTTCCTCATATTCATAAATTAAAATTCCCAGTAAATCCAAATAGTCTTCTTCTTCCTCTGTTAGTTCCCCCTGGTCAAGTAGATTATCAACAACTGCTTGAATTTTTTCTAAATCTTCTTCATTCTTTATAGGACGTGGGGGGAAAGATACAAGTAATTGTGTATAGCTGCTGTGATGATTCAACATTCGTTCATTATGGTATTATTTGCTTAAATATTAGGACTAAAAATATTAGGACTAAGATTGAATAATACCAATCTTAGTTTTACCTAATTCATCAATCCTCATTAGTATTAGCTATTAAACCATTGATCATCTTTCCATTTATCTCTATCATATTCTGCATGAGTGAGAAAATCACGGATATATATGACTTTGGTTTTATAGTTAATACAAGTTATTAACCGATACTTATTTCCTCCAATGTCAAAAATAACAAAGTTTTTAACTAAGTCAGGTGCAAAAACGGAAGTAGCTTTTATTTCATTAGGACTCTTCCAGTCTTGCTCCTTTACAAGCTTCTTCCAGGCTTGTATGCTAAATTCGGCATCAGAGTGCTTTTCACAAGCTTTTTTAAGTTTGGTTTCTGAAATAATCCGCATATATGTATGGTTTTCCTCTACATTTTGCAATCAACATCATACTTACCTCTTACATTAGTTCTAAGTGAATTAATTAAAAGGCCTTAAAAAGGCTGTAAAATAATCTTAGCAAAATGCGAATTTAAAAGCAAGTATTTAATTTATAATTATTTTACTTAATTTTTTTTACTCTTATGGCTTACGTACAAATCACTAAAAGTATTGGTGAGATGCTGAAATTTTAATTGTCAGAATCAGGATATCCAGGATTTTAGGATGTACAGGATGGTAATTTGTAGGTTGTTGATGGGATGCTGAAATTGTAATTGTCAGAATCAGGATGTCCAGGATTTTAGGATGTACAGGATTGTTCTTGATAAATTGTCTGTGAAGATTTGAAGATTATAAAATCCAGTTACAGTAATAGTCAAGAATTAACAGCGGATAATTTAACTGATAACTTATCTATCATCCCAAAATCTCTACATTTTATAGACAATCAAACAACTACATCCTGAAAATCCTTAAATCCTGGTTATCCTGATTCAGACAAAAAACATCCTCAAAATCCCCACTTCAAATAAAAAACCACATCATGTAAATCCTATAATCCTGGTTATCCTGATTCAGACAATTAAAATCCTCAAATCCCCACTGCAAATAAACAACAACATCCTGAAAATCCTCTAATCCTGGAAATCCTGATTCAGACAAATTAACCCTGAAATCTAGGATTAAAAACCTTCTTATATTCCAACTTCAACCCACCAAAATTAATCAATAAACCAACAGGAAAATTATAAGCTACCAAATAATTTTTCGCTTGCGCTAAATGAACATCTTCTAAAGAAATAACCGCTTTCAACTCCACCACAACCTGATTTTCAACTATAAAATCCGCCCTTCTTGTTCCTACTTCAATTCCCTCATAATAAATTACTTGTTCCGCCTCCCTTCCAAAACCTAAACCTGATTTTTGCAACTCAATTTCCATACATCTTTGATAAATAACCTCCTGAAAACCGTTTCCCAAAGTTCGGTGTATTTTCATTGCACATCCATTGATTATATATGTAATTTCGTCTAATTTTAGATTTTGGGTATTACTTGTGTTCATGGATTTACAGGATTGTTATTTGTAAGTTATTGGTGGGATGCTGAAATTGTAATTGTCTGAATCAGGATATCCAGGATTATAGGATTTACAGGATTGTTATTGATAAATTGTTCGTGAGATTTGAAGACTATAAAATACAGTTACATTCCACCCCTACGATCAGCTAATTCTTTTTCTCAAATCATTAATTTTTACCTAATTCCATTAATTGTCTTAAATCTTAAGTCAGGTGCAAAAACGGAACTAGCTTTTATTTCACTAAAACTCTATATAACTTAGATATAGATAAGTTTGAAAAAAATATCAACTCACTTCTGAACAATTTGTAGAACAATTTAACTCAGGAAGTTTAGGAGATGAAATAGATTTTTTTGAATGCTTTAGTTTATGCGAACTCCGCAAAGATATTTTAACAAAAATCCATAAGTTAGAACAAGCCTTATGAAAAATATTAAAAGATGGTAGTTTTTTAGAAATGTTTGAGTTTTTTAAAATAGAATCTGGACAAGTAGAAATAATTAAATATAGTTTTCATTGACAAACTGAATCATAACAGTTAACGAGACAAGCAAAAAATTAGGTAGAGAAAGAGCAAAATTTCTTTGTGAATACTGTCATTCTTCAGAAGAAGCAAGTGCAGCTTCATTTGCTATTGATCATACCACTTTAGGTACATAGAATACAGAGAAATGAGAGTTTGGAGGATATTTGCGTAAGTCTTAATACCATCCCCATCCTAAATTATATCTAAACGTGGACAAATTTAGTCAAATGAATTTTGAAAATTAAATCCCCAAAACCAGATAGAATCAAGATAATCGCAATTGATTTTTCAAGTATTACTGGAGAGAATTTTTATGAATCTGGTTGTACTCCAGAACTGGCTAGATAACGCCTCCTTTGCTGTCTTGTTCTGTACAATGTTAGTGTATTGGGTGGGAGCAGCTTTTCCCAGTTTATCCGTGACAGCGGCTTTGGGGACTGCTGGAATGGCCATCGCTAACCTGTGTATGGCTACTTTATTAGGGGCAAGATGGATAGAAGCGGGTTATTTTCCCCTCAGTAATCTCTATGAGTCTCTATTTTTCCTCACCTGGGGAATTACCGCTGTACATCTAATTGCTGAAAATAGCAGTCGTAGCCGTTTGGTAGGAGTTGTCACTGCACCTGTAGCCATGGGAATTGCTGCTTTTGCTACTTTAACCCTACCATCAAATATGCAGATTTCAGAGCCTTTAGTCCCGGCTTTAAAATCTAACTGGCTGATGATGCACGTTAGCGTCATGATGTTAAGCTACTCTGCTTTAATGGTAGGGGCATTATTAGCGATCGCTTTTTTAATTGTTACTGGTGGACAAAACATCCAATTACAAGGTAGTTCCTTCGGTAATGGCGGTTATCGTAGTAATGGCTATAAACTACTCAAAGCAGGTGAGTTAGTTACATCTACAACCACAGCGGAAACTAACGGCTTTTCACGCATAGAAAGCAAAAACACCGGGAATGGAACAGCAGTTTTAGATATAGTCACAACTATCCCTAGTGAAACTACTGAAACCCTTTCACCGCAACGCCTAAATTTAGCTGAAACCCTGGATAATATTAGTTACCGTATTATTGGCTTAGGATTTCCCCTCCTAACTATCGGTATTATCGCTGGTGGTGTTTGGGCTAATGAAGCCTGGGGTTCTTACTGGAGTTGGGACCCCAAAGAAACTTGGGCGCTAATTACCTGGTTAGTATTCGCAGCCTATCTACATTCTAGAATAACTCGCGGTTGGCAAGGCCGAAAACCCGCAATTTTAGCCGCTGCTGGTTTTATAGTAGTTTGGATTTGTTACCTAGGTGTGAATCTTTTGGGTAAAGGTTTACACTCCTACGGTTGGTTTTTGTAATCATCTTACCCAATAACCCCCTTAACTCTTAAATTGAGGGGATTGAAATCAAATTAATATTTTAAGTAACATTTTGTTTAATGATGATAAGCTTGACCTGTAACTTCAGATACTACCCCTATGCTCCCTAACTTAATACAATTTGCTATCTTGACTTTGTTTATGTTTTTTGTACTTTCAATCCGATACCTAGTTGTGTCCTCATTTCTCTATTGGTGGCTTTGGGTTCGTCGTCCAAAATCTTGGGAGGGTCGTCGTCTTCATGATTTCGACGGACGTAAAAGCAAAATCAACAGCGAAATTAAATGGTCACTTTTATCTTGTCTCATTTTTGCCGTACCCGGCACTTTAATGATCACTATGATTGTCTCAGGAAATACGAAAGTTTATTTTAATCCTCTGGAATATAGTTTATTATATTTACCTTTGAGTTTATTTATTTATTTATTTCTCCACGATACTTATTTTTACTGGACACACCGCTGGTTACACATTCCTAGAATATATCGTCGTTATCATCAAATACATCACGAATCTATTAATCCTACACCCTGGGCATCTTTTTCTTTTGACCCTTTTGAGAGTGTTATTCAAGCAATTATTATTCCCATTCTAGTTTTTATTATTCCCATTCACATTAGTATGGTACTTTTATTATTAACTTTAATGACCATATTTGGCGTTGTCAATCATACCGGTTATGAAATTTATCCCCGTTCTTGGATGATTGGTTTTTGGGGTAAAAATTGGATTACACCAACCCACCATACTTTTCATCATCATAAATTCAATTGCAATTATGGCCTTTATTTTCGGTTTTGGGATAAATTGATGAATACAGATGTGATGACAAAAAAGTTGGGAGTTGGTAAAGATATTTAACCGTCAGCAGACAATTTTAGGACAATACTCACTCTAAATTTAATTAACAATCTTGCTCGGATACACCCTAAAAGAATCGAAAAAATTAGTCGCTTCTGTGGTTAATTCATCCTTTGCTCTAGCTCCGATTAAATAAAGTCGTCGTTTGACCACATATCCTTGATATTGTCCTAGACTACCATCAGAATGTTGTACTAGCAACTCAATACCTGGATATCCTTCAATTACCATATTTGTGCTTTTCACAACTTTACCTTTTATATCCAGGTTTTTTCTCAGAGAGATTTGTAAAACTTCTCGAATCCCTTCCGAGCTTAAATAATCAGTATCTGTCGGTAGATCTCCATGAAAGATCATATATACTGTTTCTGTTGCCGTATTTGCTGTTACCAGCAGTTCTTTATTATTCTCTACTACATCTCCAGGCATCAAAATATTAAAATCTCCTTGTGGTCCCCAATATTCATCATCTGTGGCAATTTGAATTGGTTGTTTTCTGGTAAATTCTTTGGTTATATTCAGTCCTAAATTAATTGAAGAATTTTCTAATTTACCTTGATTTACTAATGCAATTGCTGGATTTTGTATGGACAACAAAGCTAGTGAGAACAGAGAACTTATAATTGGCTTTAAGTTGGGATTCAATTTCATAACTTATGGCTCCTGATAGTAAAATGTTATTCCTTAATTTTCAACCTGAAAAACGAAATTATTTTGAGTTAGAGACTGTGTAAAATTGACTTTGCTGCGATATCAGTAAAATCTGTCCAGAATTTAACTGGCTTTGGTTATAAAAGCATTTCTTACCACCCCAGGTATGTCACAAAATTTGATATTGCTATCCAGTGACATATCTCTCAAACACAAATGTGACATATTTACTTATAAGTGTCAACCCCATAATAGAGATTTAATTTTTCAGATTACTTGCGTAAATACCACCATTTTACAAGTCATAATAGCAACAGATTATAATTGATATTAACTTACTGTAAAATAGTCATAAAAGTGAATATAGAACCAATACAATTAAAATCCAGGAAGAATAAACAAGAGTTTGAGCGTATATTTAATAACTTCATAGAAAAACACAAAAACATATACCCTAATAAAAATTTTGTTACGAGAGCTACAGAACTCTAGGGAACTCCTCAGATAAGTGTTCACACCGCATCAGTGTTTTCCGCTGAAGATGAGGTACAAAATTGAATCATGAAACTCTTGTGGTAAAGAATTTATCCAAAAAACTCAAAAGCACACTATTCCTACAACAATAGTGGGAACACTGGGCTATAATTCATCGGAGCAATAAGTTCGTTGTTCTATGTGTAATTAGTGGTCTTTTTCTCTCTTGGATTAAATATCTATTATGACATGGACACCCCTCCACGCCCAAATACATCGTACCATCCGCGTCCGTCATTTATTTGAGCGCGACAAAAATATATTAGTCGCAGTTTCCGGTGGACAAGATTCCCTCTGCTTAATTAAATTACTATTAGATTTACAATATAAATGGGGATGGAACTTAGCTATAGCCCATTGTGATCATTGTTGGCGTGAAGACTCCCAAGCCAATGCCCACCACGTCGCCAATTTAGCGAAAACTTGGAACACACCCTTTTATTTAAAAACAGCCAACCAACCTATTAATACTGAAGCTACAGCCAGAAATTGGCGATATCAAGCTTTAACAGACATAGCCCAATGTTATAACTATCAATATATTATTACCGGACACACCGCCAGCGATCGCGCGGAAACTTTACTATACAATTTAATCCGTGGTACTGGTGCAGATGGTTTACAAGCCCTAACTTGGCAACGTCCCCTCACCAACAATATTACCCTAGTCCGCCCCTTATTAGAAATTACCCGTCCCCAAACAGAACAGTTTTGTCAAGAGTTTAATTTACCAATTTGGGAAGATTCCACCAATCAAAATTTACAGTATGCAAGAAACCGTATTCGTCAAGAACTGATTCCATATCTCAAAGAAAATTTCAACCCCCAAGTAGAAGCAAACTTGGCCCAAACCGCAGAATTACTACAAGCAGAGGTAGACTTTCTGGAACAAACAGCCCTTCAATGGCGGCTAGAAGCCTCAGCAAAGAGCGATCAAGATGATTTACAAATAAGTAGGCGGACATTAAAAAAAGCACCCCTAGCAGTACAACGTCGCGTCATGCGTCAGATCCTCCAAGAAATACTTCCCCATACTCCCAACTTTGAACACATTGAAAAATTAACAGCTTTAATTACAGCCCCCAATCGTTCCCAAACAGATCCTTTTCCTGGAGGTTTTACAGCCACAGTACAAGGCGACTGGATTTACCTGACACTATCGGGCTCAATTAGCCTCTGAACTGCCAAGAAATTCCAGTCTAAAAGCTCTAAAAAGCCTTTTCCAGTAACATTGAGATTAATTTGGCCATGAAACTTGTACAAGATACAAGGATCTGTTAAAATATATTTCCCCCCATTATAATCAAGTACACATATGTTTATTCATTGTTCACCGTTCCTAAAACTAAAAAACTTTGTATCTAACGAGTATGGGAACTGCTATAATCAACAAAGGTTAGTATTAATTAACCTCTGACAGATTCATAAAACTCCCAATTACCTGACGCAACTCAGCAACAACCTGCATCCGAGAATCATCAAATTCTTGTAATTGAGTTAAAGATCCCGCAATCATGTCTAACTGCTCTCGTAAACGATCAAGAGCATCTTGAATAGGTTGTAAAGCTTCTTGATACAGACTAATTCTTCCCATATATTCAGCACTTGCCATTCGTAAATTTAGGAATTGTTCCTCTAGAGAGTTGACTTTTCGACGCTTTTCTTCTACTTCCTGGGTTTCATGGTTAATTAGCTCCTGATCTGTTTCCATAGCAGTTAGCATCTGAGCTATATAAATCTCTAGACCTTCGATTTCCGCAGATTTTTGCTGTTTTTGGGTTTCAAGTTCCGAAATTATGGACTCAAAATCACTAGGCTCACCCTTTGTATCCAACAAAATCCCTTGTCTTTGCCATAAAACAACTTGGTTTTGTTGGAGGGTTTTTTGCTGACCAATCAAATTACATCTTTGTCCGACTAAACTTTTGTTTAGCATCTGGTAAAGATCCTGTTCATCAGCTAGTTCTGATTCTAAATTAACCTTTTCTTCTTCGGATGAATGAACAATTTTTTGCTGAATTTCCTCTATAAGTTCTTGCTTGTATTTAAGTTCCTGTTCTTGTTCCTGTACAAAGCCAGAATCACGCTCCAATTTGTCCTGACAATCTTGGATCATTCTCTCCAATTCTTTCATGGGCATTTGCTCCAAAGCTGTCACATCAACTTCTGGTTTAGAAACTTTAACATCAGTGTTAACTACCAAAATACGCAGCTTTTGAGACAATTCCTCCTCACTTCCTAGATGCCATTTGAGTATAGTAGCCAATTCCCGTTTACTATTAACTACAGCCGTTTTTAATTGCATCTGGGTAAGTTGTTGTGCTAAATAATCTTGTGCCTGTTGCAATTGTTGCTTGTTACTAAACAGAATTTGCACCAGTTCTTCTCCCTCCTTCTGCTGCTGATTAGCTGAGTGACGTTGAACCTCCAACTTTTGCCAATGTATATTTAAATTATTCTGCTGCTGATCAGAAAATTCAAAAGCGTAATTAAGATACTTCCTCACCTCGTCAATGGAAAGAATTGGCGCAGATAAGCGATTAATTAAACTATCTAGTACAGATTTAAGCTCTTCATCTACAAATTGAGACTTTTGAACTTTCGACATAGTCTCTTGCAAAGAGCGCTGTTCAACTCGTAAGTGTTCCCACGCGCCTTCCAACTCCTGACGATTACGTTCAAGCTCTGCCTGTAAGCGTTCAGTCTCTGTGCGAGATGTATCAATTGATTGCTGTTGTCTCTCTACATTTTTAGAATCATTCTCTAGTTTTTGTACTTGCTCCCAAAGAGATTCCATTTCCATTTCCCGGCGATTCAGTTCTTGAACCTGTAAATTCAGCGACTGTTTCCACTGGTCAATTTCCTCTTCCTTGAGTTTGAACCTTTCTACCTGTCGGGAGAGATTCTGTAAAATATTTACTAATGGACGACCTGCTTCTTGAATCCGCTGTACCTGACGATTAGGACTTAAATCCACAAGCACCAATGCGCCGTCATTGAATTTACTTGCTTCATCAGCAACAATCGTTTCATCTGGTACTGAACTCCAATTTTGGTCACTACGTTGAGAAGCAAGTAATTTTAGTTCACTTTTACCACCGCCACCAAGTAGACCACCCCTCTGTTTTTGTATTTCTGCTAAATATAGCACACCCCTGATCCTTTTGATGTACTTTTTGTCTGGTTTATACTTTTGATAAATCGATTAAATTGATAATGAGATGAATTTAGCATCTGTTTTACAGACTTAAACTTAATTATTATTTGCTTTCCTTCGCATGGTATATCTTAACACTTGCTTATCCCTAATTAAAATCATTTTTATTACCCCATAATTATGTTTTTGACCAATAGATAGTCTCAAAATAAGTTTCAAAGACCGGTAGGAGCGTCCTAGCAAAAAATTCCCGCGTCTGAAAAAATTATCTATTTGGACTGAGTGTAACATATAGAAATAAAAATAGTGGTGTTGTGGAGTTTGAGGGAATAAAACTGGAGCGTCAGGAGTAATTTGTAGCTAAATGCAGGGAAATTTAAATGAGATTGATATTTGCAGCATCCTAAAACTAATCGAATTAGGACAGCGAACTGGACAGCTATGGGTGAAAACCCACACAGCACGTCAAAGTCATAAACTCAGCGAAGAAGAAACTGATAAAAATCCCCAAAGAGGGGAAAGTAAGCCGCAATCATGGTTTATATTTTTTCTCAATGGTCAAATTGTCTATTGCCAAGCAGGTGACAGTAGTTTAGCGCGAATTGACGATTATTTACGCCGTTATCGAGTTAAACCGAGAGTTGAATCTCAACAACTGGCTTGTCGTGCAGTTACCAACTTTCCAGAGTACACTTATATCTGGGCACTTTTGCAGCAAAACATTATTACTCCAAAAATTGCTCGGATAATTATTTATGGCTTAGTACAAGAGACCTTATTTGATCTTTTGAGCTTACATCAAGGCAGTTTCATTTTTGAACGGGGGACAGCACTAGCACCGCAACTAACTAGTTTAGAAATTGCGCCACTAATTGCTAAAATTACTAAACAGGTTAAAGAATGGAAGCAATTATACCCACATATTCAGTCTACAGAACAATTACTCATTTTAAGTGATAAAGCTAAATTAACTACCTCACTATCAGAAGATACAGTCAAAAAATTACATAAATGGGCTGACGGGAAAACTTCTTTGCGCCAATTAGCTCGCTATCTCAACCGCGATACTTTAACCTTAGCAAAAGCGATATATCCTTATGTGGAACAAGGTTGGCTAGAATTGGTATATTCAGAGATAGATAGATTTGGTCAAGAAAAACAAACCATGGCGGTAAAAAAATATAAAAGGCGGATAGTATGTATTGAAGATACACTAGTGATTTGTGAAACGATAGAATCAATTTTAGCATTACAGGGTTATGAAACGATTTCAATTACCAATCCCTTGCAAGCTCTGAGTCTAGTTTTTGAACTTCAGCCAGACTTAATTCTTTGTAAGATGATGATGGCCGAATTAGATGGTTATGAAATTTGTACCATGCTGAGGCATTCCACAATATTTCAAACTGTACCAATTATTATACTAACCAGCAAAGACGAATTTATGGATCGTATTCGCGCCAGGATGGCAGGAGCAAATGATTATCTGACTAAACCCTTTACAGATCAAGAATTGCTAATCATAGTAGAGCAATACCTTAATTTAGATGGTTGTCCAGTTATACAGCGATATAAGACTTGTTGATCGGTAAAAATGTGAAAGAGTAAAATTACTTGTCTAACTCAGTTTATGATACAGTAAATTAGAGAAGATAGCCTTAATTTATACAGTTATTCTTGTGAGTGAGAGCAAATTATTTTCCGTTGAGGAAAATCTAAATCAGGAGGTACATAGACACTTATGAACACAATTCTAATTGTTGAAGACAGTATTACCCAAAGGGAGATCATTACAGATCTTTTGAAAGCTAGTGGTTTAAAAGTTATCCATGCAAGCAATGGTGCAGAAGCTTTAGAAGCGATTCAAATTGCACCTCCAGATTTAGTAGTCTTGGATATTGTCATGCCCCTGATGAATGGTTATGAGCTCTGTAGACGCTTAAAATCCGATCCCAAAACCCAAAACGTTCCTGTAGTGATGTGTTCTTCCAAAGGTGAAGAATTTGATCGCTTTTGGGGGTTTAGGCAAGGGGCAGATGCCTATATAGCTAAACCATTTCAACCAACGGAGTTGGTAGGAACAATTAAACAACTGCTGCGAGGCTAAGGATGAAAATAACATGGTTAGCAACCCAGACTTTTTAAATGACAGCAAGGAAGATCAATTCCGTCCCAAATTACCACTAGAAGCGCCTGAAGGTGAGCTGCATTTGCGGTTTTACTTGCCCTCACGTCAGGAGTTTGCATTACAGGCCACAGGAATTCGAGAGGTCATTGAACTTAGTCCTGATCGGATTACACCAATCCCTAATACGTCTTCCTTACTTTTAGGTACGCTAAATTTACGGGGACGTTTGATCTGGGTAGCTGATTTAGGTCAATTTCTTGGTGAAACAACCCCATTAAACACAGACTGCTCGGAAATACCAGTCATTGCTATTGAAGATCAAGATACAATGGTGGGTTTAGGAGTGGAAAAAATTTGTGGAATGGACTGGCTTGATGTAAAGTACCTAATGCCACAAAATAATGTCCCAGATGCAATGGCTCCGTTTTTGCGTGGAGAGTGGTTACTTAATACAGAAAAAGAAAAAAAACATTTGCGACTACTGGATCAAATAGCAATTTTGCGAAGTGCGCGATGGGCCGGGTGAACTTAAGCAGAATAAATTTGGGAGGGAGGAAATGGAAACACGTATGGAATATCAAAACATCAATTATGATCGAGCAAGAACAGCCTATGAACAACAAGATTATGAATTAGCAGCGGAAGTTATTAATGAGTTAGTAAGACTTTCCCCAGATGACCCTGACTCACGCTTACTGAGGGGACATATTTACTATATGCTACAACAGTACAGTGTAGCTAAAAGTGAATATCAAAGCGTATTACACCTGACAGATGATCAAGAAATTATCGGGTTTGTTAATAATTGTCTGGCAACTATAGATCAGTATATACAGCCATTTGATGATTATGAATCTGCCTATGATCATCAGGTAGAAAATGAAGCATCTTTAAATTCGGGGACAACAGGGAATTTTAATAGCAGTGGTTCGGAAATAAACTCTTTTGCAGAATACAAACCATCCCTAGATTCTCAAGAAGATAATCCCTTTGCTAGTCATCCAGATAGTTTCCACGGCAATTTTTTGGATGATGAAATGAGTGATGATCCATTTAGCCTACCCACTGCTAATCTTACTGGTGAGCTAATATCAGGTCAATTACCACCTTTTTGGCCAGAAGAAATTGCTCCCAGTTATAATCATAGTGATATTAATAACAACGTAGGCGAGGTTGGTTCAGTCAGGAGTGATAGTTATTCAACTATTGGGGACACTAAATTATCGCTTGATAAGCATGAACCAATATCGAGCCCATCTATATCAAGATCATCTATCAAAATCAACAATTCTCCACCACCACAACGGCAAAGAAAAGATGACTTTGAGGATGACGATTTTGATTTGGACGAGTTTGAATCTGCTTTCGGGGCAGAAGATGAGGCGAATTTAGAGACTGATCCTGCTGAAGATATCAGCAAAATTTCTCATGTAGACAGTAATAACAATTACATAGGGTTTTTAAACAACTTTGATGAATTTGATGATCTCCCTGATACACCAGGATTAGAACCCACGGAAGATGAGAGATGGAAATCAGGATCTTTGAACAGTCGGGGAAGTTCCATATATGAAATTGATAACTCATTCGATGATGAAAACATTGAAGCCTATGAAGATCATAACCATAGTGATCCAGAACTATTCACAATTACTGGACCTGGTACTGGCGCTAAAGAACCAGCGCCTGTGTTTACGAAATCAGAGGTTGCCAAGGTAAAATCCAATATAGCTGTTGAACAGGGATTATTTGCACGCTTTAAAAATGCCTCCTTAGACGAGAAACAATGGTGGATAGCTGGAACTGTGGGTTTGGTATCAATGGTAGGTATAGCGTCAGCTACTGCATTAGCCCTGTCAATGTCACCAACTAAACAACAGGAATCCGTAAGAAACACGGGTTTATTAATGGCCTTGGTCGCAGGAGCTACAGGTGCAGCCACCGCTGGGTTGATGGGTAATCTCACTCTTACACAAATCCGTCGTACTACTAAGGATCTGCAAAATCAGTTTGATTTGGTCAATCAAGGGAATTTGAACGTAGAAGCGACAGTCTATTCACAAGATGAATTGGGCGACTTAGCTACTAGCTTTAATGATATGACTAGGGTGATTTTCACAACTACCAATGAAACCCAACGTAAAGCTATGGAGATGGAGGAAGCTCAAGAAAACCTGCAACGGCAGGTAATTCGTCTTCTTGATGATGTAGAAGGAGCAGCCAGAGGAGATTTAACAGTTCAAGCCGAAGTGACAGCGGACGTACTTGGAGCGGTAGCTGATGCTTTTAACCTGACAATTCAAAACCTCCGGGATATTGTTCAACAGGTAAAAGTGGCAGCCCGTGATGTCACTAAAGGTTCAACCAATTCAGAAACCTTTGCTAGAGCCTTATCTGGGGATGCTTTACGACAAGCGGAAAAGTTAGCTGTGACACTGAATTCTGTACAGATAATGACAGCTTCTATCCAACGGGTAGCAGAAGCAGCTAGGGAAGCGGAAGCTGTAGCCCGTGATGCTAGTAAAATCGCTCAGAAAGGGGGGGAAGCGGTCGAAAATACGGTAGCGGGGATTTTGGAAATTCGGGAAACAGTGGCAGAAACTAGCCGAAAAGTGAAACGATTGGCAGAATCTTCTCAAGAAATTAACTCTATCATTGCCATAGTTTCACAAATTGCCTCTCGCACCAATTTGTTAGCTCTTAATGCTAGTATTGAAGCAGCAAGAGCGGGAGAAGCGGGTCGAGGATTTGCTATTGTGGCTGATGAGGTGCGACAGTTAGCAGATCGGTCTGCTAAGTCTTTAAGAGAAATTGAACAAATTGTGATGCAAATTCAAAGCGAAACTAGCTCAGTTATGACAGCAATGGAGGAGGGTACACAACAGGTAATTCATCAAACTAAATTAGCAGAAGAGGCCAAGCGATCGCTTGATAACATCATTCAAGTAGCTGATCATATTGATCTTTTAGTACGATCAATTACTAGTGATACCATGGAACAAACGGAAACTTCTCGCGCTGTAGCACAGGTAATGCAATCTGTGGAATTAGCGGCTCAAGAAACTTCTCAAGAAGCACAGCGGGTTTCTGGAGCATTGCAACATTTGGTGGGGGTATCCCGCGACTTGATTTCCTCTGTGGAACGCTTCCGAGTGGATGCTATCGAATCAAGGTGACAGGGGACAGGGGAAAGGTAATGGGTAATAAGTAATTGGTAATAGGTAATAAGTAACAGGTAATACAGAATCTTACCGCTGACCACCGACAACTGACAACTGACAACTAAAAACCCTATTTAACTAACTATGCAGCAGGAACAACAACAACGGATTTTAGGTTATTTTCTCGAAGAAGCCAGAGAACACTTAAACACTATTGAACAAGGATTACTGAATCTCCAAACTACCTTGGAAGATTCAGAAATGATTAATGAGGTCTTTCGTGCCGCTCACTCTATCAAAGGTGGTGCGGCTATGTTAGGTTTAAGTAGTATTCAGCACACATCACACCGTCTTGAGGATTGTTTCAAGATTCTTAAGGAAAATCCTATTCAAGTAGACCAAAAGTTAGAATCTTTACTACTGGATGTCTGTGATACCTTAAAAGCCCTGATAGAAAATCTTGGCAATCCCTTTGGTTTGTCGGAGGAAAAAGCTCAAGCTCTGATGTCTAAAACTGAACCAGTTCTAAAATGGCTGAATGACCATATAGAAACGTTGTTGAAACAAGGAAATAGTGGAGTAAAAAACCTTAATAACTTACCCACAACCCATTTACAAGTAGAGACATCTGTTCCCCCACAGAAACCACCTATAGACACTAGACAACATCAGGATTGGAAAAATTTCCAAGCTCAGGTATTAGAAATTCTTCGGGAAATGCTACAGCAGTTTAAGCAAACTAACTTGGAGATCTCCCGCAAAAATTTGCAAAAATGCTGTCATCAATTATCAAAAATTGGCAGGGACTTAAATTTATCAAATTGGTGCACTTTGTGTGAATCGGCAGCCCTAGCTATATCCAATCCCAATAATAGTTATCTGACTTTAGCGAAAATCATTATTACTGAAATTAAACAGGCTCAAGAATTAGTTCTCAAAAATAAAGATGCAGAAATTGCTATTAGTCAACAATTAGAAACTCTTTGTCCTCGTCCACAACAGTCATTATTAGCATTCGAGAACACAGAAATTCAGGAACCTTTATTGACAGGAACAACAGAACTAAATGTAAAACCACCAGCGTCAGTAAATGCGACTAATCTAACTGGACTTATTGATAAATCTAGATCTTTATTTACTCATCATCAATCAACTTTAATTCACAATCATTCAGAAATAGGAGTTTCTGAGCTAAATAATCTTGCTGATTTATTTGCAGATGATACACAAGAGTTAAATGATAATTGGCAACAAGGAGAAATATTAGGAAATGTTACTAATTATCAACTGGGAATTACCAAAGATAATGATAGTCAAGAACTGAATATAAATGATGATTTAGATAGTTTACTCTTCTTTGAAGATGATGATGAATATCAAATAAATGCAAGTAATAACGACGATTTAAATATTTTATTTGATGATAATTTTTTAGAACATGAGGCTATATATTTAGCAGATTTGGAAACTGAAATATCTAGCTTAGAATCTAGAGAAAATAATAATCTGTGGTCAAGTAATACAGATTTAGACTTCCCATCAGATGATGTAATTACAGAATTAATTTTAATTTCTAGAGAATCTCAACAACCGCATCTGAAAAATAGGGAAATTAGCACTAATAAGTTAGAAGAGTTATACCCGAATACCGGAGATAATAGCAAATTACCACCGGAAGCTGTTCAATTATCGGTTACTGCCAAAACAACCAAACCAGAAAATATTACCATCTCTAAAATAGGTATAGAACCGGAAATTAGTGTTGATAATTCCTTATTTTCAGCTAAGAAGCCGGGACAAAAATATACTAGTTCTCCAGAAAAAATTATTCCTAAAACTGCAGAGGTATCAAAAACACAACCATCAGTTCCAGAAAGTTCATCATTAGATAATTTGTTTGAAGAGGTAGGAAAAAATAGGTCGTCGCTAACCCAGGAAATTGATGATTTATTTGATACACCTGAAATCAAAACAAATGTTTCTAATTCAATGGATGATCTTGATAACTTCTGGGACGATATAAGTACAACAGAATCAGAAAGCACTACTTTAGTTAATCAGGATGGAACTAAGGAATTAGAGGAAAGTTTGTCTAGTGCCTTCTTTGAAGTTGTTACAACAAATCAGCAATTACCTGTCAGTAATAGTTCAAATAAAAAAGAGTTTAATCCAGTTTTTCAAGAACAAGAACAGTCATTTGATCTATTTTTCACATCAGATAAAGAAGATAATTTATTTGATGATGTTGTAGATGCAAACTCTAACACTGTTCCCGGTATTGTATTTAATAAGTTGTCTGTAACTAAATTTAGTGATTCATCTTCTACACTCCGCACTCCTCAGGAAACAAGAGCAAATACACCACTGGTTAAGGCTGTTGAAGATAGCAATGATGATAATTTAATCTTTTTTGAGGAGGATATAACAGATTTTTCAAATAGCGTTTCGGAAGAATTAATTAATGAGTTAGTAATATATTCTGAAAAAGAGACTGCATTATTGGAAGCAGAAGCTAACTCAGATTTTACTAATTCTAATTTAGAACTACAATCAAATCCGACAACAAATTTAGTTTTTGCGGGGGGCAAAACTTCTACAGAATTAGATTCAAAAACGACCGTAGAAGAATTTTTAGAAGATGAATTTGCCGTATTAGCAGCAATTTTAGATGAACCTGTCAGCGAAACTACAGTAGAAGAATTTTCAGTGGATGAATTTGCAGAATTAGAAGCGATTTTATCCCCAGTAGCGACAGAAATTACCCATGATGATGCTACTCAAGACGAAGATTTTGCAGAATTAGAAGCCTTGTTAGGTGGGAATGAAGATAACAAACCGGAGGTGACATTACATAGCCGACCCGCTGTTTCTCATTCCTCGACTTCAGAACAAAAACTCAACACCCCTGCTCCGATTCCCCCATTAGTTAAATCTCAAAATACCTTTTCTGCTCAAAGACCTGCTCAGGACATCCAGAAATTAGAAGAGGAATTTAGTGAATTAGAGAACTTATTAGAACAGTCCGATAAAATATCTAACATATCAACGATATCGGGAAAAACTTCTACTAGTAAAATCCCTCGTCCAACTACTCGGCGGACTCCTCGAGAAGAAAGTATGAAAATTCCAGTTAAACAACTGGATGATATGAGTAATTTAGTTGGGGAGTTGGTGGTAAATCGCAATACTTTAGAGCAGGATCATGAGCGGTTGCGACAGTCACTAGATAGCTTATTGGTTCAGGTGCAGCATCTGTCAGACGTAGGTGTGAGAATGGAGGAATATTATGAGCGATCGCTCTTAGAAGCTTCTCTTTTGGCCAGTCGTCGCTCTAGAGAACATGATAATTCATCCAATGCCGATAATCGTGGGTTTAGTGAAATCGAAATGGATCGATTTACGCCCTTCCATATTCTAGCCCAAGAAATGATTGAATTTATTGTGCGAATTCGGGAGTCAGCCAGTGATATTGATTTTATTACTGAAGAAACAGAACAGGTATCCCGACAGTTACGCCAAGCAACTAATCAGCTACAGGAAGGATTGACAAAAGCCCGAATGGTTCCATTTTCCCAAGCTATTGATCGTTTGCGGCGAGGAGTACGAGATAATGCGATTAAATATGGCAAACAGGTAGAGTTAACGACAGAAGGTGTTGAGACCTTGGTTGACAAGATGATTCTGGATCAACTCACAGATCCTTTAACTCACATGGTCAATAATGCGATCGCCCATGGAATTGAAACCCCAGAAGTGCGTCAAGCAGCAGGTAAATCACCTGTAGGTACTATTAATATTCGCGCCTTACAACAAGGAAACCAAACTATCATTTCTGTCAGTGACGACGGAGGGGGCATTGATCATCAAAGGGTGAAAAACAAGGCGGTCAAAAAAGGTATCCTCACCCCTGAACAGGCAAAAACCATGTCGCGGACAGAAGCCTATCAAATTTTATTTCTTCCTAGCTTTAGCACCGCCGATGAAGTAGATGATATCAAAGGTAGGGGTGTAGGCATGAACGTCGTCTACAATGATATCAGCGAAATTCGCGGAACCGTGAGTACCGACTCCACCATAGGTAAAGGAACTACCTTTACAATTCGTCTACCCCTGACACTGAGTATTTGTAAAGCTTTATTCTGCATTTCCGACCAAACCAGAATCGCTTTCCCCATGGACGGAGTGGAGGATACTCTTAATATCCCCACTAAAGATATTCAGCGAGACGCTGATGGACAATCATTTATTGTCTGGAGGGATACTGTCCTGCCTTTCCAACCTTTAAAAGAGATTTTAGTTTTTAATCGTCACCTGACCCGGGGGAAGGTTTATGGTACTCACAAAGATGATGATATCATGTCTGTAATCGTTGTCCGCTCTGGTACTACAATGATTGCGTTACAAGTTGATCAAGTCCTGAGTGAGCAGGAAATTGCAATTAAGCAGTTTGAAGGTCCAGCACCTAAACCCAGTGGTGTCGCAGGTGCTACGGTTCTTGGTGATGGAATGATTATGCCCATTGCTGATGTAATAGAAATTATTGATATCTTCCAAGGTAAGATCTCTAAAAATATGGGTGGAAATTGGCAGCATACAGGTTCACCCGACCAGCCAATTCCTACTAATAAGGTGGAAACGGTGGTATTAATTATTGATGACTCGATTACAGTTCGAGAACTTCTATCTCTGACTTTTACTAAAGTCGGTTATCGTGTAGAACAAGCCCGTGATGGCCAAGAAGCTTGGGATAAACTCCGTTCTGGTTTACCTTGCGATATCATTTTCTGTGATATTGAAATGCCACGTTGTGATGGGTTGGAATTTCTCTCACGGATTCAGAATGATGGTTCGTTCACCAATTTACCTATTGCGATGCTCACTTCTCGTGGTGCTGATAAGCATAGACAAATGGCTTTACAACTCGGTGCTAGTGGCTACTTTACCAAACCTTATTTGGAAGAAGCTATTTTAGAAGCGGCTGCTCGAATGCTAAAAGGGGAAAATTTGGTAGCTACTGTTTAATGGATAACAGGTAATAGATAATGGGCAATTAATCACCTTGAGGATATCTTTACTGTTCCCTATTCCCTATTACCCATTATCCGTTATCTATTTCCTGTAACTTGTGTACTAGCAACTTTGGCGGCTTGTAACATGGGAGTATTAGTAACAGAATTATTAGCCAAGGTAAACAGGGGATTGGATAAAATTCCAGAAATAGTAGTAGCTATTAAAGTGACTATCAAACCCACTTGTAAGGGTCTAAGTCCTGGTAAGTCCCAACGAACTTGGGGATAATTTTTGACTACCTCGGACATTTCTTGAGGTTCTTTGACTACCATCATCTTAACTACACGAATGTAGTAATAGATAGAAACCACACTAGTAATTAAACCGAGTAAAACTAACCAATAAAGACCAGCTTGCCAACCAGCCCAAAATAGGTAAATCTTCCCGAAAAACCCAGCTAGTGGGGGAATACCACCCAAAGACAACAAAGAAATACTTAGCCCTAATGTAAGAAGAGGATCTTTTTGATATAAGCCAGAGTATTCAGAAATTTGGTCTGTTCCGGTTCGCAGGGAGAATAATACTACACAGGTAAAGCCGCATAGGTTCATAAACAGATATACCAGGAGATAGAAAATCATACTGGAATAACCGGCATCAGTTCCTGCGATTAAGCCAATCATCACAAACCCAGCTTGGGCAATGGATGAATAAGCTAACATCCGTTTCATGCTAGTTTGGGCTAGGGCGACAATGTTACCCAATACCATACTCAGTACCGCAAGGGCAGTGAAGACAAATCTCCATTCATCTGCTACGATTGGGAAAACGGTGGTTAAGAGACGGATAGCCAGAGCAAATCCGGCAGTTTTAGAACCAACGGATAAAAAAGCAATAACTGGAGTTGGTGCGCCTTCATAAACATCTGGTGTCCATTGGTGGAAGGGTGCTGCGGAAATTTTAAAGCCAATACCCGCAATTACGAAAACTAGAGCAATTACCAAACCCAGGGATTGACTAACATCTGCTTTGGCGATGCCTTGAGCGATCGCACTTAGTTCTGTTTGTCCACCAGATAAACCATACAACAGCGAGACACCATACAAAAACACTGCTGTACTGGAAGCACCAATTAACAGGTATTTCAACGCTGCTTCATTGGAACGGGAGTCCCGTTTTGTATAACCTGTTAGCAAATAAGAGGAAATACTCAACGCTTCTAGAGAGATGAAAATCATCACCAACTCATTAGCACCGGATAAAAACATTCCTCCTAAGGTCGCAGTCATCAAAATAGCGATAAATTCGGCTAAAGCCGTACCACTTTGTTCAACGTAGCGAATTGACATTAATATTGTCACCAAGGCAGACAGGGCGATGATACCACGAAAAACAATACTCAGGTCATCACCATTAAAACTACCAGTAAAGGCAATGGGGGTAGTTGTATCCCATTGGAAGTATAGAGCGATAATCGCGGCCGTTAAACCGAGTATAGCTAGATATCCAATCCAGCGAGCAGATGTCCGTCCCAAAATCAAATCAACAATCAAAACCCCCAAGAGGGTAATCATGACGATTCCTTCTGGTAAAATCGTTCCAGCATTTAACTGGGATGCAAAATTAGCAAAATCCATGAGATATATAGGTTTTAGCGATTAAACATTAGGGCTGATACAAGTTTATTCTATCTATACTTCTTGACCAAAATTGCATTGATCTTTCTATCTTTAACAGTTGATAATTTTTATATTTGATCAATAGCTTCACCAAATTGAAAAAAGCCTTGATTTGTAGGTTGGGTTGAATGAAACCCAAAGTATGCGTATTTGCTGTTGCTTAACCCAACTTACAGAAAACAGTGAAGGTATTTTTTAATATCAGATCAGAAAGTGAGCAGTTTCCACCCTGATAAGTTAAATGATAGCAAAAGTTACAGGCAGTTGTAAAGTTATTGATTCCCAGAATTCCTGTTAAACCCGTGATTTTAATCTTAATGGGTACAAAGCGGTTAAAGATGAGATATGGCAATAATTTGAGAAAATAAGGGGGTTGAGACTCGTTTTTTAACCTTGGTTTTATTTAATCAATAAAAAGGCAAAATCCCCGACCTCTCAAAGAAATCGGGGATATGATTGAAAATTAACCCTTACAGAATTGGAGCAAACTGAGATTTATCAGGTACTTCCGCGTACTCAGCCACAATTTGTCTAAGTTCATCACCATTAATGGTTTCTTTTTCAATTAACAAATCAACTAAACGATCTGCGAGACTACGATGATCACGCATAATCTGTTTAGCATTGGTATAGCATTCTTCCACTATCATTCTGACTTGAGCATCAATACGACAAGCGATAGACTCAGAATACTCAGAACGGGTTGTCCAGTCACGACCGAGGAACACCTCACCCTGTTGGCTTTCCAGAGATAAAGGACCCAAATCAGACATTCCGAACCGTGTTACCATTTGTCGAGCCATTCCTGATAACTGCTGTAGATCTCCACCAGCGCCAGTTGTGACCTCTGCTGCTCCAAAAATTACTTCTTCCGCAGCCCGACCACCTAAAGCCCCGGTAATTCTGGCCTTTAGCTGAGAACGGCTAATTAAACCTTGTTCTTCATTAGGCATAAACCAAGTTAAACCCTGGGCTTGTCCTCTAGGAATCAAAGTCACCTTTTGTACAGGGTCATGGTCTTTAAGTAAAGTTCCCACTAAAGCGTGCCCAATTTCATGGTAAGCAATCAACCGCTTACTCTTGCTATCTACCAGGGGAGTACCTTCCATACCCGCAACTACGCGGTCTACAGCATCATCAATTTCTGCTAAAGTGATACCTTCTTTGCGTCTTCTAGCAGTGAGAATCGCCGCTTCATTGAGGAGGTTAGCTAAATCTGCACCGGTAAATCCTGGAGTGCGACGGGCGATCGCTTCCAAGGATACGCTTTTATCCAACTTCTTATTTCTAGCATGAACTTGTAATACTTCCAAACGGCCTTTAATGTCTGGAGCATCTACAGTTACTTGTCTATCGAAACGACCAGGACGCAACAAAGCGGCATCTAGGACGTCAGGACGGTTAGTAGCAGCAATAATAATAATGCCAGTATTGCCTTCAAAACCATCCATTTCCGTTAATAATTGATTAAGGGTTTGTTCCCGCTCATCATTACCACCACCAATACCAGCGCCTCGTTGACGACCTACCGCGTCAATTTCATCAATAAAGATAATACAGGGAGCGTTATCTTTCGCTTTTTTAAACAAATCACGGACACGGGAAGCGCCCACACCCACGAACATTTCCACAAATTCCGAACCAGAGATAGAGAAGAAAGGTACACCAGCTTCACCCGCAATGGCTTTAGCGAGTAAAGTTTTACCAGTTCCTGGGGGTCCTACTAATAGTACACCTTTGGGAATGCGAGCGCCCACAGCGGTAAATTTCTCAGGTTGTTTGAGGAAAGTGACAACTTCTTGTAATTCTTCCTTTGCTTCTTCAATTCCTGCCACATCATCGAATTTTACCCCAGTTTTCGCCTCCATTTGGAAACGAGCGCGAGATTTGCCAAAATTCATCGCTTGTCCAGGACCACCGGGAAGATTATTAGAACGACGGAACAAAAAGAACAATCCCGTAATTAATAAAACTGGGAAAATTAAATTACCCAAAACTCCCCAGATTGCCCCGTCATTTCGCATGGGATGGGCATCAAAACTGACTTGCTTTTCCCGGAGCTTTTGGATTAATTCAGGGGCATTCACAGGCAAATCTACCCGCCAACGTTGGATGCGGTTTTCGATGTCTTGGTCATTAGCTTCGATAATTGCTGTTCTCCCACCATCGTATAAATCCACACTGGTAACGCGGTCTGCGTCTAAATATTCCAGAAAGCGTCCGTAGGTCATGCGGGTATTGGCGGCATTTTTGCCTGTGTCCGCAGGAGTGCTGGCAAATGATCCTTGCCAGAAGAAAAAGCCGATTACCAAAGCCAGCACTGACCAAAGTGCCACGACTCTCCAAGAGAATTTCATCTTTAATTTACCTCTAGATACTAATATGACTGCTTTTGTAACGGATGTTTATAAATCCATTTTGTAATTTGAGCCATAAAACGTCAGTTTGCTTATGGCAGATTCATGAAGTTTGTCTAGAATCTTAATTAAATTTAACCTAATTCTCATACTAATACCAATTAAAAATTAAAAATTAAAAGTTAAATATTCCCAAAGTCATGCCTAGTAAGGATTTGGGGCTAATTTATATTTTGCTATCTCTATTACTAATTTTATGCTTGACTGCACAGGATTACCAAATTCATTTATATTATTTATGCTTTAAAGCTCAATACAACACAGAGGTTATGGAGAATGAACCACGAAAAAACGAAGAAGCGAAGGTAATAGTTTTAGAGAGATTTTTCGTGATGGGTAATAGTGTCATCGTTTAAAATATAGTGGAATTCTTGTGGAAATTGTTATGAAAGCAGAGTTAACAGCCATCATTGAGAGAGCAACGGAAGGAGGATACTGGGCAATTTGTCCAGAAATTTCTGGTGCTAATGGTCAAGGTGAAACCATTGAGGAAGCGAAAGAAAACTTGAAACTTGCTATTCAATATAAGAATTGATAGCGATAATATCTACATTTCCAATTATTGAAACTGCTTCATTTTGATTACGTTTAAACATAGGCATTAGTATCTAGTAAGATTGATTTTATTGCCATAATTGTTGATCTATTTCATTAAATTGTTCAGTATTAAGTAAAAATTCAGTTTCATCTTCTTTCGTCCATATTCCAGCAAGATAATCTAAATCATGGTAAGGATAAGAAAGATGTTCTTCTGCTGTTTCCAAGGTTTCTCGTGGTATATTTTGGGGTGAGAAAATCCCATTTTTTAGACTATTTATTTTATCTGTAAATTCTTTTATCCATTGATAAAGATTATCTAGCTCTTGTTCTGGTATTCTGTCAATTTCTGCTTGAATAAGTTTTTTTACCGTCATAAGTAATACTCCTGCTGGCAATTTATTATATTATATCTAAATGATGTCCAGGATTTGAGGATTTACAGGATGTTATTGGATGATTTTTGGTGGGAGTTGGTGATTTTATTTGTCTGAATCAGGATTTCCAGGATTTGAGGATTTTCAGGATGTTGTTGGATGATTTTTGGTGGGAGTTGGTGATTTTTTTGTCTGAATCAGGATTTCCAGGATTTGAGGATTTACAGGATGTTTTTGGATGATTGTTTTTTGGAACTTGGGGATTTTTCAGGATGTTTTTGAATGATTGTTCTTGAATAATTTAAACCATCTATAAACTACCATCCTGTTAATCCTTAAATCCTGGTTATCCTGATTCTGACTTAATAATTTTCTGTAACCCTTAAATGTTACAGTCTACAAGTCTCGACGCGAGAGAAGAACCCGACCCCCCATCTCCACCCCCTCCATCTCCACCTCGGGATCGATGCCGGTAGGTGGCCTTCTGGTGCTTTCTTGTCAAAAGTAATATCTTTGTAGTACAACCAGTCGCCTCCTTTTCTCCATCCTACCTTGTCCCCGAACTGTCTCCAAATTTCGCTGTTATATTCTCTCGTTCGACCGAAACCTTGATAAATTCGTTTCTGGATAGAAAAACCAAACTTACCATCACTGTATTTTACCCACAACTTATCAATAATACTCAGGTCTTCACAGGGGAAATTATCAATACTTTTATCATCTAACCAACCTTCCTTTTCCTGTTTCGCAACTGCTAACATTACCCGTCTTGTTTCCTCGTCTGCTTCTTTCCATTTCCCTTGTGCGAGGTAGTCACGCAGTTTCCTGTAGTCCATATTAGATGTTTGTAGAGACGTTCCATGGAACGTCTCTACATTAATGGGTTGTTGAATATCAAAATTAATGGGTTGTTGAACTACCAAACCCAAATTTTCCCGAAACTTCAACACCGTCGGAGTCCGGTTTTCCGGTTCTATTTCCATCCCTGCTAAAATAGCATCATTCACCCTCTGACTAATGCCAGAATTATAATGTTTTGGCGCTGGTAAAGGTTCATCATCATATTTCCGGTTTTGTGCGGGTACGGGACTAAATTCACCCTCTTGGTTGAGTCCGTCAGCCGTCAGCAGATAATATAAAGTAGCAGCTAAAGCGTAAACATCGGTATGGGGTCCAAAACTCCCTTTGCGACGATATTGTTCAATAGGTGCATAACCTTCTGTTAAAGAAGCTGTCATACTTTTAGTAGCAATACTGCGAGTTAAACCAAAATCAATTAAAACCGCTTCTTGTTTATTTTGACGTAAGAGAATATTTGCAGGTTTAATGTCCCGGTGTAAACTACCTTTAGCGTGAACATATTCTAAAGCCTGACCAATTTGATCTATATATAATAGTGCTTCGCTTTCGGTAAGTTGTCCCTTTTGTCGAAGATATTGAAATAAAGTTACTCCATCAATATATTCCATCACCACGCCAAAAAGCTCACCTGCTTGAATAACTTCATGGACTTTGAGAATATGCTGATGATCAAAACCTTTAATTGTCAAGGCTTCGTTAATAAACTTAACCTGTTGTTCTGGAAAATCCTCTCGCAATTGCATTTGCTGATTGAGGGTTTTAATGGCGTATAATTTACCCGTGCTAGGTTCTAAGGCTTTGTAGGTAGTCCCAAAACCACCACTACCCAAGGGTTTACCCTGAATGATAAATCTACCGTTATTAATTTGTTGCCCTGGTTGCCAGATTATCATACCCTTGTAGATATGGTGAAGATTAATTTAATTATATCATGGTAATTATATCATGGACTTGGTTAAATCCCCGACATCTTCAAGAAGTTGGGGATATCGGATGTTATAATGTTAAAAAATTCAAATCATAAGGAGTGGCAATGATGTTGTTAGAATTAAAGCGTGTTCATGTACCACCAGGACAAAGAGTTATATTAGAAAATGTGACTTGGAAAGAATTAGAAACAATTATTGAAGAATTGGGAGAACACCGGGCTGCGCGAATTGCTTATGATAGGGGAATATTAGAAATTATGAGTCCTTTACCAGAACATGAATTTGATAAAGAAATTATTAGTGATTTAGTCAAAGCATTGTTAGAACAGTTAGATGTTGAATTTATTAGTCTTGGTTCTACGACCTTTAAAAATCAATTTATGGAACAAGGTATAGAACCTGATCAATGTTTTTATATTCAAAATGAAGCTGTAATTCGGGGGAAAAAAAGATTGGATTTAACAATTGACCCTCCTCCAGATTTAGCTTTAGAAATTGATATTACTTCTCGTACTCATTTGAACATATATGAAGGTTTAAAAGTTCCTGAAGTATGGCGGTTTGAAAACGGAATTTTGCAAATTAATATTTTAGAAAATGGTGTTTATGTGGAATCGAAATCTAGTTTAAATTTTCCTAATTTACCTTTAATTGCAGTCATTCCTCAATATTTAGAAAACAGTCGAACTATAGGAAGAAATGCGACATTAAAGGCTTTTAGAAATTGGCTAAACAGCTTGTAAGTCAAATGAGGAATAAATTCCTCTCTACAAGCTTTAAATTCTTTATTTCTTTCTAATGTAGGGTAGCACTCCATACCTACTTTATTATTCAAATTGTATAAAATATGAAGCATAAAGTCAGTAATATTGGCATTTTAACTATTTTTCCCTGTAATAGATAGTCCTTCTACTATCAATGATGGTGTATAACAAGAACCATTCCAATCAGCATCTTTACCCAGTTGTATTACCTGTTTTAGGGCTGTGTAGACATTACCTGCAACCATTGTATCTTTAACCCGGCCAATTATTTGACCATTTCTGACCCGATAGCCTAAATCAACATTGACAGAAAAATCACCAGATAGCCCAGTACAACCACCTAATATTTGATCGATAATTAAGCCATTATCCATTTTTTTAATCAATTCTAAGAGAGAAAGATCACCAGGTTGAATTAGGAAATTAAATAGCCCAGGAGTGGGATAACTACTTAACCCAGGACGAAAGCCATTACCAGTGCTACCGCCATTTAATTGTCGTCCGGTGGTGCGGTCGCTATAAAAATTCCGTAAAATCCCATTTTCGATAAATATTAATAACTGCGTAGGTTGACCTTCATCATCAAAGGGACAGCTATAGGGGCCTGCTGCTGGGTTTTGGTATAGGGTCAGGGTCGGTGCAATTACTGGTTTACCCAATCTATCTACCCAGGGAGAGGCTTTTTCCAAGATATGTTTACCATTCAAAGCTGATTGTACAGTTCCCCACAGCATATCTGCTGCTTTGGAAGTGAACAATACAGGAGAACGACCACTAGGACTAGGAACATTTTTTTTAGCCCAATTTAATCGTTGTAAAATTTGGCTGGCTATTTTTTCAGGGCTGAGTTCATAACGTTGGGTTTGTCCGTCAGCAACACTGAGAAAATCATCACCTCTAACCCATTCAGCGGACATATAGCAGCTAAGTGTAGTGTCAGTATAATGAGAATCTAAACCCTTGCTGTTGATGAGTTTGGTGTTTTCTATATCACATTCCCAGTCACTATGACAGAGAATATCTGGATAGACATCACGAATTAGGGCGATCGCTTGCTTGCCCCAATTAATTAAAGTTTCTACAGATACAGACTTGCCTAAATTAGGGTAAGAATGCCCTGAATGACTCCCTAATTCTACTGTCTCCGGTGGATTTAATTGACTCAGTGCCAAAGATTTTTCCACCATAGCTTGAGGATCAACATCTCCATAGGCTACCGTCAAACCCGGACAACCATCCCGCCATAGCCGTAGGGCTGTCCCCTCAGATTGACTGGTTTCTAGTTGTTTGAGACGGTTGGCTTCAAAAAAAACTGGTCGAGAAAGTGATCGTGATTGATACACTTCCGCAGCCTCAGCGCCAGACTTGAGGGCAAGTTCTAACAGTTGTTCCGCCAGTGTATCTTGTAACAAATTTGCAGAACCCATGTCCCCTTATCAATTATGGATTGTGGATATAAATCGCTTAATAGACGCATCCCATTATCCCATTAGCCTGTCATTAACAGTTACAGTTTTTTTATCTCCCCACTTCCTTAGGGTAAATTAATTTCCTGTAACAGCCAAAATCCCGCAAAATCTTGGGCTTGAGAATCGGACTGGACACCGATAAAATGTACGCCATTAGCCTGTTCCTTCGCTACCGCAAAACCCTGTGCTTCTGCTAGAAGTTCGGGAGTGCGGATATTAGCCACAACCCAACTTTCCGTAGCTCCTGTTTCTAAAATCAATCTGTCACCTTGCTTGGTGTCAAAGTGCAAATAAGCCATTTCCAACCCGGACATCCAACCCGCTATCGGTAACGCCCTGGGTGAGAAAATCAAAATTCCCGGAATTCGCGTTTCCGGGGATAATTGCGCCAATTCCAGGGGAAAAGCTTCACCAAAGCCAATTTCCCAATCTGGCATTTCCGTAAAATCACTAGCCGTTAAGGTGACAAAAGCCCATTGCTTTCCTTCTAAAGCATCTGGTAAACGCTGGGGTAAGGGTCTATCTAAACGCACAGAAGGATTAGTCACCCCTTGATATCCCGGTTCTTGGGGATACACTTCCGCCATGCGCTGTTGTATCCACTGATTCAGCACTAAAGTACGTCTACTTGGTACTGCGGGTACTCCCACATCTTCACAGGATTTAGTAATCATATTATTCATTTGGCGACGGAAAAAGCGGATTTTAGTAGGTGCTATACCTGCTTCTTCTATGGCTTCCTGAATTGCTGTCCGCAGCCAACCCGAATTTACCTGGGTACTTGGGCAATATTTAGCATAGCGAAACAGAGAATCTGTTTGTGTACCAATATCTACAGGACTTTCACACACTAACATTTCCCACACTTTTTTCTGATTTTCGTCCAAAATCGGACGGGAGTAAAAATCAAGTTCCCAGTACATTTTTCTCTGGTTGCCCATGTTTTAGCAGTAAAAATCTGATGACTTAAAATTGTGATGTTTTAATTTTACCAAGTTACAGGATCATTGTTACTAATTGGGGAAATTGTTCCCAAATTTCTGATTTTTACTGTAATTAATTTTTATCCTGATTCTTAAATTCATCAAACTTAGCCCGGACTGCCTGTATATCTTGCCACATTAGCCATTTCGGCTTTCCCTGTTCCCTGGAAGGGTTACGCAATAAGTAGGAAGGGTGAAAAATAGGCATACATAACCGTCCTTCCCACTCTAGCCATTGACCACGAATTTTAGTAATTGGGCGTTTGTCACCAATTACACCTTTTACTGAGGTTGCACCTGTTAATAAGATAATTTTAGGGTTAACTAGGCGAATTTGCTCGAATAAATATGGTTTACAAGCTGCTGCTTCTTCATTGCTGGGAACACGATTTTCTGGTGGTCTACACTTGCAAATATTGGCAATATATATATCTGTTTCTGTATTTAAATTTACTGAAGCTAAGATATTTTCTAGTAGTTGTCCTGATCTACCTACAAATGGTAAACCTGTTTCGTCCTCGGTTTTTCCCGGCGCTTCCCCAATAATCATGATTTCGGCTTGCAGATTACCACGTCCGACTACGGCATGAGTACGGTTTTCAGCTAATGGACAACGGTAACAGTTATTACAGTCTTTTGCCAATGACTCTACATTTTCATAGGTTCCAGGAGTAATGGGAATTTTATTACTGGTCGGAATTAGGTCTCTTTGGTTTAAGTTAGAATGATTAAATAGACTAAGTTGAGTTTCGTGCTGCATGGAATTGGCGATGATAACTAGGAACTCTAGGTTATATCCTATCAATTAATGGTTATTAAGGCTTTCCATACTTCACTATATCTATAGGTATAGAGTCGCTTTTTCCCTAGACAATATACTTGTACTAATCAAGCTTTAACGCATTCACGGGTACATCATCCCAAGACTTAACCGTTCTCAATTTGGCAACCCAGCCCTCTGATTGTTGTGTTTTTGTCAAATTATTCTTAAACGATTCATGACAATCTTTAGCCTGGGATTCATTACAACAGGCAATACAAGCATAAATCATCCCTGAAGGATCAATTTGTTCATTTACCCAAATAATCATATATTATTCCTCTAAAATTTGGTGTTAAAACAACCATATCGATATGCAATTGTTAATTCTGTAGGCTTTCCCCACCCTCAATTGTATCGCTTACCGGATCATCCTGTAACAATTATGGTACTAGAAATAGCCCCTTTTGAAAAAGATTTTCTGATCATAAATTAAGCGTTTTGTCAATTGGTAATTTCTAGATCTTTACAAAAATTAAGATCTCAATTAAATTACTTCATATAGATATTAAGTTCATAATAAACATTTTTGGCTTAAGTCTTAACAGCGACTAATAAACACATAATCTTGGAGATAACGATTGTGGCTTTAACTATCCAGTCCGCTCAAACTATTTTTTCTAATACTCAAGTTCCTAGTCCTATTCCTGCAACTATAGCGTTATTTGATCAACTTAATGTTGATGATCAATTAGCTTATCTTTGGTATGCTTACACTGAAATGGGTAAAACCATTACTCCCGCCGCTCCCGGTTCAGCCCGTTTACAACTAGCTGAAGGTCTGCTGAACCAAATTAAGCAAATGACCCGCGAAGAACAAACAAAGGTCATGCGGGATTTAGCCAGCCGCGCTGATACTCCTATTAGCCGTTCCTATGGTTTCTTCAGCGTTAATACCAAACTAGCTTTCTGGTATGAGTTAGGAGAATTAATGAAACAGGGAGTTATTGCTCCTATCCCCCCTGGTTATCAAATGTCTCCTGGTGTAAAATTTGTATTAGAAACTACACAAAAACTTGATCCAGGTCAGCAAATTACTGTATTGCGGAATACTGTAGTGGATATGGGGTTTGATACTTCTGATCTTGGTCCTAGTAGTTATCCTAAAGCAAGTACCGAACCTGCTTTCCAACGCACAACCCCTGTTATCTCTTCAGTGCAAATTGACGGGATTACAGAACCCGCTGTATTAGGCTATATTGAAGCCATGAATGCAGATAATTTTGATGCTGCTATTGCGCTATTTACTACTGACGGTGCTCTACAACCACCATTCCAAAAGCCTATTATAGGCCGGGAAGCAATTACTAAATATATGCGTGAAGAAGCGCAGGGACTTAACATGATGCCGCAACAAGGTATCTGTGAAGTTCAACCAGACGGTTCTAAGCAACTGAAAATCACAGGAGTAGTACAAACTCCTTGGTTTGGTGTGACTGTTGGTATGAATATTTCTTGGCGTTTCTTAATTAATCCCGACGGAAAAATATTCTTTGTAGCTATTGATATGTTAGCTTCTCCTCAAGAACTTATGAACCTACGTCGCGTTTAATCAAATCATGAGGCTGTCAAAAATCAAATTTACTTTTCACAGCCTCGCAATTTGCTGGTAAAAGCTCTTGACACCGACGGAAAAACTTGTTATCATAGAACCGATGAGGAAGAACTATCTCTAGCGCATAAGCACAACAAAAAACCACTAAGCTAAATGATAACTTATCAGTGTTATAAGGTATATATCTAGGGGGCAAGATGCCCGCACCACAAGAGTTTCATGATTTAACTTTGTACCTCATATTCAGGGGAAAACACTGTATCATCTTTACTCTTTCCTCAAAACAGACCAACCCAAACCTGTAGGTTGTTCATAAACCCGTTTTAAAGTATTTACATCTCTAACAGAAATAAATGGCGGGTTGCGAACTTGAGAAAAATACATAGTATCAGTTTCTAAAAGACTATGACCCCAAATTCCCAAAGCATGACCAAGTTCATGCCGGGCTGCTGATAGTACATAATTATTAGTTTGGTTGGGACTCAACAGAATTGTAAATCGGTGAGATAAAATATTATTTTCAGTATATAAATCATAAATGGTTAAAGCTGAACGTGCACGCAGTATTTTACCATTAGGTTCACGCTGTAAAGGTGGCGCTTTTCCCATAATTGTAATCTCAGCCACAGCGGATTTTTCAACTACTTGTAAAGGTAAATAAATACTCCATTCTTGCACTGCTTGTAAAACATTATTAATCCATATTTCTGACTGCTTTTCACTGATATTTATTGGTGATTCTATTTTTACCTTGACTGGAAAATTTGACCAAATTAAATAACCAACTTTAGTAGATTTAATTTGATCAAAATAATCACCACTATTTGTTTTATCTTGCCATTTTTCCAAAGTTGGTGGTAAAGGATGGGGTTTTTGGAGAATAGGTATGGTAGAATTAGATAATTGAATATTTTTCTCCTGTTCCCTGTTATCTGTTCCCTGTTTCCTAACAACAGCATTAACTTGAAAATTCATAAAAATAACTAGCAGTCCTGTAGTTATTGCTAAAGTCAGAACTGCTATTAATCTTTGCCAAAAGTTTTGATTTTGGGTAATTTTTCCCATTTTCAGTTTCAATTATTTAGGCAACCAATTAGCACTTAAAACCACAGTTAAACCCATAAAAATTACGACCAATGCCCAAGTAACTCGATTTAAAGTATTTTCGGCACTTTTGGTACTGCTAAATAATTGCGCTTGTCCACCAATAGCGCCAATACCATCACCTTTAGGACTATGTAACAAAACGAGGATTATCAAACCTAGAGCGGAAAATGCCCAAATACCTTGGATGATGTTAGTAATTGCCATATTTAGAAATGTTGTTTATAAGAAGTTATCAACTCAGTGGGGATTTAGCAATGCTAAACCCCTACCATTTTACGAATTTACAACCCTACTTTTACAGGAGTGCGAGTTAGTTGTAAATCATATTCTGCGGGCTTAAGTAATGATTGCCCTGTCATTTCTTGCGGTTGGGATATCTGTAAAATATTCAGAATAGTTGGGGCAATATCGGCTAATTTGCCATCATTTCTTAATTCTACATTTGTCCCATATCCAGGTATTTTGGCTTTTTCACCTTCTACCAAAATTAACGGAACTGGGTTAGTAGTATGTGCCGTCCAAGGATGACCACCTTCATCTAGCATATACTCAGCGTTACCGTGATCAGCCGTAATAATTACTGTACCACCAGCCTTACCAATAGTATCAACGAGACGACCTAAACAGCGATCTACTGTTTCAATAGCTGTGACAGTAGCGGGAATTTGCCCTGTATGCCCTACCATATCTGGGTTAGCATAGTTCATTACCACCAGGGAGTAGATGCCCTTTCTAATGGCAGCGATCGCTACATCTGTCACAGCTTGTGCTGACATCGCTGGGGCTTGATCATAAGTCGCCACCATGGGACTACTGACTAATTCCCGGTCTTCTCCCACACAAGCATCTTCCATTCCCCCATTAAAGAAATAGGTGACATGAGCATATTTTTCAGTTTCCGCCGTTCTGAACTGCTTTAAACCGCGCTTGGCGATCACTTCACCCAGAATATTACTCAGATTTTGCGGTGCGAAGGCCACAGAAACAGGTAATTCTGGATCATACTGGGTAAAAGTTACAAAAGAAAGCGGTTGAATTGGCTGTCTTTCAAAACCGCTAAAAGTGTGACTAACAAAAGCTTGAGTTAGTTCTCTGGCCCGGTCGGGGCGGAAATTAAAAAATATTACCCCATCACCAGATTCTACCGCGCCTGGACGCAGACGAACTGGGAGAAGAAACTCATCAGTAACACCTTCAGCGTAGGATGATTTTAATACCTCTACAGCCGTGAGTCCATTGCCGGCGCTATCTGTTGTCATCACATCGTAAGCCCGTTGGACTCGATCCCAACGATGGTCACGATCCATGGCATAATAGCGACCGCTGATTGTAGCGATTTCACCAATACCAGTATTATCTATGTAGTCTTCTAATTGCTGAATAACGTTGATGGCATCTGTCGGCTTGGTGTCACGGCCATCAGTAATGGCGTGGATACAAACTTGTGAAAGTTGCTGTTCCTTTGCTAAGTCAAGCAGTCCAAATAGATGGGTAATATGGGAATGCACTCCGCCATCAGAACAAAGCCCCACTAGATGTAACTTGCCATTAGCAGAACGAACTTCCTGGCAAATTTTGACAAGGGCTGGGTTTGCCGCTAAAGAACCGTCTTCTACAGCATCTGATATCCGTACCAGTTCTTGGGGTACGACTCGACCAGCGCCAATGTTCAAATGACCAACTTCCGAGTTGCCCATCTGACCTTCTGGCAACCCTACGGCTTTTCCTGATGTGCGAATGAGGGTGTGGGGATAAGCAGCCCATAAACTGTCCATAATCGGAGTTTTGGCAGCGCTAATTGCGTTTCCTCGCTTTTCCTCACAGTAGCCCCATCCATCTAGAATGACTAGCACCACAGGAGCAACAGGTGCTTTGGTCATAGTAAAATCGCCCTTTACTTTTTGTAATTCCTGAATGATACCATTGTCAACGACCTCTGGAGGTTAAATTCTGCATATTGAATTAATAATTCCTATTTAAAATTACATATACTGTATAAAATAATGTACGAACCACATTTTGGATGAATTGACTAAAAATTATTTTGTTGTGCGATCGCTTATAATAGCAGATAAGGGTTTGGCAGAAACCAACGTTCTATAACCTTTGTCCTATAAAACTTTTATGGGAATTTAAGAAGATTTCTAACTGTTCCAACTGTTCATCAGTTGATCGGTCTGAATTATATTTTTTTAACTAACTCCACCAGAATCTAGCTTTTTTTACTATCAGGGAGAAATCCACACCCTAAATTAGGCGACCATCGCGCTAGGATGTAATACATTAACGGCATAGTTTCAGGCGATTAGTTGCTATGGATATTTCTCACCTCAAGGCTGTGCAAGCCCCCTATTCTGGCGATAGCTCCTACCGGACACCGCCACCAGATTTACCTTCTCTACTTTTAAAGGAGCGGATTGTTTATCTGGGTATGCCGCTTGTTCCGGCTGTTACGGAATTAATCGTCGCTGAATTGCTGTACTTACAGTCTGACGACCCCGAAAAGCCAATTAAAATCTACATCAACTCTACAGGTACTTCTGGTTACAGTGGCGAACCTATCGGTTTTGAAACCGAAGCCTTCGCTATCTATGACACTATGAAATATATCAAACCCCCCATCCACACCATTTGTATTGGTTCGGCAATGGGTATGGCTGCGATGATTCTTAGTGCTGGAACAAAAGGGTGTCGTGCTAGTTTGCCTAATTCTTCTATTATCCTGCATCAGCCTAAGAGCTACGCCCAAGGACAAGCAACGGATATTCAAATTCGTGCTCGGGAAGTTTTGGCAAATAAAGCTTCTATGCTGGAAATTTTGGCTCGGACAACTGGACAAGATGCAGCAAAGATTAGCAAGGATATGGATCGTCTTTTATACATGACTCCCGACGAAGCTAAGGAGTATGGTTTAATTGACAGGGTTTTCAGGAAGGAAGAACTCGCTAATCCCCCACTCCCCATAGGTGTGCTTTAACTAGGTAATAGGTGATGGGTAATGGGTAATAGGTGATAGGTAATAGGTGATGGGTAATAGGTGATGGGTGATGGGTAATAGGTAATAGGTGATGGGTGATGGGTGAAAACTGACCAATGACCAATGACCAATGACCAATGACCAATGACCAATGACCAATGACCAATGACCAATGACCAATAACCAATAACCAATGACCAATGACCAATAACCAATGACCAATAACCAATGACCACTGACCAATAACCACTGACCAATTACAAACGGAGTACCGCAAATGCCTATAGGTGTGCCTAAAGTTCCTTACCGGATGCCCGGTGGACAATATACAGATTGGATTAGCATTTATGACCGTCTTTACCGGGAAAGAATTATTTTCTTAGGAAGAGATGTAGATGATGAAATTGCTAACCAAATTATTGCTGTCATGCTGTATTTGGATTCCGATGATCCAGGAAAGGATATTTATTTATATATCAATTCCCCTGGTGGTATGGTGACATCTGGTTTGGCAATTTATGATACCATGCAACATATCAAGTCTGATGTGGTCACAATCTGTGTCGGTTTAGCTGCTTCTATGGGATCTTTCCTATTGGCTGCTGGAGCCAAGGGTAAACGCATGGCTTTACCTCACTCCCGGATTATGATTCATCAACCTTCTGGTGGAACTCGCGGACAAGCTTCTGATATCGAAATCGAAGCTAGGGAAATTCTACGAATTCGGAGTCAGTTAAATCAAATTTATGCTGATAACACTACTCAACCTTTAAGCAAGATTGAAAAAGACATGGATCGTGACTTTTTTATGTCTGCTCAAGAGGCTAAAGAATACGGTTTAATTGATCGTGTGATTGAAGAACGTATTTAAATAGTGAAAAATGATTCAAAATTCAAGATGTAAGATTCAAAATTATGAATTACTCATTTTGGATTTTTGGTTTTGAATTTTTAGTTTTGAATTTTGAATTGGAGTTAAGCAAAGCAACATGAATCTTGAAGATTATTACCGGATATTAGGTTTAAGGTCGGGAGCTTCTTTTGCTGATGTTAAAGCGTCCTATCGCCGATTGGTACAGCAATATCATCCTGATATTAATCCAGATGATCTCAAAGCCAAAGACAAATTTATTGCGGTAACTGAAGCTTATAAATTCCTACAAACTGTCTTACCTTCGGAGGATTTTAGGTCAAAGTCTGGTGGGGAGAAAACTTATGCTTCTAGCACTACACAGGTTCAAACTCAATCAGCAGACCCAAAAACAACGGTTACATCTCACCCCCCAAATTTAGAGGATATAGAAAAACGGTTAAAATGGAAGACTTATGAACAGTTACAGCGGTTTTTACAGGAAAGACGTTTTCCCCAGGCTATTGCTCTAGCAGAAGCTTTAATGGCCCGTTTACCAGCAGATATGGAGGTGCGTCAATGGTTAGCAATTGCTTATCAAATCTGGGGACGAGCGTTAATTGCAGAAAACCAATTACCAAAGGCTAGAATTTATCTGAAAAAAGCCTTAAAAACTGACCCATATAATAAAGCTCTGTGGAATGAGGTACAGCAGGATTTTCAACGGTTGGAATTAAAGCTTTAGTAATTGGTAATTGGTAATAGGTAATAGGTAATTGGTAATTGGTAATTGGTAAGAGTTTATTATTCATACTTTATTTTTGAATTGTTCACTTTTCAGCAGCGATTCATAATCGTCGTCAATTTTTAAAACATCTTTTAAGTCTAAAATTTCAGTAAAAGGAAACAGGGAACAGAAAACAGGGGAATATTGAATATTTTGCCATTATATTCAAATATAAGGCTTATTTCTCGTACTTAGCAAGCTTTATGAGATTTTTTGTTCGGATTTTGCTTATGATGTACTCAAGGGCTAAACTTTTTTAGTCTTACCTATGACCTCTTACCTCGCTATCACGACAATTTTTAACGTCAACCTACTTAGCTGTAACTGCGAATCATCTGGTAATAGGATAAAAATTAGTATAATATAATACTTGTTATAAAAACATTAAATTCTGATTGGATATTGCTTTTAAGTGATCTAACAAGTACAATTTTGATGGTATACTGAAATTATACGTAAAATCAGCTATTTTCTCGGCCTCCAGAAGTAAACTCACCATGACTCCCAATCCTTTTTTTCCTGGAAAACCAGTTCCCACAGAAAGTTTTATAGGACGGAAATCAGAAATTAACTTTGCTTTTGACCAAATCTATAACCGCAGCCATTTCGCTATTTGGGGTGGTCCGGGAATGGGTAAGTCTTCTTTCTTGCGTAAATTGGCTAACAAGCAAATATGGACTGAATATGGCTTAGACCCATCCCAAGGTATCCCTGTTATCCTCAATTGTCAAAGTCAAAATCTCATTCCCTTCACTCCTGGTGGTTTTTGGCGTGAATCTGTAAGTTTGCTACACGATAAATTAGACAGTGAACCAGAACTACAGGTTGAAATCAAGCCGTTACTCGAAAAAACGGTGACTGGTGATAGTTTGCGTCAAGCATTACGGATACTGGGTAGAAAAAATAAGTTTTTACTACTGTTGGTAGATGATTTTGATGCAGCATTGGTAACAAATAACCAATACACTGAGAATGAAATGGAAACATTTTTAGCCCAGTGTCGTAGTTTGGCTGTTCATGCTGAAGAAAGTGAACACTTCTCCATGATTGTGGCTTCACTCCAGCGCCTCAATGAACTAGGTCCTAAACTTAATCCCAATGCTTCTCCTTGGTACAATCACTATTTATTTCAACCTCTAAAATTGTTCACAACTGAGGAATTAGTGGAACTATTGACAATAATTAGACCACCAACATTACGACATGAAATTATTAATATTACTGGTGGACATCCGACTTTAGTACAAACTGCTGGTTTTTTTCTGTACAGAGAGCTACAGAATGGGAATAATGCCAATATTAACTCATTTGCTGGGAATTTTGAAAGAGATACTCAACAGATTTTCCAAACAATTTGGCGTAGATGTAATCCTAAAGAACAGGTGTTGTTAATGCTGATAGCCTTATTAGATATGGGAGGTCATATAGGGGAGCTAAAGTTTAAATTAAAAGGCATTGGCCGCATTTTTACACAAGATGGACGATCTTTAATTAGGTTGCAAGAACAGGGTGTGATTGTAATTACTTCCAGTGCTATAGAAACCGAAAAGTTCTATTCTTTCACTTCACCACTTATGAAAAAATGGGTAATTCAGGAGATTTTACAGACTCCAGAACAATCAATCAGAGACAGAGAAAAGGAATTTATGAATCTAATGAGTCATGGACAAGTAAACAAGGTTAAAGAAGTAGTTACTTGGCTGGGGAAACATCCAGAGCAAGTAGGATCTGCCTTAGATTGGATTACAAAGGTAGCACTATTTCTTGCATAGATATTTGAATAGAGAAGTTATTTTGGACTTCTCGACTGAGTTTATAGACAATAATTGATCTGAAATTAACAAGGAGTACATAAAATATGCCTTTCCGTCCAAATCCTTACATCATAGGTGTTCCAATTAGAGATCCAAATAAATTTTTTGGACGCGAACCTGAGTTTAGCGATATTAATGATAGTCTTCAAAACAATGAACAACTAATTTTATTATATGGTCAAAGACGGATTGGCAAATCATCTGTAATTGCACAAATTCCTAAAAAATTGAGTCAGAAATTGAGTACAAATGAATTCGTTTTTATCAGTTTCGATTTTAACAGTTTGGATTTTAACGATGAAGAAAATTTGTCTACTCAAAAAATTCTAAGTTTAATTGCGATTGGAATTATAGAAAACCTAGAAACCAATAAGCAAGTTTTAAGCCATTTAGCGGAGAATATTCCTACCAATATTGAGATTTTTTCTCGTGAATTTCTACCAACAGTTTATCAACAATTAGGTAATAAAAAATTGGTTTTGCTATGGGATGAATTTGATGTTTTGACTGAAAGAGATACTGAATTAGATACATATAGTAATAACTTTTGTAATTATATTATTCAATTACTGCAAAAAGATAATAAATTATTTATTATCCCAATAGTAGGAAGACATATATCAAAGTTAGGAAACTTATCTTCTTTCTTCCGAGGATCACCAAATATAGAAATTGGTTTGTTAAATAAAGAGGATACTCAAAAGTTAATTATTCAACCTGATGAGAATATTTTAAACTATGAAGAAGAAGCAATACAAGCAATTTTTCAATTATCCGCAGGACATCCTTATTTTACCCAGTGTATATGTTATGCCATTCATAATCTAGCACGCGATCGCCATACTCCAACAAATGTGCTTCCCCAGAGTATAAATGGTCATGATGTTAAAAGTATTGTAGATAGAGCAATTGGATTAGCTGAAGGTGGTTTAGATTGGTTCTGGCGCGGATTAACTACTGAGCAGCAAGTTATTTTTACAGCAGCAGCAGAGGCTCAAAATATACCTATTAAAGAAAATGAACCTCCCCAGCTAATGCTATTAAGAAACCATGGAATAGAAACAGAATATTTGAAGAAAGCAGACGAACAATTACATGAATATGGTTTTTTAGATAATAACAGGGTTAAGGTAGAATTTGTCCGTCGTTGGTTGGTGAAAAGCCATAAGCTAAAAGATGAAATTAGCAATTTAGAGACAGTTAAACAAGAAAATATTAATAAGCTCTTGTCAGTAGCAGATGATTTGCGAGAACATCATGATACACAGGCGGTACAAACTTATGAACTGGCTTTAAAGCTTAATCCTAATAACTTTAAAACTGTAACATCTTTGGCTGACGAATATTTAAAGATTCAAGAACTTAATAAAGCCTGTGAACTTTACGAACGAGCCTATCATTTCTATTCTTTTATCGGAAATATAAATAAACAACAGTCTGTTTTACAGCCTTTATTAACTGTAGCTGAAAAATACTCAAAGGCAGAAAATTTTGAGCAAGCCTTGGAAATTTACAGACTAGCTAACGAAATTGATAGCGAAAGTAGTAAAGATGGTTTTTTACAGACAATAGAAAATTATGTCCATAAATTGATAATTGCAAGAGAATGGATTAAAGCAACGGAACGATGTCAATTAGGTTTAAAAATTGATCCAAACAGAATATCATTTCAACAAAGATTAAAAGAAATTCAAGCCCTTCGGTCTAACACTAATCTTAACGTTGCGGCTAAATCTTTAAATAAAAAACCTTCTACAATCATGCTCCAATGGCTCAACCGTATTTCAAGACCAATAGCATCTTTAGGATTAGCTGGAGTTGTAGTTATTGGTGTAGGTATTTCCCAAGGTTTGAGAACTTGTCCACCAAGTGAAAGAAAGGCCTTTGGTGTTTTTTGTGTAGCAGATAATAGTAGAATTAGTCGAGGTAATAGCATTTTCTTCTCAGAGATTACTAATACCTATCGTGACAAAGGTATTCAAGCCTTCCAACAAGCTAATTATCAAGAAGCAATTACATTATTTCAACAAGCTGTAGACGCTAATCGCTATGACCCAGAAGTGCTAATTTATTATAATAATTCCCTGGCTCGTCAACAAGGTTCTCCGTTTACCTTAGCAGTAGTTGTATCATTAGACAAAAATAAAACTACTCCTGTAGAAGTATTACGTGGGGTAGCCCAAGCACAAGACCAATTCAATAGGAATAAGGGATTAAACCGCAGATTACTAGAGATTGTAATTGCTAATGATAGCAACACAAAAAAAGCTAAAGAAGTAGCACAAGAACTCACCAAAGATTCTTCCATAATCGGAGTAATTGGACATAATTCTAGTGAAGCTACTCGGCTTGCATTACCAGAATATGAAAAAGCAAAATTAGCACTTGTTTCCCCCACAAGTGCCAGCATTTTTCTAAACAATCCAGTTTTCTTTAGAGCAGTTAATTCTGATGAAAGTACAGGAAAAACACTTGCTGAATACACTTATAAAACTCTGCAATTAAAAAAAGCAGTAGTTTTTGGAAATCCAAGTAGTACATATAGTAATAGTATCAGAGAGATATTCACAAATCAATTTGAAAAACTAGGAGGTGAGGTGGTTCGTAAACCTTTAATTAATTTAACTGCTTCTAAATTTGATCCAGAGAAAGAAGTTACTAACAGTGTCTATGATTATAAGGCAGAAGCAGCGTTATTGTTTCCAGATGCAGATACCATTAATAAAGCTATTCCGATTGCTAAAGAGATTACCAAAATAAACAAAACACTCAAAACCCAAAATCCACCAAGACCAGAATTAAAAATGTTAGCTGGAGATACTCTTTATACAAATGAAACTTTAACCAGCGGTGGCAATAATGTAGAGGGTTTAATAATTGCAGTACCCTGGTTTAGAGAAACATCACAAGCTCAATCTTTTGCCCAAAAATCAGCGCGGAAGTGGGGAGGAGATATTAGTTGGCGGACTGCAACTAGCTTTGATGCAACTCAAGCTTTAATTAAAACTTTATCTAATAATGCAACTCGTGATACAGTATTAAGAGATCTGGAAAATGTCAGTCTGTCCGCAAGTGAAACTTCTGGCTATCCTCTCAGGTTTACCTCAGAAAGAGAGCGTGAAGGTCAATCTATTCTTTTAGAAATTAAGGGGGGTAAATTTGTAGAAATTACTCCATAACAGCTATGAGGTTTTACCGATGAAATTAACACTTTTAGCGGTATTATAAAGGTATGATTAATTCTCTTATGTCTCAAAGGAATCCTTATATTATTGGTCGTCCCATTGACCAACAGTTGTTTTTTGGGCGAGAAAACCTATTTTCGTTCATTCAAGACAGTATTCAACATAATCAAAAGATCATCTGCTTATATGGTCAACGACGCATTGGTAAGTCATCCGTCATTAGGAATATTCCTCATGGCTTGAATGACTTAAATGAGTGTGTTTTTGTTGCATTTAATTTACAATCTTATAGTCAAGAATCGCTAAGTACAATTTTAGTAGTTTTAGCTCAGGAGATAGTTAGTAATCTCTCGTTAGATAATAAAAATATTAAACTACCGGAAATTACAGAGTTAGAATTAGATTTAGGAATTTTTTCTCATGAGTTCTTACCCCAAGTATATCAATTATTAGAAAACAAAAATCTAGTATTGCTACTTGATGAATTTGATGCTTTAATGAATAGTCATGATTCAGAATTATTAGAACAAGTTTATAACTATTTATCCGCACTGATTAATCTTAGCAAAAAACTATTTTTAATTTCATTAATAGAGCAAAGATCGGTAAATAATCACAGAATAAGTAAGCTATTTAAAGATGTACCTAAAAAGGAAATTGGGTTATTAGATGAAGATAGTACAAGAAAATTGATTGTTGACCCAGCGAAAAATAGCCTTGAATATGAGGAAGATGCAATAAAAACCATTTTTGAGCTATCATTAGGACACCCTTATTTTACCCAAGCAATATGTTTTACTATTTTTGGGAGAGCGCGAGAGGAGAATAAATGGACAGTTAATAGTAAAGATGTCAAATTCATTATTAACAAAGCAATTGAATTATCTGAAGCTGGTTTAACATGGTTTTGGGAAGGATTTCCAATTCTAGAAAGGGTTGTTTTTGCAGCAATAGCAGAAGCACAAGAAAATTCAGAGAATTATATTGAATTAATCAGAAAATATAGACCTGAAATAGAAAATAAATTAATTATAGAAACAACAAAAATTCTCAGAGTTAATGATTTTTTAGATCAAGTAAAGGACAGGGTTAAAATAGAATTTGTCCGGCTCTGGATTATACAACGTCACCCACTAAGGGACGAAATTCACGAGTTAGATAAAATTGAGCAAAAAAAAAGTCCTAGTCATATAATTCTACATTCAAAAACTATTAATAGTTCCTTGTCATATCCTGGTGACATTAATATTAATTTACATCAACCAAGTGAAGTTAATACTTCAGCTATTCCCGTAAAGTCTAATTTGATTGTTTTAACTACAATAGCCTCTGCTGTTTTTATTACTGCTAGTCTTCTATTGACAGGTATTTCTCAAATGAAAACTTGTCCAACAGATGAAAGAAAGGAATTAGGTGTTTTTTGTGTAGTAGATAATAGTAGAATTAGTCGAGGTAATAGCACTTTCTTTCCTGAGATTAATAATATCCCTCGTGACAAAGGTATTCAAGCCTTCCAACAAGCTAATTATCAAGAAGCAATTACATTATTTCAACAAGCTGTAGACGCTAATCGCTATGACCCAGAAGTGCTAATTTATTATAATAATTCCCTGGCTCGTCAACAAGGTTCTCCGTTTACCTTAGCAGTAGTTGTATCATTAGACAAAAATAAAACTACTCCTGTAGAAGTATTACGTGGGGTAGCCCAAGCACAAGACCAATTCAATAGGAATAAGGGATTAAACCGCAGATTACTAGAGATTGTAATTGCTAATGATAGCAACACAAAAAAAGCTAAAGAAGTAGCACAAGAACTCACCAAAGATTCTTCCATAATCGGAGTAATTGGACATAATTCTAGTGAAGCTACTCGGCTTGCATTACCAGAATATGAAAAAGCAAAATTAGCACTTGTTTCCCCCACAAGTGCCAGCATTTTTCTAAACAATCCAGTTTTCTTTAGAGTAGTTTATTCTGATAAAAGTGCAGGAAAAACACTTGCTGAATACACTTATAAAACTCTGCAATTAAAAAAAGCAGTAGTTTTTGGAAATCCAAGTAGTACATATAGTAATAGTATCAGAGAGATATTCACAAATCAATTTGAAAAACTAGGAGGTGAGGTGGTTCGTAAACCTTTAATTAATTTAACTGCTTCTAAATTTGATCCAGAGAAAGAAGTTACTAACAGTGTCTATGATTATAAGGCAGAAGCAGCGTTATTGTTTCCAGATGCAGATACCATTAATAAAGCTATTCCGATTGCTAAAGAGATTACCAAAATAAACAAAACACTCAAAACCCAAAATCCACCAAAACCAGAATTAAAAATGTTAGGTGGAGGTATTCTTTATAAGGGTGATATCCTAGACAACGGTAGGAAGAATGTAGAGGGTTTAAGAATTGCAGTACCCTGGTTTGGAGAAACATTACAAGCTCAACCTTTTGCGGAAAAATCAGCGCGGAAGTGGGGGGGAGGTATTAGTTGGCGGACTGCAATTAGCTTTGATGCAACTCAGGCTTTAATTAAAACTTTATCTAATAATGCAACTCGTGATACGGTATTAAGAGGGCTGGAAAATGTCAGTCTGACCGCAAGTGAAACTTCTGGCTATCCTCTCAAGTTTACACCAGAAAGAGAGCGAGAAGGTCAATCTATTCTTTTACAAATTCAACAAGGTCAGTTTACAATGATTCCCAATGATTAAATTAGGTTGTATACAAAAATTATATGTCCCAATCTACCACCGTAACCGTCAAGTTATTTGCTGTTTATCAAGAAGCTTTTGATGTGTCAGAATTAGAATTAGATTTTCCTAATGGTACACCAGTTCAAGCTGTCTGTGATTACTTAATTGCTAAACAACCAAAATTAAGCAAATGGCGGGAAATAACCCGCTTTGGTGTGAATTTACAATTTGTTGAACCAGATACTATTCTCCAAAATGGTGACGAAGTGGTATTAATTCCGCCAGTAAATGGTGGTTAGGAGGAATATATCAAATACATCAAGAAGAAATTAAATATAATTAAATATAATTAAATATGATTAAATATGATTAAATTAACTTTTACAACAATTTTGATAATTTTCCTCACAGCTTGTACTAGTATTGTCTTATTACCCACACCGGAATTAGTGCAAAAAGCCATTGCACTCCAGTTAAAACAAACCCAACAGCAACTTAATCAACAACTAGATTTAAACTTCCAAAAAGTTAACATTCAGCGAATATCTATTACTCAACAACAACCCCTTAGCATTGAAAACCTACCAGCTTATCGGGTAAAGGGAAATTATGACTTTACTGTAAAACTACCAAAACGCAGTTTTAAACAAATAGAAAAACCCTTTGAAGTTTATCTACAAATTCAGAAAGAAGGTAAAAGTTGGCGGTTATTAATACCAGAAAAAAACCGTCAAGATTCTCAACCAAAATGGCATAGTTACTTAATTCTTTAAATGAATAAATTTGATGATCATAGGAATATTATCAGCAAGATAAAATTATTTTATCACTGGAGATAACTTATCCGTAGCAAAATAAATGTACATGATCTGATATAATCAAAAGTCTAACCGGATTAAAAAATATATCAATCTCAGATTTAACCTGTGATATATGCTGGTTTAGGGTTAGACTCTGAATATATGGGAAAAAAAATACTTCTTTCCTTAATTATTGTAAAATTCACTTAACAAACAAAGATTCAGTTTGAGAAAGTGTCATCAGATACAAAGGAGAAATAACAGTGGAAGAAAATAATCAGGATAACAGTGGTAATACGGAACAAACTACCCCAGGGACAATCATAGTCGCCGGAGTGCGTCCCATTACTGCTGGGACTTTACAAGTAGTTGATACCTACAACTCCATGGGAATTCGTCCCATAGGTGCAAATACATTCCAAGTGGTTGATAGTATCAACTTGTCTGGTATTCGTCCCATTGCTTCTAGTGCTTTGGTAATTGCTGAAAACTATTCTATATTTGGAAATCGTCCCATAGCACCAAATACCTTTGATGATTCCGAAATTTTGATGGGTTTTCTAGATTAGTTACACTTTCAATATTATTATCATATCATATTCAACCTGGTTTTATCAAAAAACTAGGTTGTTTTATTAAAAAAAATCCAGGAGTCAAATTCGCTTTATAATTTATTTTTGATTAAAAATTTGTCATGTATCGTGCAATTATTAATTATCAATTACAGATATTAAAAAAGGAGTAGTTTAATTATGCCCAAATCTCCAATTTTGTCCACAGCTTTAAACTTTCAAGAAGATTATCCATGTCCAATATGTCGCGTTGGTAAAATTTCTCAAATGTTAATGATGGAGGCTATGTGCTGTGATTTTTGTAACGAAATTTTCACAGTTAACCTAGAATTACAACAGGTTAAAATGCCTTCTAGAGAACCACCTTTAATTTGGAATTGGAATGGATTTACGTGGACACAAGCACGATTAGAAAATGTGGAATTAGGTTGGGGTTATGGTTTATCTGCAATTGCTTTTATTATTTTACCAACCACTTTAATAGGGGTAACAGCATATTATTTTCCTCCTCGCTCTCATGTTCCCCTCTCATGGATTCCATTGGTTTGGACTGTGTTAACTTTTTTGTCACATTTAGGAATTATTGTTTGGATTTTTATTGAAGTTTATCAAATTCCTATTATGGCATATTTGCGAGCTATTACCAATTGGCAAAATAGATTAAATAGATAAATTTTACCCGTATCAATCCCCTTGAAAATCCTCTTAATTGTGACTTTTAACTTTAGACTTTTAACTTTTGATTTCTTGCTTCAGGTTCTAAGCAAATTTCCTCATCATTTGCTAATAAATTTTGTGCTGCTTCCAACATAGGTGACATAATATCTTTTAAGTCTTCCCGATTATTTAAGTAAGTTTTTAAAGCTTCCATTGGGTCAATACTACTACTAGCAGTTAATTCGGGAATGCGGGGCTTTGCTAATTGACTAACTAATTCAGCTTGAATAGTGTAAGTGTGTGCTATACTTAAAGCTTGGTGTAAGGAAGAGTTATCAATTAAATCCAATTGTTCTGACCGCAATTTGTAAATTAATCGCACTACATTATCTTGAATATCATATTTACCAATTCCTTTTAATAATGCCTTTTGGGGATCATCTTGCTTAGATAAATCTACCTCAATAGTCCGAAACGTTCGCACAGGTAGGGGACAAAATTCCCAATTTACCTTTCCCCGTTCTAAATCTATCATGACATAACCTTTATCTTCCTTCTCCTCGCTAAAATCCACCCGTTCAATACTTCCGGGATAAATTACCGGTGGGTCATTAGATTTATTTAGGTTTTGATGCCTATGGACATGACCTAAAGCCACATAATCAAAACATGGTCGAGTTAATAAAGATAAAGGTAAAGTAAAACCTTTCCCCACAGCCAATAAACGTTCTGCTCCTAAAGTAGCATTATCAGCCATTAAATGGGCTAAAAGCACCGTTGGTATATGCGGGTCAAGCCGGCGAATTTCTCCTTCTATAACCACCTGTAAACGGTCTGTAAGGAGTTGGTTTACTTCTGCTAGAGAAGAACCTTGAGTCTCTTGACGGGTCATTAAGGTAGAACGAGTTAGCCAAGGAAGAGTAATTATTTGCACATCTCCGTTACGGGTAGAGAGACGATGAGTAGTTAAAGTATCACCAACCACAAACCCAGGTACACCCAAAGTCCGGTAAATATTTAAACTAGCACCTCCCACACCTTGGGAATGCTGGTCATGATTTCCCACTAATAATACAGTAGGAATATCAGCAGCTACCAAACGCCGAAATTGATTAGCAAAAGCTTCTTGAATATAGGGTGCTGGTGTGGCGTTCGGGAAAGCATCACCACCAAATAAAACCAAGTCTACATGATCAGCGATCGCTCGGTCAATACATAAAGATAATGTTTTGACAAAATCCTCTAGTCGTGTATTTAAACCTGTAGCTGGATTAACGCGTCCGTGGGAAAAACCGCTACCAATATGGATATCTGAAAGATGAAGAATTTTCATAGTTTGTCAGTTGTTCTTTGTCAGTGGTCAGTGGTCAGTTGTTCTTTGTTCTTTCTGAAATGTTACCAATGGAGTTAAGATAGGCGTTTAACCTGGGAGACAGTTCATCAATGATTGGTTTTAGCCTATTTACTTCTTCATTAGTTAATAAATTTCGTTTATAAGCTCTTCTTAACCAATGCCTAGTTTCATTTAAAGAACCTCTTGCTATCCTAACGAAACGGCGATTATCCTGAAAATTGTATCTTCCACAACCTTCTGCAATATTTGCGCCAATACTATCAGCAGAACGTACTAACTGCTTACCAATTGTTGCTTTAGGAAACTCCTCCCAATGAAGAATGATATTCCAAATTTGATCAGCTAGTTTCTCTGCTAATTGATAAACTTGCAAATTCTCAAAGTTGGATTTCGCCATTTTTTCAACTAACAACTGACCACTGACCACTAACAACTGACCACTGACCACTAACAACTAACCACTAACAACTAACCACCGACAACTAACTAAATGTGAATTCCACACTCAGTTTTTTCACTTCCTCTCCAACGTCCAGCACGTTCGTCTTCACCGTCAGCGACCTTGGTGGTAATAGGTTCGTCACCAATACTAGGATAACCTTCGTCATGGAGAGGGTTGTAAATTACCTTATGTTCAGCTACATAAGCCCAGCTTTGTTTGCGTGTCCAAGTAGCTAGAGGGTTAATTTTTAATCTCCCTTTACCATCTAATTCAAATACAGGCATATTAGCACGAGTCACAGCTTGATCACGACGGCGACCTGTAATCCAAGCTACAGTTTCTAATTCGTCCAAACCCCGGAGAAGTGGTTCAATTTTGGTAATGTCGTGGAATTTAGCAATATCTGTATCCCAGAGGGCTTCACCAAATTTAGCAGTAAAAGCCTCACGACTATCTACATCTGGTGTTTTATAGGTTTTCAAGTCTAGATTATAGATTTCCTTGGCTTGAGCAACCAATTCTAGGGTTTGAGGGAAGTGATAAAGGGTATCAAGGAAAATAACCGGGACTGGATGCTGAAGTACATTGTAGAAAATATGTGTTAGGATGACATCATCTACGTTGAACGCGCTGGTTTGTACTAATCCTGTGGGGATATTTTGCACAGACCAGGCTAAAATTTCTGTGGGAGTTGCGATTTCAAATTGCTGATTTAGTGATTCTAAGTCAAAAGCAGTAGAAGTTGTCATGATCTTTCTCTAAAATAAAGATTTTTTACTTTTATTAAATTTCATATTATCGTATCAAGTCACATATCCCCCTGGATAATTGAGGAAATAAAGCAGACCGTAGTTTGTAGCGGAGGAGGGGACTTTGGGAAAAGATATTTCCAACTGACAACTAACAACTGACAACTGACCTAATTATGTAGTATTTTGATTGCAAGTCTGTTTAAGGATTCATCCCATGCAACAGTTACTCAAGCAATTATTTAGTAACCAAAATTTCTTTATCCGTCTGATTTTACCTGTATTGGTAATGGTCATGGCCAGTACGATGTTCATTTTACCTGCTTCCGCTACTGGTGTATACGAAATGCCCAGTTTTACAGCAGATACTTGGATTTTAGATCAAGGTGATGTGATTAGCCGATTGAATGAAGGTGAGATTAGTAAGGCTTTCAAGGATTTGGCTCAGGAAACTGGCTATGAAGCCAGAATTGTAACTATTCACCGTCTCGACTACGAGGAAACACCGGAAAGTTTTGCTAAGGGACTATTTACTAAATGGTTTCCTACCGCAACAGCACAAGCTAATCAGGTATTATTACTTGTTGATACTGTTACTAATGGAACTGCTTTAGTTAGTGGAGATCAGATTAAGTCTTTGTTAACTGATTCTATCGCTCAGAGTGTAGCTGAGGAAACATTAGGTACAGCATTGCGTGAGGGTAATAAATACAACCAAGGATTCTCAGATGTGAGCGATCGCTTAGTTGCGGTTTTATCTGGTAAAACAGATCCAGGTCCACCACAGATTAAGGAAACGGTAAAGGTAGAAGGAACTTTCACGAAAGCGGAAGAAACTAATCAAGGTAATGCTACTGCTTGGGTTATCGGGTTATTAATTGCCGCTACCGTCATCCCCATGGCTACATATTACATTTATTTAGTGTTTCAAAAACCACCATCTCAGAAATCTGAGGAATAAGTGATTGGGGATTGGGAATAGGTAATTGGTATTTCCCATGGTCGTGGGGGACAGAGTTTTTTAATCTTAGGGAACAGGGAATAAATTAGTGTGTGCTTCATTAGACCGGGGAAAAATACAAATGAGAATAAGCGATAGCGAAGCACTGTCCAGAAATCGCTTATTTCAATGTCTAAAATTTATGCAAATCCCATGGCTTCTGCAACAGCTTTTACATCTGCCGCAATCCCCTGTTTAAACTGAGCATGACTGTGTTTAATAGCCGTATCTGGATCTTTTAAACCATTACCAGTAAGAACACAGACCACTGTTGCTCCCGTGGGAACTTCATCTTTTACTTGTAATAATCCTGCCACAGAAGCCGCACTAGCAGGTTCACAGAAAATCCCCTCCGATGATGCTAATAGCCTGTAAGCATCGAGAATTTCTTCATCAGTCACAGCCCGGAAACTCCCCTGACTGGCCGTTTGCGCCGCAATAGCCTGAGACCAACTGGCAGGATTACCAATTCTAATGGCTGTAGCCAGGGTTTCTGGATGTGCCACAGGTTGACCATTCACCAAAGGTGCAGCCCCAGCAGCTTGAAAACCCATCATTTTTGGTAGACGATCGCATTTACCATGTTGATGGTATTGACAAAAACCCATCCAATATGCTGTAATATTACCGGCATTTCCCACCGGAATACATAGCCAATCAGGAGCATTACCTAAAACATCAACAACTTCAAAAGCACCAGTTTTTTGCCCTTCTAAGCGGTACGGATTTACAGAATTTACCAACGTAATCGGATATTGATCCGCCATTTCCCGGACAATTTCCAGAGCGCGGTCAAAATTGCCCTGAATTGCCAGGACTTCCGCCCCATACAGTAGCGCTTGTGCCAACTTTCCCAAAGCTACATAACCATCAGGAATTAACACAAAGGGACGCATCCCTCCTCTTTTAGCATAGGCAGCAGCAGCGGCGGAGGTATTACCAGTGCTGGCACAAATTACAGCCTTAGCTCCAGACTCTGCTGCTTTAGAAATTGCCATTGTCATCCCTCGGTCTTTAAAACTACCAGTAGGATTAAGACCATCATATTTAACATACACCTTAACCTGTCTGCCAATCTGTTCAGCGATCGCTGGCACAGGAATTAAAGGTGTGTTACCCTCTAAGAGAGTTACTACAGGGGTTTTCGCGCTGACAGGTAAGTATTCACGATAGGCTTCTATCAGCCCTGGCCAAGGTTGGCAATAAGATTTAGCAGCAGACGGGCTCAAAATCACGGGATTCAAAATTTCTTAATTAAGGATTTGGGATTGGGAATGCTTGTGTTATGAGTATCCCACTTTTCAATTCTATATGTTTAGTTGTGGAACACTGTCATGATAATCGAAGACTTTGATTACCATGTTGATAAACTACCAGAGCAGATAACGAAAACTATATAATATCTTTACAAAGATGGGGATAAATATATTATACTATCCCTAGATGGTGTGAGTTAAGTTTTTAATGGTAACAACTATGTCTACTATGTCATCCAGTGTTTCCGAATGCGAATCCCACGCTAACTTAGTTAAAAAGTTAACGAAGGCTTACTATCGGGACGATCAACAAGTGAAGTTCATGGACTTGCAAGCAGAAATAGATTCTCTTTTAAAGCAATTGCAAAGTCTCAAAAGCGAACAAGTGGCAACTTCTAGCGACAAAGAATAACCTATCTTTCTGATAACTATTCAAATCGCTGACGAGTTTGTGACCACAGTTCCAAACTATATCCCTGTTTTTTTTCTACCAGTAACGCTAGAGATTGATCATCGGTAAGTTGAGCGATCGCTATTAGCGTTTGCTGGTTTGCACGGGCAAAATCACTATAAATCACCTTACTATCCGCTGAAAAGATTATAGTCCGGGGGAGTGCTTGATTTTCTGCCTGTTTTGAATAATTAATACCGGACTGATTTAAAGATGCTATAGCTGTAGCAGAAATAGTAACGACAATCTCCTGCTGTTCGTCATTAGTTACATCAGTTAACTGGACCGGCCAATCACCCATTTTTTCAAGAATTGCCTGTAAACTGGGAATAGCGCCGACTACCATATCACCGGACTGTTGTAATTTTTGCCATATAATTGGCAGCATTGACGCTACTAGCTGGGGTTTTTGTTGGTACAATGCCTTGATAGATACCGGAGACGGTTCTACCCATTTCAGTGCATCCGCAGTCAGAGCTAAAGGTTGAGGTTGAAAAGAATTAACCTTGCTTTCAGGAAGAGCAGAACCCAAAATCAACAGCCGTAAACCCTGATCTTGCACTTGTATAGCCTTAATAGTAGCAGTAGTAACTTCCTGTTCTCCATTAGATTTCCAGACAATAATTTGTATACTTTGGTCAGAACTAATACCCAAAATTTTCCGCCAAAATTTTCGAGGTTGGTTTTTGAATTGGTGAAAATTAGTAAACGGATAATTTAACCAGCTTGTACCATTTTGAAATGCACTAACTTCCACCCGATACCAAACTTGATTATCAGTAATTTTTAAATCAGTTTGCAAGAATATTGGCAACCAATCCTGCTGATTAATTCGACTAATTTGTTTGACAGTGCCAATAATTCGACTTTGACGAGGATTTGCTTTGTCGTCATCAAGTTTGGTTAAAATGTCTTGAATATATTTGAGTGTTTCCGGGTTAATATTCGGTTGTGCTTGCAACCAAGAATTAGTTCTTTCTTCCCCCCGGTGCACCTTAAACATTAATGCAACCCAAGCTAAAACAGCGCGACGACTAGGATTAAGTCGCAAAGCTACAGCAGCACGATTCCAAATTCTACCTTTATCTGTTTGTAGTAAATTAGTAACTTCTTGACCATAATCAGGTAAATTTTCCAAGACCTGTAAAGCTTTTTCCCAACGACCATCAATAATATCTACTATTACTTGTTCTTCAGGACTAGCCCAACTTTTTTCAGCTTGCACTTTCGTAAATTCAGAATGTAACCGAATCACATCTATTTGTCCCTGTGCTGCTCCTGAAAAAGGCTGTTGACGTTGTTTTTCTAAAGATTTCAACCATGTAAAAGCAGGAGTCCAAAGTCCATTTCTAGCCAATAATATAGAATGCTCAAAAGCAAATTCATTAACTGCGGGTTTTTGGAAATTAATTGCTTCTAAATAAATAGAATTAGCTGGTAACTGACCAGATTTGATTTGATAAACTTGGAAATTTGGCTCTAAAGATATCGTTTGATCAATAATTAATTCTTTAGTATCATTACCCGTTATCTGTTGCCATTTAGGTAATTGACCATTTCCAGTTTTCCATGATAACATTTGTTGTAAACTTTTCAGAGTCGGATTGTAATAAAAAACTTGACCATAGATAATATTATTATTGTCTTTTTTGTGTTCACCTCGCAAATAAAACCAAAATCCTGGAGATAGATTAGTATCTGTAAAAGTTTTTACATTAGTTAAAGGTAAATGTACCATTGCTTCCTGATTGTCTGAATCAGAAATGGCTGTCACAGCAGGAGACTCTATAAAAGTTTTCGATAGACCGATAATAGGCAATTTGGTAATTAAATAGTAGTATTTTTCTGATTGATATTTATACTCTAAATCCTGATCACGTTGATAAATTCTCAGTTCTACCAATTTTTGACAATGAGATTGACAATTAGTCCGTTTTTGGAAAATTGGTAATAAAAAAGAGTCTTCTGACTGGTTATCTAAAGGCAGAGTTGCACCAGCTAGACGTTGTTTTTGAGTTAAATCAAGTTGAATAGCGGTAAGTGTTTGAGGTCGTTCTCGCTTACCTGTAGATATTTTTACCCCTTGTGGTAAATATTTATTCACCCAGATAACCTGGGCAGGATTTAAGATATAAAGAAAACTCAACCAACCAAGACCAATAATTACACCAGCAATACCTAACAACAGGCCTAGCGTCAAGGTAGACCATAACCAACTATACCGTTGAGAGGGTTTCGGCATTTTTTTAACATTTTTATTCGTTACACCTTGAGGAGGCTGGTTTAGCCTAGGGGATTTTCTTCTGTATTTGCGCGGTTTGTTGATCATTTGACTATTACTAGCACTACTAATTTAAGGTTGTCCAAAATTGTCAATGATAAATTTTGACAAACTTAGCGCAATTTTGCTAGTGTAATCGGGTAAAACTTAAAACTTCACCTATTAATTTTATACTCTTGAGCCATGTAGTAAAACAGGCGATAATACTTTTTAAATTCCTGACTGTCGCTTTGTCCTTGCCAGAAATATTCTAATTTCTCTTGAGTAATGGTCAACTTAATTACAGTCACCTTTTCCCTAACTTCTACCGTCAAGACACTAAAAACCCCTTGATTAGTGCGAAAATTATATACTTTTCCTTGGGTTTTCCTTGAAAATTTTAATAAGGGCTTACTGGCATAATAGCGAATTTCTAGGTTTTTCTTGTTTGGTAAAACTAACACAACTCCATCACTATTGTCTGGGTTTTTTAATTCCTGCCAAGTATTGGGGTAGGGAAACTCAAAACCATAACGATTATTTTTATATGTCTTCCATCTTACATCTTTAACTTGGAAATCATTATCAATGCACCCCCAAAGCATTAAGTATAAGCCAATACTTAAAGTAGTGGTACATAGTATTTTTTGTACGTAAGGTGCACCCATAACAAAATAACCGGTTGAAAAGGAGAACAGAAAAGAGTAATTTTGCCTATGAACCTAAATTACCATGTTAATGTGGGGAATTTCGCAAAATATCCCTGAAAACCTTTTTCTTTTGTGATCTTCGCTCCTTTGTGGTTCATTATTTTGTAATTTGCGGGTAAGTTCTAAATGTGCCTAAAAATGGAAATTATTGCCTCTTAGTATGACGATAATGTAGAGACGTTCCATGAAACGTCTCTACGAAGTGGTTTACCTAAAGGATATCAGAAGCTACTAAATGGTAAAGTTATTGAGTCCTAAAGTACCAGTTAAACCCGTTACTTCAATAGATGCTAAGTCTCTGATAATAGCATTACTAAAGAGACTAGAATCAATTTTGCTTTGAAGATTGCCACCAAAATTAATGCCAGTCAATGTTTGCCCGGCGGTCAAGTTGACCGCATAGGGAGCGGTAGGAGAGGTTTGTATCCAGCCTGTTTGATTCACTTCCCGGATGGCATATTCTCCTGGTCCTAAGTTGCTGAAGGTATATTGACCGTTAGCGTTAGTAACTGTCGAAAGTTCCCAAGGATCTAATCCTCCATTGGCAACGCTATCAATGTAAATTGTCCAACCAGCTAAGGCTCGTTCACCCGTGTCCCAGTCACCATTACCATTAACGTCGTTCCATTTACTACCTTGGATGCTTCCAAGTGGAGTTTTAATGCCTCCATCTTGAAGTGCTAAGTCCGCTATTTGCTTTGCTCCTTTAAGAAAGCCTTCATCCCCCGTCACCACAAAATCGAAAACCCCACCATTTAAAAAAGCGCCCTCAGCAATACCAAATTTCCGTGCCGTTGCGAAAGCGTTTGCTACTCCTTGGGGATTTTTTTCTGCTAAAGTGTTTAAGGAGACATAATTAGCGGGAAAACTTTGATCAGCAAATGTCTGTGTCCCGAAAAGGGATTCTTGCTGAGTAATCCGCCAACTATCTGCATAAGTTGTATGTATTGTTTTAACGGATGGATTAGATCCCAAGTCAGTGCCATTACGCAGAGCAAAATCATTGGTACTATCACCATCACCATTACCTAAAAGCCCTTGCAGCGAGCCCGCACGATCATCAGCAGGATTGACATTAATATCAATGTAGCTTCCATTATCAAAGGCAATCACTACATCATTATCATCAGTGGTGGAGATATCACCATCTAAACCTGCATAAGTGAATGTGTAGTTATTACCTGATCGCTGGATTTTGCTACTACTCAGAAATACACTTTGACCACTTGCTAAGTTATAGGTCACTCCGTCAATTTTGAGTTCTTTACCAACTGCAAGCTCTGAGTCATAAACAACATTGTAACCGTCTATCGTTATCGCAAAAGCTGTATTAACAGAAACTGTGGTGCTATTATTCCAAGCCTTTTGACGGGTTTGAACTTGAAAATCATCAGTTAGAGATTTGACAAGAATAAACTCCCCAACTGCTTGAAAATCATAGGGTTTTCCATCAAAAGTCTGAAGATGCACATCTCCCCAGCCGTGACCTTGACCGACTACAGGCCTAGAGGTGAAAAAGATCGAGAAATCTTGACCTGTCGTAACTGGCACTGAACCCAGTGAACCAGAAACATAAACATTAAAACTGGTGTCCGCTGAAGAGAAAAAGTGGGCTGGAAAATAAATCTGTTGTATGTATTCAACAGCACCAGCACCAGTAATCGAATCCACACCAGCACCACCAGCAATGCTGTTTTGTCCTATAAATCTATTATTGACCGGAACACCATTGAATGGCGTGCTAAAGGGCGTGTACAAATTTATACCTTGCAATAGAAAAGTCAAGTTAGCATCTGTATCGGTGGTGCTAGGAGTTCCTGTCCAAACTAAGGTAACTTTAACAGGACTAAAGGGAGAACGAGATAACCTACCCACGTTTAACTGTGTACCCTTGAATGTATCCTCTGCCAGTAAATATCTTAGTCCTAGGTTACCACCACTAGCATTTCCTAGCGCATTTGCAAATTCGCTTGCAGCAGCATAATTAGCTGTATCCGCAGTTTCCCATACATTCGGATTGAGTCCATTCGTAGATGTGTGGATAAGTAACCCTTTTTCTGTAGAATCAAGAGTTCTAATAACTGTATCGTTTACATTAGCAGTATATGGTGCTACAGTGTTAACTCCACCACCTGGATTGCCCGCTATTGGTGTGTAAGGCGTATTTAGCGAAAAAGTAGCTGCGAAGAGTACATTTTTGAAGCGAGACCTGAATGTAGGTGAACTCACTGGTGAAAATGCAGTTTTTACGTTTTCATAAAGAAAGTTATCTTTATTGTCTTGAACCATCAAAAGGTTTTGAGACCATGACAAGTCGACTGAAGCGATATTCTGCTCTACCTCAATACTCTGTCCATCTATGGTAATTGTTGCCCAGTCATTCTCACTGTTCAAAGTGTGTAATGTCACAGCACTGAGAATATTACCACGCACCAAGTTAGAAAAAATGTCTCCCTCATCACCAGCGCTATCTTTCTGATTGATATGAGCATCAATAAAATGCCCGTATTCTTCTAACAAAACCGCAATAATGTCTATATCCGTAGCTGTATCAAGAAAATCAGAAGCGAGATAAATCTTATTCGTGCTAGTCCCATAAGCGCCATTAGCATTACCAAGAATGCTACTATCAAGGATTTCAATTTGCGGAAATGAACTAAAATCACCTACAAGCCATTGAGAACGGAGATTTGTGACTACTGTATGGTCATATTGTGTACCAAATGCTATTTCGAACAAATTCCAGAAGTCATTCAAACCAGCAAAGTTTTTCAGTTGGTTATAGGTCTTGTTGAGAGTGGCCTGAAGAAGATTAGTCATAACATCCTTTCCATCAACTACTTGTTTGCATTTACATTTAATCGATCAAGACTTATGAGACTGGCACTAGCGATCGCCCGGATACATGAAAGTAATCGCTACCCAGTAGCGTAGATGATCTTTGCGGAAATAATTTTTTTAGGAAATAATTTTTAACACAAGGTTTAGTCCTCGGATTAATATGTATTTAATATTTCTTTATTTTTCTATGTAAATCCTGATTAATGACTATTTATTAAGAAATGTAACAAAATAGCCATTAAAACGGCTTACCATCTTGACAACCAAAAAAAGAACAGATAGAGTGATATGCATACCCGGGTAAGACCACTAAAAGTTGTATGCAAACTAAGCAAAAGGTTACGTTATATTTATCACCGGAACTGCACAGAAGACTTAAAATTCGTTCTGCTGTTGACTCAGAACCGATGTCAGACCTTGCGGAACGCGCACTTAATTTCTACCTGACGAACTCAGAATTAGTAGAAGAAATAGAAGCGTCTTCTCATGGGCGAACTCACCGGATTTATTCCTGCCCAAGCTGTGAATCTTCACTGGTATTACGTGATAGTCAACTAGTGAACTTGGGTAATCAACCAGGAGTAATCGGTCAAAATCATCTATCTATTGATGGTAGAGAAAAAGATGAAACCCTTCCCTTGGGAGAGGAAGAATTAGTTCCTTGTTAGATAGGAATTATTAATGATTAATCTATAGTCTGGCTTAACACCACGCCGTCATTGCTGTCTCTAATAAGGTCTCAAGTAGGTCGATAGTATGAAAGAAGAGCTCAATATTTTAATTCAGGCTCAATACCCTTTAATCTACCTTGTGACCTCCGAGGAAGAACGGGCAGAGCAGTCAATTTTTAAAGTTTCCCAAGAGATAAAACCCCAAAGACGAGTATATGTGTGGACAGTAACTCACGGTATCGTCGAGTACGGTCAACCCCGGAATACCACTCAACATAATACTGTTTCTCCCGAAGCAGCTATTGATTGGATTATCCGGCAAAAAGAACCCAGTATATTTATTCTTAAAGATTTACATCCCTTTATTGATGCGCCAGCAACAAATAGATCGCTCCGGGACGCGATCGCTAGTTTTAAAGGAATGCAAAAGAACATTATTTTAATGTCTCCTGTGCAACAAGTTCCCATCGAACTAGAAAAAGAAGTTGTTGTTTTAGATTTTCAATTGCCTGACATGGCTGAGTTAAATAAAGTTTTAACTGCCCATCAAGAGCAAAATCGGGGACGACGGCTGACAACCGAGGCGCGAGAAAAGCTGCTCAGAGCCGCTTTAGGTCTAACTAAAGATGAAGCTGAGAAAGTATACCGTAAAGCACAGGTAACAACGGGGCAATTGACGGAAAATGAAGTTAATATCGTTTTATCCGAGAAAAAACAACTTATCCGCCGTAACGGTATCTTGGAGTACCTCGAAGAAGATGAAACCATTGATGCCGTGGGTGGTTTGGAAGAGTTAAAAACCTGGCTTACCCAACGCTCCAACGCCTTTACAGAAAGGGCTAGAGAATATGGTTTACCCCAACCTAAAGGAATGTTAATTCTCGGTGTTCCCGGTTGTGGTAAATCGCTAATTGCTAAAACTACCTCCCGTTTATGGGGTTTACCAATTCTGAGATTAGATATGGGGCGGGTCTACGACGGCTCAATGGTGGGTCGTAGTGAGGCTAACCTACGAAACGCCCTGAAAACGGCAGAATCAATTTCCCCCACGATTCTGTTTATCGACGAGTTGGATAAATCCTTTGCGGGTAGTGGTGGTTCTGGCGATTCTGATGGGGGGACATCAAATAGAATTTTCGGCTCTTTCCTAACTTGGATGCAAGAAAAGAAATCTCCAGTGTTTGTCATGGCGACTGCTAACCGTGTAGAACGCTTACCTGGAGAGTTTTTGAGGAAAGGTCGCTTTGATGAAATATTCTTTGTGGATCTGCCCACACCGGAAGAACGTCAGGATATCTTCGGTATTCACCTGACCAAACGCCGGGAAGATATTGCTAGATTTGATTTAGGACAACTAGCAAAAATGTCCGATGGCTTTTCGGGGGCAGAAATTGAACAGGCGGTCGTGGCGGCTATGTATGAAGCCTTCGCCCAAGATCGGGAGTTCACCCAATTAGATATTATTGCTGCATTGAAGTCTACTTTGCCGCTGTCACGAACGATGCAAGAACAGGTCACAGCCTTAAGGGACTGGGCCAGACAGCGTGCTAGACCCGCAGCCTCCTCTGTTGCTGAATATCAGCGCATGGAGTTTTAAAAGCTTTCCTCTGCTATATCAGGGGGAAAGGTTAGTCACAAGGCTAACAGTTAGAAAAAAGCCGTTCCCAATTAATGCGGCTTCGCTGAAAAAGAACCGTTGTCGTTTTTCTCATCAATCTTCTTATTGGAGGAAACCCAAATGTCTCACTTTAGCACTCTGCGTACCAAGATCACCGATGCCGAAATTCTCAAGTCTTCTTTGCGCGACTTAGGTATCAGCGTTAAGACTGAAGCTGATGTCCGTGGTTATAATGGTCAGCGTCTCCGTTCCGACATCGTTGCTGTATTGGAAGGCGAGTACGATCTAGGTTGGTCTCGTAACAGTGACGGTTCTTTTGACCTCATTGCTGACTTATGGGGTGTTGCTAAGAAGCACAACCAGACCGAGTTGATTAACTCTATTAATCAAAAATATGCCGTTAACAAGACTTTGGCTGAAGTAAAACAGCGCGGTCTGCAAAACGCTAACGTTAAGTTGGTATTGCAGTAACAATTTCTGTAGCGCGTTCCCAAAGTGAAACGGGTTAACCTTCTAATAAGCGGTTAGCCCGCTTTTTTTATGGGTAAATTTTCCATCAGAGTAAACACAACAAAAAAATTGTGTTATCATTAAACTAGTAAAGAAAACCAATAAAGAAAACCAAGGAAACAGGAACGCTTATGTACAATTTAATTAATAAGGAACGCTTATGTACACTGTACCAAAGTTCGAGCAAAATGGAAACTTACCTGCTGGTATTCATCTTTCCACCTGGGAGGAAATCAAAGATGTTCTAGCTTTTAATGAACGTCGTCAACAGCTTTTGGAAGGTATGAAAAGAGTTAGTGAAATATTAAAACAAGCAGGATGTAGTCGAATTTATATTGGTGGTAGTTTTGTGACTAGAAAAATCTATCCAAACGATTTTGACCTTCTATGGGATGATAAGGGTGTAGATTTTAAAATCTTACAATCTTTAGATATAAATTTATTTGATGCTGGCAGAAATAAAAGATCAGCACAAAAAAAGACTTATGGAGGTGAAATTTTTCAAGCTTATCTTTATGCCAATGATTATGAAACTTTTATTGAATATTTTCAAAAAGACAATAATCTTAATCATAGAGGGATAATTGCAATAGATTTGTAGAAAATTAACCAAAGAATATTACTCTAACTTGGGTAATATTATCACCAAAATTAAGAGTAAAAAAGGAAGTTGACTATGATTTTAAATGAACGCCAATATATGATTACTAAAGCTCAGATTAAAAAATTTCAATTAGCAGTAGAAAATCTGGAAAAAAAAGTACCCCCACAAGATAATGAAAATGAAAAGTTACGACATCAATCATATCTAGGTTCACTTAATGGTGAAATAGAAGAACTATTAGAACAAGTGGAGGAATATGAAAACCTCAAATCAAGGAAAATAGATAGGTTGGAATGTAAGTCTTTAGAAGAATTACCAGAAGCACTTATTAAAGCACGGATTTTTCGTGGTTTAACTCAGGGACAATTAGCAGAACTTTTAAATGTGAAGGAACAACAGGTGCAACGTGATGAGGCTAATGAATATGCTAATTCTAGTTTCACAAAAATTTTGAAAGTTCAACGTGCTTTGGATATTGAGATTAGAGAGGAAGTAATTTTTAAATAACTTTCTCAAGTAATGAGACTCTATTTATCAACAAAAATAATAAACTACTTTCAATTAATTTTTACTTAAATTATTTAATCATGGTTGTTAATAATTTCCACAGCATTACAGAAGTTTTACCAGCAATTATTGGATTTTCAATTGCTGGAATACTGATATTAAAATCTATATTTTCTGTTAAAATTCCTCAATATAATGAAAATCCTCCAGGAATTTTAATCTCAAGTTTTATTTTTATAGCATCTGGCTTTCTTTTTGAGATTATTTATATTTGTTGGCCTTCAATTCAATGTTGGGCTAAAAATAACTCTAACATTGCCTTTTTATTTACAATTGTAGGAGGTTTCTGTACTAATGGATTTTTAAAAAAATTAGCAGATGATAAAGAAAAGAGAGAAATATCTGTTCTATTTAGAAACTCTATTGATTCACAAGTAAAATCATTACAGTTTATTAATCTTTATTTATTATTTACTTCAATTAAAGAAAATATCAATTATATAAAAATCTACAAAAATGATCTGCTCACTTCTAAAGCCTATGAGACAGCATTGAATAAGATAGGCATTTATGATGAAAAAGATATTGATATAATCTCCAAATATTCAAATGAATTACAACAATGTTCTAATTATATTGAACGTTTCTTAATTGAATTAGATGAACATATTACAGTTAAGAAAACTCATGTTAATGAAACTGAGTATAAACCTCAATATCAAAGAACTTTAATAATTGTTAAAATTGCCATCTTAACAACTTCTATTTTTGGTATATTCACAAGCTACTATTTATCAAAACGTTATTTAAATAATAATTTAGGAAAGTTACAGAATGAGTTTTTTAATGATTATGAAGAGATATTAGATAAGTTTAAAGAGGAATTAAGTTTTAGTGAATTCTATATAATGAATAGAGTTATTTCTAGTGATTTATTTGATAAACTAAAATATATAAGAAATAATTTTATTGAAAGTAGCAATAATTATAATGTATCCTCCCGAAAGCCTATCTATCTCTATAGACTTATTATAAAAGAACCAGTTTCTATAAAAGAACCAGTTTTAAATTTGGATAAAGATATTTACCCTGATGAAACCATTCTAAAATGGGTTATCAATAGTACAGAAGATATTGTTACATTTGGTGAATCACCAGAGGATGCAAAAAATAACTGTAATAGTATAATTGAACATTTAAAAAATAAGCATAACTTGGAAACAGAAATTCAATATTCTGATATAATTACTGAAATTATTTCTCCTTGGAATTAACTAAGCGAATTGTATATTTCTACAAAAGCAGTGCGACAGGGAACTAAATAAATTAAAAATGATTCTTTTGCAGAATTTGCTAATAACTAACTGATTTAACGCAAACAACGAATTACTTATACTGTAGTGCGTCTACAGTGATTAGTGTCTATAAGATAGATCAAAATTTAGCTTCGGAGCGCGTATCGTAAATAAGCTGGAGACATTTTTCAAAGTCCTCACCTTGCCAAGTTCCAGCAAATTTTAGCAAATCTTTGGCTTTAGATCCGCGTAATATTGGTTCTCCATCTTTTACAGGAATACTGCTTGATTTAATAGCAGAAGCATTTATTTTAGTTTTGAGATATTCAAGATAGTCGAGGGTTTGTTCCAGAATAGGTTCTGGTGCGTTTTCAATGGCTGCAATTAGCAGTTGTTTAATTGTGGTCATTTATTATTATTATTTGTCAGAATCAGGATGTCCAGGATTAGAGGATGTACAGGATTTTTTGATTTGATTATCTTAGTCATTGATAATTTTGGTAGAATGTGAGAACTGATAGACACTAGGTAAATTTGAGAATTTATTGGTCGAATAATCGAACAAGATGATCTGGATTATAATCTATCATGTTAATCTTATCATCATCCTGTAAATCCTTAAATCCTGGATATCCTGATATGGCTACGCCACGCTTCGCTATCAGACAATGATTATGTTGTACAGAAATAGCATAAAATATAAACTGGGAGTGTGATCATGAGAAATGCCGAAGAAAATAAGAGAACTGAAGGCAATAGTAGCAAAAGTTGGGTATCTCCTTCAAGCAGGTAGAGGTAAAGGAAGTCATACTTACTGGAAACATCCTTTATTACCGGAAGAACCCTTAACCATACCGGGAAAAGATGGAGATGATGCTCCGTTATATTTAGAAAAAAACATTCAGCGGGTGCTGAAAAAACTTGAAGAATTGAACAAGCAAGAAAATCAAGAAGGTGAAGAATGACTTATCATTACAGTATGGTGATTCAATGGTCACAAGAGGATCAACTTTTTTTAGTTCACTTACCTGAATTTCCCTGGCAGGAGTTTCATACTCATGGTAGAACTTATGAAGAAGCTGCGAGAAATGGTCAGGAAGTGATTGAAACTTTTGTGGAGATGCTGACTGAGGAGAATAAAGCATTACCAGAACCTAGAATGCTTCCTACACAACCGTTACAGGTTGCCTAGTTTAAGTTTCGGTAATTATAGTAAATCTTTGGCTTTAGATCCGCGTAATATCGGTTCTCCATCTTTTATGGGAATACTGCTTGATTTAATAGTAGAGGCAGTTATTTTAGTTTTGAGATATTCAAGATAGTCGAGGGTTTTTTCCAGAATAGGTTCTGGTGCGTTTTCAATTGACGCAATGAGTTTTTCTTTAATGGTAGTCATGGGGTGCTAGGGAGATAACAAGTTCATAGTATTAATATTTTAGTAGTTAATAGGACTTACGTAAGATGTGGCTGAACACCTTATTCTTGGGTAGGGGTAATTCATGAATTACCCCAAATTCGGTTCTTTTTGCGTAAGTCCTGGTTAATTACAAATTAAAATAAATAATTGTCTGATAGCGAAGCGTGGCGTAGCCATATCAGGATGTCCAGGATTTGAGGATTTACAGGATTTAAGAAAAGTTGTGACTTGAGTAGGTATGAAAAATATGTTATTAAAATCATCCTGATTAATGTAAATATATTTAACAAATACTGGTTTAGATGGGTTAGGTTTAGTATAATGCTTACTCAGTTGATTTATAATGATGCTGTGTAAAAAAGATGCTGGTTTATGAAAATTGATACAGAAGCGATCGCTCATTGTCTTAATCAATCCTTAACCTTTGACGGCATTATTGCCAAAGTCTCTGTTAAAAATGATTGTCTCAAAATAGCCCTGGAGTCAGTGGCAGTTACAAAAAAAGATCAACTGTTACCAGTTATCATGAGAGAAATAGCCAATTTCAAATTAACATCCATTAAAACTGTAAAAATTTACGGAAAACAAATCAAAACTTTTGATCCAAATTGGTATCATAATTTTGATTTATATCCACAAAATAACTATGATTATTCTCAATCAAACAAATCTAAAAATAACAGAAATACATCTAATGATCAAGTAGAAATCCCAAAAGGTAAAGTATCTCAAACTGAATTTGAAGAGGCATTAAGAAAATGCTCAGAAACAGCTAACTCCGCCTATAATCGTAGTTCAATCTATGCACATAAAATAGAATCAGCTATCAAAAAACTTAATAGCTATATTATAGCAATCAATTATGAGATTTTAAATAAAAAAGGTGCTGATAAATTCCAATTGGCAACTACATTAAAACAAATACAGTTAGATATTAAAACATTATCTGAAAATAGTGTAAAAGATTTAGTTATTTCCTTACATAAGAAAAAAGAACATCTCAAAGATTTTACAGTTGCTTTATTTGGCAGAACTAAAGCAGGTAAAAGTACCTTACGAGAAACACTAACTCGCGGTAATGGTAGTACAATTGGCAAAGGTTCACAACGTACAACCAGAGATGTAAAAGAATATTCTTGGGAAGGTTTACGGTTACTAGATACACCTGGAATTGAGGCTTATAAAGGTGATGATGATACACAAAAAGCTAATGAAATCATTGATCAATCTGATATCATTTTGTTTTTAACCAGTGATGATTCTGTGCAACCTGGTGAATTTAAAGCAATGGCAGAATTACAACTTAAAAATAAATACTTTGCTGTAATTCTCAATGTTAAACATGATATTGCTAATAACTTAGAAGATTTAGAAATGTTCCTTGATATTCCAGAAATGGTATTTGATGAAGATAGGTTATCACAACATAAAAATCATATTCAAAGTCACATTCAAGAATATTTGAATTTAGATAATGTAGATATAGTTCCTATTCATGCTCAATCTGGTTTTTTAAGTACGCAAGCAGAATATCAAGAGTATAGTAGTCAACTTTGGGAATTGAGTAAAATAGAAGAATTATATTCTTTAATTGCCTATCAAATTTATACTCATGGTAAAAATTTACGCTTATCAACTTTCGCTGATAGCTTGGAATATTTTATAAATTCAATTAATCAAAAATTAGCTGCTGCAAAATCTCAGTTATCTGTTCAATTAAACTTTCTGGAACAGAAGCAAAGAGAAATCGAAAAGATATTTGCAGAAATTGAAAAAGAAGGTGATAGAAAAATTAAAGATAAATGTAACTCTTTATATGATCTGATAGAAAATCAAATAGGTAGTTTTGTTGATCAATATTCAGATATGGATATCAATGGAAGACAGAGAGAATGGAAGAAAATAGTTAATGAAAAAAATATTGAAGAAACTATGAAATCTTGCATAGAGGCAATATTTTCAGATTTAGGAGAAAAACTCAAGGAATTTGAACAGGAATATGAATATGATCTGAAGAATATTCAGATTGACATGGCAATGAATTTTAGTAACATCACCAAAGATGATACAGGAAAGTTAATAAAACGGGTTGGTGTAGGTATTGGTGCTGTGGGTGCAGCACTTTTTGTAGCAGCAAATTGGTGGAATCCAGGAGGGTGGGTTGTTGGAGCAGGGATAGTTGCTACTGTTGCTAGTATAGGTATGAGTGTTGCTGGTGACAGGAAAAAAGCAGATGAGGATAAAAATTATAAAAAGGATATTGCAAAAGAAAAAGATTCACTGAAAAAACAGGTAAAACAAAAAAGAGATATCACAATAAAAGCCTATGAAGATTCATTTTTTAAGAATGTAATTGAATATGAGAATAAAGTGGTTTCTCAAATGAAAATATATATTCAGGGATTATCGGAAATAATTCAAAAATTAGATGATAGTTGCCATGAAATTGCAAAAATAAACAAACAAATGCAAGAAGATTTTGATAAATTAAAATAATTACATCAGGAGAATAAAACAATGTCAAGTTTTCAATTTAATGCTAAATCCCAGAAAGTTAACCAACTTTGCCAACAAACAATAGATATTCTAAAAAATCGGACAGAAGATGAAGTTAAAAAATTAGTTGATAATTTTCAAGACTTCTGGGAAGAATATCAACAACAGAAAAAACTATCTATTGCTTTTATTGGACAGTACAATGCTGGTAAATCTACCTTAATTAAAGCCTTAACTGGAGATGAAAGCGTGAGAATTAGTGCAGAAATATGTACTGATAAAGTTACAGAGTATGCTTGGCAAGATGTATTACTATTAGATACGCCAGGAATTTATGCAGGTAATAAACAACATGATGGTATTACTTCAGAAAGAATTTATAAATGTGATTTATTAGTGTTTGTCGTTCCCAATGAATTATTTAACCCCCAAGGTGCAGCATTTTTCCAAAAAGTAGCTAACCAAATGCAGAGAGTTGGCCAAATGGTGCTAGTAGTTAATAAAATGAGTCGTGAATCAGGAAGTCCCCAAGATTTATTATTAACAATTACACAAGTTATAGAACCATTTTATCCTCAACAATTTTACACCTGTTTTATTGATGCTGATTCCTACCTCAAATCTCAAGACCCTAAATATATCAAATATCAGCAATCTTTACAAACTAAATCTAATTTTCATGATTTTCTTGATTCTCTGCAAAAGCTAATTCAAAAAAATGAACTTTCCGCTAAATTAGTGACTCCTTTATATCGTGCTGTTGATACTCTGGAGAAATCACTAAACTTTTTAAGTACAGGTGATAAAACAACTCGTGATTTATTAGAGATATTACGACGCAAAAAAAATATAATACAAGCATCTCAAACTAGAGCGAGAAACGCTTATCGTTCTGAATTAGCTAAACTTAAACATGAAGTGATCATGCTAAGTGAAAAAATAGCTAGTATGATTGATGGACACCATACGAAGGAAGAAATTGAAGTAGAAATAGAAAAAGTCACAAAGGAAATTACCACTTTGTCAGAGAAGATAATAGGAAAAATTCAAGCTCATTTACAAGAGGAATTAATAAATCTACAAAATAAATTAGAAGAACTGCAAAACTCTCCATTAGGTAAAACTATTGCTAGGGAAATAACTATTAATTTAGTAGATGGTAAGAGGATTAATGATCCAAATATTGCTGATAAATTTGGAAAATCAATATTAGAAAAACAAGGTGGTAAAATCCTGCAAGAACTTGGAAAATTATCATCCAAAGTATCCAGAGATTTAGTTTATAATATAGGAAAATTTCTGGGTTTTAAATTTAAACCTTGGGGTGCTGTTAATGGCGCTAAGTTCATTAAAGGTTTAGGACCATTTATTGCTGGTGCTGGTGTCTTATTTGATGCAGCTATGACAGCAAAAGAAGAATACGATGATCAAGAAAATCAACGTCAGCTACGTAATGCTAGAAACCAGGTAAGAGAAGAGTTTAGAAAGGTAGCCGAAGAAATGGTAGAAAAGTATGAATTAAACATTGAAGAAGCTATAAGTTTTTATGATGAGGAATTAAATAATATTGAAAATAATCAGCAAGAATTGAGGGATTCTGACCAATCTAAACATGAGATATTAACTCAAATTGAGAATAAACGCCAGGAGATCAAGCAGGAGATTAAACAATTAATCAAGTAGTATATCCCCGACTTCTCAAATAATTCATCTATAACATGATAAAATTAATCAAAGAAGTTGGGTATCTTTAAACATCCTGTAAATCCTTAAATCCTGGATATCCTGATTCAGACAAATAAGAGCTAAATTATATGGCACAAAATTCTAGTTATAAGCAAGAAAATTTAACTCGTATTGAGCAATTTATCGCAGATATTCGAGTTTATTATGTAGATGATCTAACTGCTAAAATTTATGGACAAATAAAAGCCGGATTAATTAACAAATTTGGACCAAAGCAAAAAACTAAACGTCAAATAACTAAAATCACTGAATTAGGTTTTGATGAAAATGACATTTGGATAGCAGCAATAACATTTGAAAGTTCAACGGGCTTTAAATATTGAGATTAGAGAGGAAGTAATTTTTAAATAACCTTAACTTGATGAAAATTCATAGAGTTTTCACTAATATGTAAATTTTATAAAACGGAAAAGGAAAATATATTCCTTTCCCTAGTTTCTAATTAGCAAAATTTAGATTTTACCAATACTGTGTAGTCCTAAAATAATACCTACTCCCAAAATATGCCCAAAGGAAGCAGTTGCTAGTACCGCAGGTAAACCAAAACCACCAAAAAGTTGAGGTGCTGGTAATTCAGGTTTAGAGTGAGGGCGCTCAATAGTAAATTTACCAACAGCAATAGCAAAAATATTGGCAATAATCATAATTATGCCCATATTAGAACTCCATTCTAGAGGTGCAGTCGCAGTAGCGAGTAAGCTTGAAATCAACATCTAATTTACTCCCATATTTTCAGACATTTATCAATATCATCTAAATATTGATCGACAACAGTTTGTATCATTGCTGACTTTGCAACAAATCTTAATATTTGTTTTCACTACATAATAGAAAAGAATGCTATTATTAATAATAATTTTTGATGTTTGCCGTCGTCTTAACGGTATCTAGAATGGCTGGTAATTGCTAAGATGAGAGTAATTATTTTCTGAATTGATCATGTCCTCAACCCTTGACTCCTTACCACCTGCACTCAATAAAATCGTCCAACGCTTTCAACGCTCCACAGAACCAAAACGACGCTATGAACAGTTAATCTGGTATGCTCAAAAGCTACAAGCCTTCCCTGAAAATGGTAAACTCCCAGAAAATAAAGTTCCAGGTTGTGTTTCTCAAGTTTATGTTACCGCATCATTAGAAGACGGTAAAGTAATATTTCAGGGTGATTCTGACTCCCAATTAACTAAGGGATTATTGGCACTCCTAATAGAGGGATTAAACGGATCAACACCCACAGAAATAGTCCAGCTTACTCCTGATTTTATTCAAGAGACTGGTTTAAATGTAAGTTTGACACCTTCCCGTGCTAATGGATTTTATAATATTTTCAAAACAATGCAGAAAAAAGCCTGGGAATTTGACACCCCCCGCTCTAAAGAGACGGGGATTCTTTAATCAAAGACATGACTTGCCCAGATAGGATTTCTCCAACCTGAATAGAGGTCTTATCTCCTAAAGCGTTGCTTGCGTCTAGCGCAAAAGTTCCCGTATGCCCTACGGTACTCAATCCTCGACTCAGGATATTTCTAGCTCCATTTTCATCTCTATCCATCACACAACCGCATTTACAAATATGCGTTCTATTGGACAGAGATTTCTTGACAATTTTACCACAGCTAGAGCATTCTTGGCTAGTGTATTGCGGGTTAACCGCTACTGTTACCCTCTTGAATACTTTCCCAAAATATTCAAGCCAGACACGAAAACGAATTGAGCGGTGCGAATTGCATCATCTATTGCTGTTATTTCGATAGCGTAAAACTGTCAACAGGATTAGAGATAAAATACTGAAGACGGTTAAAACCGCCCGTGTCGTTTTTCATCCCCTGTCTGAAGCACGAAGGACGGAACTTCGTTCCTATTTCTCAGGGGCTTTCAAACTTCCCAGTTTTCCTGGTAAACTACTAGATTAAGGATTGGAAACTCGAAAAATCAACAGCGGGGGGTGGCAACCACAGAGAGTTGCCCCTATTTGGTGATGATAAATTATGCTCCTTCTGATCTATCAATTTTCTGACCAGGAGAAGATTCATAAAGAGCATCTAACTGTTCCCGCGCATCGTCAAGATTAATTGAACGCATTACCAACAGTGGTTCTTTAATCATATTACCTGCACTATCTAACAATTCAGGATGGGGGACATACTGCTTTCTAGCTGCATAATAACCAAAGCCACCTTGTGATGATTGATGATTTGGATAAGTCCTTTCCCTATCAAAACTGAACATGATCAGATTGCGAATTAAATTACCAACGGCCATGAATGCCAAAACAGTGAAGGCTAAAATATAAAGCAGGTGTAGCATGGAATTTTCCTCCAAAACAGCAAAGGTTAAAAATCTTATCTTGTAAATCTTAAAACTCCGTAAATAAATAATTTACGGTAAAAAAAGAATGTAAAATTCTTTACTTGTGAGCCTATGTTATATGATGCAATCCTTATATTAAGATTAAGGTAACATGAGGCACATTATTTTTTTATGAAAAAAATGTTAAGAATTGTCTAATATTTTCACAATTTCCGCTTGATTTAGATTTTGTCAAGGGGTTTATGATTCCTTTGACTGACCTAAGCGCATTCCCACACCCCAACATTCTGTAACTAATTGATGCCAAGGCATTACAGTTGCCATATCAATTCCTACCTGTTGGTCAGTTGCCGTAAATAACATTTTAAAGGCATTGAGTTGATCTTGTGCATCTTTAACTCGCTTAAGTAAGTTTAGTTGCTCTTGATCACTCATGAATTGGATTTTCTCATTTTCCAAGATTTGACGATATCGCTCAAACCAATATTGAAAATCCTCTAACAGGGGTTCTAAGACTGATTTCAGTAAATCAGAGCTTGGTATATTTGAGTGTCCCATATATGAGAAGCATATTTCCTAATTCTTGTTTTATATTAACATTATTTACGATTCTTAACAATCAGTTCATAAGTTTCTATACAAAAATTAAAAAATCTGTGACTCCCCACCTGATAGACAATTATATAAATTTGGCAAGAAACTTGTAAAGCTCTTGGGGAGTAATGTGGTATGTCTAAAGGAACAAATTATGGACAAGTTGAGAAGAAAGAAAAATTAGGAAGTTTTTGACCTGTTTTCTACCAAGGGGCTGTAGTTGGGCTAAATTAGGAGAAACCATAGCCAGTGGACTATTATTTATTTTGTAAAGATATTTTTTGTCAAGTTTATTTTAACACTTCGCCAAAAGTTTAACAGCCGATGTCGCCAAATCAAGAAACCCAACCAGTCGAAAAAATCTATTTACCCCGTACCAGCGAGTCAGAAACATTAAAAAAGATTCGCCATACAGCTTCCCATATCATGGCAATGGCAGTACAAAAGCTGTTTCCCAAAGCGCAAGTCACAATTGGACCTTGGATTGAGAATGGGTTTTATTATGACTTTGATAGTCCAGAACCCTTTAGTGATAAGGATTTGAAAACCATTCAAAAAGAAATGGTGAAGATTATTAATCGTAAATTGCCGTTAATTCGGGAAGAAGTCAGCCGAGAAGAAGCACAACACCGCATAGAAGCTATTAAAGAACCCTATAAGTTAGAAATTCTGGGTGATATCAAACAAGAACCCATTACAATTTACCATTTAGGAGAGCAATGGTGGGATTTGTGCGCTGGTCCTCACGTCGAAAATACTAGCGAAATTAATCCCAAAGCTATAGAATTAGAAAGCGTTGCGGGTGCTTATTGGCGGGGAGATGAAAATAAGGCTCAGTTACAACGCATTTATGCTACGGCTTGGGAAACTCCCGAACAACTAGCTGAGTACAAACGCCGCAAAGAAGAAGCTTTACGCCGTGATCATCGTAAAATAGGTAAAGAACTGGGATTATTTATCTTTTCTGATTTAGTTGGTCCTGGTTTACCCTTGTGGACTCCGAAGGGGACTTTGTTAAGAACGATTTTAGAGGACTTTCTCAAAAAAGAACAATTAAAACGGGGTTATTTACCTGTAGTTACTCCCCATATTGCCAGAGTTGATTTATTTAAAACATCTGGACACTGGCAGAAATACAAAGAAGATATGTTTCCGTTAATGGCTGAAAATGAGGAAGCAAAAGCCATAGAACAGGGTTTTGTTCTCAAACCAATGAACTGCCCTTTCCATATTCAAATATACAAGAGTGAATTACGCTCCTATCGGGAATTACCGATGCGGTTGGCGGAATTTGGTACAGTTTACCGTTATGAACAGTCTGGGGAATTGGGTGGTTTAACCAGGGTGCGGGGTTTTACAGTTGATGATTCTCATTTATTTGTGACTCCCGAACAGCTAGATAGTGAATTTCTGAATGTTGTAGACTTGATTTTGAGCGTTTTCAAAAGTCTGCAATTAAAGAATTTTAAAGCTAGATTGAGTTTTCGTGACCCAGCCAGTGATAAATATATTGGTGGGGATGAAGTTTGGGATAAAGCAGAAGGGGCGATTCGTCGGGCTGTGCAACAATTGGGAATGGAGCATTTTGAAGGGATTGGGGAAGCGGCTTTTTATGGTCCTAAACTGGATTTTATTTTCAGTGATGCTTTAGAACGAGAATGGCAATTAGGAACAGTGCAGGTAGATTATAATTTACCGGAACGGTTTGATTTAGAATACGTGGCTGAGGATGGTTCGCGTAAGCGTCCGGTCATGATTCACCGCGCCCCCTTTGGTTCTCTGGAAAGGTTAATTGGGATTTTGATTGAAGAGTATGCGGGTGATTTTCCCTTGTGGTTAGCACCTGTGCAAATCAGGTTATTACCTGTAGGTGATCTTCAATTAGATTTTACCAAAGAAGTGGCAGCCAAGATGGTTGCGTTAGGTATTCGTGCAGAAGTGGATACCAGTGGCGATCGCTTGGGTAAATTGATTCGTAACGCAGAAAAGGATAAAATACCTGTAATGGCGGTGATTGGTGCGAAGGAAGTCGAAACCAACAGCTTGAGTATTCGTACCCGTGCTTCCGGGGAATTGGGAATCATCACCGTGAATGAAGTCATGGACAAAATCACCGAAGCAATTACTAACTTTAGCAACTTCTAGTTAAAGAATGGGCTGGGGACTTACCCAGCCTAAAAGTAGATTAATTCAAAATCATGTATGGTTAGATGTATGGTTAGAATGGATTGTCCAATCTATCTACAGAAACATTAACCGATAATGGTAGACGACCAGGATTTAAACGAGGTTCGGCCGCATAACCTACGGGTACTAAAACAGCAATACCGATATCTGGGTCATTTTCTGCCCCAATTACAACTTTGACCTGTTCTTCAATCCAACCATTCATAAAGCAAGTGGATAAACCCAGACTTTCCGCTGCTAATACTAAATTTGTAGCAGCTATCATCGCATCTTTAATGGCATATTCTCGGCGCTTATCCCCTAAGTGCATTTGAAATTGAGGAATAGCATTTTTAAAATAATTGACTGTTTGCTCATTCCAAGCTCCGGTAGTTGCACCTTGTTCTAAAATAGGTGTTAAATTTTTTTCTCCCGCAGCAGCGTCAGCAGCGAAAACAAAGGTAACAGGCGCTTGAATAATTTGATTTTGATTGTAAGCAGCCGCACATAATGCTTTTTTCTGGGTTTCGTTTTGAACTAACACTATTTTCCACGATTGGATGTTATAACTACTGGGTGCAGCTACGGTTAATTCTACTAATTGTTTGAGTAGTTCTGGGGAAATAGGATCTGGTTTGAAGGTTTTGATGGAACGACGTTGTATGATAGCACTAGGTACATCTAAGGCTTTGATTTCGGTGGAACTCACGCTATTCTCCTCTGTTTTGTTGTATGCGCTTAGTTTAACACTTTTGTGTATGCAGTTCAATTGACTGAATTTTTGATTATTTTATTCATTACAGGGTATTTTCTGATCACGCAGAGACGCAGAGGAGGTAAATACGGAGTTTTTATGGCTGATATCTCTGTTTTTGATTACTTATCTCCGGTAATATATTTTTCTAAGGTATCAGCTAAGGTAGCTTTAGCAACAGCACCAACAACTGTTTTGATTTGTCTTCCTCCTTTAAATATCATCAAAGTGGGAATAGTCCGAATCCCGTAATGACTAGCAACGGTGGGATTTTGATCTGTATTCAGTTTTACTACTTTTATTTGTTCTGCGTATTCTGTAGCTACTTCTTCTACTACGGGGGTTAGCATTTTACAAGGACCACACCAAGGAGCCCAAAAATCAACTAAAACAGGGGTTTGACTTTCTAATACTTCTTGTTTAAATGTAGCTTCAGTGACGTTAGTAATTGATGACATAAATAAATTGTCTCTCTAGACTTGAGTTATTAATTTGATAATATCTAATAAATAGGTGAAGAAACATGATGCTAAGTTTAATTTTACTAAGTTTCTTTTTGTGTATGTAAGTTGGGTTGCGACAGTGAAACCCAACATTTACAAATTATACCTTTTGATTTTTAACTCTGTTCTAGATTACTAGAATTTTGATCTGCACCACAATGATAACAATAAGGTAATCCTCTATAAGTCAAATTATGGCAATTATGACATTCAATATATTGATCATAACCGCAATGAGGACAATGGCTATCTTGAGAACGAATTTTCTTAGCACACCGAATACAGCGTGATTGTTGAATCCTGTTAACTGCTTGAACTTGAGGATTAAATACGATGGTTTGGAAGAATTTAATTATGCCAAAACCAATGACGGGAATTAGCAAAATATAAAGATAATTAATTAGGAAAATTAGCCCACCAAATAGGAAGCTAATCAGATTAAACAATAATTGAAAGATTACACCAATTTGTAAAAATTCAAATACCTTCAAAATTAAGGGTATGAGAAATATAACTAACAAATGCCAGCTTATTAGACTGATTAATCCATATCTTCTGCGTTGACTGAAGCTATTAACTAATAATGCAATTGCAATCAAAGGCAATAGAAAAATAGATTGAAAAAACAATTGGATACTAGGATACCAAAATGATGCGTTTTCATAACCTTTTTTTATTTGCTCAAATTTAGTTTCATCTTTGATAAAAACCAGAAAATTAATACTTTCAGGTTTTGTCAGCAGTTGATTTTGTAGATTAGCAATTTCCTGTTTTAAGTTAGAAATTTTCTGATTATTTTGTGCTAATTCTTGTTTAGCTTTTTCGGCGCGAACCTGATTAATAGAATTACCTGAAGACTGACCAGCAATTTTTTCTAAAAGTGTAGAATCGTATTGCTGAAGAATGGTAGCATTTGCTTGTTCAAGACGACTAATTTTATCTTGCGTCTGATTTATCGTCGTGATAATTTTCTGATTTTCAGGATTATTCAGTTTATCTTTAGATTCAGCATAGTTCAAACAGATTTTGGAAACCTTACCTAAATGTCCATCTTCTGCATTTTGATATGTTTGTTGAATTTTTAGCTCAGAACTTCTCAAAAATTCATAATCTTTGTTTTTGCTAGTATTTGCTTTATAATCGTTCCATTCAAAATAACATGGATAAGATTGAGACGGGCTAAGATACCATTGACTAATATCATTTAAACCCGTAAAAACATTAATTAAAATGAAAATATCAACTAAAATAATGACAATCAAACTCACCTTATTTAGTGGTTCGTTGTTAAGTGTCCGAGAGTTATTAAAAAACCGATTTAAAAGCCGACGGATTCTGGTAAACATATAAACGAGATTTAGAATAGTTACAACTGAAATTAATTTACCATTTTCTGGTTACTTTGGTATTTTTTTTGTTAAGTTTTATATACTTATTAAGTAGTTAGTTGTATTTTTCGTGAGTAGGTTAAATATTTTTGTCTCACGCAGAGGCGCCGCGTGAGACAAATTCCTACTTTGATTCCCGCGCTTCCATAGGCTGGGTAATAGCTTGACAATATCTGATTAAAGTATCAAGACGTTCTTCAATAGTTTTTAATCTAGACTGTAATGTTGTTAATTGCTTTGCTCCTTGGAGAAACATTATATCCACTTCCAGGAGTCGCAACTGTTTACTTATTTCCGTTTTATAGGACTGTTCCTGGGAATTAGCGTCAACTAAAGGAATAATTTGCTGTAAAAAAAATATCTGTAACTTAGTTAAATTTAACCGTAATTCCTCAGCATTGGGTTTATCTGTTGTTACATTAGTTCGTAACTCGTTTATAAATGTTGCCAATTCCTGATATTTATCACAATTTAAATACATTTGTTGCTAGTTAAGATAATATTATTGTCAAGAAAATTTTCTCATACAACCGAAATTTCTTTTGTTTATTATCAAAATCACAAGACTCAACTCAAGATTTGAGACTTGGTTGCCGTTAATAGATTTTTTATGATCTTAGCAGGCAACGATGATAACTACAAGCAATTAGGGCATTGTCTCTAAGTATTCAGGCAACAGTATCTCTTTTATAAGCATCCTGTCAATTTTGCTTATCTCTTGACCTATGCACAAATTAACTTTTTTATTTTATGAGTAGTGTAGCTATCAAACCCCCTACTGATGTTGTTCTCCCGGACTGGCTGAACAAATGTTTAATCGCACCACCAGCGCCAATCTTGACAGAAGAAGAAGAACGAACGTATAACGGTAACGCCTTAATTTGTCGAGCATTTCAGTTTGCATATCAACTACATGAAGGTCAAATTCGGAAATCAGGAGAACCATATATTGCCCATCCTGTCGCTGTAGCCGAAATTCTCCGGGAATTAGGTGGTAGTCCTACTATGATAGCAGCCGGTTTACTTCATGATGTAGTTGAAGATACAGAAGTTACAAATGAAGATATAGAAGCACGTTTTGGACAAGAAGTACGGCGCTTGGTAGAAGGTGTTACCAAACTATCGAAAATAAATTTTACCAGCAAAACCGAAGGTCAAGCGGAAAACTTCCGACGAATGTTTTTGGCTATGGCCCAAGATATTCGCGTAATTGTCGTGAAACTGGCAGACCGTTTGCATAATATGCGGACTCTCCAATATATGTCAGAAGCTAGTCGTCAACGCAGCGCCCAGGAAACACGAGATATTTTTGCACCTTTGGCGAATCGTTTAGGAATTTGGCAGATTAAGTGGGAATTAGAAGATCTAGCATTTAAATATTTAGAACCGGAATCCTATCGAGAAACTCAGGAATGTGTGGCTGAAAAACGCACAGCCAGAGAAGAAAAGCTACTCAAAGCTACGGATACTCTGCACCGTCGGTTACTCAAAGCGGGTATTAATTGTTTGGAAATTAGCGGTCGTCCTAAACACCTTTATAGCATTTATCAAAAAATGCGGCGACAGCAAAAGGAATTTCATGAAATTTACGATTTAGCGGCGCTGCGAATTATTGTCGAAACTAATGAAGAATGCTATCGAGCTTTAGCTGTGGTTCATGATACTTTTCGTCCCATTCCTGGTAGATTTAAAGATTATATAGGTCTGCCTAAACCAAACAATTATCAATCTCTACATACTGGGGTAATTGGTTTCACAGGAAGACCCTTAGAAGTGCAAATTCGCACTCTGGAAATGCACCATATCGCGGAATACGGAATTGCTGCTCATTGGAAGTATAAAGAAACAGGTGGTTCTGAGAATACTCACTTAACAAGTTCTGATGAAAAATTTACTTGGTTACGCCAATTGCTAGATTGGCAAAGTGATTTAAAAGATGCTCAAGAATACTTAGATAGTGTTAAGGATAATCTATTTGAAGATGGCGTTTATGTCTTCACTCCCAAGGGAGATGTTATCCCTTTAAGTCCTGGTTCTACAAGTATAGATTTTGCCTATCGGATTCATACGGAAGTCGGAAATCACTGTGCAGGAGCGCGAGTTAATGGGCGGATTGTTCCCCTGTCAACGCGATTACATAATGGTGATATTGTTGACATTATTACCCAGAAAAATTGTCACCCCAGTTTAGATTGGTTAAATTTTGTCAGCACTTCGGTAGCTAAGTATCGCATTAAACAATGGTATAAGAGATCGCGTCGAGAAGAAAATATTGCCAGGGGACGGGATTTATTAGAAAAGGAATTGGGGAAAGCTGGTTTTGAGAATTTGCTCAAATCGGATGCCATGGAAACTGTGGCGGAAAAGTGTAATTATCATAGTGTGGAGGATTTACTGGCCAGTTTAGGTTATGGGGAAGTCACCTTAAATGTAGTGCTGAATCGTTGGCAGGAAGTCGTTAAAGCTAGACAACCTGTTAGTGATGTGATTCCATTTATCCCCAAGGAATCAACGTCAAGAAGCTCACGGGACGCTTTACCTACCTCCCGTGGTGGTGATTCCCCAATTGTTGGACTAGAGGGTTTAGTTCATCATATTGCTGGTTGTTGTACCCCCATTCCTGGTGAACCCATTGTAGGTGTGGTGACACGAGGACGTGGTATTTCTGTACACCGTCAAGGCTGTCATAATCTAAGTAATGTTGAATGTGAGCGTTTAGTACCAGTGCGTTGGAATTCAGTTATTGAAAACTGCAATCGACCACGTACCTATCCCATTAATTTACAAATTGAAGCCCTAGACAGAGTAGGAGTATTGAAAGATGTTCTATCTCGATTAAGTGATAAAGGTATTAATGTCCGTCATGCTCAAGTAAAAACTTGTCTGGGACAACCTGCTTTGATTGATTTGGGAATTGATGTGCGCGACTGTGTTCAGTTGGAAGGTCTATTTGTTCAAATTAAAAAGATGAGTGATATTCTCAATGTTCGTCGTGTTTGTGAGACTGAGGACTGCGGTTAATAGGATCTTACAGCTATTTTCAATTTTGTTTCGCGCAAAGGCAAAAAAGGGGTCAGCATAACATTTAAATCCTCGATTTCTGGGGCAAATTAAGAAGTCGAGGATTTTATTTATATGGGTAAGTCGATTAACACTTGTATTGTAGTCTAAATATTTAATTTTGTTGTACAGGAAAAGCAACTTTGCTTAAAATTTCCATAGGTTTGATATTTTTAACTAATTCCATTTGTTGTTGATTTTTGACTAATAATGCACCAGCAAACCCCAAAGAGTTGATAGAAATTCCCTCAATTTCCTCTTGTTTACGTGGAACAATTAACATCCATTTTTGTGTAATTAAAAGATTATATGCTCCTGATTGGAGATTATTTTCTAGGGGTTTAATTCCCATTTTCTGGAGTAAAGTATGATATTTTTCTAAGGTTATTTTTGGACTTTCTCCCCTATTAAGATTAGTAAAAGCGTGTAAAAAGGGAAATTCTCGGATAGTTCCCATATCATTTTCTAATTTTGCTGTTTTTAAAAGCGGGGAAATAGGAATATCTGTTTCTGAAAAAGGGACAATTTGTAAATGTTTATGTCGTTGACTCGCACCAGCAAGTTTACCACCATTATAAAATACTAAACCTTCAAATTCCCCTAAACAAGTCCACATTGCTGTAAAATCTTGTAGGGTAAGTAAGCTTTCCTGTTCTTCAAAAATGCGGGTAATAATTAATAGGTGAAAATCAACAACATTAAACTTATTTAAAATACAAACATGAGTATCAGAAATATCTGCTACAAATAAATCTTTTTCATAAGGTAAAAAAGGATTAAACTCTTTACGGGTTTTAGTAATTTGTTGATTTTGTTTTTCTTTATCAGCTTCTTTACGGTTGAGATTTGCTAAAATTCTGACTATAAATTGTACTCCATTTTGTTCAATAATTTCCAATTCTGTGGGAATAGATTTTAAAGCTCCAGATTTTAAAGCCTGCTCTGTTGTAGTTTTGATGCTTGTCCATAATGTACCGGGTTCAAGGAGGATTTTTAGCTGATTCATATTTTATATCATCAATTAATCAATTTATAAACCAAATCTGATTTCTCTATATTATAATTGAAATCAGCAAATTATCACCATTCTAGAGGTGAATCATGGTTCAAACATTAACCAAATTCGTAAGCTTTGAAGAATTTATCCAATTTTATCCAGAAACAGGATCACGTTATGAATTACATAATGGAGAAATTGTAGAAATGAACCCACCAGTAGGAGATCATGAATTTGTAATTGGTTTTTTAGTTCGTAAGATATCAGGAGAATTAGATAGACTTAATCTTTCTTACCTCATACCTAAAACAACATTCATCAAAGCAGCAAAATCTGAATCTGCCTATTTGCCTGATATTTTGTTACTAAATCCTGCTAACTTACTTAATGAACCTTTGTGGAAAAAAGAATCAACCGTTACTCAAGCTGCTTCAGTTCCTTTAGTGATAGAAATTGTTAGCAGTAATTGGCAAACCGATTATACTCATAAAACTAATGATTATGAATCAATGGGTATTCCTGAATATTGGATAGTTGATTATGGTGCTTTCGGTGGTAAAAGATTTATTGGTAATCCTAAACAACCAACTATTTCTATTTATTCTTTAGTTGATGATGAATACATAGTTAATCAATTTAGATGTGATGATTTAATTATATCGCCATTATTTCCAGAACTCAAATTAACACTTTCACAAATTTTACAAAATATATAAATACCGTAAGCATCAGATCCCCGACTTCTCAAAGAAGTTGAGGATCTGATCTAAATCTAAGAACAATATAAAGTATCTCTTGTCTCCCTACCTGTCACGGGATTAGTACCTTTAGCTACCTTACATAATTTATTTTTTTCATCTCGACGCAGTAGGGTATCTGTAAAATCAGCACCATCAATTATAGCGCCATCAAATTTAGCATTAGCGGCAAAAGCCCCTTCTAAAATAGCATTAGTTAAATCAGCTTTAATCAGACGGGCGGAATCTAATGTAGCATTAGTGAGGTTAGCACCCTGTAAATTTGCTGATTCTAAATTAGCAGCAAAAAAACTTACACCAGTTAAATCAGAGTTACTAAAATTACTATAGCGAAGGTTGGCTTTAGTAAAACTAGAGTCTCTTAAATCACGTCCAGAAAAATCAGAGTTGACGAGAATTTCTTTGTTATATTCCAGCGCTACAGCAGGGGTAACAAAACCCATTAAAACTGTGGCGGAAATCATCACCCAAAGTAGTAAACTAAATATATTTATCCAATTTTGATGTTTAGTATTCATGGTATTGTGATTGAATGGCTAATCCTTCTCCATTTAATTATGCAGATATTGGGAACATAGGTGAAGACCTAGTAGCAAAATGGTTACAATCTACAGGTTGGGAAATTTTGCGTCGGCGCTTTTGGTGTCGCTGGGGAGAAATTGATATTATTGCCCAATATCAAGATACAATGTTGGCATTTGTAGAAGTAAAAACCCGAAGTTCTCGTAATTGGGACGAAGGAGGTAAAAATGCCATTACTCTCCAAAAACAAGCGAAAATCTGGCAAACTGCGGAAATATTTTTAGCTGAATATCCCGAAAAAGCTAATTTTTCTTGTCGCTTTGATGTGGCGCTTGTTGACTATCAACTACAAACTAAAAAAATTATTCCTAAAGATTTTTTAGAACGTTTATCTATATCTGGATATGACTTTAGGCTGCACCAATATATTGAAGCAGCTTTTGACCAATAATAATCATGGGGCAATTATTTTTCACTTCGTGATCATACGGGAATAATTTTGAACTTTGAATTGTTTAAGCCAGTGTTTCGGGACAATATCCTAAACCTCGAACAAACTGCTGTCTAAAGGCTTCAATTTCTTCTCTTTCCGGGCTACCATGAGAAACAATTGCTACTTGATAACGGCGCATTACGTCTACAGTAGCTTGTCCCGACTCTAAACTCCAAAGTGCCATTTGTACTCTCATTGCTGGCTGATAGCTAATGCCTAATTCATTGAGAAAAGCCCGAAAATCGCCATTTTGTTGATCTGAGACTGGTTCTCTAAATTTAATCCTCACTATCCAACCATCAATTTGATGAATTATGCTGACAAAGGAAACAGGAAGTTGCGGTCTACTGTGTAAGTATTGAACAATTCTCAGTGTAAGACTGGCATTGCCTAAGTAATATAAATATTCCATCATGATTTTATGGGGTCACATTTAGTTTAGTTTTACCTATCTATTGTCTTCAATTGAGTGAAATTCCTGGTAGGGTAAAAGCACCCGTCTTTATATGGGGAGATTTACCCAATTTGAGCAAAAACAAATAACTTTTGAACCAATTAATTAACTAATTATGAAACAACAAATACTACAAAATCAAACACAACTAGAAGCTGCAAATGATATCAATTTAGATTGTTTGTTGTCTAGTTATGACTACGAACTTCCACCAGAATTAATTGCTCAAAATCCTGCTGTTCCTAGAGATAGTTCTAAGTTATTGGTTGTTAATTCTGCTGAAACTGGTAAAACTATACCACCTTTACATCATATTTTCCGTGATTTATCGGAATTACTGAAGCCAGGGGATTTACTAGTTATGAATAATACAAAAGTAATTCCCGCTCGGTTGTATGGTTGTAGATCTACGGGTGCAGAAGTGGAGGTATTACTGTTAGAGGAACGGAGGCATAATTGCTGGTTAGCTTTAGTAAAACCCGGTAAACGGTTTAAGGTGGGTAGTGAGATTATTTTTACAGCGGTGGGCGATGGGGAAAAACAGGAATTAAGGGCAACAGTTGTAGAGTCAGACCCAGAAACTGGGGGGCGTTTATTACAGTTTGATTTACCCCCAGAAGTTCCTTTAGTGCAGGTGTTAGGGAAGTTTGGACAGATTCCACTACCTCCTTATATTACGGCTTCTACGGCTGCTGATGAACAATATCAGACGGTGTATGCTCAAGAACAAGGAGCGATCGCTGCCCCAACAGCAGGATTGCATTTTACACCAAGTTTATTAGAAAAACTGCGTAATTATGGTATTAACCAGGCTTTTATTACTCTTCATGTTGGTATAGGTACTTTCCGCCCAGTAGAAGTTAAAGACGTTACTAATCATGTCATGCACAAAGAATGGATTGAAGTTTCTTCTGATACCGTTGAGCAAGTTCTGGCTACTCGGGCCGCTGGGGGACGAATTATTGCGGTGGGAACAACAGCGGTAAGGGCTTTGGAAGGTGCTGCACAATTAGGAGCTTTACAGCCTTTTGTGGGTCAAACAAATTTGTTTATTTATCCTGGGTATAAATGGCAGGTTGTGGAGGGTTTAATCACCAATTTTCATTTACCCCGTTCTAGTTTATTAATGCTGGTTAGTGCTTTAATTGGTAGAAAAAGATTGTTAGATCTTTATGAACAAGCTATCGCTGCCCAATATCGCTTTTATTCGTTCGGTGATGCCATGTTGATTTTACCAGAAGGAAAAAATATTCAATGATGAATTTTTGATGAATTTTTAATGAAGTAATAGATAATCTAATTGAGATTAAGTTGATTATAACTAAGGGGTGGTAAATTATGTATCAGATATTTCATAAATTTCCGCATTTCAACGTAGTCCTGGCTACGTACAAGCAAGTATTAACGACTATTATCTCTACTTCTTCTGCATTTTTAATGTTGACCTTACCTGCAATTATTCATGCTCCTAATAGTAAGCTATTAGCAGCAGAAGTTGTTTCTCAAGATTTAGATGCAGCTATATTTTTTCAACAGGGGGTAACATTTTATAATCGTCAAGATTTTCAGAATTCAGAAATTGCTTTTCGCAAAGCCTTAGAGCGAGACCCTAATATTGGCACAGCGCGAAATTATTTAGGGAACATTTTTTTGCAGCAAAATCGTCTCAATTTAGCTATCCAAGAATTTGGAGAAGCTATTAGATTAAGTCCCAATTTGGGAGAAGCTTATTATAATTTAGGTGTAGCTTTGCAAAGACAAGGGCAAAAAGAAGCCGCAATTACAGCTTATCGTCAAGCCTTAGTTGTTACTCCTACTTTAGCTGATGCCTATTATAATACAGGAGTTTTATTGTATGAACAAGAACAGCGTCAAGATGCAATTGCTGCCTATCAACAAGCAATTAACCTAAACAGAAATCATAAAAAGGCCTACTTTAATTTAGCAATTGTTCAACAACAAGAAGGTCAAATAGAAGCGGCTATTTCTGCCTATCAGGAAGTTTTAAAAATAGATCCTGAAAATTTTCTAGCCTATAATAATTTGGGTAGTCTTTTAGTAAATCAAGGCCGAACTGCCGAAGCAATTAATATTTATCAACAAGCAGTTGTTCAAAATGCTAAAAATACCTCAGCTTATTATAATTTAGGAGTAACTTTGTATAATCAAGGTGCTTGGAATGAATCTGCTCGAGCCTTAAAACGTGCTCGTGAACAGTACATAAAAGAGGGAAATATTGAGCAAGTGACTAAAACAGAACAAATCATGCAGCAAATTACCCAGATTTTAGCACCCAAGCAATTGCCAGTAAATCAACCCAATAATGGAACACCAATTATTACCCCACCAGTTGAACAACTGCCGGCAAATCTTCCCCCAGTTGAAGACTTACCTATAAATACTTCAGTAAGGGACAAAACTACTTTACTAAATTTGACACCAAATAAACAAATGACAAATCCAAAATAATGGGTAATTGGTAATTGAGAAAATTATTATTCTCTGTTTCCTGTTCCCTACATTGGTAACCGGTTAATATCTTTATTACAACCAATTACTACCATTACAGAACCTTTTTCTAAACGTTTAGTTGGTTCAGGATTGATGATAAATTTACTATCATGACTTACGGCCAACATATTTAAACCATAACGGTTACGAAGTTGAAGTTCAGCAATAGTTTTCCCATGAAATTCATCAGGAACAATTAACTCCACAATACTATTATCTGGGTCAAGATCAAATCTTTCTAAAATTCCTGGTTTTGTCAGTGTTCGTGCTAAAGCACAACCGGCTTCATATTCAGGAAATACTACATGATCTGCTCCCACTCGATTTAATAATTTATGGTGAACTTCACTAGAGGCTTTAGCAATTACGTGAGGTACACCTCCTTCTTTTACGTTTAAAGTAGTAATAATACTTTCTTGAACGTAGTTACCAATGGCTATAATTACTGTATCAAATTCAAAAATTCCGGCTTCTTTTAGTGCTGCTGGTTCGGTTGAATCTAGTTGTAAAGCATGACTGACTATTTGCTCATTCAAAGCCTCAGAAACCCGTTTTTCGTCAACGTCTGTAGCTAATACTTGATAACCTAAATTATGCAATGTTGAACAAACAGAACGACCAAATCTACCTAAACCAATGACAGCAAATTGGTGGTTATCTTTACGTAAACTGCGAAGAAATTTTAATGATGAAAGATTCATAATTGGTAATGGGTAATGGGTAATGGGTAATGGGTAATGGGTAATGGGTAATGGGTAATGGGTAATGGGTAATTGGTAATTGGTAATGGGTAATTGGTAATTGGTAATGGGTAATGGGTAATGGGTAATTGGTAATGGGTAATTGGTAATTGGTAATTGGTAATTGGTAATTATCCTACAAGGAGATTTTCTTCAGGATAATGAATTCTGCTAGGACGAGGATCACCTAGTATGGATGACATTAATAGTAAAATACCAACTCGACCAATATACATGGTGAGAATTAAAATTAATTTGGCTGCGGTAGAAACAGTAGCTGTAATTCCTGTAGAAAGTCCCACTGTACCAAAGGCTGATACTACTTCAAAAAGAATTTGAATAAAGGGAAATTCCGGGTCGGTAATACTAATTAAAACCGTAGCTACAATCACTGTTGCTAATGAACCAAACACCACACCCACGGCTTTCAAAATTAATGATATGGCAATTTTGCGATTATATAATAATACCTCCTCTTTCCCTTGCAAAATTGCCTTTGTACAACTCGTAATCACTCGTAAAGTTGTGGTTTTAATTCCTCCTCCTGTACCTCCAGGACTTGCACCAATAAACATGAGAGCAATCATAATGAATAATCCAGCATTGGTCATTTTCCCAATATCAATACTATTAAAACCAGCGGTTCTGGTAGTAACTGACTGAAACCAAGCAACTAATAGTTTGTCGGATAAATTTAGTTTTCCAAAGGTACTATCATTTCTAACTTCTATTAAGAAAAGAGCAATTGTGCCTAATATTAATAATATTAAAGTTGTACTCATAGCAACTTTAAAATCTAGGGAAAATGTTAAAAAACTTGTTTTTTTGATGATGCGATTACTTTGATAAGTAAAGCTATCTCTCAACCATAAATACATATCCAAAATTACCTGATAACCAATACCTCCAAAAATAATTAATGTGCCAATTGTTAAAATCACTAAAGGAGAAGATTGATAACTGATTAAATTATCTTTAAATAGACTAAATCCAGCATTATTCCAAGCACTAACACTATGAAAAATTGCTAACCAAGTTCCTTCTTGCCAACCTTTTTCCGGGACAAAAGCTATCATTAATAGCAATACTCCCGTAAGTTCAAACAATAGGGTAGTTGCAATAATAGAACGGATAATTTGAGTGCTTCCACTCATCCCCGGACGATCTAAAGCTTGTTGAATTGCTACTTTTTGTCGCAAATCAAATTTTCTGCCCATTAATAACATTAAAAATGTGGTAGTTGTCATATAACCTAAACCACCAATTTGGGCTAAAAGAGCAATAAATAACTGACCTAAAAAGGAAAAGTCAGTACCAGTGTCTACCACTGCTAAACCAGTCACACAAACTGCGGAGGTGGAAGTAAATAATGCCACAATGGGATCATTCCAATTACCATTACCAGTAGAAAAAGGCATGGTTAAGAGAATTGTTCCTAAGAGAATGACAGCGATAAACCCCAAACAAATTGTCCGAGCAACAGTCATAAATAATTAAAAACCAAGAAAATTTGTGTATTTAGGTTATTTTCAAGATTCGCAAGGTAGAATTAATCAGTTATTCCCAGGCGAAATAATAGCCCTATCTAATTAAAAACATAGATGGTAGCCTAAGAATATATTTTTTCAATTTCCTGTAATCTTTTTATTACTAAATTAATGAGCCAAATACTTTACAAGCAAATTCAGGAATTTTACGATGCTTCTTCCAGTCTATGGGAGCAGATTTGGGGAGAACATATGCACCACGGTTATTATGGTGTAGATGGTAAACAGGTGAAAGAACGCCGTCAAGCACAAATTGATTTAATTGAAGAACTGCTAAAATGGGCTGATGTTCATAGTGCTAAAAATATCCTTGATGTGGGCTGTGGAATAGGTGGTAGTTCTTTATACTTAGCTGAAAAGTTTGGGGCAAATGCCACGGGAATTACATTGAGTCCTGTACAAGCCGCTAGAGCCATGGAAAGATCTTTAGCAATGAATTTGAGTCAAAAGGCTAGATTCATGGTGGCCAATGCCCAGGAAATGCCCTTTGAGGATAATTCTTTTGATTTGGTATGGTCACTAGAAAGCGGTGAACATATGCCAGATAAAACTAAATTTTTGCAAGAGTGCTATCGCGTGTTAAAACCCGGTGGGACTTTGATTATGGTGACATGGTGTCATCGAAATACGGATAAGTCACCACTGACTGCGGATGAACAAAAGCACTTGCAGGATATTTATCAGGTCTATTGTTTACCGTATGTAATTTCTTTAGCGGAGTATGAAGCGATCGCTTGGCAATTACCATTAACTAATATTCGCACGGCTGATTGGTCAACCGCAGTTGCACCTTTTTGGAATGTGGTAATTGATTCAGCATTTACGCCCCAAGCATTTATCGGTTTATTAATGGCGGGTTGGAGTACAATTCAAGGAGCATTGTCTTTGGGGTTAATGCGTCGAGGTTATGAAACTGGGTTAGTTCGCTTTGGTTTATTACGCGGGACAAAGTAAGTTGAATTTTGTATGAAAATATGCTCAATTTAAAGATTAACGAACCACAGAGGCACAGAGGACACGGAGAAGAAGACAAGTTTGGGAAATTTGGCTCGGTTTCATTAAGAAATGGTATCAGTTCAATTTTTTTAGGTGCTTAAGAATAATAAAGGGTAAAAATGAATCAATTTTATCAACAAAGTTCGGCTGTTTCTCCAAAAAGTTGGTTTTATTCTTTTTGGAAGTTTTCCCGTCCTCATACAATTATGGGAACAAGTTTGAGTGTTTTGGGTTTATATTTAATTACTCTGGGTGTCACTTCTACAAGTTTTTCTGGTTTGCATATTGGGCAAATTTTAGGAACATGGATTGCTTGTATAAGTGGTAATATTTATATTGTTGGTTTGAATCAATTGGAAGATATTGATATTGATAAAATCAATAAACCTGATTTACCTTTAGCTTCGGGTGAATTTACCAAAGGACAAGGACAATTAATTGTTGTTATTGCTGGTATTTTGGCTTTGGCTGTAGCCTTGTTAACTGGACCTTTTTTAATGGGAATGGTAACGATAAGTTTAGCAATCGGTACGGCTTATTCTTTACCACCAATTCGGTTAAAACAGTTTCCTTTTTGGGCGGCTTTATGTATTTTTTCGGTGCGGGGAACGATTGTTAATTTAGGTTTGTTTTTGCATTTTAGTTGGGTATTGCAAAGAAGCCAAGGTATTCCAGGTGCAGTTTGGGCTTTAACGATTTTTATCTTAGTATTTACATTTGCGATCGCTATTTTCAAAGATATTCCTGATATGGAAGGTGATAGAGTTTATAATATCACAACTTTTACCCTCCAACTCGGACAACAAAAAGTATTTAATCTGGCACTTTGGGTATTAACAATTTGTTATGGAGGCATGATTTTAGTAGCATTATTTCATCTTGCGGAAGTTAACACCATTTTTGTTTTAATTACCCATACAATAACTTTAATTGTGATGTGGTGGCAAGGTGCAGGGGTTGATTTACAAAACACAAAAGCCATTACTAACTTCTATCAATTTATCTGGAAATTGTTTTTCATTGAATATCTAATTTTTCCCGTCTCCTGTTTATTAGCTTAAAATCATGTTATCAACATTTCCCACATCTAATATTATCGCGGTTTCTGTAGTCATTTTTGGTCTGGCAATTCTTGGTTATTTAAGTATTAAAACATTGATTACCTCTAATTTATTTCAAAAAGGAATCAATTTTTATCAAGCGAAAGATTTTGAAAATGCCGAAATAGCATTTAGAAAAATTATTGCTATCAACTCTACCAATGATATGGTACATTTGCTGTTAGGAGATATTTTAAATCAGCGGGGACAAATTGCTGAAGCAAAAGCATTATATTGTGAAGTAATTGATAGCAGTCCCAAAAATCCTGACGCTTATTTACGTTTAGCGAATATTCTCATGCAGGAACAACAGGAAACAGAAGCAAAAACCAATCTACTACAAGCAAAAGAGTTATTGCAAAAACAGCGTCAACCCGAAAGAGCGAAAAAGGTTAGTCTATTATTAGATAAAATGGCTGCTAAATTACAATAATTAAAATGACTCTTTTGCTGTCGATTAAAGCTTCTTGATTCTCATGAAAATTGCAAAATAACAGGGTTTAGCATTTCTAAACCCCTACAACTAACAAAAAATGTTTAAATTTATCCGTTCCGATTTATCCCAATTTAACGCTTATAAAGCTCATCCCGGTAGTGATAGTGCTGAACCTGTTCCTATTCAATTTGATAGATTAGATACTAATGAAAGTCCATTAGATCTACCACCAGAAATTAAAGAAAAATTAGCTGGGATTTATCAAAAAGTTATTGAAACTAATCGTTATCCTGATGGTGGATATGAAACTCTGAAAAATGCTATTTCTGAATATGTCAATGAATCCGCAAATCTCTCAAATTCAACATTCACTGCTGCAAATATTTCCGTCGGTAATGGTTCAGATGAATTAATTAGATCCCTATTAATTGCCACTAGTTTAGGAGGAGAAGGTTCTATATTAGTTGCCAATCCTACCTTTTCAATGTATGGAATTTTAGCCCAGACTTTGGCCATTCCTGTTGTCACCATAGGGAGAAATCAAAGCAACTTTGAAACTGATTTAGAAGCTGCCAAATCTGCCATTAAACAAACACAAAACCCCCCTATTCGCGTCGTTTTTGTTGTTCATCCTAATTCTCCTACGGGCAATTGTTTAACAACAAGGGAAATAGAATGGTTAAAAAGTTTACCAGAAGAGATTTTGGTAGTTATTGATGAAGCTTACTTTGAATTTAGTCAAACTACCTTAGTTACAGAATTATTGCAACATCCTAACTGGATAATATTACGCACCTTTTCCAAAGCTTTCCGTCTCGCAGCCATGCGTGTAGGTTATTGTATCGCTCATCCAAATGCGATCGCTATTCTAGAAAAAGTCCGTCTTCCTTACAATCTTCCCAGCTTTTCCATTACTTCTGCCCTTATGGCTTTAGAAAATCGGCAACTTTTACTGGAATCAATTCCCCAGACTCTCAGTGAAAGAACCAAAATGATCACAGTTTTATCATCACATCCGAACCTAGAAATTACACCCAGCACCACTAACTTCATTTACTTGCGTGTTAAAACTGATGATTCTCACTCACTAGCTACATTTTTAACAAAAATTAACCAAAAACTCAGAAGTCAGGGTACTCTCATTAGACTTCTACCTAGTGGGTTAAGAATCACTATCGGTACACCAGCAGAAAACACTCGCACTCTAGAACGCATACAAGCAGTTTTAAAATAGTAACGATTAACAATAAATTATTGACGGCCGTATCAATATACATTTTTAGTTACTCATACTTTTTTAATGTAAATCTTGACTTATCCTATATACGCTTATGTAGTAATATACGACGTGAGCGACTAAAGAAAAGTAGATCCCAAGGAGATTCAATTTTATGCACCTGATATGCTAACTTAAAATAAAGCTGACAGGCGTGATGATTATTTTCCAAAACATGGAGATACAAGTCTTGAAATCCCCATTCTAGGGAAATTTGCTCACAGTGAATCAGTAAACTAGAACCTACACCCAATCGGCGATAACTGGGGTGAATAGCTAAATTAGATAGATAAGGAAAAGCCGAATTTGCACTAGTCCAAGAATCTATCAACCTGATACCTATTTCTATAGTTCCCATAATTTTTTGATCTTCAGTAGCAGTGTCAACAGCAACTAAGCAAATATGACGGGACATAGGAAACAGAAGACGATGTCTTAGGTCTTCATAAATACCCATACGAAATAAGGGAAAAGCCCAACCCCATAAACCTTCCTGGGAGTGAAAGCTTTCGGCTACAATTTGGGCAATATTTATTAAATCATCAGATGTAGCTCTACGAATTTGGAGTTGTCCAATAATAGGTAAAGTACCTGTTTCTGGTCTTGCTTGGGGTTGGATAGGGCTAAAAAACCAAGATTTCAAAGCTAGTCGGGGATTAATTTGATTAATAGGAGGAAGAAGATGATTGAAAGTTGGTATCTGACTTTTTTTGATTACCATCCCTCTTCATCTACTTAGCAACAGCTATAACAGGATATATTTCCGTATCTTGGTTAGTCATAATTACAGCAGTTTGATATCAAGTCCAGTACAAGAATAGCTATCTAAATAGGGTCAAAAAACAATCCACAATGATTAAACCAATTGAGAGCATTTTCATCAGTAATAGCATTAACC
>NZ_JACJTO010000011.1 GCF_014698755.1 Aphanizomenon flos-aquae FACHB-1287 | reverse complement strand
TTTGTCTTATATCAGTCGAATATGCTGCTGCCATATATATCTCAATTATTTTCTTTTTTTTCCATCTTTAAAGTTTACCATCTTTGTACCGCTTTTGATCTCAAACTGCTGTAAGTTATGGGATCAGCAGTCACTAGATCACTTACTACTTACTTTGCTATTGTTTAATACGCTCTCCTCTCAATGATGTTGTTTTACCATCCCACAAAAACTTAATTCGTGGGGCAAGTGGACTATTACGATTCCAAGTTTCTTCTCTCATTACCAGCTTTAAAGCAGTTTTAAAGGGGTTTCCTCTTGCACAATTTTGATTGCACACTTTGATTTGAGTAAATGCAGCATCTTTCCAGGCAAGTTGTTGTGTACGATCAAGAACCGCATAGACTACTTTAGCAGGTGCTGGCTCCATCAAACTTGTATTAACAGTATGAGTCTCTTTTTCATTTATATACAGACTTGCTTTACCGTTAAGATGATTTACAAGTTTGAGACGCACTGGTTGTGAAGGATTTGGTACTACTTGACCATCATTTTTATCACCACCACAATTCAGAAATGTACGCCACACAGGTTTAGTTGTGTATTTGCCCGGACTTTGCTTAAAACTATAAGAGTATCCACCTTCGCAGCCTGTTGCCTTGTTTTGAATTCCATCTAATCCAACATAAAAATTCATATATCTATCATCTGGATTACCATTACCTAGATCAGCCGTTGGAAATTTAAGTGTTGCTTCAACTGCATTATATTTTTCTCCTTCAGTTACCAATACGATTGCATGACATACTGCACTTCCTATGCACTCCTTCCCGGCTTGAGCCCCAGTATTAGCAAATAAAATTGAACAGAATACAACGCAACTAACAAAAGCAGATGATATAATCTTATTCATGTCAATTCCCCCGTTTAAATAACGTACAAATTCTTATTGGGAGTAAATGTAGATAAATATGAAATTTACTACCCGACCCACAATAAATTACGATAGTTCTCAAACATACTTACTTTAATATGCCCAAAAGAGGATGTAAAGCCCTCAAAGGTATGTGGAAGTAATATAAAAGTCTTTAAACGTAATATTATGTCACCCATAAAAATATTCATAAACGCTATTAGTCAAAAATTTATCTCTTACACCAAACCCGCGAAGGGGGGTTTTGTCTGTGTAGCCGTGACTTCCAGTCGCCAGGCTAACAAGTTTACAACCAGCGCAGATGATTTTTACCTATGTAGTTTCGCTAGAAGACGTATTAAAAGCATGATAGAATATCAAAAAGTCTTGACTTGAAGGGGGGGAGTAGTGTTAAATATTGAAGAGATAATTGAAATTGCAGATAACCAAGTCTTTGAGCATCAAGGACACCATCTCAATGATTTACAAAGAGCTATCCTAGAAGGGACACTACAGGGTAGAACTTACGCAGATATCGCCAAGGAACACCAACACAGCGAAAAATACATCAAGGATAGCGCCAGTAAATTGTGGAAATCCTTATCTCAAGCAGTTGGAAAAAAAGTTAATAAATTTAATGTCAAGTCAACTTTAGGTAAATGTAGTTTCTCTTCAACAGGTAGATGTAGTTTCTCTTCAACTAATATTTTCACAATCAATAGTGGTAATCTATTTAAAGAATCTGCACCATCACCAAAAAATGATGAAATGATCCATAAACAAGAACAGATAACCTCTCATTTAGACTTAAAAGATGCACCTGAAATCGGTGATTTTTATGGACGGAAAGTAGAATTATCATTACTACAACAAAAAATCCTCCAAGGAAAATGTAATTTAATAACTTTACTGGGTATTAAAGGTATTGGAAAAACTGCTTTAGCTTTAAAATTAGTTGATCATATCAAAGAAAATTTTGAGTTCGTTATTTATAAAAGTTTAAAATCTCTACCCAGTTTAACACAACTAATCACAGAGATAATTTACCTTAATGATCAGCTTATTCCAGATAATTCACCTCATCAACTTTCGCAATTTAAAAAAGCCATAGAAAAACACTCTTATCTGATTATCATTGACGATGTTAACTATATTTTTTCAAAGCATCAAGTATCAGGTAAATATCAACCAGGATATGAAGAATACGGGAATCTATTTAAATTATTATCAACAACCAAACATCGAAGTTGTCTAATTATTAATAGTAGTGAGGAAATTCGTGAATTATCTAAACCACAAAATGATCATAGTCATGTTTTCACCCTGGAATTATTGGGATTAGATGATGATGGTGTAAACATTCTTAAAAAATTTGGCTTGAAAAATGAGGAAAATTATCGAAAATTGCTGAATATTTATCAAGGAACTCCCCAATATTTACAAATAATTGGTTATCTTATTCAAGAATTATTTGCAGGTGACACCAATAAATTTTTGCAGCTAGATCAACCTTTTTTAGATATTGAATTAACGGCTTTTTTAGAGCAAAGTTTAGATATATTACCACCATTAGAAGTAGAATTACTGCATTTTATATCTAGTCAAACTGGCTCAATTTTATTAAATGAACTGGAAAATAGTTATCAGGTTTATGAGCCAATAGTTAGTAGTATTCAATCTCTAAAAAGGCGTTTTCTTGTTTCTACCCAACAAATAAATGCAGAAGTGAGTTTAGAGATTTCACCTCTGATTAGGAAATTTTACCACAAACTAGATCATAATTAAATCCCTAAACTCCCGACTTTTTCAAGAAGTCAGGGATCTAAATTCTAAATTAGATTTTATCTGGGTCAATATTTAATTCTCGCAACTTTGCTGCTAACCGTTGAGCTTTTTTATCAAACATTGCTGCTCTTTGGGCTTCACTTGTTGCTCTTTGGGCTTCAATTGTTGCTCTTTGGGTTTCAAATTCTGCACTTTCTTCCGGTGTAGGAACTAAATTTCCATCTGGTGTAAAATACCTTAATAAACCCTGAACAATTCCTAAATATAAACCTAATTCTTGACTCCATAAATGTCCCTTTTCATTGGGTTCTACAGGTTGATATTTACCATGTATTAAATAAAAACCTGCAAATTCTAAAGTATAGGGATCAAACCAAAAATACTCAGGTGTGCGGAAAATATCTTGATAAAGTTCTTTTTTAGTTTCTCTGTCAGTTTTCGCTGTGGTTGGTGAAAGAATTTCCACAATCAGGTTAGGATATTTACCATTTTCTTCCCACACAACCCAACTTTTTCTAGTTTTTCGTTCTGTTCCTAGAACTACGAAAAAATCTGGACCTCTAACATCTTTTAATTTTTTTTGATGGGGACTATAGTAAATACTAAGATTTCCAACACCATAAAAATCAGTTCTCTCTTTCCATAACCATTTGAGAGATTTTATTAAGAGCATTATTTGTTCAAGATGCAGTTCTGTTTCCACGGGGGGTTCATCACTATATAGGTCACTGGGTGGGAAAATTATCTCTTCTGATATATCTGCTAATGTGTTAGACGGGGATTCTGGCGCTTGAGTAATCATCATGGTATGATACCAAGTAGTTATTTGTTGATTATAACATGACTCTGAAAATGTTAAGTTATACCTATACAACACCAAAAAAGTTTTTAATTATGTTTATTAAAATGTTACGATATCAGTAGTAGTAGAGGAGAAAAACAAATGAAAAAGGCATTGATGATCAAAATAGTTATTTCATCCCTAACTTGCTTAAATATATTTACTCCTAATCAGGTTTCTGCTCAACTGTTACCGCAACCTTGGGTGACAGTGGGAGGTAAAGATAGTGAAGTTACTTATGGTGCGGGTGTTAAGGTTTTAGGTTTTGGTGTTGAAGTAGGAAGAGGACCCGGAGGTGCTGTGGGAGCAGATGTTTTAAAATTTTTGAGTTTACCAGTGATTTCACCTTATGTTGGACTTGGTTGGTATTCAGAAGATAAAGGCCTTGCTGTTTCTGGTGGTGTACAAGTGGTCACTAGCGATCATGTTTTTGTGGGTGCTGGTTACAATTCTGTGCGAGGAGTTAATGGTCAAATTGGTGTGAAATTTTAGAGGATGTTTGGATTTTTTAATTCTTTTCTTCAATCTCCTTGTCTCCTGTTAAGCCTTCTATTTCTTCTTGAGTAAAAATAGGAGGCCATAATTCATAAACGGCTAATTCCCAACCTGGAAAAAGTTCTGGTAAAGTTAAAATATCACCATAGTAATGTGCGTCAGACAAATAATCTAATCAGAAAATGAGAAACTAAAAATCTGAAGCACTCTACGGCTAAAAGTGATCGCCAAACAGTTTTAAAATAGTATAATATATTTATTATCAATCTTAGTAAATATCATTAAATTTCTACCCATGCCAAAGCTAAATCATCAAGCAGGAGAAAACGTTCGTAAAATGGCTTTAAAAAGACGGATAAAAGCCATTACTTCTTTTGTTTCCGCAGGTTTTATGGCTTTATTCCCATTAATCTCACTTTTAAAGTCGCTGGAGTAGTATTAGATTGTGTCAGACTGATAATCTATAAATATAATCAGAAATTAAAAATCTGACGCACCCTACTATTTAGTCTATAAAATCAACCCACAAAAAGTTATCCCATATAACAAAATTACAAATAATTAAAATTTAATAACCATCTCAAACCCAGACAAAATCAGCAATTAATTATTTGCAGTTATCCACAAACAATGTTATTATAGAACATAATTAAATCCATTTAGTCTAAAAATTAAACTCTCTTAATTCCCCAACTAAAAAACCTTAAACTAACGCACCTTTCCACCAACATAATCAAGTTCGGAGTAATCCCAAGAGTGCATTTGACGGAAAGGAAGACCCATTTTTTGGAAGACATACTTCTCTTTCACACCAGAAGCAACTAAGTCAGGCTTCAATGCTTTGATAAATTCTTCAAATTCGTAAGCGGTAACGTCGTCATAAACGATAGTTCCGTTTTCAATGTAGTGAGTAGTACGTTTATAGTCATCATTATGAGCGAACTCATAACCAGTACCAATCATCTTCATTCCTAAATCTTGGAAAGCAGGAACAACGTGACGGGGACGTAAACCACCAACCATCATTGCAACTGTCTTACCTTCCAAACGGGGGCGATATTGACTAACGATCGCATCCATGGTAGGTTGATACTTAGCAATTACTTTTTCAGCATTTGCTTGAATCTTTGCGTCAAACTTAGAAGCAATCTCACGTAAAGATGCAGCAATTTTGGTAGGACCAAAGAAGTTATATTCTAACCAGGGTATACCATAAGCTTCTTCCATGTGACGGCTGATGTAGTTCATCGAGCGGTAACAGTGGATAAGGTTCATCTTCACGTTGGGGGTCATCAACATTTCGTTGATTGTACCATCACCAGACCATTGAGCAACAACGCGCAAACCGATTTCTTCTAATAAAATCCGGCTGGCCCAAGCGTCACCACCGATGTTATAGTCACCAATGATGGCTACATCATAGGGAGTACCTTCAAACTTCAATGTACCATCTTTTTTAGCTTGATCTGCTCTGGGGAATACCCAGTCACGAATCATGTCGTTAGCGATGTGGTGTCCTAAAGACTGAGACACACCACGGAAACCTTCACAACGGACGGGAATAACTGGCTTACCGATGGTTTTGGATGTCTTTCTAGCTACTGCTTCGATATCATCCCCAATCAAACCGATAGGACATTCAGATTGAATAGAAACCCCACGATTTAAGGGGAATAATACATCTAATTCTTCAATTAATTTAGTTAGTTTCTTGTCACCACCAAACACGATATCGCGTTCTTGGAAGTCGGAGGTAAAGTGCATAGTACCGAAGGTATCAACACCTGTTGTACCTAAGTAGTAGTTACGACGACCAGACCAAGACCAGTAACCGCAACCAACGGGACCATGACTGATGTGGATCATGTCCTTGATAGGACCCCAAACCACACCTTTAGAACCTGCGTAAGCACAACCACGAGCGGTCATTACACCAGGTAAGGATTTGATGTTAGATTTAACACCACAATCAGCCTTACCTTCTTCGTGGACGTTTAAGTGCTTCTCACGCTTCTTAGCAGCTTTTTCGGGGTAAGCTTTGAGAACTTCTTTAATTAGTTCTTTTCTTTGTTCAACAATCTTCTTGTCATCGGTCGAAGCCATTGTCTGTCTCTCTTGCTTCTAAAGGAACGGAATGAGGATGAGGTTTTTGGGGACTCTAAGTCCCCTGTAGCTATAGGGGAAATGTTGGTCAAAGGTGAGAGCTTTTGATGTGCTGCTCTCGTCCTTTTTCCCTGTGCTAGAAAATTCTTTCTTGGTGGCGAATTATACTGATTTAGCAATCAATTTTGCTGCATTTTCTTCGCTTTCGAGAATACCGAACTCAATTAACAACTCTTCTAACTCTTCCATTTCGATAGGTGTAGGGATGGTGAGGTTAGTGTTGTTGATGATCTTCTTAGCTAGTGCGCGGTATTCGTTAGCTTGTTTGCTTTCTGGTGCATACTCGTTCACTGTCATACGACGTAGTTCAGCGTGTTGAACTATGTTGTCGCGGGGAACGTAGTGAATCATTTGAGTGTTCAAACGTGCAGCCAAGGTTTCAATTAATTCGATTTCTCGGTCTGTGTTACGGCTGTTACAGATCAAACCACCTAAACGTACTCCACCGGAGTGAGCATATTTAAGTACACCACGAGCGATGTTGTTTGCAGCATACATCGCCATCATTTCACCTGATGTAACGATGTAGATTTCTTGTGCTTTACCTTCACGGGAAAGAGTAATAAGATAATTTGAAAAGCCGGAAACTGTTCATTTTCAACTATGTTTGTAGTAATCATTGTTTTGAATAGACAGTTTTTTTATTAGGGTAAATCTAGGGTATGGACAGAACACAGGAAGCATTTGCCGATTTTCAACCAACAGCTATTACCGACGGGGGATATTTAGGCAGAATGCAAGCAGTAGAAAATCAAGAAAATCATTTAACGGCAAAACTGACAACGGAATTAAAAGCAATTAATGCTAGACTAAGAGCCGCTAGGGTGAGTGTTTCTGTCAGAAAATCCGGCAATTCATTACAGTTGAGAACTACCCTACCTATTAAACCAGGTGATATTGATAAAAACGGTAGCGGGACAAAGCAATATGATATTTCTTTGGGTATTCCTTTTAGTTTTGATGGTTTAAATACGGCAGAAGAAGAAGCTAATCAGTTGGGAACATTAATTGCTAGAAAACAATTTATTTGGACTGATAAATATTTAGGAAAAACAAGAATTAAAGCTAATTTACAAAATATTAGTGACTTAATTATAAATTTTGAGCAAAATTATTTTCAAACTAGAAAACGGACTCTCAAAAGTGAAAATACTTTTAATAGTTATCTATATATTGCCCAAAAGCATTTACCGAAGGATAAACTAGCGATAAATGCTAATTTTATTGAAGCTGTGCAATCCTGTAGTTCTTCGGATAGTGTAAAAAATGAGTTAATTAAGGTGATTCGGGTGTTATGTAAATGTTCTGGTTTAGAAGTACCTGAGTTAAATAACTTTAAAATCCAACCTACTGCTAAAAGAAAGCGGGATATACCGACAGATTTAGAAATTGAAAAAGAATATTTAAGGTTTCAAAACTATGCTTTAAACCGTCCTACTAAGTTAATAAATAGGGAAGATCGGAACAATTGGAAATTATGGAGATGGGTATATGGAATGTTGGCAACTTATGGATTAAGACCATTAGAAATTTTTGTTAAACCTGATTTAGATTGGTGGTTATCATCAGATAATACTATGAATACATGGCGAGTAAATGAAGAATGTAAAACTGGAGATAGGGAAGCATTACCATTATATCCGCGTTGGATTGAGAGTTTTAATTTAAAGAATGATCAGGAAGCAATTGAGTTATTAAAAACAAAAATTGCCGATAAAATTACCAGTAAACAAATTAATGCAGTGCGACATGGTACAGATAGATGGTTTAGATTTGTAGAGATTCCTTTTCAACCCTATGATTTGCGTCACGCTTGGGCAATTAGAGCGCATTTAATGGGGATTCCTATTAAAGCTGCGGCTGATAATTTGGGTCATTCTGTGAATATGCACACTTCAATTTATCAGAAGTGGTTTAGTTTAGAAAATCGCAATGTGGCAATTGAGGAAGCAATTAAGAAAAAATCAAAGGCGGAAGAGTTACAAGAGATGGTTATTCACCTTGAAAGGGAAAATGATCGGTTAAGAATTGAGAATGAAAGATTGAGGTTACAGATGGGACACAGTTTGATGAAAATTGAGTTAAGATAAGAGTTAGCCTCACGCAGAGACACAAAGAGTAATTTTATAAAACGAGGAATGTTACAAGATATGTCTTATAGTCAATTTACATCTATTGGTAAGGTTAAAGAGGCTTTTGGGTTAAAAACTCAAGAAGGTGGGCGTTTTATTCCTGTTCTTGAAAAAATTGAACCATCTGTGACGCTAAAAGCATATCTTGAAGAAAGTTTACCGCTGGCTGGTTCTGCTAGTGAAAAGGCGCGTTCTGAAGGGATTATTTACCCAGTTTTGTTAGAAGTCAGAAGAATTTTAGATCGGCAAGTTAGTTTATTTTCGGGTGAAGATTTTACAGTTGATGAGTCAGTGGGACTTAATGGAATTTGCGATTTTCTATTAAGTAGTTCTCCTGAAGTGTTAGAAATTGAAGCTCCTGTAATTGTCATTGTCGAAGCGAAAAAGGCTGATTTAAGAACTGGGTTTGGACAATGTATTGCAGAGATGGTGGCCGCGCAAAGATTTAATGCTGCTAAAAATAATCCTCTTAGGGTTATTTACGGTGTAATTAGTAGTGGTACACAATGGCGATTTTTAAAGTTAGAGGGTGATACTGTGACTATTGATTTGTCTGATTATCCTTTACCTCCAGTAGAAGACATTTTAGGAATGTTGGTTTGGATGATGAAAAATGGGAGATAATTCAGCTAACTTTTTCTCACGGTCAGCAGCAAAAGTAAGACAGGCTTTAATATCTTCTGAGGTAAGTTCGGAAAAGTCTTAGAGAATTTCGGCTTCTGTCATACCACCTGCAAGATATTCTAAAATATCATATACAGTTATTCGCATTCCTCGAATACAAGGTTTGCCGCTACGTTTTCCAGGTTCAATGGTGATAATTTTGTGGTAGTCCATAAAATATTATAATTTATCCACCTTCATAATTATTATAGCGATCGCACCCACAATCCACAACACCAGAAAAGCGATCGCTCTCATAACTCAACAACATGGGAAAAGTGTTTATTTATAAACATCTCCTCTTGCACCAATTGTGAAAATTTCAACTTCACCAGATTGGGTATTAACTGTAAAGACAATTCTGATTTTACCAATACGTAATCTATAAAATCCTTCCCAATCTCCTTTCATTTTTTTAATATCAAATTCTGTAAAGGGAATAATGGCTTGTTCTTCGACAAAAAGTAGAAGTTGGGATATTTTTTCCTGAATTTTCTCAGCATCTTCAAGATTTGCTTTTTCTAAAAACTTAATAGCATTCTTACGAAATTTTATGGCCATGTTTTACCCACTCTGTCATATCAACTAATTCTTCATCTTGATAATCTGATGGTGAACCAAACATTTCATCTAGTTCTTCTTGTTCTTCGTCACTTACATAGGGTATGAGGACTTGACAAAGTAACATTCTTTCTTCTCGCAAAACTTCGCGGATGCTTTCTTTGATTATTGCTTTAAGTTCTTGGATTTCCATGAGTATTATCCTTGAGAATAAAAGTATTATACCGTTTTTAGTAGAAGCGATCGCTCTCAAAACCCACAATACCCGAAAAGCGATCGCTATATCTTCGCTGATATTAATCTATTAACTTTTACTCTGGCATTTTTACACAATCATTTGTAATCAATTCGCTGGAATTAGTTACACAGGGAGGTAAACCAGGCGCTACTACAGGTAAATTATTTGTTTCTCTGCCTGCAACTGCAAAATTTAACTCTAGCAAAAACTTTAATACATCTTCCTTGGCTTCCATGCCATAAGCTTGACGGACTGCTTTATCAAGTTGTTCCTGTGCTTTGCGAAGAGGGTTTTGTCCTGGCAATTCTAGGGTTCGATAAAGTTCGCGTAAACTCAATTTATGTTCTGTTATCAGTTCTTGTCTTAATTGTCGCAATGTAACTGCTGCTAATGCTACTTTTTTTACCTGTGATAATTTGGGATTTTGGGGAAAAGGAAAAGAATCAAAAACAGTATTGGATGTGTAACGAAAATCGCCTTTTAGGGTTGAACATTGTTCATTAAACCATTGCCAATGAATATCAGATTGTAAAATTCCAAAGGAATAATCATCTGATAATAGGAATACTTGTAAAGCATCACTAGGTCTGATTCTAAAATCAATAAATTCAAAGATAGGTCTTTTTGTGACTCTGCTACAAACAATATAACGAGAAAGCTGATTGAGTTTTTCAATTAATTCAGCACGAGAATAGGAAAGTAGCCACCATTTAGTAAGAAAATTTTGATGATGTCTATTAACTTTAGATTTGGAATCTTTTTGTAATAGTTCTTCATTCCGCTTTCGTTCTTCCTTTGCAGCATTTTCGCGGGTTGGTAGTACCATTGATTCAATTCTTTTAAATGGGGCAGAATATTTCTTGCAAGTGAGAAGATTACGGGGATGAAAGTCTATAACATATCTTTGTGGTAGTGGAGGGATTTCTGATAATAAATCATCTCCTATCAAGTAAGGCAATATCACTTCTGCATTATTATTTGATTGTCGGATCATCGTAGCAGCTTCTTGAGGAGTTAGCAAAAATCCTTCATGTCCATGAGTTTGTCCTTGATAACAAGTTCCTGATTTTACATTAATCACCAGTTTTTTGGCTTGAGTAACATCAAATTTATTAGATAAGGAAGAGTTAATTTTATCTACTTCTAAAACTTCCCAAGGACTATCTTTATCATCTCCAATCTGGGTATATAGTTTCTTTTGACTCAGTTCTTCACCTTTAATCCAATTAACAATAGAAACATGAACAACTGCACTCCCTGACCAAACTTGAGTAGAAACTGCTTCGGTAATAGTTCCGCCATTATTGACTATATAATCCAAACCACCTTCGCGGGAATAGTTTTGACGGATGGTATTTGTACCAACAAGTCCAGCCCGTCCACCATCTTTTAAAGCATCATGAGTCCGACGAAACCAGTAAACACAATAATCTGCTCTTCCAGGTACTTCTGCATATTTTTCTCTGACTTCACGGACATAGGTTACTCCATATTCCTGCTGCATTTTATTTTTTGATTGATAGGGAGGGTTGCCAATAATTGCATCTGCTGTCACCCAATCACAAAATAAAGCATCATCACAACGGATATTTTTATCTAAATTATCCAAAGGTAGAGCGCGATCAATTTCTATAGGTAAACTCATTTGCGCTACATCAAGTAACTTATTTTCTTCATCTAATGCTAACTTTTTAGCAATCATCAAAGTTACTTTTGCCAGTTCTACCGCAAAATGTTTGATGTCAATACCGTGAAATTGGGTTGTTTTAATGAGGGACATTGTGCCAATAGATAATCTATTTCTCAGTCCAAAATTTTCATGAATTTTAGTTAGTAATTTTGCCTCTAGTCCCTTGAGTTCTCGATAAGCAACATAAAGAAAATTACCACTTCCACACGCTGGATCAAGAACTGTAAAATTAATTAATTCTTGTCTGAGTATTAATAACTCATTTAACTTTGTAGCCGCGTCAATGCGTTCTTCCCAAGGTCGCACAATGGTAGGTAAGATGACTTTTTGAATGTCTACAGGGCTGGTATAATGTGCGCCCAAAGCATGACGTTCTTCTTTACCCATGCTAGATTCAAATAATGTCCCAAAAATAGCTGGTTCAACTTTTGACCAACGTTCTGTTGCTGCTGATGCTAAAAGATCAATTTCGCTTCTCGTAAGTGAAATTGGTTCAACTTTGGAGAATACCCCTGCATTAAAATAAGGTACATCTCGATAACGACTATCGTTAGGGGCTGGGCGTTGACTTCCCATTTGTCGAAAAAGTCCACCAATTAAATCATAGGAACTAATCCGATTAGAACGACAATCATCTAAAAATTCACTAAATAATCCTCTGGGTAATAAATCAATATCTTCTGCAAATAGGGAAACAACACACTGAAGAATAAATCTCTGGGCAATTTCTTGTTTTTCTCCTCTTTCAACGAGACGATTAAAAACTTGGGCAACGTTATCTGCGGCTTTGCGGGTAACGTCAACCAAATTGTTATTAAATAGAGGTTTGCGATTTTCAGGAAAGAGAAAGTTTAAGACAGTAAAGCGGGTTGGTAAATCTTCTAATTTAACTTGATCTACTGGTTCTCGCAGTTGTATATCAAAGTCATAAATCCAAAATTCATCAAAATTGCAGAGAATTACATATTTTGGACGCTGGGGAACTAATTCTAACCAATATTCAAATGCTTGCTGATAGTGTTTTTCTAGCTTTTCACCTCGTTTTTTCATTTCTAGTAGTAAACGAGGCCGCCATAATAAATCAGCAAACTTAGTTGATTTTCCTTTAACTTTTACCCGATACTCTAATTCTGCTCCTGCTTCTTTATAGCCTTCATGATTAAATGCTTGAAAAAGGCGATCGCAAAATACTTGTGCTTCACCTTTTTCATCCCCTGTCAACTTGCGGACATATTCGACAAAACTGATAATCTTATTGCGTGTATCTTCCATTTGACTATCAAAATACAATAAAAAGTTACAAAAATACATTATACAACATAATTATATATGTATATAAAATCTGACTATAGTAATAACTGATTTTAATAAAATGTAACAAATTATCTTATTCCACTCTATTATTAATGGGTTATTAAAAATGAGATATCACTTAAAAATAACCAAAAAGTAACACATTTATCAAAAATCATGTATCCCCCTTGACACTAGGGACAAAATAGGGTAAACAAAAGAATAAACCCTAACAAAAACCCCATTTCCCCAAAATTTCCCAGGGCAAAAATAGGGCATAAAAAAATAAAAATTCCCAACCAATTGCATTAACAAAAACCCTAGACAAAATAGCTTAATCTTCACGGATAGGCATAGCAAAACCACCACATACAACGTCACCTAGTACGTCGTAAGATACGAAATCTAAGTCTGTGTAAGCACCGTTTTCTTCTAGGAAGTTAATAGCAGTGATAATACCACGACCGGCGCAACCTACACCGGGTTCTGGACCACCGGATTCCACGCATTTAACGTCGCGGAAACCTTTGAGCATTACTTCATGAAGTTCTAGGTCTTCAACAGATCCTCTTTCAGCAGCCAAGTGAAGAACGGTTGTTTGAGCCTTGGAGTGAAGCATCAAACGGGTGGAGTCAGCTTTAGGATCGCAACCTACGATCATGATGCGTTGACCCATTTCAGCCATAGCGGCTAAAGTATTTTGAGAAGTGGTAGATTTACCGATACCGCCCTTGCCGTAGAAAGCTATCTGTCTAATTTTTTCTTCAGTCATTGTTCGTGTTTCCTAGAATTAGTTGATTGGTGGTTTTGTCTGTTGGTTCTCACGGCCAAAGTTCTACGGCGGTGAGCGTTTGTAGAACGTCGCTATCTATGGAGGCGATCGCTCTACAGAAAATTTGATGGTGTTCATAGTATTTATTGGTTTGTAGGATTTTTGTTTGTTAGTTGTAGGGGTTTACGGTGTAAACCCTTACTATTAGCTGTTGTTTACTAAACTGCTTCGACGGTGATTTCTTTGCTGATGCGATCGCGTAATCTCGCTTCAATTGCAATCTTTAAAGTAGCAGTGCTGCTAGAACATGAACCACAAGCACCTTTAAGAATGACTTGAATCTTATCGCCTTCTACATCATAAAGTTCTACATCTCCCCCATCAGCGATTAAAACGGGTCGGACTTCTTCATCTAATACTTTTTGAATCAGGGCAACTTTTTGAACTGTAGTTAATGGTCTTTTTTGCTCTGAACTAGGAATTTCTGCTTTAGCTTTCGCCTTATAGCTGTGGAGATTTTTATTGGCGGCTTCCTGCTTTACTTCTCTGATTATATCATCAATCTTCGTTAAACAAGAACCGCATCCGCCACCAGCTTTTACATAATTTGTTACTTGCTCTGCACTGAAGAGATTGTTTTGTGCAACTGCTTTCTTTATCTTAGCATCAGTTATTCCAAAACAGCTACAGATGAGGACACCTTCTTCATCGTCATGTGCCTCTAAAGGAATGCCTCGATAATTATAAATCGCAGCTTCTAGAGCTTCCTGACCCATAACAGAACAGTGCATTTTTGCTTCAGGTAAACCACCTAAATAATCAGCGATTTCCTTATTTGTAACTCCCAAAGCTTCATCTAAAGTTAAACCTTTAATCATTTCAGTTAAAGCACTAGAAGAAGCGATCGCACTAGTACAACCAAAAGTTTGAAAACGTGCATCAAGAATTTTATCTGTTGCTTCTTCAACCTTCAAATGTAATCTTAAAGCATCACCACAAGCAATACTTCCTACTTCACCAGTTGCAACTTTCACACCAGCTTCACCAGTTTCTTCAATTGCGCCCTGGTTTTTAGGATCATAAAATAACTCTAATACCTTATCAGTGTAGTCCCACATAGTTAATTTTAGATTTTGGATTTTAGATCGGTGATTCGTAATTTTTGATTGGTCAGCAGTCAGTTTTTACTTACTACTGACCACTGACTAATGACTACTGATAATTGACTGTTGTTGTAACCAATCTGCATGATCATTTTTAAAGGGAGATAAAGCCCGCAAACGGTCAACAATTTCCGGCATAACTGCAATTACCTTTTCAATTTCAGCCTCAGTTGTGTAGCGAGAAAGACTGAAGCGAATCGAACCATGTAAAGTAGTATAAGGTAAACCCATAGCTCGTAAAACATGAGAAGGTTCAAGAGAACCAGAAGTACAAGCAGAACCAGAAGAAGCACAAATACCGTACTTATTTAAAGAGAGCAAAATTGCCTCACCTTCAATATATTTGAAACCGATATTTGTAGTATTTGGTAATCTATTTTTAATATCACCATTTACTTCACAATCGGGAATTTTAACCAGAAGAGATTCTTCTAAATAATCGCGCAACTTTCTTTCTTTCTTTATTGCTTCTACTAAATATGATAATTCCAATTCCGCAGCTTTCCCTAAAGCAATAATTCCGGGAACATTCTCTGTACCTGCTCTGCGTCCTCGTTCTTGATGTCCACCAACTAAGAAAGGACGGAAACGAACCCCACGTCTAACATACAAAGCACCAATACCTTTAGGAGCATGAATTTTGTGACCAGATATAGTTAACATATCTATGGTACTGGTCTTCATATTTAAGGGTATTTTGCCTACCGCTTGCACTGCATCAACGTGGAAGATAGCTCCATATTCCTTAACTCTAACACCAATTTCTTCAATGGGAAAAATTGTGCCGGTTTCATTATTGGCATACATTACTGTTACTAAAGCAGTGTTACCAGTTAAAGAAGCTTCCAACTCATTCAAGTCTATTTGTCCTTGAGAATTGACCGACAAATAGGTAACTTGATAACCTTTAGATTCTAATTGTTTACAAACATTTAAAACTGCAGGATGTTCTACTTGAGAAGTGATAATATGACGTTTTTCTGGTTGAGCTAATAACGCCGCATAAATAGCAGCATTATCACCTTCAGTTCCGCAACTGGTAAAAACAATTTCTGATTCTTCTGCTCCCAGTAAAGCAGCAATTTGTTCTCTGGCTGCTTTTACAGCTTTTCCCAATTGTCCACCAAAGGTGTGCATACTAGAAGGATTAGCATAATAATCCGTCAAATAAGGCATCATAGCCTCAACAACTTGAGGATCTATTTTAGTGGTAGCATTATTATCAAGATAGATACAATTATTTTCCATAATTTCCATATAAAGATTATGAGTAATCAGCGAGAATTGGTGATTGGTGATGGGTGATAGGCAATTGGGGACAATATTACCTATTACCCATCACATCGCCTATATAACTACTTGTCCTTGATGTTTTTGTAACTGTTGAGAAAACTTCTGAGAATAAGATTTGTACCAATTTTCCCAGTAGTCTTGTTTATTAGTTAACTTTGCCAAAACACGGTGGTAATAAGCAAACCAACTTTCCCAATAATCACTAGGTTGTTTAATGCAACCATCAACAGTCGGACAACTGGCTTTACATTGAGGTACGGTGTAAATACTACCAGCGCAATTTGTGCAAAGTTGAGAATCAATCCAATAATTACCGTCAACTTCTTGAATTGCACCAGTAGGACAAACAGGTAAACACAACTTGCAAGAAATACACTGGCTAGTAATTTTGTAAGCCATGATTATTTACCTTTGCGTAAATTGGTGAAGAGGTAAAAGATAATAGATGATTAGGTGTTAAGCCAGGGAAATTATTACCTATTACCTATTACTTATTAATCTGAACATATTGCTCGTAAAATTCTAAAGCAACCTTTTCAATTACGTCGTAGGCTTCAACAGTTTGTATTCCTGCTGCTTCTAGTTTTTCCTTGGGACAATTGCCTATTTTCGATACCAAAACTGCTTTACAATCTGCGATCGCTTTCATTATATTATCTGCGGTAGCTGCTTCGCTGTAACCACCTTGACAATATTGATCAATCTTCCGGTGACTTACAAAACGAACCTCATTACCATCAACTTCATACACTTGAAATTCTTTAGCGTGTCCGAAATGTTGGTTAACTAATCCACCGCCTTTTGTGGCTACTGCAATCAAAATTTTAGGATTATTAGCAGATTTTTTGCCAGTCAATACTTTATCTTTTGCAGCCTTAATTTCTTCTCTAAATTTCTCAATACCTTCGTGAACTTCTTGACGGGTTTCAAAGTTATATTCTGGAGTCATTTCCAAAAATTTATCTTTAGTAAATTCCTGGCTACGATCTTCTCCTAATAATCCTACCGCATCTGCTCGACACTGACGACAGTGGCGCATCATTTTCATATTACCAGAACAATTATCTTGAACCTCTTTTAGTTCTTTTCCTGTTGGTCCACGTTGACCGGTTAAACCGAAATGTGTACCATGTTCTGGTGCAGAAATTAGCGGCATAATGTTATGTAAGAATGCTCCTCTCTCCCGAATAGCTTTATTAACTTCTACCAAATGTTTATCATTAATTCCCGGAATCATCACAGAATTAACTTTGCATAAAATATCAGCTTCCTTGAGAGCTTGCAATCCTTCTAACTGTTTTTCCAGGAGAATTTTTGCCCCTTCAACTCCTCTATAACGCTTGCGTTTATAGTGAACCCAAGAATATATTTGTGCACCTATTTCGGGGTCAATAGTATTAAGAGTAATGGTAACGTGATCTATATTTAATTGTTTAATGCGATCAACATATTCTGTTAGCATCAAACCGTTAGTAGATAAGCACAATTTAATATCTGGCGCTTTATCTGCAATTAATTCAAAAGTCCGAAAAGTTTTTTCTGGATTAGCCAAAGGATCACCAGGTCCAGCAACTCCCAATACGGTCATTTGCGGAATTTTACCGGCAATTACTAACACTTTATGGGCAGCTTCTTCTGGTGTGAGCAGTTCACTCACTACCCCCGGACGACTTTCGTTAGCACAGTCATACTTGCGGTTACAATAGTTACATTGAATATTGCAAGCTGGAGCAACAGCAACGTGCATCCGTGCATAATGATGATGAGCTTCTTCGCTATAACAGGGGTGTTTAGAAATGCGTTCTATAAGTTTTTCGTCCATTTCTGGAGTTGTGCTGCTGTCGCAACCGCAATTACCAGATTTAGCGGGGATGATCATAGAATCCTGATGGTCGGAGGTGAGAATGTTGGTAGCAGGTAGTGTCATTGAATTTCGCTGTTTGCGGTGGACTTGAGAGCCACTGTGGGAGATGCTGTTACTACTGCCAATATCTAAATTATTTTAGACATGGTGCTAATCTCATCCCTCCACTCACTTTTGACTGCTAACTTCGTTTTGTTAAGGAGCATTAAGTGATTGGCGATAAATGATTTATAGCAGCCCTTTTTTTACCCCCCCCTTCCAAGACATTGGATAGAACTTATTAGATTTATTATGTTTGTACTCAAATTCTTAAATCCTTCTATTGCAACGATACAAAAATTAAAAAAGATTTTTTCGGGTAGGGGTACGAGTATTTATAATTAGGGGTACGAGTATTTATAGTTAGGGGTTCAGGATTTCTTTGTACTCATCTCAAACTCAATTTCTGTAAGGATTTCAGCCAGATTTTTATCCGTTTTTTTGAAATTCAACTGTACTCAACTTTCCTACAACATCAGTTTTTACCCAAGCAAACACCCCTCCCTGGAGTCAAGGAGAGGGTACTAAATTCCACTTTCCTTTGAAAACACCTGACAAGTCTGAAATTTACCGTATGTATACAGCCTATCATTTTTTTTCTCTAAAAATGCAATTTATATTTTTTTAATTTTTCGATGATATGATAGGTCTGGTGAAGACAAAGACAAGTTGCTTACCCCTGTCAATGTCAGCCTATACATTGCTGATATTTGAGCGAGCCAGTACATAATTGTTCAGTCTAATTGAATAAAGATAAAGCCTCTCTAAATCCTCTAACTGCGGTTTTTTTGTACCCTTCCCACATATACCCATTATAATCTTTTGGGCAATTTTACCTCCCGTTACTTGTGTCGGTTTTCTGCTATTCACTTACTTATCAATTAATTTCTCTGTCACCATAGATGATTTTTGACATTTTGTTACTTTTTGCTATACTGATACAGTGAAATTCTTGCGTTTGTTACGCATGACTGAGTAACATATTAGTTTTATTTAATAGAGGGTAAATTAATGAAGCAACAGTTAAACACTGCATTAGGTCAAGCGTCAATCCGGGGACTAATATTACTGCTCCCCATATTGGGAAATTTACTCTTTTTAGCTAATGCTAAGGCAGATTTAGCAGATTTAAATGTTAATCTAATAATTGAAGTAGAAGGACTCAGAAACAAATCTGGACAAATTTGTACTACGCTTTTCAATCAGGCTGAAGGATTTCCTAGTGATAGTAAAAAGGCTTTTAAATCTCAATGTATAGAGATCAAAGACATACCTCAAAAACTTACTTTCACTGAATTGAAACCAGGTAATTATGCTGTTGCATTATTTCACGATGCCAACAAAAATGGTAATCTTGATACTAATTTTTTGCGTGCTCCAAAGGAAGGTTTTGGGTTTTCTAATAATCCAGAAGTTTTGACCGGACCGCCTAAGTTTAATGATTCGGCTGTTACTGTACCTAAAACTAATACTAATGTTAATGTATCTAAAGCTAAAACCAATACTGATACTAACATTCAGATTAAGATTAAGATGAAATATTTCTTCCCTTCTTAGTTAGAGACAGCGTAACCTACAATCAGTAATGAACAGTGGGTTACGCTGCATTAATTTTATGTTCTTTTTTAATATATTTATTATCATCAAGACAAGGTTTATCAGGAAATGAGTACAACTGAATATATCTCAAAATATCTTACCTAAATAGCCGCAAAGTCGCACAGGTTAAGAGATTTATCTTGAGTACAAAAATGCGGCATCCCTGAACCAAAAATACCAGTACCCCAGTTAGAAAAAGCTAGTACCCCTACCCCAACAAAAAATCTAAAGTTCTGTTAAATAGGGAGTTAAACATATTGAGTACAAGCTTAATAAATTTAATAAATTTAATCTGCATTGCTAATTTTTTCCATGGGAGAGTCATCTGATATAAAGATAAAAACTGTACAAAATTATTTCACCTAACAGTACCAATGCACCAGTCTTTAAACATAATCAGTAAAACCGAAACCGTAAATACAAAGCCAGAAAAAAATGTAAATTCTAGAGCTTTTTTAGAACCATTAATTAGTGATTTTCGGATTATTTTTGACCGTGATCCAGCCGCACGTAATTGGTTAGAAGTCATATTTTGTTACCCTGGATTTCATGCTCTTTGTTTACATCGTCTTGCACATTGGTTACACCTCCATAAAATGAGTTTTATTCCTCGGTTTATCTCCCATTGGGGACGGTTTTTGACAGGAATTGAAATTCACCCAGGGGCAAAAATTGGCAAGGGTGTATTTATTGATCATGGCATGGGTGTGGTAATTGGTGAAACTGCCATTATCGGAGATTATGCTCTTATTTATCAGGGTGTAACATTAGGAGGAACTGGCAAAGAAAGCGGTAAACGTCATCCAACTTTGGGTAATAATGTGGTCGTCGGTGCGGGTGCCAAAGTATTAGGAAATATTCAAATTAGTGACCGAGTTCGCATCGGTGCAGGATCAATTGTTTTACGTGATGTGCCTCCAGATGCCACTGTTGTGGGCATTCCTGGACGGATTATTGCTCCTAAGTCTAGTAACCACATTTCTCCCTTAGAACATGACAAATTACCCGACATAGAAGCAGGTGTAATTCGTTTTTTACTTACCCGCATTGAGCAATTAGAACAACAAGTTCAAACTCTCACAAATCATCATCAAGATGATCAATAACCTTAACTCCGTAAATTTTACTCATGTCACCAAATTGTAATTTTTTAACCATAGGTGAACAAATCTTGCAAATCCCTTTAGGTGATAGATGGTGTATTTATCACCGTTTGCAAGAGTTGATGATTTCCTGTTCTTGTTCCCCGGATGGGTCTTTGTGTGTACAAATTAATAACTTGCAAGAAGCAATTATTGTTAATAGTATATTGATGCAATTTTTTGCCCCTCGTTATCAATTGGTGACATGGTTAGAAAATTGTTTGTGTAATGAGATTGGGTTTTAACGAGTATGAATAATCACTATTAATGATTTTAGGAATGTTTAATTAAAAACATATCAGAAGTTAATTTTGGATGTAAATCCGATTCTTCTCAAGTCATTATTCACTCACAAACTATCTTGCATATTGAAGATAATTCGCATAAGCTTAATTTCACCCAGTTTGCTAAAACTAAAAGAAATAGTAATTGCTAATGGGAATCTTGTACTTTATATTGATTGCAATTGTTAATGTTCAATTATGGTAATTAAGAGTAGTAATAAAAAGTTGTTGCAATTTCTCCAAAAAGAACTAGCACTTTCCCAGGCTGATATTGCTGTAGCAACACGACATCCTGAATTTAATCATGGACCATTACCAATGCTGCTTTGGCAATATGGTTTAGTGGATTTACAACAACTAGACAGAATTTTTGATTGGCTTGCAGAACATCCTGAATCTAAGTAAATAGAAAATTATCAGTAAAAACATGAGGTAAAAATCATAATTACTAGAACAAGTATGTTGTTTTTTACATAATTTACCAAGATTTTTATAGGTTATTTGTTATCCATAAAATCAATAAATAACACCAATAAAAATACTTTCTAAATTATACTTATTTTTTGTTTTCTTCCATACAGATGCAACAGAAATATTTGATCAATAATTAAGGATCGTAAATCATGAATCATGATTTATTCGCTCAACTAAATATTTATTGTCCATCTACGACTTTAAAGAATTGTAGCGAACAAGGATATTAGAAAAAACTCCGCTAGAGGGATGTTGAAAATGTATCAAATCATGATTAATGATACGACATTACGGGATGGAGAACAAGCGGCAGGTGTTGCTTTTAACCTAGAAGAAAAAGTAGCGATCGCTCAATTCTTAGATACCATTGGTGTCCATGAATTAGAAGTAGGAATTCCCGCCATGGGAGAAGAAGAAATTCGCGCCATTGTTGCCATTCGTAACTTAGATCTTAACGCTAAATTATTAGGCTGGAATCGGGCTGTAATCTCAGATATTAAAGCTTCTATAGCCTGTGGATTGCAGCGAGTACACATTGCCATTCCCGTATCTGGAGTTCAAATTGCCGCTAAATTTCATGGTCAATGGCGAGTAAGTTTACAAAAACTAAAAGACTGTATTAGCTTCGCATTAGATCAAGGTCTTTGGGTATCAGTTGGAGGAGAAGATTCTTCTAGAGCCGACGAAAATTTTCTCCAAGATGTTGCCCTATTATCTCAAGAATGGGGAGCATCTCGGTTTCGTTTTTGTGATACAGTTGGGGTACTTGATCCCTTCCGAACTCACCTAAAAGTTAAGCATTTAGTATCAACTCTATCAATTCCTATTGAGATTCACACCCATAATGATTTTGGATTAGCAACTGCCAATGCCTTAGCCGGAATAAAAGCTGGTGCTGTATCTGTAAATACTACCGTTAATGGACTAGGAGAAAGAGCCGGAAATGCAGCTTTAGAAGAAATAATTATGGCTCTAAAATGCATTTACGGTGTTGATTTAGGAATTCAAACTCAACACTTGTTAAAACTATCTCAATTAGTCGCTAAAGCCTCTGGTGCTAAAGTTCAACCTTGGAAAGCAATTGTGGGTGAAAATACCTTTGCTCATGAGTCCGGTATTCATGCTCATGGTGTACTGCAAAACCCCGTTACTTATGAACCTTATGCTCCTGAAGATGTGGGTTGGGAACGGCGTTTAGTCATAGGTAAACATTCTGGTCGGCATTTATTATCTAATCTATTAGAACAGCATGGCATCTTTCTTGATTCTCAAGAAACCCAAGCTATTTTAGATGTAGTCCGTCAGCAATCAATCCTCAAAAAACGCAGTCTCACTACAGAAGAATTATTAAATTTAGTCAGCGAAAAAAGGTATTCCCATGCAACGTGATGAAATAGAACTCAACTCGCAACCTATTTTTGAAATTGGTCAAAAAGTCCGAGTTAAGAAACTAATCAAAAACGATGGAACTTTTCCCGGTAGAGAAATTGGAGAAGTTTTAGCAAAAATTGGTGATGTTGGTTATGTTTCCAGCATTGGCACATTTTTGCAAGCGTATTATATCTATGCTGTACATTTTTTAGAAACAGGGTACATCATTGGTTGTCGAACAAGAGAACTAGAATCTGCTGAGGAAAAACATGAAAGTAATGTTACGCATGAATGATGCTGGTACTTTAGTTGTCTATGTCGCTAAAAAAGACCTAGAAGAAGAAGTAGTCAAACAAACAGATAGTGAAACAGGTAAAATTCTCACTTTAGCTAATGGTTGGGAATTAGAATTTAGTGAATTTCCCGATAAAAGTCGTTTACCCCTAACTGTAGAAGCTAAACGTCTTTCTTAAAATCTCACAAAATTTACAGGAGGTAAAAGGTAAAAATCTTTTTTCCTCTTCCCTCTTCCTGGAAATCATTAATATCACCGAAGTAGGGTTGATTATTTTCTCTTGAATAAATTGAGTTATTGCAAATGGGTGAAAAATATTTGACTTTATCAGAATTGAATATTGAAGGACAGTTTTTAGGGTTTCTGGGTAAAAAAGTTGGGAAATATAAACATTTACAATTAGCAATTCCCGCAGGAAATATCAAAATCAAAATCCCTAAATATTTACGCTCTTCCCTGATTTCATCTTTAGTCCCCGGTGAACAAATTCGGATAGATGCTATTAGTAAATTAAATCCCCGTAATCAACTGAAATTACAACCTTATCAAATCCAAGCAATTGGTTTTTGTCCCCTCGACAATCCACCTCCCCCACCTCAAGCCAAAATTATGGTATGTCAAAAATCTGGCTGTCTAAAAAGGGGTGCGAAAGCGTTATTATCGGACTTAGAAAAAACCTTGGGCGACCGCGGGTTATCTGATAAAGTGACAATTGAACATACCGACTGTCAAAAACGCTGTACCAGCGCCCCCAATTGTGCTTTAATATTAGGTAAACAGCAATATAAAAAAGTTCATCCACAAGCCATAGCCTCTTTGCTAGAGCATCATTTAAGTACGTAGGTTAACGTCAAAAATTGTCTTTATAAAAAGGCAATTTTACATTTCTTGAACCAGCATTAATTACTGCTTTTTGGAATAGACAATACGGAGACTTTGGACTAAAATCATCAATGAAGCCATGGCCATTAATAACCCCCAAAACCAATAAGGTAAAAACAAATACCGCTGCATTTGCCCTGTATCTGAAAGTCCCAACGGACCAGCAGTATAACTAAATAAATAATTAAGTTGATGATAGGTACTTATACAAGCTTGGACACCTAAAAATTGAATTGCAAACCCTTGTACCCAAATAGGTGTTTTTAGCGCAACAGCCAAAATCATCAAACCTAACAGGGGAATTGTCACCAAACCAAACCACGAACGCACCCAAATCAATGTAGACAGCAGTAAAAATCCCCCTAAAATCTTTAAACTCAAGGAAGTGGTTCTCCAACTCCTAGAAGCCATAATTAAGCTTGCACCAGCAATAGGTGGACCCATTGGACCTGCAGCCGCTACCAAGCCAATACCAAGGTATCCCCACGCGCCACTTAAAGTATAATGAGCTACACCAGAACCATTGGCAAAAATTTCTAATTTTTGAAATTGTCCCCCCAAAATCAAGGCCATCAAACCGTGACCCATTTCATGAAACCAAGTTGCTAAAATAGAAAATGGGTATAGAATATAATTACCTATGGGTATTTGCCAGATAATTGCCGTAATTATCGCCGCCACCACTAACCAGGTTAGTCCCATTTGTTCTACTTCCGTGGCAGTTTCTTGAGTAAATAGAAATGGGGAATTTTTACCGGGTTCTCTCATTAACTGACTCTCCTGTGCGTAATTACACTAATTATCAGAGTATTATTTAATATATCATCATTTATTCCCAAGTCGCGGCACTTCTTAACAGAGGAGGAATTTCACCCTGTGACAAAGGAAACTCTAATATCGTTTCTTTATAACCCAAATATCCAGACTCAGTAAAAGATAAAAGCATTCTTTCTAAGGCCAACCAAACTTCTGACTCGTATTCCCAATCATGATTACGTCTAGCACGTCCAGCAATTGAACGTAAAGCCCAAAAGTAAGAATTTCTAACCACAGAACCGCCTTTTTTAAATTCTGGGACATCTTGATGATGGATAAATAAAACGTTATTTTCAATTCTGGATCTCATAAATATAACATAGCAGAAGTCAGGAAAAATAAATTATCTATAACCTGAAAATAGCTGAATTATTCATGGTTTGGGCATTTTTGCCGAGGAGGTTGGGTAAAAAATAGTAAAATTATTAAACACCCCCTTGACAAATTTCTGAGTATCGGTTATATTCTTGTCATGGTCTAGATATTGCCTAAGGCAAGAGAATTTAATAACTGCGTAAGTACGTTCATCACGGTCATAACATATTTGTCCGCGAAATTTGTCGTTTTGTCTCGGCTATCCTAATGTTAGGTAAACCGAGCTTTGCACTCAGACAATTGAACTATTTAACAAAACATCTAGATTCTGGGGAAAGGGGCAAATTCCCGGGAACCTGTTGTCGTGTTCTTTCGTCATGTTTTTAATGGCATCTTGGTAACATTCGTCCCTGATGGCTAAATAATAATCGCGCAAACTAGGAGAATCTCTAATAATGCGTTTCATTTCTTGCTGGGTACGACTAATAGTTAGTTGCCAACAGCGATAGAACTCGGGTGTGTTCACATAATAGCCTTTTAGTAAATGCTCAAACAACTTAGTTAAAAGACTTTCTAATTCTCTTCTCTCTCTTCCTGCTAATGCTTCTATCTCCTTGGTTAAATTTTCCCAGTCTACATTAAGATAATTGCGAGCTTTTAACTTGTCTACTGTGTTTTCAACCCATAGCACAAAGTCGGCTTGATAAAGGTTTTGGAGTGTTGTTTTAGGCATAAGAACTCACGGTAAGCGGGTAAGGAGTGTGTCTTCAGACCTGGGTGGGTATTGATATAGGTGGTTTTAACCGCAGGGAAAATTAAACTGGTGTGTAAGTAGATATAGTTACAAAAACCAGTGGACAAAATTTTTTGTCCTTTTGCTGAACAAAGTTCAGAGGTTTTCCCACCCGCAACAATATCAAGAAGATAGATTGGACATGATCCGAACCGGGGAATATTCGGAATTTCGCACAAAACCATCTTTCACAAGCTAGTCAAATTCACTGAGCTTGCATAAAATAAGTTCAGTGTCCTTAGCGTCGAGTTATTAATAGTGTTCATTTTGTTTGTTTCACGATGATTATACTAGACTTTTTGTGATTAATCAATATTTAAGAATTTAATATTTCCTTAGGACTTACGTACTGTGCTGGGGTAAGTCCTAGTTATAACTAGTCAAATCTCAATCAAAACCTACTAGTTATTTTCCGAGGTTGGACTCAGGTAAATAACAAGTTAGCTCACATTCCAGTACCCATTGAGAAGTACAACGAGGATAACTGTTTGGCTCACAAGACCATACTAGTTTGTAGTGGCAGTTTTCACCTTCCTCATCCTTAGGATTGGTTTTATTATTGTCTTCTGTGGGCGGTTTGTTGTTAGTTGTGTCCATAATTTAAGTTATCCTTAACCTATTTTTAACTTACTTTTAACTATTTTATATACAACTTACGAGTAAAAGGTAATTACTGACCTGGATTTTGTAATATTTATTTACATAGCACTTCATTTAACAGGTATATTTATATACTAATTATTAACAAAAAGTTCCCTATCGGGTAAAATGAAAGTAATAACCAAAAAAGTGGGGAATTATGTCGGAATTACGGGAGAAATTACAGCAAAATCTGGATCAAGCAGAATGGGAGTGGTTAATTCCCCATGTCCAAAAAGATGCGGTGATTTTGGTAGCAGAGAATTTAGATTTACTAGACGTGGGAGAAGCGATCGCTAGTGATAATATTTCATCAGTACAACATTGGATAGATGAACAATTATTAATCAAGCCAACGGTAGATCAGGTGGGAGAATGGAATCTCAACCGTGATAAGCGATTTAATGCTCTGATTGTTGAACCTTATGTGATCATCAAAGAAATTATTACCGACTAAAATTCTGTGATTTTGAGCTACAGCACTTCCCGGTATTATGAGGTACAAGATGCCCGCACCACAAGAGTTTCATGATTCAACTTTGTACCTCATCTTCAGCGGAAACCGCTGTATAGGGGACTGTAAACAATAAATAATCTTATTTACCAATACAGAAGCGGCTAAAAATCCGGTCTAAAACTGATTCTGTAACTTCTTCTCCTGTGATTTCTCCTAATGCTTGAATTGCTCCTCTTAAATCAATTGTCCAAAAATCTAAGGGTAATTGATCTGTGATTGTCATTTGTACTTGCTCTAAATCAATCTTTGCTTTTGTTAAAGCTGCTGCTTGTCGTTGATTAATTGCTAAATCCAGATCAGCAGCTTGAACTTTTCCCTGGTGAACTATTTCTAAAATCGCTGTTTCTAAATGATCAATTCCTTGATTTATGGCTGCTGCTGTAACAATTTTGGATTTTGGATTTTGGATTTTAGATTTTAGATTTTCCTGTTCTGCTAATGAAATTAAGTCAATTTTATTAATTACTAAAATTACCGGACGGTGTTTTACTTGTTCATAAATTTCTTGATCTGCTAGTGTCCAACCGGAGGCCGCGTCAATAGTAAATAATACCAAATCAGCATTATTAGCAGCACGACGAGATCGTTCTACACCGATTTTTTCTACCTGATCAACTGTTTCCCGAATCCCTGCTGTATCTAATACTTGAATGGGAATTCCTCCCACAACCAATTGAGATTCTACCACGTCGCGGGTTGTTCCTGGTAAATCTGTAACAATAGCGCGATCGCTTTGACTCCAAGCATTTAATAAACTTGATTTTCCCACATTTGGCCGCCCTACTATCGCCACTTTTAAACCAGTTCGTAATAATTCACCTTTTTCTTTTGTGGCTAATAATTTGCTAATTTCCGCCGTTAATTGCTCAATATCTGCAATAATTCTTTGTTGATCTAAAGGTGGTAGATCTTCCTCAAAATCAATTCTGGCTTCAATTTCTGCTAAAATATCTAAACAGTTAGATCGTAGTTTGCGGATAGGTTGGGCTAATTTACCTTGTAATCCAGCTAAAGCCGTTTGAGCAGCTTGAAGTGATTTTGCTCCCACTAAATCGGCGATACTTTCCGCTTGGGTTAGGTCCAATCTACCATTTAAAAACGCTCTGAATGTAAATTCTCCCGGTTGAGCTAGTCTTGCACCATTTTCTAAGCATAGTTGTAATACTTGTTGTACCGCCATAATTCCCCCATGACAATGAAACTCTACTACATTTTCACGGGTAAAAGAACGAGGGGCTTGCATTATTAATAATAAAGCTTCGTCAATAATTTGCTTTGTTTGGGGTTGACGGATATAACCATAAAGGATGCGGTGACTTTCCCAAATTTGTCGCCCTGGGGAGTAAAATAGAGTATGAGCGATCGCCATGGCCTGATCACCAGAAACCCGCACAATACCTACACTACCTTGTTGAGGGACAACAGCAGTAGCGATCGCTGCAATAGTTCCAGTGTTAGCCAATAATTCGGACATCAACGATTTTTCTCAAAATTCGGGACTATCGGATTAAATCTCATCTTCAATCTCTACAGTATACTAGCACTATACACAAAACTTAAAAAAAGCTAGGGGACAGGGAACAGTTTCAGTTAATCCTTACAGTTGAATGCAAAATTCCCCTCTACAATGAAAGTAAAAGCTTTTTCCTCATGTGGAGAATCACAATTGTGAAGTTACAGCGACCGATTTTAGTAGGAGGACTAGGACTATCGTTCTTCCTATGGATATTAGACAGTTGGCATGATTCAATAGTACCAGCGGGGGAATTTGCACTCCTGACAGCTTTAACTGTTGGTGGGGGGTTGTGGTTATGGAGAAAAAATCAGCCCCTATTAGGTCAACCGTTAAATGATACAATTATAGACCGGGTGGTTGTGGAACAGGCGATCGCTCAAACCCAAGTAATAATTAATCAACTTGCTCAAGAAGCAGCTAATCATCCCCAACTAGCAATTCTCCGCGAAAAACTGGCTAAATTGCCCTTAGAATTGAATAGAAAGGAAATTTCTATTGCAGTGACAGGTGGTAAATCCGCAGGTAAAAGTACGTTAATCAAGGTTATTGAAAATACTAAGAACCTGCGGAGAATGTCTGTAGATTTTTCGGAAACAGCGCCTTTATTTTCCGTAATTGGTGAAGATTCTGATACTATCATCTTATCAATGATCGAGAAATCTGATTTTGTCTTATTTCTGACTAACGGTGATTTAACAGATTCGGAATTTCAGGTTTTACAACGGCTAAAAGCTCTAAAACAGCCAAATTTGATGGTTTTCAACAAGCAAGACCAATATCAACCTTCAGCAAGTGCTACAATTTTACAATCATTAAAGCAGCGAATTGGTGCAGATGTAGTTGCTATTGCGGCCTGTCCTGTACCTGTGAAAGTGCGAAAATATCAAGAAGATGGTTCTTTCCAAGAATGGATGGAACAACCAACGCCAGATATCCAGCAATTAACACAACAATTAGGGGAAATTATCGAACAGCGGAGGGAACAGTTAATATGTAATACCACAAACCGCCAAGTATTATTACTGAAAGCTGAAGCTAAAAATTGTTTAAATGGTGTGAGAAGAGATCAAGCTACACCCTTTATAGAACAATATCAATGGATTGCAGCAGCGGCAGCATTTGCTAATCCCGTACCTGCTTTAGATATTCTTGCAACTGCGGCGATTACGGCTCAAATGGTAATAGACTTAGGTAATATTTATCAGCAGAAAATATCCGTAGAACAAGCGCGACAAGTGGCTGTAACTATGGGAAGTTTAATATTGAAATTAGGCCTAGTGGAACTTTCAACTAGAGCGGTAACAGGTATTCTGAAAACTAATATTGCTACTTTTGTTGCTGGGGGAATGGTAGAAGGAGTTAGTGCTGCTTACCTAACCAGAGTAGCTGGATTAAGTTTAGTTGTATATTTTGAACAGCAAGAAATGGCTATAGCAGCGGGAAATGTTTTAGATATTGACAAACTGCGTCAAGTTTTGCAAACTGTATTCCAGCAAAATCAAAAAATAGCTGTTTTGGAAGCTTTTGTCAAGCAAGGTGTAAAGCAGTTGTTACCAGAAGTTAAAGCGGTGGAAGTTATAGCTTAATCTTCCATATCCCTGATTTCTTCAATAAGTCGGGGATATGAATCGTTTCCCAGTCTAATGAGAGGATGTTTGAAAAGTGGTATTCTGTAATTTTCATCACATTGCTACCCCCCTTAATCCCCCCTTGTAAAGGAGGGAAACAATAAAAATCCAGTTCCCTCCCCTTTATAAGGGGAGGGTTAGGGTGGGGTAAAAAATATTTGATACATCAACCATAACTTTTCAAACACCCTCTGAGGTGCTAATTTATTTCCTATTCCCTGTTCCCTATAAAAAACTTTTTACATCATTTTTGCTTTTTTAGAAATTAATCATGAATTTTATTTAAACAGTTAGTGATATCATAACATTAGATATGTGGTATTTATTTTGCTATATTTTCACTTATTAAAGTATCTAAACTATCTACAATTTGAGAAATAAAAGGCAATACCTGACGGATACTTGACCAATCTTCAATTTGACTACATACAGGTTGAAGATAATTGAGTAATTTATCTCTTGAATTTTCAAATTCATGAGCAATACTCAAAGCAAGATAGACAATAGTATATTGATTCTTTCCCCAACTTTCTCTTTGAGAAAAATCTCTATTAGAATGATTTAATCCAAATAAACCTACTTGTAAATTTTCGGGTTGCATTAGGCTGAATTTGATAATTAACTTACATAAAAACGCATTTATTATTTATGTTGAAAACCCTTATGGGGTAGGCATCTTGTCTGCCATGTAAAAAATTTTACCTGCCCAAATCGTGCATTTCATTAATTGCGTTCGCACACCTTTGAGTAACCATTTCCAATTCCTCTTTCTTAGTAGAACTGGGAGCGTCAATTAATTGACCAATTCTAATAGTCAAAGGTACGGAACGAGGTAAAGAAGAACCCGGTTGTAAAATCTTCTCACTTCCCCATAAACACACTGGTAAAAAAGGAGCTTTGGCCTTAGCTGCGAGGAGGGCTGCACCTCTTTTCGGGTCATGAATGCGACCATCAGTAGTGCGTGTACCTTCTAAAAACACACCTACAGCCCAACCATTATCTAAATATTCTAAAGCAGAACGGATCGCATTGCGATCAGCACTACCGCGACTAACAGGGTAAGCACCGTATAATTTAATTGCTTGTGCTAAAACAGGAACTTTAAATAATTCTTCCTTAGCCATATACGCGACTGGACGCAGGACAGAAGTAGAAACTATAGGAGGGTCAAAATAACTAGCATGATTACTAACAACTATTAAAGGTCCAGATTGGGGGACATTTTCCGCACCATAAATCTTGCCACGAAAGTATGTGTGCAGCAAAGGGCTAATCACCGACCACTTAAAGGCGTGATACAGTGCTAAACTAATTAAGGGTTCACGAGTTCTAGTCATAGAAGATAATATAAATAAAATAGAATCCAAAAGTCAGAATTTAGGAGTCAGAACTCATTTTAACCTCTAACTCCCAAATCTAACCGCTGATTTTGCCTGTATTAGTTTCCTAACGTTAAAGCCTGTTGTCCTTGAGATGAGGTAGCATAACCTAGCAATGCTTGTACTTCAGCACTAGCAGGGTCTTTATAGACATAATACAGCGATCGCTGGTAAGGATAATTACTTGCATCTGGAGTCAAACCATCTACGGAGAGAACTCGCGCCTGTGTTTGATTAGCAACTTGAGCAAAGGTAGCATAACCAATACCATCTGTTCCCAAGGCTTGAATTAAGGGAGTTGTGGCATCTCGTGGTAATGTTCTAATATTGGGTGTAGTTCCAAAATTAGCTCCTTTTAGCACCAATTCTTTAAACCCTTGGTGAGTACCACTAATTGCTGGACGATTAATGACGCGGATAGTCGCAGATGGACCCCCCACCGCTGACCAGTTATTAATTTTTCCCTGAAATATATCTGCAATTTGACTACTGGTTAGTCCTTGCTTAAAAGGATTTGCTGTACCGACCATCAAAGCGATCGCATCTTGTGTTACAATCACAGCTTTTAATCCCTTACTTTGCTCCTGTGCTGTCAATGGTCTGGAAGCCGCCGCAATCTCAACTTTACCAGCCAATAAAGCCTGAATCCCCTTATCAGTTCCATTCGCTACAGCTTCCACCTTCGTACCAGGAAACTGTTTCTCAAAGCCATTTTTGAGACTTTGGTTAATTGTCACCATACTAGTAGAACCGTCTATTTTTACGGTAGTACCGCTGGCCACTGTCCCTGGTAACGGGAAAGCCCCAGGGGTGACAGTGGGGGAATTATTTACTATTAGGCCAGGGTTACGCATAAAAAACCACCAATAACCACCACCTATAAGCCCTAAGAATAGCAAAATGAAAACAATAGGCGGCGGACCACTTTTCTGGCTCATAAAAATTCCTAATTATTCTGGTAGTTGTTTAGGGTTAGAATCTTGTAATCTTTGTAAACGACGGGCAACTTCGTCGTCTAAGGTCATATTTTCGATTTCGGCCTGTAGTTTTTCCACTGGATTTTCCGACAATTCTGCTAAAGCTTCTGTCTTCAGATTTCGACGTTCAACTGCACCTTTTGCTTTTTCAAAATCACTCTTAGCAGAACCAATGTCAAATTCATTATTGACTTTAGCAATCATAGCCAGGGCTTCATTTACCTCTGACATATCCTTCATGTTCTGCATATCAGATTTGTAGGTTTCTAATTTTACGCGCTCCCGGTTGAGCCTATCCTTAGAAGCCTTAACAGCAGTTTCGGCCTGTTTAACCATTTCCTCCAGTTTAGGTAAGATTTGCTCTGTTTGAATAGCCTTAGCCATAGCCATTCGCGCCGCTTCTTCATTACCACCTTTTTGAGCAATCATGGCTTGCTGCTCTAAGGTTTTAAATTCTTTAATTTTTGTCTCATATTTATTTTTGGCAGTCTTATAAGCCCCTTCTTGAGCCGCAACGGCTTGAGCTAATTTTTGAACGGCTTCTTGCATTGACTGAAGGGATTCTTCAGCAACTGCTACAGCCACTTTACCACCAGACTCTACAGGCATTCCCCATAACCAGTTCCAAGTCCCAACTATAATTCGTCCTGCCCTTTCCCCCATTATCCAGTAGACAGCTTTTTTCATAACTGAAAGTTATTTTAGCTAGAGTGGTTATGGTAATATTTTTACTCTAGTATAGGCATACATGACAATTATCTGTCAACTTATTCAAGTATCTGAGTTTTGAACAATATCTAACTAGTGTTGGGTGGACAATTCCCATAACATCCAATTTCCAGGATAAATTATTCAAACGGTGTTGACTATTATGTCATTCTTTATTAAAAAGTATTTGAAAAATCAGAAAGATGATAAAAATCCCTATAGCGGCACGCACTTAAGTAAGATACAGACAGTCAATCATTAAGCCTCATGCTCAGGCTTTCCCACTCTTAATTGTATTGCATTGAATTTATAACCGCTATACTACCATTAGGCGGAGGTAGCTGGAAAATGGTTAGTTTATTTATACCGACCTTGATTAAACTGTGAAGCAATAAAGAGAACAAAATTAATAAAACATCCCCTATAAATCTTTAAGGAATCCAGACAATGACACTCCCACAAATTCAAACTCAAATCAATAACCAAACAGCTAAAATCAAGGAGCAGCAGCAAGCATTATTAGATTCTCAAAAAGAATTGTCTCTACTTTTGGAGCAGAAACAAATTATTGAAAAAGCAGCAAAGAAAAAGCTTAAAGAAGCCATAAAGCTATTAAAAGAAGCCCAAGCTGATTTAGAGTATTCTACTGAAGAGATTCTAGAAATAACTAAATCTAAAATGATTAGTCCTGAAGCAGAAAATAAGTTTGATTTAGAAAAAAATCACCAAAGTAGTTTAATTTTAGCGTCCTTAGAATCTACAGAAATTGATCCAGGAAAATCTGAACTTAGTCTCACGGAAGGTAAACAAGAATTAGTCAATGCCTTAGCCGAAAAGCTAGATGAGTTTGAATTTGCTCTATCCTGTTTACCCACAGAAGAAAGAGATTGTGCAAGAGTAAAATTACAAACTGTAATTGGTAATTTTGTAAATAAGTAATCAACGTTTTCTGCGTCCTAACTCCTGACTCCTACTATTCTTAATTTATGAATATTATCGAAATCATCAAATCAGATTATGCTAGATTTCCAGAAAATCAAACTTACAGCATTTATGCCCAGGATGTTTATTTTCAAGATGCTGTTTTCAAGTTTCGGGGAATTGAACTTTATAAATGGATGATTAAATTCATTCAAACTTTTTTCTTCAATCTCAAACTAGATTTACATGATATTCAACCTGAGGAAGAAATTATTAAAACTGAATGGACAATGAGTTGGCATTCTCCATTACCTTGGAAACCGTATATTTCCGTTTCTGGTTGGAGTGAATTACGTCTGAATGCCGAGGGTTTAATTGTTTCCCATATTGATTATTGGCACTGTTCCCGTTTAGACGTAATTAAGCAACATTTCATTTCTGGGAAAAAACCATCATAATGTAAATAAATGTAAATAAACTTCAGGCAGTAAGGAATCATTGATGCGAGTAATTTTAATGACAGGGAAAGGTGGCGTAGGAAAAACCTCCGTTGCCGCAGCCACTGGACTCCGTTGTGCAGAACTGGGATATCGGACATTAGTTTTAAGTACAGACCCCGCCCATTCCCTGGCAGATAGCTTTGACATTGAATTAGGACATGATGCCCGCCTCGTTCGTCCTAATTTATGGGGTGCAGAATTGGATGCTCTGCAAGAATTAGAAGGTAATTGGGGGGCTGTGAAACGCTATATTACCCAAGTTTTACAGGCCAGAGGTTTAGACGGCATTCAAGCGCAAGAGTTAGCAATTTTACCAGGTATGGATGAAATTTTCGGCTTGGTGAGAATGAAACGTCATTATGATGACGGCGAATATGAGGTTTTAATTATTGACTCTGCCCCCACTGGTACGGCATTACGGCTGTTAAGTTTGCCTGAAGTTGGTGGTTGGTATATGCGTCGTTTTTACAAACCATTTCAAAATATTTCCGTTGCCCTCAGACCGCTGGTAGAACCTTTTTTCAAACCCATTGCTGGTTTTTCTTTACCAGATAAGGAGGTAATGGACGCACCCTATGAATTTTACGAGCAAATTGAAGCTTTGGAAAAAGTTTTAACTGATAATACACAAACTTCTGTGCGTCTAGTTACCAATCCCGAAAAAATGGTAATTAAAGAGTCTCTTCGCGCTCATGCCTATTTGAGTTTATATAATGTAGCGACAGATTTGGTAATTGCTAACCGAATTATTCCCCAAGAAGTTACAGATCCATTTTTCCAAAGGTGGAAGGAAAATCAAGAACAATACCGTCAAGAAATTCATGATAATTTCTTACCTTTGCCAGTGAAAGAAGTACCTTTATACTCTGAAGAATTGTGTGGTTTAGCAGCTTTGGAAAGATTGAAAGAAACTCTCTACAAAGATGAAGATCCGACTCAAGTTTATTATAAAGAAACTACTCTCAGAGTTGTCCAAGAGAATAACCAATACAGTTTAGAACTCTATTTACCAAATATTCCCAAAAGCCAAGTTCAACTGAGTAAATCTGGAGATGAATTAAACATTACTATTGGTAATCATCGCCGTAATTTAGTATTACCTCAAGCTTTAGCTGCACTGCAACCAGCAGGGGCAAAAATGGAAGATGATTATCTGAAAATTCGCTTTGCTTAATAGGTGAATTTTATCTAAATACAGACATTCCCAATTTATTAAAAATTTGGGAATTTTCTTGTTTTGACAAATACTATATATTTCTAGAAAAGAGTTGCAATTGAGAAGTAAATAGAGATTTTTCACTCAGAATATTTTTTAGCAAATGAGCTATTGTATCAACCCGCACTGTCCCAAACCGATTGACCTAGCAAATGCAAATAATCCTATTTGTCGTAACTGTGGGTCACAATTACTGCTGCAAAATCGTTATCGGGTACTTAAATCACGGAATAACGAACCACTCCAGGCACAGAGGACACGGAGAAATGAGGGTTTCAGCGATATTTTGCGTAAGTTCTGAGTTAAGGTAGGTTGGGTTCAGTAACAGCGCAAACCAACAAGAAAAATCATAATCTTGAGTTTCCTTGTGTCAACCCAACCTACTTCTTAATAAATTATTATGAATAATAGCAACCTTTATTTCTAAAATGCTATGCAACCTAAGCATCCTTGGTTACAAAAATGTATACAAAAGCTGGAAGAATTACCCCAGATAGAGACAACAACAATTATAGAACCTTTTTTAGAAAATACTTTAGCGGATGGACTGTTAACTATATATACTCCTCATAATCAACTCAAATATATAGTTGAAATAAAAGCTCCTATTACTTTAGACACAGTTGATACAAACATTAATTATATCCACCATCTGAAAGAAAAACTGAGCAAAGATAGGAGAACATTGCTTATTACAGACACACTTTCTGATGAAGTTTTGGATTTGTTGTTAGAAAAAAATATTGAATTTATGGACACTACAGGTAATATTTATCTTAACAATTCATCACTATATATTTTAGTTAGAAGTAGTTCAATACAAAGCAAAAAATTACTATCTGCTTCTAAAATTACTACCAACACCCTAAAAGTAGCTTATGCTATACTTCAAGATCCAAGTATTTTGCAATATCATAATTTTGATTATGATTTAGAGCAGATCGTAAATGTTAGAGGTATTGATTCTACGATTGTGAAACCCAGTGTTTTGGAAATAATAGCAACCGTTGCAGGTGTTGACTTTCAAACTGTAAAATCCAGTCTAGAATCTTTGTATCAACTAAATTATTTACAACGTCAACGAAATGGAACATATCGAATTGAAAATTATACTAAACTTTTAGAAAGATGGGAAATGGGATATATAGAAAATTTGCGTCCAGAACTTTTAAGAGGGACATTTAGCACCAGAGAAAATATAGATTTTAACGATATATCGAAACAAATACGAGAAATAGCCCAAAACCAAAAAATTATAATTGGAGGAGAATTAGGTGCTGCACTACTTACAGGGTATTTAAAACCAATCAATATGACTATTCATATTCCTGAAGAATATAATTATCGGACGATAACAACCATATTACGTATCAAATTAGATCCCAAGGGTAATATTATCATCTTGAAGCAATTTGGAAATAACAATCAAGCTAAATATGACTTATCTGAACCTGTAGCAGACCCGTTACTTATTCATGCAGAATTGTGTTTATATCCAGATGAAAGACTCAAAGAAACAGCTAAACGTCTCTATGAAAAATATATTATTACAAGACAAGAAATAGCCGAAATAGTATAAACATGAAAAACTCATATCCTCAAATTGACTTAGAAACTAAAAAATTTCTCACCGATTTTAAATCTATCATTGATTCCTTAGAAGTACCTATGCTATTGATAGGCGCTCAAGCAAGAATATTAATCTTTGATAGTCAATATCAAGTTCAAGGTCGTGCAACAAAAGATTGGGATGTGGCGGTACAATTAGATAATTGGGATAGATATAATCTACTGATTAGTATAATGACGACTGGACAAAATCCCCTATTTAAGAAAACCAAAGTCATTCACAAGTTTATTCATATTGAAACAGAACTGGAAGTTGATGTTATTCCTTTTGGTGATATAAGTAAACCAAATCAGGAAATTAACTGGCCTGATGGTAATCAAATGAACATTTTGGGTTTAGAAGAAGCTTTTGCAAACACAGAAATTATAATAATTGATAACTTGGAAATTCGGGTAGCTGATATTGATGCTTTTATAGCGTTGAAATTATTAGCTTGGAATAATAGAAGAGAAAAGAAAGATTTAAAAGATATTATCACAGTATTACGGAAATCTCCTAATGAAGAAGATCAAGACCGGGTTTATGATGAATTTTTTGATGAAATTATAGAAGGAAGATTTGAAGTAGATGAAGCGGCTATTATTTTTATAGGTAGAAATATTCAAAATAAATTTAAAAGTGAGACTATTAATAAAGTTAAAGAAATTGTCGATATAATTCTGGAACAAGACACATATATTTCCCAATGTATGCCTAAAATTTTAGATATTGAAGAATGGGATGAAACTTTTGATAAAATAGTGAAACGGTTTGAATCACTTCAATATGGATTAACTAAGGATTTGTGAATGCTAATAAGTAATTAAATATTTAGTTTATAGACTAAACCCACATAAAGTGGGTTTAACTAACGTCTAATTGTAGAGTTAGAGTACCTTAGCTCCACGTAGACCAAATAACAGTCCGACAGCTACACCCATAAACACACCTAAAAATACAACATACTCAATTGCACCAGTCATGGCAGTTTCTCCAAATTAGTTACTTATTTATATTCAATCACAAGAATATTCGGTAAGTGAAAAACTCAATCACTTTAATTCCGAGAAAAACAACTCCTGAAAAATTCAGGTATTACTAAATTTACATTTCAAAACTCCTATCTTTATTCCTTCGCGTCTACCCTACAAGTCTTTAAGAGAGATTGCACGAAACACAAATTACGGTAAAATACTCAGACCAGTGATTATATTAAGGTTAGAGAATGAGTTCTGTAATTAAAGTAGATATACCAGAAAAATCCTATGATATTACCATTGCACCTGGGAGTTTAGATCAACTAGGTGAACAAATGGCCAGTTTGAAACTAGGTAAAAAAGTATTGCTAGTTTCCAACCCCATGATATTTAAACATTATGGACCAAAAGCGATCGCCTCTTTAGAAAATGCCGGTTTTCAAGTTGTCAGCTACAACCTACCCCCCGGAGAACGTTACAAAACCCTCAACTCCATTCAAAAACTCTACGATATCGCCCTCGGAAATCGCCTAGAACGCTCCTCAACCATGGTCGCCTTGGGGGGAGGTGTAATTGGTGATATGACAGGCTTTGCAGCCGCTACATGGCTGAGAGGAATCAATATTGTCCAAGTCCCTACCAGTCTCTTAGCAATGGTAGATTCAGCTATTGGTGGTAAAACCGGGGTAAATCATCCCCACGGTAAAAACTTGATTGGTGCATTCCATCAACCCAGTTTAGTCCTAATTGACCCAGAAGTTTTAAAAACCCTACCCGCAAGGGAATTTCGCGCAGGAATGGCAGAGGTGATCAAATATGGTATCATTTGGGATACCGAATTGTTTACTCAATTAACAGCAAGTAAACACCTTGACCAACTCCGCTATGTAAAATCCGACCTGATAAACATCATATTAACTCATTCCTGTCAAGCAAAGGCAGATGTGGTCAGCAAAGATGAAAAAGAATCTGGACTCAGGGCAATTTTGAATTATGGTCATACTATCGGTCATGCTGTCGAAAGCTTAACCGAGTATCGTCTATTAAAACACGGTGAAGCTGTAGGTATTGGTATGGTGACAGCAGGAGAAATTGCTGTAAAATTAGGACTTTGGTCACAAGGAGACGCAGAACGTCAAAACGCCTTAATTAAAAAAGCAGGTTTACCCACTCAAATACCCGCCGGTTTAGATATTGAAGCAATTATTGATGCTTTGCAACTAGATAAAAAAGTTAAATCTGGTAAAGTCCGCTTTGTATTACCAACCCAAATTGGTGCAGTCAAAGTTACCGACGAAGTACCAACGGAGATAATTAGAGAAGTATTATTGGGAAATAGGTAATTGGCAATGGGTAAGTTCTTCCCAATTACCCATTATCTATTAAACTGGTAAAGGTGCTGAACCATTCAATTGCCGAGCAGCATTGATACAAACAGGGCAATCACAGCCAAATAACTTGATAGCTAGATCACTTTCTGCATCAGAAAATTCTAATTCTTTGGGATTATTTATTTGTGCTTGTGCTATTTGTATGGGTTCTTTTGCAACTGAGGGAGGAGTATTACTTACTTGCATACATACCTGTTTCAGACTTGCAGAATGGGGAGACATAACACAAGATAGATGAGTTCCAGAAGTGTCAACTGTTTGACTAGCATGAGCAGGTCTAGCTATCATTACCATAGATATCATGGATGTGAACAATACGGGGCTAGAAATCAAAGTTAAAATAAATCTTTTGTTCATGTACTGTTAAAAACCTTGTCATTATGGAAATAAACCAATTTATCTTTTCCGACAACTTGGTTGTTGATCAGTCTACCTTACTATTATAATTTGAGGTTTGGGCTTTTGCTAGGAATAAAAAGCATTAATATACATAATTTATCTAAGTGGGTAGAACAAGCTAAAACCCAATCACTACACGGAGAAGTTATTAAACGCATTCCTCAACTCGCTGTAGCTAATCCTAACTGGTTTGCTGTTCATATAATTTGTAAAGCGGGAGAAAATTATAGTCTCGGAGATACGGATTGTATATTTCCTTTCATGAGTGTGATAAAACCATTTTCGCTACTATACCTACTCGAACATTACGGAGCAGAAAAGGTTTTACAATGGGTTGGGGTAAAACCATCGGACGCGCCTTTTAATTCTTTAACGCAATTAATAGCAGATAATGGATATCCTCGCAACCCCATGATTAATAGTGGTGCTATTACTCTCGCTGAGAAGTTACCAGGAGACAATGGAATTGATTGTACACAATTGTTTTGTAAATGGTTAAATGAATTAGCAGGTACTCAATTATATATAGATGCAGATATTCTAAATTCAGTTCGCATTAATCGTTCTCAGATAAATATAGATATTACTCACTACCTTTACAAAACCGGAAATTTAAAGAATATTGAATTATCTCTTGATGCTTATGAACAAATATGCTGTATATCTGGACGGGTAGAAGATTTAGCTAAACTAGGAAATATATTAACTTGTACAAGCGATTTTATTAAAAATCAACACCGTCAAATTGTGAACACCGTTATGTTAACTTGCGGCTTATATGAAGCGTCCGCTGAGTATGCTGTGAAAATTGGTTTACCGATAAAATCAGGTATTGGCGGTGGACTTTTGACAATAATACCAAATCAGGGAACAATAGCCAGCTACAGTCCTGCTCTAGATATTGTAGGTAATCCTGTAGCTGGTTTGGCACTAATGGAAACTATATCTCAAAAGTTGCAATTGAGTATTTTTTGTTAATTATTCTTGAATTTGAGATTGGTTAGCTGAACCTGTATCTATTTTATCCAAATTTGACTCTTTTGTTTCTATTACTTCTGTTTCTGGAGTTGGGGTAATTTCAGGAATTTCAGCTTCAGGAATTGGCTGTTTTTCGACTTTTACTGCTGGAGTTGGGATAATTTCAGGAATTTCAACTTCAGGAATTGGCTGTTTTTCGATCTTTACTTCTGGAGTTGGGATAATTTCAGGAATTTCAACTTCAGGAATTGGCTGTTTTTCGACCTTTACTGCTGGAATTGCTGTAGGAGTAGATTCAATAGCGGGAATCTTCGAGGCATAATTAGGGTCTACAATCCCACGAACTTCATCTGCTGTCAACTCCCCCCTGACAATTTTTGATAAAGTATCCTGACCATTAGGTTCGTAATTAATTAATCTGACAGTGGTATTAAAGGCATTAATTACAGGTTGTCCCTGATTATCTAGGAATTCCAATTGTACCAAAGTTTTACCAGGTTTAAACCCTTTCAGATAAATTGGTTGCCAACGGTCAATAATAAAACTTTCACCATTAACTGTACTACGAATGCGCCAATTACTCATGGTGTCGTCAGGATTAGTTTCAGCAACATCATGTAGTGGTGCATTAGTTAGGTAGAAATCCAGCATAATTGGTTCTGCACCATAACTACCATTAGGACGACTGTAAGTAAGTAGAGGTAATTGAGAATCTGGGTTATTTTCCTCAGTTTTCGTCAAAACGTGAAATGTGGTTTGAGTATAAGCACCTTCATTTTTAAAACTTTCATGCCACGGACGAGAAGCAAAAACCCGGAGAGTATGAGTACCAGGGGATAAATCCGATAATACCACTGGCTGATTTAAGTCGTAAACAGCCATGTAAGGTTGATTATCTAAAATTAGGTGCAAATGAGGTCCAAGTTGCCATTGAGGGTCTTTAAATATCGGTAAATCCTTAACTTGTAAACGGACTTTAGCTATATTGTCTTGGAGAATTTCATCTGCCTGGGGGCTAAGGATGCTAACTTGGGGTTGATAACCCTCTAAACTGGGACGTAATGCTTGGATAATATCTGGTGGTGAGGTTTCTGAAAATTTCCCATAAACCTCTAATGCCGGTGACGCTTTCACAAGAGGGTTTATAGATACTTCTTTGCTAGTCGCCGACTCAACGCAACCAGTCAAAGCTACAATTAGAACTAATGTAACAAACCATTTAATAATTGGGAATTTGTTCGAGAAAAGTGGCTCAAAAAATTTTCTGTACCCAGTGTTCATGTTTTGATTCCGTAATAGTTTTTAACAATTAACTCAATCATTGTCGCGCAAATTGTGAATCATAGACTATGGATTAAGTGCATAAATCTATGTCAAGAGTTATAAATTTACCTACATTTCTCCGATTACATTAACAAATAAGTGATTTTTTTGACTTTATCTCAGGGCAGAAATTGGCTTTGATGCCGCTACTTTTGGGTAAAAACAGTTAAATAGTAAGGGTTTGAGCCACTTTCCGTATAAATGATAAGTTTTTCCAATTGTTGTTCTTTGTAAATTAAATGAAGAGCCTATTGACTTTTGGACAATGTGTAGTAACTTCCAGAGCCAACTAGAGAATAAATTTGGCTATTTTTAATTATTGTTAACAGGTCTATAACAATATGCAAGTTAAGACTCTATAATTCAACAGAAACAACTTTTCTTTTCCACACGGCAACCGCATCGCCAAAACAGAGCAATCTGAAAACAGCGACTGTGCTATTCTAGGTGGTATTCATGATTCCCCATTCCTTATAGAGAGGAGGTCGAATGACGATTAGTCCTCCGGAGCGAGAGGAAAAAAAAGCAAGAGTGATCGTTGACAATGATCCGGTTCCTACCTCATTTGAAAAATGGGCAAAGCCAGGACATTTCGACAGATCCTTATCGAGAGGCCCAAAAACCACAACCTGGATTTGGGATCTCCATGCCCTCGCCCATGATTTTGATACACATACAAGCGATTTAGAAGACATCTCCCGCAAGATATTCGCCGCTCACTTCGGTCATTTGTCCGTAGTAGCAATCTGGTTGAGCGGGATGTTGTTCCACGGCGCTAAGTTCTCTAACTACGAAGCTTGGCTGGCTGATCCATTAGGAGTTAAGCCCAGCGCCCAAACAGTTTGGTCTATTGTTGGTCAAGACATTTTAAATGGTGATATGGGCGGCGGTTTCCGCGGCATTCAAACCACCTCTGGCTTGTTCCAAGTATGGCGTGGCTGGGGTATCACTAGCTCCTTCCAGCTATATGTAACTGCAATTGGCGGCTTGGTATTAGCAGGCTTGTTCTTATTTGCTGGCTGGTTTCACTACCACAAACGCGCTCCTAAACTGGAATGGTTCCAGAATGTGGAGTCAATGCTGAATCATCACCTATCAGTGTTGCTAGGCTGCGGTTCTTTGGGATGGGCTGGTCACTTAATCCATGTATCTGCACCAATCAACAAACTGTTAGATGCAGGTGTAGCAGCTAAGGACATCCCTCTGCCTCATGAATTGCTGTTTAATACAGCAAAAATGGCAGAACTTTACCCTGGTTTCGCTAGTGGTTTAACACCTTTCTTCACCTTAAATTGGGGAGCTTATGCTGATATCCTCACATTTAAGGGTGGTTTAAACCCAGTTACAGGCGGCTTGTGGATGACTGATATTTCTCATCACCACCTAGCGATCGCTGTACTGTTCATCGTTGCTGGTCATATGTACCGTACCAACTGGGGTATCGGTCACAGCATCAAAGATATTCTAGAAGCTCATAAAGGTCCTTTCACTGGCGAAGGTCACAAAGGTCTTTACGAAAACCTCACCACTTCTTGGCACGCTCAATTGGCTACTAACCTAGCTTTCTTGGGTTCCTTGACAATCATCATCGCCCATCATATGTACGCGATGCCTCCCTATCCTTACTTGGCGACAGACTACGCAACACAATTGTGTATCTTCACTCACCATATTTGGATCGGTGGTTTCTTGATTGTTGGTGGTGCGGCTCACGCGGCCATCTTCATGGTGCGGGATTACGATCCTGTTGTTAACCAAAACAACGTTTTAGATCGCGTGATTCGTCACCGTGACGCTATCATTTCTCACCTTAACTGGGTTTGTATTTTCTTAGGCTTCCACAGCTTCGGTTTGTACATCCACAATGACACCATGCGTGCTTTGGGTCGTCCCCAAGATATGTTCTCCGACAGCGCAATTCAATTGCAGCCAGTATTTGCTCAGTGGGTGCAAAACCTGCACACATTAGCTCCTGGTAACACAGCACCTAACGCTCTCCAAGTAGTTAGTCATGCTTTTGGTGGTGGAATTGTTGCCATCGGCGATAAGATCGCTATGATGCCCATTACATTGGGTACAGCGGACTTCATGGTTCACCACATCCACGCATTCACCATTCACGTTACTGTTCTCATCTTGCTCAAAGGTGTATTGTACGCCCGCAGTTCTCGTCTGATACCAGACAAGGCTAACTTAGGCTTCCGATTCCCTTGCGATGGTCCAGGCCGTGGTGGTACTTGCCAAGTTTCCGGTTGGGATCATATCTTCCTGGGACTGTTCTGGATGTATAACTCCCTATCAATTGTAATTTTCCACTTTAGCTGGAAGATGCAATCTGATGTCTGGGGAACAGTAGACCCAGATGGTACAGTAAATCACATTACTGGTGGCAACTTTGCAGAAAGTGCTATCACCATCAACGGTTGGTTACGTGACTTCCTGTGGGCGCAAGCTACACAAGTAATTAACTCCTACGGAACTGAGTTATCCGCTTACGGACTCATGTTCTTAGGCGCTCACTTTATTTGGGCGTTCAGCTTAATGTTCCTGTTCAGCGGTCGTGGCTACTGGCAAGAACTAATTGAGTCCATCGTTTGGGCGCACAATAAACTGAAAGTAGCCCCAACAATTCAGCCTCGCGCACTGAGCATCACTCAAGGTCGGGCTGTAGGTGTGGCTCACTACCTATTAGGAGGAATTGCCACCACTTGGGCATTCTTCCACGCACACATCCTCTCAGTAGGATAAAAATCAGTAGAATTTTGGGTTTTGGATTCTAAGATTTTAGATTCAATCCAAAATCCAAAATCTAGAATCTAAAATTTTGCTGACAAATAATGGCTAAAGGTCAGAGGACAGATCACACCTATGGCAACAAAATTTCCAAAATTTAGCCAGGATCTCGCACAGGACCCGACTACTCGTCGGATTTGGTATGCGATCGCTACAGGCAACGACTTTGAAAGCCACGATGGCATGACGGAAGAGAATCTTTACCAAAAGATTTTCGCTACGCACTTCGGTCACTTGGCAATCATCTTCCTGTGGGCATCCAGCCTCCTGTTCCACGTAGCCTGGCAAGGTAACTTTGAACAGTGGATTAAAGATCCCCTTCACGTCCGTCCCATTGCCCATGCAATTTGGGACCCTCACTTCGGTGAAGCAGCAATTGAAGCTTTCACCCAAGCTGGTGCAAGCAACCCCGTAAACATCGCTTACTCCGGTGTTTATCACTGGTGGTACACCATCGGGATGCGGACAAACAGCGAACTATATACTGGTTCCGTTGGTTTGCTCCTGTTGGCGGCATTGTTCCTATTTGCTGGTTGGTTACATTTACAACCCAAGTTTCGTCCTAGTCTATCTTGGTTCAAGAGCGCTGAACCCCGTCTGAATCACCACCTCGCTGGTTTGTTCGGTGTTAGCTCCTTAGCTTGGACTGGTCACTTGGTTCACGTCGCCATTCCTGAATCTCGTGGTATTCACGTAGGTTGGGATAACTTCTTAAGTGTAGCTCCCCATCCAGCAGGTTTAACTCCTTTCTTCACAGGTAACTGGGGCGTTTACGCTCAAAACCCTGACACCGCTGGCCATTTATTTGGTACTTCCACCGGTGCTGGGACTGCGATTCTGACCTTCTTGGGCGGTTTCCACCCCCAAACAGAATCCTTGTGGTTGACTGACATGGCTCACCACCACTTGGCGATCGCAGTTTTGTTCATCATCGCTGGTCATATGTACCGGACTAACTTCGGAATTGGTCACAGCATCAAAGAAATGCTGAACTCCAAATCCGGTTTAATTCCCGGTAGCAAGAGCGAAGGTCAGTTCAACCTGCCCCACCAAGGTCTTTACGACACCATCAACAACTCCCTGCACTTCCAGTTGTCATTAGCTTTGGCATCTTTGGGAACTATTTGTTCCTTGGTAGCGCAGCATATGTACGCTCTGCCTCCTTATGCTTTCATCGCTAAGGATTACACCACACAGGCAGCATTGTATACCCACCACCAGTACATCGCTGGTTTCTTGATGGTTGGTGCTTTTGCTCACGCGGCAATCTTCTGGGTTCGTGACTACGACCCCGAACAAAACAAAGGTAACGTTCTTGACCGGATGTTACAGCACAAAGAAGCGATCATTTCCCACCTTAGCTGGGTATCTCTCTTCTTAGGCTTCCACACCTTGGGCTTGTACGTTCACAACGACGTAGTTGTGGCCTTCGGTACTCCTGAAAAACAAATCTTGATTGAGCCAGTATTTGCTCAATTCATCCAAGCTGCCCAAGGTAAAGCTTTGTATGGCTTGAATGTACTGTTGTCTAACCCCGACAGTATTGCTTACACCGCTTACCCCAATGCTGGTAACGTTTGGTTGTCTGGCTGGTTAGATGCCATCAACTCAGGCACAAATTCCTTGTTCCTGACCATTGGACCTGGCGACTTCTTGGTTCACCACGCTTTCGCTTTGGCTATCCACACCACCACCTTGGTACTCGTTAAGGGTGCTTTGGATGCTCGTGGTTCTAAACTGATGCCCGATAAAAAGGACTTCGGTTATGCGTTCCCCTGCGACGGTCCAGGCCGTGGCGGTACTTGCGATATCTCCGCATGGGACTCTTTCTACCTGTCTATGTTCTGGATGTTGAATACCATTGGTTGGGTAACCTTCTACTGGCACTGGAAACATTTAGGTATTTGGCAAGGTAACGTTGCTCAGTTCAACGAAAACTCTACCTACCTCATGGGCTGGTTCCGTGATTACCTCTGGGCTAACTCTGCTCAGTTGATTAACGGTTACAACCCCTACGGCATGAATAACTTGTCTGTTTGGGCTTGGATGTTCCTCTTCGGACACCTAGTCTGGGCTACTGGTTTCATGTTCCTCATCTCTTGGAGAGGTTACTGGCAAGAGTTAATCGAAACCTTGGTTTGGGCGCACGAACGTACTCCTTTAGCTAACTTGGTTCGCTGGAAGGATAAGCCCGTTGCTCTCTCGATTGTTCAAGCTCGTGTGGTTGGTTTAGCTCACTTCACTATTGGCTACATCGTTACCTATGCAGCGTTCCTCATTGCTTCTACTGCTGGTAAGTTCGGTTGATCTTAACTACTGGTTGTAGATAATTAAAAATCCCCTGTCATGAGGTGGGGGATTTTTTTTAATGGGCAGGCAAGATGCCCACCCCACAACAAGATGCCATTAGTTATGCTGTTTAAATTTTGACTGGATTAATTGCCAAAAACCTTCTGAATTGGTACGAAATTATTCAGAAAATCATTCAATCCTCAAAAATCTGAATTTCTTGAGGGGATTACAAGAATGGTCTCATCAAATTAACACTATCAACCAATCCTATCCAAGTACCTCAGCAGTACACAATTAATTACCCTAAAAATGCTGGTGTGGTGTCTTCCTAAAAAAGATGGGTATAGTAACCTGCAAGAACAACAAAAGTTACTACGCCCGATCATCCGGCTATTGAAACATTATCAATTAAGGGCTTGAGGAATATTTTGCGTAAGTCCTATTCACAAAAACTTTTAATTTATCAACTAATAAATAAACCTTCCTTTCTTATCTATATAACGTTCTTGTTCGCCAATTTTTACCATTGCGATACCTTCAAAAAAGTACCCAGCAATATCAAATTGAGGTGGAATCATAAACTGTCCACTTTTGTCAATATAGCCATATTTATTGTCTATCTCAACAGATGCTAAACCCTCGGAAAAGTTCCAAGCAAAATCGAATTGAGGTGGAATCATAAACTGTCCACTTTTGCCAATATAGCCCCATTTTTCATTGATCATAACTATTGCTAGACCTTCAGAAAAATTCTCAGCAAAATCAAATTGAGGTGGGATCATAAACTGTCCAGTTTTGTTAATATAGCCATATTTATTATCTATCTTCACCATGGCTAAACCTTCTAAAAAACTCAAAGCATCATCAAATTGAGGAGGGATGACAAACTGTCCACTTTTGCCAATATAACCATATTTTTCATCCAGATTTACCATTGCTAAACCTTCGGAAAAGTTCAAAGCAATATCAAATTGAGGAGGGATCACAAACTGTCCACTTTTGCCAATATAGCCATGTTTATTATCTATTTTCACCATAGCTAAACCTTCGGAAAAGTTCTCAGCAAAATCAAATTGATGTGGTATAAATAACTGCCCACTTTTGTTAATATAGCCATATTCATTGTCTATCTTTACCATGGCTAAACCTTCAGAAAAATTCCAAGCAATATCAAATTGATGTGGTATGACTAGATACCCTTTTTTATCAATAAAACCATACTTTTTACCCATTTGGATAACTGCCATACCTCCAGAAAAATTCCTAGCACTATCAAATTGGGGTTGAATAACTACCCTTCCTGTCTGGTCTATATAGCCATACTTGTCATCAATCTTAATTGGGTGTAGTGAGGTGGCAGAAAATTCTGAAAATAACCCAGCTTGTTTTAAAGTTTGTAAAGTTTCATGAGCATCTGTATATCTATCTTTGTAATGATATCTAACCATCTTGGTGAGGATATCTGCCAATGCTTCACTTATTTGAGCTTCTTCTCTCCAAATAACCTCTAATGTGTTGGTATCTCTTCCTAATTCCTGAGGTGATAATCCAGTTATTGCTTGAATTGCTGTCATCCCCAGAGCATAAATATCACTGCATAATTGAGGATATCCATTAAACTGTTCATTTGGCATATAACCGGGAGTACCAATAGGAATAGCACTAGTTATTTTTCCTTGAGCATTCACTTCCAAAGTGCTGATTTCTTTAAATACTGCAAAGTCAATCAAAACCAGTTTATTATCAGAATAACGGCGTATTAAATTTAATGGTTGAATATCTCGGTGAATAACATTTTGTTCATGGAGAAAAGTTAGCACTTCTAAAATTTCTTCCAAAAATTTAATTACCTCAACCTCACTCCATTTTTGACCCGAACTTATTTCATAACTCAAATCTTGTCCATGAATGTACTCTTGAACAAGATAAAATTTTTTATTTTCCTCAAAAAAATCATACAGTTCAGGAATTTGGGCATGGTTTTTTCCCAAAGTAAATAAAACTGCCGCTTCCTTTTTAAACCTTTCTTCTGTATCTAATGGATCTAAATCTGGTTTCCAGGGTTTGATAAGTTCTTTAATAACACAGTGATACTGAGGAGTAACAGGCAAATCAACCGGGTACTCAGCTAAATAGGTTTTGCCAATCCCCTCTTTTCCTAACTCCTTGGTAATTTTATAACGCTGTCGTAATGTTTGCCCAATCATGATCATACAGAAGGATTTCTGTATATTTTGGCATAATTTTCCCATAAAAAACAATTATCGCTAAAATTTTAGAACTACTATGCTCTGTACCTCAGCAGAAATAACAGCAAGTCAGGGTTTTCGACTTTATACATCAGCAGCAATTTCGATATATTCTTAACTAACTAGCTTTATTAATGAATTTTTCACTTCCGTATAACTTAAGATTATAAGATAATTAGCGCGGTATCTCCAAAAATTGAGGAAAAATAGATGAATTTATTAAAAAATCAGGTTGCAATTGTCACAGGTGCATCACGAGGCATTGGTAAAGCGATTGCTCTCCAATTGGCCGCTCAAGGTGCAAAATTGGTTATTAACTATGCTAGTTCCAGTACCGCAGCGGATCAAGTAGTAGCAGAAATTACAGCATCAGGAGGCGAAGCTTTCGCCCTCAAAGCAGATGTTTCTCAAGAAAATCAAGTAGACACACTCATTAAAACCACCTTGGAAAAATTGCAGCGCGTAGATATACTAGTTAATAATGCAGGTATTACTCGTGATACCCTGCTATTAAGAATGAAATTAGAAGAATGGCAAGCAGTTATAGACCTTAACTTAACTGGCGTATTTTTATGCACCAAAGCAGTAAGTAAAATTATGCTGAAACAACGTTCTGGGCGGATTATTAACATCGCTTCCGTCGCTGGACAAATGGGTAATCCCGGACAAGCCAACTACAGTGCCGCCAAAGCCGGGGTAATTGGTTTTACCAAAACCGTAGCTAAAGAACTTTCCTCCCGTGGGATTACGGTAAATGCCGTTGCTCCCGGTTTTATTACCACTGACATGACCAGTGATATTAACGCTGAAGGCATCCTACAATATATCCCCCTGGGGCGTTTTGGTAAACCAGAAGAAATTGCCGGTATGGTGCGCTTTTTAGCATCAGATCCAGCAGCAGCTTATATCACAGGACAAGTATTTAACGTTGATGGTGGTATGGTCATGTAATTTGTCAGTGGTCAATTGTTCGTTTTCAGTCGTAAAATTTCTGTTTCCTATTCAGCGATTATTCAATATTCTTTGCCAAAGCGTTAGTCCTAACAGCAAGATAATACCGACCGCAGTAGCCAGAATTACGAAAAAACTCATCCCCTGGATCTTCATAGCCAGCAAATTACAACCTAAAGTAATTGACCAAAGGATAAAAGCTGCATTTCTTTGAGATAGTCCCCAGGCTAACAAGCGGTGATGTAAGTGGTCTTTACCTGGTGTACTCAGAGGGTTTTTACCTGCCATGAGCCGACGTACAAAAACTTGAGTAGTGTCAAGAACTGGCAACAACAGGAATAAAACTGTCGGGATTAGGGCATAGATTGTATTTAATTGGAGTTTACCTAAGATGCTGGTTGCTGCTAACACATAGCCAAAAAAGTACGCTCCAGCATCACCCATAATTATGTGTGAGGGGTGAAAATTATGGCGTAAAAAGCCCAGCGCAGCCCCTCCCAAAGCTGCTAAAACTAAAGTCGCTGCCGCCCGATTATCAAACTGGGCAGAAACTCCTAATAAACTGATGGCAGTAATAAAGCTAATGCCACCAGCTAAACCATCCATACCATCCATCAGGTTAATAGCATTAGTAATCCCCACCACCCACAACACCGTTAAGGCCATAGACAGGAGAGAATCAATGGGTGTACCAAAAACCACTTTAATGCTAATACCATTACCAACTAGCAATAGTGCTGTCGTTACCTGCGCCCAAAGTCGCACAGATGGAGGTAAGCTAAACTGATCATCAATAAAACCCACTAATACTAAAATTGAACCACCCAGAAGAATTGTTAAGACCTGAGCCAAAACCCCTTGGAGTTCAATTGGCCGCAAGAGACTAGCCAAGACCAAAGCCGCAATCACCCCGGCATAGATTGCCAAACCGCCCGCATTAGGTAAGGGTTCTTGATTCAAGCGTCGAGCATTGGGTTGATCTGCCCAACCTACCTCTAAGGCAAATTTACGAATTGTGGGAATTAAACGCCAAGTAACAACTAAAGCTAATAGAAATGTAAAGACTACAGCTAACCAGCCGGAACCGCTAGGGTCAGCAATGCCAAGGGATTTAAGGGAGTTGACTAGTAGGTTCATTTGCTCCCAATATAATCATCAGTTTTATGGTCAAACATAAGTATCAACTGTTAATATTAGTCAATTTTGGGATTGTGGTTCATAATCTAAATTGTGGCAAGAGATTAGCACTCTTGGTCAGTGAGTGCTAAATTGTCTAATGGAAGCAATGGAAAAATAAAACATGACTAAAATTATTGCATTTAATGAAGAATCACGGCGGGCTTTAGAAAGAGGCATCAACGCATTAGCGGATGCCGTGAAAATCACCTTAGGTCCAAGAGGTCGTAACGTCCTATTAGAGAAAAAATTCGGTATCCCCCAAATTGTCAACGACGGTATCACTGTTGCCAAAGAGATTGAGTTAGAAGACCCTTTAGAAAATACTGGTGCTAAGTTGATTCAAGAAGTAGCATCAAAAACTAAAGATGTAGCTGGCGATGGAACCACCACTGCCACAGTTCTAGCACAAGCCTTGATTAAGGAAGGTTTAAAGAATGTAGCTGCAGGGACAAATCCCATCAGCTTAAAACGGGGTATTGATAAAACCGTTGAGGCTCTGGTAAAGGAAATTGCTAAGATCGCTAAACCTGTAGAAGGCAGTGCGATCGCTCAAGTTGCCACAGTCTCCGCTGGCAATGACGCTGAAGTTGGCAATATGCTGGCATTGGCCATGGAAAAAGTGAGTAAAGATGGTGTTATCACCGTTGAAGAATCCAAATCTCTAATCACTGAACTAGAAGTAGTTGAAGGGATGCAGGTTGACAGAGGTTATATTTCTCCCTACTTCATCACCAACAATGAACGAATGACAGTAGAGTTTGAAAACGCCCGCATCCTGATTGTCGATAAAAAAATCAGCAGCATTCAAGATCTAGTCCCCATTCTCGAAAAAGTTGCTCGTTTAGGTCAGCCTTTATTGATTATTGCAGAAGATGTAGATGGTGATGCCTTAGCAACTCTGGTTGTCAATAAAGCGCGTGGTGTCTTGGCTGTAGCTGCTATTAAAGCTCCCGGTTTTGGCGAACGCCGCAAAGCTATGTTAGAAGATATTGCCATTCTCACCAATGGACAAATGATTTCTGAAGAAATTGGCTTGAGCTTAGATACTGCCACTTTGGAAATGTTGGGAACTGCAGAGAAAATCCACATTGACAAGGAAAATACCACTATTGTGGCTGGTAATGTTGCTAAACCAGAAATCCAAATACGGATTGAGCAAATTCGCAAACAATTGGCGGCAACAGATTCCGATTATGATACTGAAAAACTGCAAGAACGCATTGCTAAGTTAGCTGGTGGTATTGCCGTGATTAAAGTCGGTGCAGCTACAGAAACCGAACTCAAGGACAGAACATTGCGGATTGAAGATGCACTCAATGCCACCAAAGCAGCAGTAGAAGAAGGTATTGTTCCCGGTGGTGGTGCAACTTTAATTTATCTATCTAGCAAGGTAGAAGCAATTAAAAACAGCCTCACTCCTGAAGAAAGAATTGGCGCTGATATTGTCCAAAAGGCTTTAGAAGCACCCCTCCGGCAAATCGCAGACAACGCTGGGGCAGAAGGTTCTGTCATTGTGGCCAGAGTCAGAGAAACTGGTTTAAATATCGGCTACAACGCAGCTACAGGCGAGTTTGAAGACTTAATTGCTGCTGGTATTATTGATCCTGCAAAAGTGGTTCGTTCTGCTTTACAAAATGCCGCTTCTATTGCTGGTATGGTACTAACCACTGAAGCCATTATTGCTCAAAAGCCTGAGAAACAAGCCGCTGGATCACCTGATGGTGGTATGGGCGGTATGGGCGGTATGGGCGGTATGGGCGGTATGGGCGGTATGGGCGGTATGGGCGGTATGGGCGGTATGGGCGGTATGGGCGGTATGGGTATGTTCTAATTTGCCACTCTCCCTAATCCATAATTTATGTAATTTATGAATTACCCACCCCTAACGCATTGAGGGGTGGGTTTTTATCAGGTAAATGTTAGTTGAATATTTGTGCATAACAGGGGGAATTAAAGCTAGTTTTAGGATAAATCCTGCATTAATATTTTATATATAGCAATAGACAGGGAGATTAGGACGCTGTACGAAACGCATCTTCCATAGCATCCCGGAAAGAGTCAAATTGAATTAGTTGTTTGCGAATTCGGCTTTTTAACCATGACCAACATCGCTCAATTTTATTAAGGTCAGGCGAATAGGGCGGCAAGTATTTTAACTGACATCCTGCGGCTTCAATTAATTCTTTAATTAGTCCACCTTTATGAAATATAGCATTGTTTGCAATGACTATTTGTCCAGGTTTTAGTGATGGGAGCAAACAAGTTTCTAGCCAAGTTTCAAAGACGCTTCGGTTACAAGCACCCTCAACAGTAAACGGAGCGAATAACTTACCATTAGAATAGGCAGCAATGATATTAACTCGCCCTTGTTTCTTACTACTTTTGAGTGGTTTCTGATTTTTAATTGCTAAATGTTCTTTCAAATTTACACCCTTATTCGCCCTAATTCTTTGATTACATGGCATCCAGACTCCATAATTACTTCTAATTGCTACAACATAAGCTAAGTTGTATTCATTTAATTTCCTAATAAATTCACTACTTGAGGAATTTTTATTCATTGTATACTATTTCTCTAGAAATTAAGATTTTAATAGGCTTTTGTAAAAAATCCCAATTCCTAAAATCTACTGCTAATCATCAAGAAGAAAATCACTAACCAAGGTATTGTTAAATCAGGAATTAACCAAGCATAATTTCTTAAAAAAGGTATAGCCATTGCTAAAATAAACCGCAAAGAACGTAAAGATACAGGACGATTACCATTTTGATCTACAATTCCATATTTCTTGGCAACTTCAGCGACAATTTGAATTTTACCTGTATATTTGATAATATTAGCATCAGTTGCTAAACTAGCGATCGCTCTACCAGTAAATAATGGTGTTTCCCAATTATAACCATCAGCAAATAATGAAGAATTACCATTTTCTGAACTCTGTTCTTTGGCAAAATTTGTAATCTGTTCTGTACCCACAATACCGGGATAAATAGCTAGAGAAGTTACATTATATTGTTTTAATTCCTTAGCCATATCCGCAGCTAATCTATCACAAGCACTTTTTCCCACACCATAAGGAACATTAAAAATATAAGACATTCCTCCCCAAGAAGAAATAGTAAAAATAATTCCCTGTTTTCTTTTTGTCATCATTCTTGCAGCATAAATACTAGCTACATAATGACTTCGTAAACCTACATTATTTGCAGCATCCCAAAAACTCGGTTCTAATTCCCAAAATGTTTTACCATAGGCTTCTCTTATGGATTGCACTCCTGCATAAACATTATTAACTAAAATATCTAATTGACCATTTTGTTCTCTCTCAATCCGTTCAAAAAGTCGGCAAATTTGCTGATCATCACTATGATTAACTTGAATAGGAATACAAACTCCACCAGCTTCTATGACTGCGGTTTGAGTTTCTTGTAAACTACCACCAAGACTATCATTAGTAGGTTCAAGAGTTCGCCCTGTAATATACACTGTAGCGCCAGATTCACCTAATCCAATTGCAATTCCTTTACCAATACCTCTGGTAGCACCTGTGACTAATGCTATTTTTCCTTGAAGATGTTTAATCATTTCTTGATGATAAAATTTGTATTTTCAGGATATAATCATATTAATATCCATATCTTAAAATTTGTCAATTGTTGTAAATTCTCCAATCAAAAAAATCCTGAAAAGTACAATTCTCCCAGAAATACAAGTCATTAAAAGCAAAATATCAAAAATTGAAAAAAATAGCTTTACCAATGCAGATAAATATTGATAAGCTAAAATGCACATAGTTTATACATTAGGGCGGGCAGGGATGCTTACCCCACAAGAATTAGATTGATTTTAGATTATACTATTTAAATGCAGGAAAGCTTAATAAAACTAAAATGTAATAATTTAAGTTTAAATAGGATTGTTCGCACTTATTTATAATTTAAAGCAAAATATCAAAAATTGAAAAAAATAGCTTTACCAATGCAGATGAATATTGATAAGCTAAAATGCACATAGTTTATACATTAGGGCGGGCAGGGATGCTCACCCCACAAGAATTAGATTGATTTTAGATTATAAATTTAAATGCAGGAAAGCTTAATAATACTGAAAAGTAATCAAGTTAAGCTTAAACAAGATTGCTCAAAGCTAAGTATATTTTAATGCGTTAACAGAAAATAAAAAAGAAAGTAGAAACAATAATTTCTAACTGTTGAAAATATCCCGAAAAGACAAGATATTGTTACAATATTTAACAACGTTGATTTAACTGGTGGCTTCTTCATGATGGTTAAGACACTTCCCCCTAGTTCTCGAACAAGTCAGGAGGACAGTCGCGGAGGCGAATTGTCCGTGATTGAGGTAATAGCAGAACAAAGTACACAGAAAGTCATCAAATCGGCTGAAGCTTCTCGACAGCCAAGACACAAAGCCCGGGTAATGGCGGGATTAGAACCGGAGACGGTGCTTTATGATCCCGTAGAAATAGAAACACAGTATAATGGTCGATTCCTGCAAGTTATCCGGCGAATTTTCACAGTTCTCAAGCCAATTCTGGCCTTTATATTAGGATTATGGTCGGATAAACGATGGGGAACTTTGGTCAAAAATGAACGCCGTCGCGCTGTTCAACTCAGAGATCTATTAACAAAATTGGGTCCAGCTTACATTAAAATCGGTCAAGCTTTATCTACCAGACCAGATTTAGTACCACCAATTTACTTAGAAGAACTAACTAGACTCCAAGATCAATTACCAGCTTTTCCTAATGAAATAGCTTACCAATTTATTGAGGAAGAATTGGGAGCGCCACCCTCAGAAATTTATGCAGAATTATCGTCACAACCGATTGCGGCGGCTTCCTTGGGACAGGTATATCAGGGAAGATTGAAAACTGGGGAAGAAGTAGCGATTAAAGTACAACGTCCAGATTTGCGGGAACGAATTACTATAGATTTGTATATTTTGCGAAAACTGGCTGCTTGGGTACAGCGAAATATCAAACGGGTACGTAGTGATTTAGTCGGGATTTTGGATGAGTTAGGCGATCGCATTTTTGAAGAAATGGACTATATTCATGAAGGCGAAAATGCAGAACGTTTTTTTGAATTATATGGTAACATGAAGGATATTTATGTACCAAAAATTTACTGGGAATACACAAACCGTCGCGTTTTAACGATGGAATGGATTAACGGTATCAAATTAACTCAACCGGAAAAAATAGCCGCTTTAGGAGTCAATGCACGGTATTTAATTGAAGTTGGTGTTCAATGTTCTTTACGTCAATTATTAGAACATGGATTTTTCCACGCTGACCCCCATCCAGGCAACTTATTAGCTACAATGGATGGTAAATTAGCCTATCTTGATTTTGGCATGATGAGCGAAGTTAAACCAGCCCAACGCTATGGTTTAATTGAGGCAATTGTTCATGTTGTTAACCGAGAATTTGATAGTTTAGCAAAAGACTATGTAAAGTTAGAATTTCTCACTCCAGAAACAGACCTTACCCCCATTATTCCTGCATTTGCTAAGGTATTTGCTAACGCGGAAGGTGCAAGTGTGGCGGATTTGAATATTAAAAGCATCACCGATGATTTATCGGCTTTAATGTATGAATATCCTTTCCGTGTCCCACCCTATTACGCCTTAATTATTCGTTCTCTTGTTACTTTAGAAGGAATTGCAATTTATATAGATCCAAATTTCAAAGTTCTCAGTGAAGCCTATCCTTATGTTGCTAAAAGACTATTAACAGATCCCGCAGATGAATTAAGAACATCATTACAGGAGTTACTTTTTAAAGATGGTAAATTCCGGTGGAATCGTTTAGAAAATTTGTTAAAAAATGCCCGCAGTAACCAAGAATATGATCTTAACTTAGTTGTTAATCAAGGAGTAGAATTTTTATCTTCTAAACGAGGTTCATTTATTCGTGATAGATTAATTGATGAATTTTTTAACAGTGTAGATGCTGTTAGTAAAAATGCCTTGCATAACTTTACTTATGTACTGCGAGAAAGGGTAGGAATCACCGCAATTAATCAAATTCCCTCAGCCTCAGTTGAACAACAACAAACCTTAGAATATATTAAACGTATTGCTGGTATTTTGCGAGAAACTAAAGGCTTTGATGCCACAAAATTTGCTCCTCAATTAGCCCAAATCATTGTTAATCCAGGAGTTCAACTTTTAGGTCAACAAATTGCTACTCGTGTTACCCAGAAAGCTGTAACTCGAATTATTCGAGAATTATTAGCATCTGAATAATTTTTGAACTGTGATTTTTCTGATGTTTCTAGTTTAGATATAGCAATTCCCAACCTCAAGAAATACACCCTCCCCGTCCGAATAAAAGGCTTGGGGAGGAGTAAATCAAAGTCCTAATTTCTGACTTCTGCTATAGTATTTATGTCCTGCCATAGCCATTGCTAAAAATCCCCACATAATCATCCCTGAAATACTCAACATTCCGCTATAGATAATTAACTGGGCGCAAGAACTGATACCAATAGCACGGGCAGCGCTGAGAAAACTATCAAAACGACCTTCCGTATAATTGCCAACAGTAATTAGCATCAATACTAACCCACTAATATAAGGTATAGCACCAATCCAACCCAAAGTAAAAAACATATCTAAAATGCCGCTATCAATAACAACTACCTCTATTTGTCCAGTTTTTTCATTAACTTTCCAGGTATTTCCAAAGCCATTACCGATAACATTAGAAAGAGCTAAATTCAGACTTCTGTCATAGGTAGCTGATCTATCTCTAAAGCTACCATCTTTTTCTAAATTGGAAAAACTTTCCATTCGAGTAGTAATGACTTTAGAAAGAGGTTCAATAGTTACCAAGGGGATAACACAAATTGTCATCACTAAAATTATGGTCATTAATCGCATTTGAATCTGGGGTTTTACCGAACCAAAAATCATAATTATTCCTAGCAACCAGCCGCCCCAACTGGTACGAACTTGGGAAAGTAAAAACGATAAATAACCCACAGCAGAAGCAGGAAAAATTAACGGACCGGTGGTGGTAAATAATAATAGTAATCCAGTCTGCATTACAGTCCCAAATGGTCCTGATGAGTGGAGTGTGCTCCAGATACGCATTCCAAAGGGGATAGGATCTCCAGCACTGGTAAACATTTTCGATTGGATTAGCCAATATCGATCCCATTCAGGAGCGACAACAAATTGATAAACACCGTAAGATCCCAAGATGATTACACACCAAATAAAAGTTCTTTGGAGATGCTGACGATAAGTGGGATAATCTCGCCAATTAGAAAATAGGTGAAAAGCAAAAATTATCGGACTTAACCAATCTAAAAAACTCCGAACTACAGGGAGTGGTTGATTGTAAATTAAACCTATTAAACATCCATAAGAAACTCCTATGACTGCTAAAAGAAAAGGCAGTCCCCCTTGACGAAGACTGCTAGGTAGATGTTTTAAAAAGGTGAATATGGTCAGGAATACGACTAAATAAGGTGCAATTAACATTTGTCGGGTAGGATCCCAGCCAACTCGATAGTCAACTAAACGAGTGATTAAGGGCGTGAGAAACCATATCCACCATGTGAAGCCAATATAGTGAATGGGATGCCGTAAGTATAAAAACAAGCCGACTAGAAAAGATGTAGCGGGAAAAACGAGGTGTAAACTAGCTGTACTTGTAAAGTAGCAAGCTGTTATTAGAAAGACAAAACCAAGGATGATGATCCAACTTTGGGCAGATCGATCTTGGGGAGAAAATTGTTCTTTTAAAACAGTATTAAAAAGTATTTGTTTAGAAATCATTTTTATCTGAATATTCTATATTCTATAAAAAGTTGAGTTAGGAAAAAGATCCTCAAATTCTTTAAGAAATTGAGGATATGAGTTAGGGTATTTAATAGCCAAAATGTTGTTTTTCAAGGGCAAATTTTTGAGATTCCATTTTATATTTTTGATATCCTAACCATCTTCCCTGTAAAGAGGCAAGGAATTTTTTACTAGCAATTTCTCCTTGTTGGGGAAATAATCTTAACCATTGAAATATTCCTAAACTTTCCCTTGTCCCAACTAAAATTGACCAGGATAAAAATACAATTTGACGCAGAGGAGAAAAATGTTCTAATAAAATTAAGGTTTCGTTATGAACTAAGTTAATTAAGGCAGTGTTGTTAAAATTGTGGCGTTGATCTTCATCAAATCGTTGGGCTGGATAGTGATCTACTGCAATGCTAGGATCGTAAATCATTTTCCATCCAGCACGTTTCAGTGTGAGAACAAAGGACATTTCAAAATGAACTTGTGCACCTGTTCCTTGCATTCTGTCATCAAAACACAATTTGCCGATGGCTTGAGTGCGAAAGCTCATATTTACACCTTTGAGGACATCTACCTCACGGGGTGAGCCAATTCCTAAGTGATGGTTGCCAATAACGCGCCCAAACCATTGCAATTTACCAACTATGGGACGAGAACCATTTTCTAATTTGTTTCCTTGATACACCCAATCACGGCCACCAACGCCACCAATGGCATGATTAACGCTGAATTGAGTATTAATTTTAGCTAACCAATCAGGATGGGGCGCAGCGTCGTCATCAGTTATGGAAACAATGTCTCCCTGTACTTGTGCGAGTCCGGCATTGAGGGCGGCGACGACTCCCGGCTGGGTGACGGTGACAATTTGTACTGGGAGGATGTGGGCTGGAAATTGTTCGAGGAATTGCTGGGTTTCTGTGTCTGTATCTCTGACAACAATGATCGCCTGATCAACGGATTTAGTTTGCTGTTGGAGTGCTTTCAGACAGCGGCCAAGGTCTTGAGGACGGCGATAGGTGGGGATGAGAACTGTGTTTCTCATGGGTGATTAACTCCTCAAATATATTTAAATAAGTTTGTGCCATTTTTGACCAACTATGTTGTTCAGCAATAGTCCGGGCGACTTTACCCATTTTTTGACGCAGTGGGCGATCGCTGGTTAAAATAGATAAACTTGTGGCTAAACTATCAATGTCATCCGTTTCTGGCAAGACAATTCCTGCTTCTGCTGTGACTAATTCTGCGCCTCCTGTAGCGGTGGCTGTAATAGTTGGAAGTCCAGAAGCTAATGCTTCTAACAGTACGAGAGTGCAAGCTTCGTAACGGGAAGGAAACACAAATAAATCTGCTGCTTGCATAATTTTAGCAATATCTCGACGATATCCCAAAAAATGTACTCGTTCACGTATACCTAAATTATTTGCTAATTCTAAAAATGGACTTCCTTTGGTGTCTCCTACTACGGCTAAATGTAAATTAGGAACTTTTTTTAGAGCTTGTAATATCGTATCTAAATTTTTTCTGGGTGTGCGAATATCACCGACAAACAAAGCCAAATTGACGTTTTCAGGTAATCCTAATGTAGTCCGAGAACTGACACCAGGCGCAAATTCTTGTAAGTCCACGCCATTGACAATTACGCGAATTTTTTGTCGAGAAACACCAATATTTACTAATTCTTGTGCCACTTTTTCTGAGACGGAAATGATAATTTTAGATTGCTGAAAAGCTTGTTTTTCCCAATAGGCATTAGCCGCAGTAAATAACCATTGATATAAACCATACAAATCTTTACGGGTGCGAGAAATATGAACAGAAGAATTCAACCATGAACCATGCACAAAATGCACGGCATTCACATCACTTGCCCCCATAGTAATCGCACCATTGACTTTAATTAAATCCAAATTAGCTCGATTTTTACGCAACCAATCGGCACTTTTTTTAGCAAAGATGAAATTGCGAATAAATTCCGTAGGATACCTTTCTACTGGAATATAAATACAATTAACAGCATTATTTTCAGATAATTCTGGGGCAATTTCACTAGCTAATAATGTCAGATCATGACCACGACGAATGGCTTCTTGAACCACTTCATAATTAACTCTGCCTTGACCATCGCCTTTTCTGATTTTGTGGGTAACAATACAAATTTTCACTCATAACCTCTTGTAATTTACTAAATTAGGAAATATTCCAGATTTTATTAGTTAAATTGGTAGGAATAAAACTGATAATTAAAGCTACTAAAGTGCGTAAATTAAATTTTTGTTCACTTAAAGTTTGCCAGAAATAACGACGAGCATCTGTATTTTTTTGATCTCGTAATAAGCCGATTCCTAAAGTTGTATTAGCTTCTAGCCATTTGTTTCTAAAGTAAGAATTAAATTCTTGTAAACGTTGATCTTCCATAAAAGTTTGATAACAGAATATCTCACTTTTACCTTTACGGATTTTTGCTTGAACATTGCGACTACCACTGAGCATAGTATCAGTTTGTTCATGCTCTCGATATTTGGTTAATTTTTCGGGAACATAATAAACTCCATAACCAGAAATACAACAAAGGTAAGTTAAATATAAATCCCACATTCCATCAACTTCTACCGGAATATTATCCCAATTCAGGAGACCATTTCTAATTACACAAGCAGCCGCAGTGGGGATACTTTTATCAATTAGGCCAATTTGATGAAAATTTTTATGAACTCCCGGAGTGATTTGATCTCGCTTATAACTGCGGGTATTGTTTTCAGTCGCAGCTACATTAATTTTACTATCACTATCTATAATATATTGGTCACAAAATGCCAGAATTAGATGAGGATTTGCTTCTAAATTGGGAACAAGTTTAGATAAAAAATCCTCATTCCATATATCATCGTCATGGAGACTAGCTACATATTTACCTTGTGCAATTTTAAAACCATGAAACTGGTTAGCTAACATCCCAATATTTTCTTTATGTCGCCAAAATTTAATTCGTGAATCTTGAAATGATTCAACTAGTGCTTGAGGATTTTCAAAACTGCAATTATCAGAGACGATAATTTCTAGATTTTGATAAGTTTGTTGAACGGCACTAGAAATAGCTTGTTTTAGGTATTCTAGGCGATTATAGGTGGGGATAATCACGCTTACCAAAGGTTCGGAGGAGTTAATATTTAACATTGACTGTAGTTGACTGTAGGATGAGAAAATAAACTACTTTTAGTTGTTGTTTATTTTTGGAAAACTATCTCTAAAAAACGCAAAGCTGTAGGGACAGGACTATAATTTTTAATTGCCCAACGTCTTCCTTCTTGAGAAATATATTCGAGAATTTCGGGATTTTCTGTAATTCTATCTATTGTGGCTTGAACATTATCTAAATCTACACCAATATAATGTCGCCAATTTTCAGGCATTACAGGTAAAGTAATCCCATATTTTTCAAAATCAACATGAAATGTCACACATCCTGCGGCTAAAGATTCCCAAAATCGCCAACTATCCCATTGTAGAATTGTATTTGATTTTAACCGCAATTTTTTGATTACCCGCTGAATATTCCGATTAATTAAACCACCTGAATTTTTAGGCCAAGCAGGGACAAAAAAACTACCAAAACAAGCACAAGCGGTTGAATATTTGAGGCGGTTATAGTAATTTGGATAATGACGTTTACCAGTTTGTAACCAATGGAGATGATGATAGGGTTCAGTTGGATATTCAGCTTGGTTATCAACAGTATTATTGATTTGGAAAATATCACTAATTTTTAGGATTAAGAGGCTAGAACTAATATTTCTGACGGGATGACCAGTTTGCCAATGTCGGAAATTAATAAGTATTTGTCTTTTTTTGTCCTGGAAATTTGGAACTTCTTTCAATTCCTGTAATATCCGGTTACTCAATCCAAAAGACCAGGGATAAAAATTATCTAGATAATTTAGATGGTGATTAGAATGGGTCTTGAGAATGAAATCAAATTCTTTATATTCTGGTAATTTATGATAATCTTTATCGTTATCATTACCATCTAAATAAACGGTTAAATATTTTCGTTCTGCATGAAATAAATTATCTGGCAGAGGATGATTAATATTGAACCAATTATTACTAAATACGACAATAGAACAGTCATCGGTTGTGATAGCTGGATCATGACGAAAGAGATATTCTTCTTTTTCCGTTGACTCTTGCCAGTAATTGATATTAGAAACAAAGGATATTCCTAATTCTCGCAAGCCTTCTCCTAAACAAATCAGCAAATGCTGAAATTGATCTTCCTTTTCACCTTCTCCTCTAGGTAAACAGAAAAAATATATTTTGCCATTAAAGTTAGTTAACTGTTCATGTCTCATGTTTTTGCACTTATTTATCTCACTTCATTTTGAATTTGATAGTATTGCCAAAACTTACCACGTTGTTGAAGTAACTCTTGATATGGTCCCTGTTCTACGATTTTTCCTTGTTCTAAAACCACAACTTTATCTGCTTTTGCAATAGTAGAAAGACGGTGAGCGATCGCAATTACTGTACGACCAACAGATAGCTTTTCTAGTGATTCTTGAATTAACCGCTCAGAGAGAGAATCTAAAGCACTTGTAGCCTCATCTAAAATCAGAATCTCTGGATTTTTTAACAATGCACGAGCGATCGCAATTCTTTGTTTTTGTCCTCCTGATAATCGTACACCTCTATCTCCTAATTGTGTATTAAAACCTTCAGGCATTTCGAGAATAAATTCTAGAGCATTTGCCAATTGTGCAGCTTCTTGAATTTCTGCTTTTGTAGCGGTTGGTGTTCCATAAGCAATATTATTCCAAACAGAAGTATTGAAAATAAATGTGTTCTGACTAACAACTGCAATTTTAGAACGAAGAGAATTTATTTCAAATTTGCGAATATCAACTTCATCTATATAAATATAGCCATCAGTAGCATCATGAAAACGCGGAATTAAATCCGCAAGTGTAGTTTTTCCAGCCCCAGATGAACCAATTAAAGCCGTCATTTCACCTTGTTTAATTGAGAGAGTAATATTATGTAAAACTCGTTGATTGAGACTATAATCAAAATCTACCGACACTAAATCAATTGATCGTTTAAAACCAGGAAATCTGAGTGAGCCATTTTGAAAATAGATTTTATCATCAGTTTTTAACAAATCCTTGATATTTTCTACTGCTCCCGCTTGGGTACTTAAAAAAGCTACAACTCCATTCAAATCTTGAGTCATAGGGATAATGCGAAACAGTACAAAAAAGAAAGTTAATAAAGCCGAAACTTTCATTAAACCTGTTGCTAGAGCTACAATAATCATACTAATCAGAATTAGTGTAGATATACTCTCAGCCAAAGGTTTAACTATCAAAGAAATCCAATAAACACTTTTCCAAGTATTAACAATTTTCTCACTGGCTTGATAATACCGTTTTCGCTCAAATTCTTGAGTAGAAAAAGCATGAATTGTGCGAATACCTTCGATAAATTCTAACACTCTAGCAGTAAAATTATCATTAGCCGACGTAATAGCAAAACTACGTTCTCTAATTTGTTTATTGAGTGTAGATAATGCTACCGCTAAAAGACTAAATAGCAAAATAGAAACTATAGTAAGTTTCCACGAAAGAAGAAATAAGGAAATAGAATAAATAATCAGTGTAAAACTTCTAGTTATTAAAAAAGCTAGTCCACCAAAAATTTGTCTAATTCTCTCCATTTCGCTGGTAAGAATATTAACTAATTCTCCAGAATTTTTATGACTGAAGTAATTGAGAGTTTGAGCCGCTAACTGTTGAAAAATTCGTTTACGGAGATTATCTACTAAACTTATTTCACTAAACTGGATGCAAATCTGTCCTATATAATTGAAGGATGCTCGCATACAGGTTGTAACAACAATTAAAGCTGATATTCGATATAATCGCTCTGTTGTGGAAGCATTAATTCCTAAGATGAAAATATCAAACCACTCAACTCCTGTTTTCACAGGTTCAGCCCCAGGAGTAGTTAAACTTTGCAGGAAAACTAGTAAGAATCCTAAACCAAATCCTTCAAAACTTGCAGCTAAAGCCGAAAACACTACAGCTAAAATTGCCACAACTCGAAAGTGTTTAAATTCTCGTAATATTAACCGATTATTTTGCCATAAATTTGTAGCTTGTAATATTTTTACGGTTGAAGGTAGCAGTGTAAAATCCATAGAAATTTTGGCCGATAATTTTGATAATCAAGTATAGAAGCACCAATCTAAAAAATATGCTTACATAGGAGCGCGACGAATAAAACGACCAAGGGCAGAACCACAAAGAATTTCAAATTTTTGCCATAATATTTTTGCCATTGAATACAGTTGAATAGGTGTTTGGGTATGTCGCCAATATAATTTATCAGTTATGGTAGGAGAATTACCATTTAAAGCACTGAAAAGCAATTTTTTGCGCCAAGGTTTAATATGTGGGACTGTAGCATGAGACATGATAGTACCACCGGGAACAAAGTCCATACCGTCTGGTCCAACGGTACTTAAAGGATAATTAGTTAGCATTAATGCTAAGTTTAAATAAGTCTGATCTCCATAAAGATATGGATAACGATTAAAGGTATTATCGTTATAAAGATCCTGTAAATTGGCATATCCTGCTATCTCACCTAATTCTTCTAATTTCTGCCAAATTTCCAAGATAGATTTGTAGTTTTTATGAACTCCAATGAAGCCACTATTGTAGTGATAATCTAACTCACTTTCACAAACAAAACCATTATTTTCAGCAAATTCTTTCCATGCTAACCGTCGAGGATGATTTGCCGGCACAAGATACCAAGAATCACCGCAAAGAGCAATTCCTCGACTTACCCAATTTTCATAAAAATCCCACTCACATTTATTGACAATATCAGGATCAAAGTAAAATAAAGCATCAATATCTGGGCAATAATTCTCCCATAATTGGCACATAAAATCAGGTTTATAAAAACCTAGATGTTTTGGAGTTGTTAGCTTGACAAATCGGATTACACAACCTTCACCTAAAGAAAACTCCTGATAACCATTTTCTGTTTTTAGAAACTTAGCCCAATGCGGTGTATTTCCACGATAACCAGCCCAAAATATGCCTCGAAATCCGTGATGATATAAGGAATTTGCTAAAGCTCCCACACCATAATGATAGTCTTTTTCAAATACTGTACAAATAGCTGTCTGCATGGTGTTTATTATTTTTTATTAGGTACATAATTCATGATAACTACAATGAAAACAGGAAATAATTATTAATTGGATAAAAATGCCTAAGGACACATAGTCAATATATTTATTTTATCCTAATCTTTGCTACATTTGTGTTGTTTGTTTAATTTGTTATTCTGTGGCTCTAGACTTAATTTAACTGCATTTTCTAAAGATAAGCAGCGATTATTGATTAGGCAAAATTTTCCTTGGAATAGATTCAAGGCATTAGATAGATTATTCAAAAAGAATGTCCCTACAATAATATTAAAATTTGTCATTTCTTGTTTAGCCATTGAGCTAAATTTAATAACTTTAAAAAGTTGTTTATTTTCTCCCACATACCACTCATAATCAAACAGCAATTTTGGGGAATATATTTGCATAGTTATCAGTCCTCCTAGAATGGCTGGACTCATCAATATTAGTAGAAATACAGCCCAAGTCCAATCAATTATTATTTGTAAATTTTTGAAAATTTGATTACCCTGTTTCGATAATTTTTGATGCCCATAAATATTAATAAATATGGGTTTATTAGCTTTTTGACAAGCATTTGCCCAAACTTTTAATAAAGAATCACCGATTTTTGGATCTATGCTGACTAAACTCACTGGAGAATGTTTTAAACAATCTATTAATGATTCTTCATTTTCTAATGCGGCTAAATGTGGCTGTGGTAACTGCCTCTTTCCTTTCACCAATAACTTTCCCCTACGCCATTTTAAGGTACATGACAGGAAGTTAATATTTTTAGATTGCTGGGGGATAATATAGTTATTATTTAGGTTAGAAATGATTGAGATTGGCATATATTGAAAGTGATAAATTAGTGAAAAATTGACTTGATTTATAGCAGTTCCCATACTCGTAAAGTACAAAGTTTTTTAGTTTTAGAAAACAGGGAACAAAGAATAAATTGGTGTGTACTTCATTACAGGAGAAAAGGATATATACAATGAGAAAATTAAGATCTTCTCAATTATAAAAAATACAGGCGTTTATTTATGTCAAACTAAATACAAATGCTTAATTACAACAACCATTGGTATTTATTGTAAGGAGTATTAATCAAAGATAAGATACTGAATTTTCACAAATCTGATAAAACTGCATCACTATTATTTTTGAGAGTTTGTTGTTTCAATTTCTAGAATATAAGACTCTTGATTAATAAATCATTAATAAACAACTTCTTTATTTACTCTTTAAATAAAAATTACTTTTCTGCCCATAATATTAAGATATGGTGAAATGAATATTAGTTAATACAAAAACCCCTGTATTCGACAGGGGTTAATCTGTTGTATCTAGTTAAATAGCAAGCAAATATTTTGGTTTATTCGTCTATTGCTGGTTGCAAAACGAATTGTTTTGGCTTAACATAAGGGACATAGGTACTATCAGATGCAGATACACCATTAGCTACAACTCCAATTAAATTTAACTTACTTAACATCGCTGTAGCTTGATTAAGTTGGGTGCGTGTCACTTTACCAATACTTGCCATCATAATCACACTGCGACAAGATGATGCTGTGAGCATAGCATCCACTAAACCAAGAACAGAGGGAGCATCTATGAGTACCAAATCATAATTTTCTTCAAATGCAGCTATCAATTGCACCATGCGGGGAGAGCTCAAAAGATGGGCAGGATCAGTCGGTATTGGTCCAGCGGTTAAAATGTCAATGTAAGATGATCCAGAGTAAGAAACACTGATATGATTAGGTAGATTAGCTTCACTTTCTAATAAAGTTGAAAGTCCCTGTTCATTGGGGAGATTTAGTTGTTTGTGCAGATTAGGATCGCGGAGGTTAGCATCAATTAGTAAAACCTTTTTATGTAAGCGAGTCGCACTCATAGCTAGACCTAATGCTAAGGCTGACTTACCATCATCTGGTAATGCTGATGTTACCATTAATGATCTTAAATCAGCGACATTATTGAGTAGTTCAATATTTTTATAAATCAGATCAAGGGATTCCCAACGAGGAGAAGATTGTAATACTTGAATTGTCCAAGGAGCAAGAACTTCTGGTTTGCCAAATGGCAATTTTATCATTGATTCTCTGGGTCTAGTATCTGGTAATTTAGGAGTTGTTCCTAATAATGGGAGTGCGGACTGTTTCTCTAATTCTGCAGTAGTGTGTACAGCGTCATCAGATGCTTCACGAATAAAGGCAGTAATCCCCCCTAACATTAACCCAATTACTCCTCCTAATAAGAGATTTTGGCTGAGGTTAGGACCAGTTTTAATCCCTTCTTGAGGTTCTTCTACTACTTCCCAATTAAATCCACCTTTAGAAAGTTCCTGGCGTAATTTTTGTTCTGCTCTTAATAATTGCTCTAATCTTTCTCGGCTAAATTGTAATTGCGGAAGGATGCGATTATAATAAGCTAATAGAGAAGGAAAACGCTTGAGATCAGCTTGCAATTCTTTCTCTTTTGCTACTAAAATTTGGTCGCGGGCGGTTAATGTAACTATGGTAGTTTGGGTTTCCACTAATTGACCTGCAAGATTAAGATCAATTTGTCCCAGTTGTCCTTGTTCTAAAAGATTGTCTTTAGAACTAAAGACAGGATTAGTTCTTTCACCTAAAGTTCTACTGACTTCTTTTTGTAAAAGTTGTTTTTGACTTTGTAGTTGTTCATTTAACTTTTGAACGCTGGGAGTATCATCAGTAAAACGTAACCGTTCTTGTGCTAAAGCCAGTTCTGTTTTTTGGATTTCATTGAGTAAACCTTGATAGCGTGTAGATTGACTCAGACGAGAAGAAACTAAAGCATTTTGTGGAGAACGGTTCAGTTGTACTTGCAAAGATTTTTGCTTTGCTAAAGCTTCTTCATATTGGGAACGAGTTGTTTGTCGTTCCTGTTGGACAGTATTTAAAGTTGTCTCTATGGCTTTAGCTTGAGCATCGGGATCAATTAAATTTTGACTTCTCCGAAATCTTTGTAGATTTGTTTCGGAAGCAGTTACTTCATCAGTAGCTTTTCTTAATTGATCTCTGATGACTTGTAAACCTTTTTGTAGACGTGAATCTTGCTGTTGTTTGTTGTACTCCAAGTAAACTTGTTGAATTGTTTTGAGAATTTTTTGACTTTTTTCTGGACTTTTATCTGTGTAATCAACTTGGAATATTTTAGTGGCAACTTGATCCTCTGGACTCTTAATTTGAGTTAGAACTAAGGATTTTTTTAAATCCATTACGGTCAAGTCTGGATATTCAGCTTTAAGTTTATCAACTGCTTTTCTAATAAGTCCAGAGCTCTGCATCAAATTTAATTGGGTAGCAGTATCTACCTCCACATTAGCATCGGTAAATTGAGTTTCAGTGTTATCCCTTTCTTTCTTGCCTTGATAGTTAGGTTCTACCAACAATTGCATGGTGCTTTTGAAAGTAGGCTGTGTTTTTAATGTAATGATACCAGCAATAGCTGTAGAACTAAGCAATACTAATAATAACCAGGGAAATCTTCGCAGAATTACCGCAAACATTTGTCCATAACCTGGTTCTGTTTCTGATGCTGGATTTATATTGGGATTTAGACTAGTTTGAACCACTTTTATTATCCTTATCTGCGATACACTACGCAAACACCTAAAAAATTAAATGAATTACCGATGTACACCTTCAATACCGCAGGGCGTTAAAAATTAAAAAAGCGAATTGTACAAGCTTTTTAGAAATTTTTAATGATCAGTTATTTTTGCCATGCTGCACTAGCTTTATTAATAACTTGCTCAACTTTACTAAAGAATGACTGTTCTGAGAAATTGCTAACAGCATGATTACGGATGGTTTCGTAATCCCAAGATATTCCTCCAGCTTCTAGTAAAGCTTCTTGTAAAGAACATGGTGTTTGTCTTTTGAAAAACACACCAGTTTTACCTGGTATTTGAGTATCTAAGACTCCACCTGCTCCATAAGCAATAACTGGTGTACCACTAGCATTTGCCTCGACTGGAACTAATCCATAATCTTCTAAAGCTGCCACAATAATTGATTTTGCTTTAGAAAATAAGTCTTTACGTTCTCTATCACTGACATGGCCTAAAAATTGGATATTAGGTAATGCCTGGGCTTTTAATCTTTCTTGTTCTGGTCCATCACCTGATATTAATAAGTTCCAGCCTAACCAATTAAAAGCTTCGACTATTATATCAAGACGTTTATAGCTTATCATCCGCGCCGATGCCAAGTAATATTCTTCTTTAGTATCGGAAAAAACAAAGTTGCTAGTATCAATTGGATAGTTAATAGCAATGGCTTGTTTCTTATAGATCTTTTCAATTCGCTGGGCAACAATGGTAGAGTTAGCAATGTAGAGATCGGGTTCTTGAGCATATTTCAGGTCTACATCTCTCATCATTTGAAAGATTTTTTCAATCACAGGAGCAAAGTATTTATAGTCTCCGTATTCCCGTAAATATGTTTCTGTATCCCATAAAAAGCGGGTAACATTATGACAAAAACAAATATGTCTGGCTTGGTTTTTTTTCCGTACTGCCTTGGCAAAACTAGTGCTACTGCTAATAATTAGATCATAGTCTTGAAGATCTAAGGAACGAAATGCAGGAAAATATAAGGGAGCCAACATCCGAAAATATTTGGTTGCACCAGGAATTTTTTGCAAAAATGTGGTATTAATAATTCGTTCACCGAAATCAATACTTTTTTGTGCATCATATAATGAGGTGAAAATGTCAGCGTCGGGATAGCGTTTACACAATAATTCAAATACGCGCTCTGCTCCACCGCGTTGGGTTAAGTAATCATGGACGAGAGCTATTTTCATTTTTTCTTCTCTATAATTTGGTAATTGACGGTTGGTTTTAATCTTTATCCTCTAATTAGGTTGGCATTAAAAATTGTCGTTATAGTAAAAGGCAAGAGGCAAGAGTAAAGTTTTCAGCGATTTTAGGTTTTGGTTTTATTGTATGAACTGACTTAGTAATTTAATTTGTAATGTTGCATGACTAAGTTGGATCACTTCTTTGGTATCAACTAATTTATTTTATTTAATATGAGTTACCATGATCAAATACCTCTCTATATTATCAAAAATAATCTCTGTTATCTACTGTATATAGCAGTTAATATACTCGTGAGATGCGCGGTTTTTTAGGTTTAGGTAACAGGGGATAAATTGGTGTATACTTCATTAGATTGGGAAATGAGATATACTAATTTTAATTACGGAGGCTTGCAAAGGATTTGCCGTTTAACCGCTCGAAGCTGCTATATGTAAATTCAGAGGTTAAATGAAAATATCAGGAAACCTCTGAATTATCTTGATGCTAATTTGAAAACTATTTTGTTAATGCTAAAGTTTTCGCCGGAGCAAAATAAACTGATTGTTCAGCACGTAATTTATCGCCAAGTCTGCCTTCGGGTAATTCTACATCATCGTAAGTGAGAACTTGATCTTTAGGAATATCGCGCTTCAAGCGACATCCTTCTGCAAGACCCATGGGTAGTAAGTTTTCTTGTTGCACAATGGGGGAATTTTCACATTGTCCATAGGTCATGTAATAACCAATACCATCAAGGGTTTCTCCGGCTTGGAGGTCAATTTTGGCGGTAGTGACGACATCCACAACGGGGCCTGCGATGGGTGCAAGCACAGCATCATGGAAGAGGACAGCACGGGCTACAGAGAGAGGAACTTCAAAATGGCACAGGTGATAGGGTGTGTAGAAGCTGTACAGGGGTCCTTCACCGAGTTTATAAAGGTTCAGATAATGACGTTGTTTAGGGTCTTCGTGGGTAGCAAATACGAATACTCCTGGACCGGGTTTAGTGCCAACTACGTAATCAACGATACCGCCTAGTTCTTGAAGTTGGTCAATATCATACATTTTGGTCATTTCATCTACGTGACCTGTATAATCATATCCCAGCATCCCCCGCTTGGCTACTTTCATCCCTGTGCCATTGGCTACTATGGCTTGCTCAAAGGAGATTTTTGTACCGTCAGCAAAACTTGTCACCATGGCGGGATTTTGACCCCAGCGTTGAGCAAAACCGGCTTGGGTGGTGGGGTTGCGGTAGGGGTCTTGTAAACCTTTGATGTTGCCGCACAGAAGGGGCTTTAAACCGATGCTTTTGACAAAGCGGTACAGGTTCATCTCTACCCCTGGTTGGTCGCCGTCACAGGCACTTAGGATGACTCCAGCCCGGTCTGCGTGAACCTTGAGGATGGGTCCAATTGTGCCATCAAGTTCAGCATTCATGAGGATGATATGCTTGTGATGAGCGATCGCACACATAACCAAATGAGCAGCGTATTCAATTGTCCCGGTAACTTCAATGATTGCATCTATACCATCTGCTTCACACAAGAGCATAGCATCTTCGGTGATTGCATATTTATTTTGAGCTATGGCATCTTCTAAATCAGCTAAATTGCTAACAATTTTGATATCTTCAATTCCGGCTTCTAAATAAGCTCGTTTAGCTGTATCAATGTGACGATTAGAAATAGCTACTAACTCCATTCCTGGCACAGAATTGATAATTTGATTAGCAATTCCTCGACCCATAAAACCAGCGCCAATCATCGCCACTTTCACTGGTTTACCTAATGCAGCCCGTGCTTGTAAAGCTTTATCAACAATAATCATAATTAAACTCCTATCAAAATAGATTCTAGTAAAGGCCAATTCCGATCTTTATCAGACATTTCTGTAGCAGTTAATGGCCAAGAAATTTCTAAAATTGGGTCATCATAACGTAAACCTCGTTCATATCCAGGAGTGTAAAATTCACCCACTTGATATCCAACTTCTGCACCATCTGTTAAAGCTTGATAACCATGAGCAAACATTTCTGGAACATAAAGAGCGCGACGATTTTCTGCACTCAGTTCTATACCAATATGCGATAAATAAGTTGGAGATTCAGGACGCATATCAACAATTACATCATAAATAGCTCCTTGTGTGCAGCGAATTAATTTTGTTTCCGCTGCGGGGAGAGTTTGATAGTGCATTCCTCGCAATGTGCCTTTTTTATGATTAAAAGAAAGGTTGCATTGGGCAACTGTTGGTTTTAAGCCATGTGCTAAAAATTCATCAGCGCAAAAAGTTCGAGCAAAAAAACCGCGAGAATCAGGCTTTTCTTCTAAGTCAATAATGAAAGCACCAGCGAGTTTAGTAGAGGTAAAAATCATGGTTTTTTAGGAAATTTTCGTTGAGGATAATAGAATTTTTTTGTTTTAGGTTTATACCTTTAATCCTAATTGTAATCTCAGTTGAGGATTTATTTTGGTAAAAGTATCATCATGATATTTTTTTATTTTCTAATTTGCTTCATTGGTAAATTTTAATTTCTCTTTCTTGTTGTGAAATAACATTTTCCAAAACTGACGTAATCACTAAACCAAAATAAGGAACGATTGTGATAACTGCTATGATAGGCCATCTTCTTAAAGCACCGAAGAAAACTCGCCAATTATTGCCAGTGAAGTGCTGAAGAATTAATTGGTTACAAAATAATTTAGAGTATCCTATTTCCTTGAGTTTGATATTAACTTCCGGTGAATAAGTATATTGCATTTTCAGCAATAGCTTTGGCTTTACCATCCAATGACTAGCACCAAAAGCATTTTCTAAAAAAGTTTCTTTGGTTATTTTTACACTGCCATGAAAAGCACAAAACCCAGTTAAATAGACCTGGTAATCTAAGTTTTTCACACCATCAGTCCATTTTCGTAGAGCGCCTTGAGCTAATTCTGTTTTGTATATTTGAGCAGACATCAGTTGTACACCAGAGCGATTCTTCTGTATACACTTCTCAAATGCCACTTTGCCATGATGTTCAACTTGTTCAAAATCAAGCTCATAACAGCGCTCATATAATAATTCACCTGTGACTTCATGACGACAGGAAAAATTCAAAATTAGTAATGCTAAATCTGGCTCTTTCTTTAAGGTATTGATGATATAAGAGATCGTTTTATCAGCGATAATATCATCATCACTAATAGTCCAAATATATTTACTTTTTGTTGCTTCAATGCAATAAGTAATATTTTTCATTACGCCAACATTTTCACTATTTCTGTTGATATGAAATGTTGTGGCTGGTAAAGATGACTGCCATTTTTTAACTATTTCCTGTGTATTATCTTCTGAACAATTATCAGAAATAATAATTTCACACTCAGATTCATAACCTTTGATAGATTTAGCTAACCAAGCCAACTGTTTATTTAATAATTCCGCACGATTGTATGTGGGTACAGCAATGGTCAGTAGTGCATTCATAGTAGATAATTTATTATTGAAAGTACGAATGTTTTTGGCTATTATTTTCCATCTTTAAACTAATCTGCCAGTTATTGATTGTTGGCTTATTTTGGGAAAGGTATCATCATAATATTGTGTACAAAGTTCAGGTCGTTTAGGAAATTTAGCCGTGTATGTGAAAAATATAGTTGATCGTTCTTGGGTTCGCACAGTCCCATGATGTAAAATATTTCTCACATCTGCAAAAATCACAGTTCCAGCTTTACCAGGGCATGATTTCCAAGCTGATTTAGGAATGACTTTCATCATTGTATCATCATTAATTCCTAAAAAATTAACACGCCATAATTCATAATCAATTCGATAATTATTTAATCGTTCTAGAGAATTTTTTGGTAGTGGGATATATTCAAATGGTCCATGTTCTTCAGTTACATCATTTAGATAAATAATGACTTTAATCATGCGTCTATCTTCAGAATCTTTATGCCATAGTAAAGTTTCCAATTGTTTTTCATTAGGAAAGTCTTTCCGCACATGAACACCATGAAAAGCAATAGGTAAACCTATATAATGCTCAATGATATTTTCTAGTCGGGTTTCAATTCCCCAATTCAGAAATTCTGGTAAATCTGTAACCGTGTAAATTTGTGGTAGTTTGTATCCTGCATGAATATCTCTAGGATTTACCATATTATCAGTACAACTATTAGCAATAGCTAACATTTTAGAAGTAGATGAAAAAGCTAAATCTTCCAAAGATGTGATGTAAACACCTGATTTTTTGAGAGTATCAACAATCAATTTATCTGTTGAATTAATAGCAGGTAAATTTTTAGCATGATGCCAAAGTGATAGGCGATAATTTAAATCAGAACTTAAACTTGGGATTTTGTCTTGAATTTTTTGAAGCATTGTGTACTTACCAATTAATAGTAACCTTTATCCTCTATGGCTTCTGACTTCGGAAGTTTTTGTTCTCTCCAGTTCTGCTTCCGCTACTTTAAATTCTCTCATGGGTATTAATTCCAATGCAGCTACACTAGCTAAAGCTAAAAAAGGAACTACTGTCTTAATAGCTGAAATAGGCCATCTTCTCATTGCTCCTAAAAAAACTTTCAGGTCTACTTCATGGTAGTTTTGTAAAAGCATTCGACAACAATATGCTTTAGAATAACCAACTTGCTCAAGTTTTAAAATAACTTCAGGTATGTGTTGATATTGCATTAAAAGTGCAGACTTTGGTTGTTTTTGCCAATAACTAACACCAACAATACATTCTAAATAGACATCTTTAGTGACAATTACTTTGCCATTAGCAGCACAATAACCGGCTAAATATGCTAAAGATATCCAATTATTACTAGCAGTTGGCCAAATTTGGAGAGCGCGTTTAATTAAATCAGCACGATATACTGTAGCAGTTAGAAAAATTACTGCTCCTACACTTTTAGCAAAACAATGTTCAAATATTGCTTTACCATCACCTTCACCATCTTCTGTATCAGCATCAAACCAGCGATTATCAACTATTTTTGGTGGATGTACTGCTTCACCAGTAATTTGATTTCGACCAGAAAAATTCAGAAACAATAATGATAAATCATCAATATTTTTAATTTTATCCATCACATAAGCAACTGCTATTTCTTGAATTGGATCATCATCCCCAATTGTCCAAACATACTCAGTTGTGGCAGCACTTAGGCAATAAAAAATATTTCGCATTACGCCTATGTTTTCAGGATTTTTATTTGATTTAAATGTGATGTTTTTGAGAATATTTTGCCATTTACTAATAATAGATTGAGTATGATCTGTAGAACAGTTATCAGAAACTAAAATCTCACATTCTGTTTCAAATCCTTTAATAGCTTGGGATAACCAAGTTAATTGTTTATCTAATAACTCGGCTCGATTGTAAGTAGGAATGGCAATAGTTAGTAATTTGTTCATAGTTTTCGGTACAAAAAATATTTGAGAATTTTTATGAAGGTAGATTTGATATTTTAGTTAATTGCTTAGGTGTGAGATATTTATTTCTGATTTTTTTGGACTAAAATTCAGTTTATAGATAAATTTTACTATCAATTGCAAGTAGGTAATTATAATATTTGTGGCTAAAATTGGCCATCTTTTTAAAGCACCCAATAATATTTTCCAATCACTAAGTTTGAAAATATTTTCTAGAATCATCCGTTGACAAAATTTAGAAGAATATCCTAAACTTAACAATTTCAGATAGATCTCTGGGATGTACACATATCGCATTATTAATGACCAACGAGGATTTTCTTCTAAGGAACTAGCGTGCATTGTACATTCCAAATAATTATCTTGAGTAACAATCATATTTCCATGAGCAGCACAAAATCCAGTCCAATATGCTTGAGATGCTAAATTTTTATAAGAAGTAGTCCAGTTTTGTAAAGCTTGCTGTACAAGTTCGGTTTTATAAATGATAGCTGTCATGAACAGTACCCCACCAAAACTATTCTGTAAATACCTTTGAAATACAGGTTTACTGTCAGCAATAATTTCATCATTATCACTAGTAAACCAGTGTTTTACTAAAACTTTATTTGTATTTTTATCTCGTCCACAACAATTGAGAAACATTAAATTTAAACTCTGATTTTGTTTAAGTTTAGTTATTACATAAGCCAGCGTTTTTTCTTGAATTGGATCATCATCACCTACAGTCCAAACATATTTACTCCCAGCAGCTTGAAGACAAAAAACAATATTTGGCATTAGCCCTATATTTTCCCGATTTCTATTCGCTATAAATACATTTTTACTAAAATTAGATTGCCATTTTTTTACAATTCCTGGTGTATTATCTGTTGAGCAATTATCAGAAATAATAATTTCACATTCGGATTCAAAACCTTTAATTGCTGTTGCTAACCAAGCCAGTTGTTTATCTAACAATGCAGCACGATTATAAGTAGGAATGGCAATAGTAAGTAGTTTTTGCATGATATTTAATACTGCATGAGAAAATAGCTTGGTATATAAGAAATGTAGGTTGGGTTAACTCAAGGAAATCCAATAAAATTATTAATCGTCTTGGGTTTTGCTGTCACTCAACCCAACCTACAATATTTTCGGAATAAATTAATAATTTTCCTGTTTATTCCAGAAAAAATCCCGATCAATTTGTTCTGTGCGAATCAGATATTCTAATTGCTTTAATCTTGTAAAACCTCTAAATAAAAATGTATCTTCTGTCATGTCAATTTTTTTGAACAAATTAAATAGTTGTTCAGCCCCAAGTTGAGCATTCCAATCACATTTAAATCCCGGTAAAATACTGTTTATCTTCTCAAAACAAACTCGATAGCTGCGATTATCTGCACCATTATTACCAAAAGATAATTGACAACCAGGGAAAACATCAGCAACTATTTCTGCTATTTCTTTAACTCGATAATTATTTGCAGTATCGCCAACATTAAAAATTTGATTGTGAATAATATCTCTAGGTGCTTCTAATGTACAAACAATGGCTTTGCAAATATCTAAAGCGTGAACTAATGGCCTCCAAGGTTTACCATCACTGGTCATTTTAATTTCTTTTGTAGTCCAAGCTAACCCCGTCAAGTTGTTTAAAACTATATCAAATCGCATTCTAGGGGAAGCACCAAAAGCTGTCGCATTCCGCATGAAACTAGGCGAAAAATCATCATCAGCTAATGCTTGAACATCTCTTTCTACTAATGTTTTACATTCGGCGTAAGCTGTCTGCGGATTAACTGGTGATTCTTCTGTAATATCACCTTCACTAGCTACACCATAAACACTACAGGAGGACATATAAACAAAGCGACGAACACCAATTGATTTGGCTAGATTAGCCAGACGAACTGAACCTAAATGATTAATATCATAAGTGATATTTGGTGATAATTGTCCAGTAGGATCGTTAGATAATTCCGCCATGTGAACAATAGCTTCTACCCCTTGTAAATCTTCGGGATTAATATCACGAATATCTTTATTTAGGGTTTTAGCTGTTAAGTTAGTTCCGTTATATAGCCAGCCAACTTTATAAAATCCAGTATCAACTCCAATAACTTCATGTCCTTTTTGTATTAGCAAAGAAGGTAATAAAGAACCAAGATAACCTTCTGTTCCGGTGACTAATATTTTCATGATTTTTAAAACTTTTGATGTGTGAAATTAACTTGTTTCTTGAAGAGTCCCTAGAGAAGAAAATTTCTAGAATAATTAACCGCAGATAAACGCAGATGAACACAGATAAGAGATGTTCTATTACCCTACTAAACTATGTAAATGCGTTGGTTCTGGTATTTGCTTAACAATGGCTTTCCCGATTTCCAAGGAAGAAGTTGCAGCGGGTGAAGGTGCATTACAAACATGAATGGAATTGTCACCGTTAATGATTAAAAAGTCATCTACTAATGCACCATTATTCATTAATGCTTGTGCGCGAACTCCTGCATGAGTGGGTATTATATCTTCTGCTTGGACTTCGGGAATTAGTTTTTGTAAACTTTTCACAAAAGCTGCTTTACTAAAGGAACGAATTATTTCTTTAATTCCTTCGTCAGCGTGTTTTCCTGCTAGTTTCCAAAACCCAGGATAACTAATAACTTCGGCAAAATCTCTGAAGTCAAAATCGGTTTTTTTATAACCTTCACGTTTCAGACTCAAAACTGCATTTGGTCCAGCATGAACGCTGTTATCAATCATGCGGGTGAAATGCACGCCGAGAAAGGGGAAATCAGGGTTAGGAACTGGATAAATGAGAGTTTTCACCAAATAGCGTTTTTCCGGGACTAATTCGTAATATTCACCGCGAAAGGGAACGATCTTAGCTTGGGGGTTAAGGTTATTTAATTGTGCAATGCGATCGCTATGTAATCCGGCACAATTAATTATGAATCGAGTTTCAAAACTGCCATTATTAGTTTCTAGTACCTGATTTTTTCCCCTAGTGACAATTTTTAAAACTTGGGTATTGAGACGTAAATCTCCCCCTTGATTTCTAATTAATTCCGCATATTTTAAACAAACTTTTTTGTAGTTAACAATTCCTGTACTAAATACTTGAACTCCACCAACACAACTAACATGAGGTTCAATTTCTTTGACTTCTTCTGGACTAATTCTTTTAACAGGAATACCGTTTTCTAAACCGCGTGTATAGAGATTTTCTAAGCGAGGTAATTCTTGTTGATTACTAGCCACAATCACTTTACCACAAACTTCATGATCAATATCATATTTCTGGCAAAATTCTACCATGGAACGGCTACCATCACGGGAAAATTTAGCTTTAAAACTTCCTGGTTTATAATAAATACCAGAATGAATTACACCGCTATTATTACCAGTTTGATGAAATGCCCATTGACTCTCTTTTTCTAATACCAATATTTGGGCATGAGGATAACTTTCACCTAAAGCCATTGCGGTGGAAAGTCCAACTATTCCCCCACCAATAATCGCAAAATCATACATTATTAATCTTTCCCTAATCCAAAATTTCAGAATCTAAAATCAAAAATTACTATTACCAAACTTGCCAGGGAGCTTTACCACTTTTCCAAAGATCCTCTAGATAGTTTTTATCTCTTAATGTGTCCATTGGTTGCCAAAAACCATTATGTTTATAAGCCGATAATTGTTCTAAATCAGCTAACTTTTCTAATGGTTCTTTCTCCCACACTGTTGAGCTATTAGCAATAAAATCAATTACTTGTGGTTCGAGAACAAAATAACCACCATTAATCCAAGCACCATCACCTTCAGGTTTTTCTTTAAAACTAGTTATTTTAGTTTGTTCTTGTCCTAGAGAAATTGCTCCAAATCTTCCCGCTGGTTGTACCGCGCTGAGTGTCGCTAATGTCTTTTGTTCTTGATGAAATTTAATTAATTCTGTAATATTGATATTACTTACACCGTCACCATAGGTAAAACAAAAAGTTTCATTACCAATATGTTCACGAACTTGTTTTAAACGTCCACCTGTCATTGTATGATCACCTGTATTTACTAAGGTAACCCGCCAAGGTTCAGCATATCCAGAATGGACATTCATTTGATTAAATCGCATATCAAATGTCACGTCTGACATATGTAAGAAATAGTTGGCAAAATATTCTTTAATAATGTACCCTTTATAGCCACAACAAATGATGAAATCATTAATACCATGAGCAGAATAAATCTTCATGATGTGCCAGAGAATTGGCTTACCACCAACTTCAACCATGGGTTTAGGTTTGATACTGGTTTCTTCGCTTAACCTTGTACCCAAACCTCCCGCTAAAATTACTGCTTTCATATAGTTACCTAAAACATTTGCTAGTGGTTTCTAATTTAATGAATTTGAGATTAGGAGAATGCAGTATGATATGAGGAATATTGAATCATTACTTCTTACTTTCTCTGTCGAAGGTAGATAAATATAATTTAACTGTAATTTTCTAGAAAATGATAAAGAACAAATAAATTAACATATTTTATCTGTAAAATATTTATAAATAAAGGAGTAAATTTAAAAAAGTAAATCAGGTTTAAAGAATATAGCCTTCCCCTCTCTAGTGGGATACAAAATTACCGATAATTCTCTCTTTACTTAGGGGAGAGTGTTTGACACTGTGGGTAGAGTGTATTTTTTCAGAGGTCTTAAAACTATCAAAAGATGTGTAGTATAGCCATTTACCTTCCCTTTAAACTAGAAAAAAATGTAGGTTTTATCTAACAAAATCCCCGACTTCTTTAAGAATTCGGGGATATCTGAAACTCTCAACTTCAAAAATCAAATAACAGTCCTATATATCAATTATTTTGCCCCATCAAGGTTGAATTAGATAATAAACTGTCGCATTTATTAGCAACAACAATACAAATGTTACTGACAGACTGTTGATAATTATCTGGATCATTTTCCTCTAAAGAAAGTTTAGCGGCTGCTTTTAAATCTGCAACTGCTTGAATATGATTTTTGTCAGCACTGCCTTCTCCATATTGCGATAGTTCATAGTAAGCCATACCACGTTTTAAATAAATTTTAGCCAATCTAGGGTTGATTTTTAATGCTGTAGTGAAATCCGCGATCGCTCGTTTATATTCTACTGCATAATTTGTGCTATATTGAGCCATTTGATAACGAACTAAACCCCGTTGAAAGTAGGCCTCTAGCTTCGACGAATTAAGTTTAATTGCTTCAGTAAAATCCGCAATTGCTCTTTCATATTCATGAAAAGAATTATTGATGTATTTATTAATTTCAAATTGCACAATACCTCTCCTGATATAAGCTTCTGCATCATTTCCATCTATGCTGATAGCAGCAGTAAAATCCGCAATCGCTTGTTTATATTCCTTATCAGGATCACTACTATAGTTAGCCAGCATATAATAAGCATTACCGCGATTTACATAAGCTTTAACTTCTTGAGGATCTAACTTCAAAGCTTCATTATAGTTAACTAATGCAGCCTTGTAATCATTTAAATTGTAATGAGAATTACCCAAATTTATATACCCTTTGATAAACTGGGGATTCTTTATAACAGCTTGAGTAAAATTGATAACTGCTTTTTGATAGTCTTGCTGTTGATAAGCAGTATCACCACGCTGGTAATAATCCGCAAAAGAGAGATTTGTTCCCTTATCCTTAGGAGTCTGATCATCTGCATGAGATATCAAACTTTGTTGAGTGTAAGGATTTTGGGACACAAAAGGACGGGTAAATTTAATCATTACATCCAAATACCCTAAAAAACCCAATCCCATCACACTAAAAATTACAGCATATAGCTTGCGGTTGAACTTTTGAGGAGAGGGAACATGATAAAACTGTCGGTTTATTGGTTGCCAATGATATACCGGAGAATTTACCCTTAATGGCTGTAAAATAGGATTATAGCGACGCTTAGTTTTAGACAACGATTTTTGACGTGGTTGCAGATGCTGCTTAGAAGTTACCATCAACAGTGACGGAAACGGATCTCTTCCACCTAATCGTCTAGTCCGTTCACACCAAGGACACTTATCCAAATGATTGTAATAAATATGCTGGATATTAGTCCCACAAGTTACTAAACTCTCTTCCACCGCCGTTAATGCTGATAACCAACTCTGAGCATTAGGGCGTAAACGAGGATGATCATGACCATCTTCAAAACAACGTACAAATAAATCCTGTAAGCTGGGATGAAGTAGATCCCAATTGGGAGAAATAGGAGTAGGCAGGTAAGGTACTTGTTTCTTTTGACTATAAGTAAAATGGCCAGCAAGTATCCGTCCTTGGTAGGTCGGAGGGTCAATTTTCCCTTGAAATATCCCAGAAAAGGGGTGAGTTCCTTCCATTAACAATTGAAAAATCAACACTCCCAACCCAAACAAATCATGATAACTTTCCCGGTCATGGTCAGCAAAAGTTTTATTCTGTAATTCAGGAGGAGTATATTCAGGCTTACCCACAGAACAACGATAAACAACATCCCGTAACGGTTCAGGAACTTGGAACGAGTCCGTATCTACCAAGGTTACCAAAGCTGTATCACTCACCAAGATATTCGACTCATTCACATCACCAATACAGTATCCACTAGTGTGCAAGGCCGCAAAAGCCGACGCTAGATTGCGAGCAGTCCGCAATAAATAGTGATAATTGAACAAAGGGCAATGTTGTCGCCGAATCCCTGGATTATAAAAATCCATAATTGGCCGCATTCCCCAAATCCTTGGCATCACAAAGCCCACAATCTTACCGCTACCATCTGCCGCTTGTAACAATTCCTGCGGCCAAGCGATGGAAATATGCCCTAAATTGTCTGTGGGATTAACTGGCGGATTAGCAAGCATAGCCTGCAGCTTTTGGACATAAGAGGTCGTTGGTTTGTGATAGATTTTCGCTACTAAATTCTTATCCGATGGTACCGCATAGATACAAGCTTCACCACCATGTCCCAGACTGACAGAGAGGTTGAGAATTTCGGGGTTGGGAAGACGACGTAGTACCTGCATGGAAAAATTAAGGTTATGTGAAGTAATTGGAATCAATCAAAATTTCAGAAACTCAAGAGTATGGCTGATACTGACCTGTTTTTCATCCCTGTTAACTACAACTCATGAGTTAATAAATGCAGCCAGCACTAAGGTTAAATCATCATCAGTTCGCTGGGTAATCTTATCAGAGCTTAAAAACCTCATTAAATTTTCTTTTGCTAGTATTTTATCTCCAGCATTTGCTACAAACTCAAATAAAGGGAAAAAGAAGGGTTTATGAGGTTCATTAATAATCCTATTCAAAGCTAACATTTGCAATCCATCAGTTAGCACACCAACATTAACAATTTCTTCCCGCCTTATTTTAATTTGTGCTGTCTCTAAAGCATCAGCAGATGTTAAAAAGGTAGTTTGATTGACATATTCACCATTACTAGGTATGGTTAATGCGATCAGTTCGCCTATGCTATTTTTAGCAACAGCCAAACCGTCCCCAACCTGGGCTACAGCCACAATTTGTGGTGCAGCAATTATCAGAATTAAGGTAGTCGCTAAATCATGGGATTGATTATTACAAACGTCTGCTTCGGTTTCTATAGCTGTGCGGGCTACTAACATGGCATCATTTAGCAAATAACGCAAAAAATCATCATTAGCAAGGGTTTCTCCAGTAATCTCTTGACGAGCAAGATGTTCTATTGCTGTTTCTACCGCAATCATTGACCCCACCTTTCCCAGTTTAGCAGAACCTGCACCATCGGCTACTGCTATTACCAAAACATTATTGGCTAATAGTTGCCAATGGTGAGCGTCCTGACAAAGTTGCTGGTTTTTGGAGTGACTAGTTCCACATACAGATGCTGCTACTATCCGCCATTGAGAAGTCTGTTTTGATGTATTCATATAATTTGTTTTCCACAGCTAGTTCAGTTTAAACAACAAGCTGTAATTTTCATTAAACAGATCCCCAACCAATTGGTGGTAGCGCTACCTGCTCATCTACATCTACCTGAGAATGAGATACTGCTGACATACTGGCGGACAGCCAAACAAACATTTCAATAAAATTTAATCCTTTGAGCTTGAGTGGACTCCTCACAGCGATTTGACTTAATCGACTCATGTTCGCATTGTCTACTCCTACCGAGAAGAAGGCAACACGCTTATCAGTCTCGTCCGCTTGCAGTCTTTGGGCTGCTTGTTCAACAACATGATCTAGTTCACCTTGGGGTTCACCATCTGTAATCATGAATACCCACGGACGGTAGTAAGCAATACCATTAGTCCGATATTGGGATTTGCGCTCTTGAATAATGTCTAATGCTCTATGAATTGCTGAACCCATGATTGTCAATCCCTGGGCTGTGAGAATAGGTGGGTTAAATTGGTCAGCAGTTACAAAGTCCTGCACGACATTAACACTACTGTCAAATGTAATAACGGCTATCTCTACTCTTCTGGCCGCTAGAGAATTTTTTACCAATTCATCCTTTAAACTCAACAAACCTTGATTTAAAGCTTCGATTCGTTCCCCTTGCATTGAGCCAGATGTGTCTAGCAATAACACGCATGGACAACGGGGTTCAGGATTTTCCGCAAATTCTACAACTTCGTCAAGATTAAATGTATCAATCATAACTTTTTGTGTTATGTTATAATCCAAAGTCTTATTTCCCTTTTACTCAAAGTATATACTTTATCGGTTTATCCCGCTAGTATGACTGAAATTATGGTATTTTCTGGGAGGTACTTGATTTTTTGAGTAAATATATAGATTTGGGGCAAATCCGCCAACTCTCTCTCCCTCTCTTCATAACTACTTAATCACTGGTAATTTATGAGGATATTTAATCTTACTTGTTGTAAAATGTCTAGCATAATTGAACTTGTCTACAGTTAAAATCAGATAACTCAGGAGTTACTAAGTTAGAAGTCAGAGTCAAACAGCTTGAATGTCTAGTTTTTAGCCAGATTTTCTGGTTTATCTATTCGCAAGCGACTCTAATAATCAATATATACGTTTACCTCCAAAAATTTTTAAAGATTTTATATGGGATTTCGTCTGCCTTTAGCTAAATCAATTCATGATTACGTCCAGAAAGAAAAGGAGTATCAATAGGAAATTTTATCAATTTAAATTACCAATGTAATACCAGTGTCTTTATTTGTCACTATGTAGTTACTCAAAACTAACTACAAAATAGCAGGACAGAGATTTTTATCCAGACAACTACTAAATAATTCAGAATCAAACACCAGAAAAACTGTTACATTCAATGTCGTTAAGAAAATTTTTAGAGAATGTTTCTCATTGATATTCATAATTTCATAACTCTGATAATGAGCATAATGATATTTCATCTTTTCCAATACTATGTTAATCCATCCGCCCAAAAAATGTAAAAATATGAAAAATACTGGCACATTTACCAAATTATCTCCCCAAGGTTTATTAAGACAATTGAGCAATTGTTATGAAACTACCTGTTTACAAGTATATAGCAACTCTGTATCTTGGTTGATATATATAGAACAAGGAAAAATTATCTATGGAACTCATTCTGTAGAACCATTTGATAGATTAGAACGACAGATACGTCGTCTCTATGAACAAATTCCTCTTGTAGATAATGAAGTGCGTGTCAAAATGCGCTTGATATTTGAATCTGAAAGTAATGATCATTTACTCAATTACCCCTCAGAATATGAAGCTATTAATTGGCTAATTACTGAACAATATTTGATTACTGATCAAGCAAAATTACTGATTCAAGAATTAGTTAAAGAAGTAATTGAATCATTTATTCTCATTAAGTCCGGTACTTATCAATTAACAACAATACCGAGTAATTTTACCAAAATTTGCCAATTAAATATTTATGATATCGTAGAACAATGTCAAAATAAGTTACAAAATTGGCGCTATCTTAGTAAATATATATCCTCTCCCTATCAGCGGCCATATTTATTAGTTAGTAGTAAATTTCAGGATAAAAGATTACCACCTATTCGGGAAAATATAACCAATTGGATGAAAGGTTTTAGCTTACGTCATTTAGCAATTATTATCAATCAGGATGAATTGCGACTAGCTTTAAGTTTATATCCCTATATTGTCAAGGGTTCGATAGTATTACATGAACCTGATCCTCCATTTGATAAATTACCTAAAATCAGTGAAAGTTCATTATTTTTGCCTGAAAACACTACGGAGTTAATTAGAAATGAATTATTTGTTTCAGATATGGTACTAACCCAAGATACTACTACAGAAACTCCAATTATTTCTAATTTACCTCAAGAGGATTTTTCAAAGGAAATTGTTGATGGTAATATAGATACTAATTCACAAAAAGTCGAATTTGATCCCAAAATTACACAAAAGATTTACAAAATTATTTCTGTGGATGATAGTCCCGCAATTCTCAAGGAAATTAGCCGTTATTTAGAAAATGAGAATTTTAATTTGGTGACTATTAATGAACCAGTAAAAGCGGTAATGTCAATTATTAGACATAAGCCAGATTTGATTTTACTGGACTTAAATATGGCAGGAATTGATGGTTATGAACTATGTCGCATTATCCGTAATAATTCTATGTTTAAAAATATTCCCATTATTTTTGTTACTAGTAATAAGGGAATCATAGATAAGGTCAAAGCGAGATTTGTTGGGGCTTCTGGATATCTAACAAAACCCTTTACTCGTACTGAATTGCTAAATATTATCTTTATGCACTTAGTATAGTTCAGGAGAAAGAAAGAGGTATAAGTTTTTTAAATAGGCATTCTTGTAAAATTGGTAAATTTAATGTTTATTGACAATAATTTCCTTTATTCTCAATAATATTGACAATGTTATCAATAAGCTAACGGAAATAGGTTCTTACAAGATTGATAAGTACCCCTTGACTTTTTGTGCTATTATTATAGATATAATTTGCTTGGGCTTTTTTTATTTTTTAGCCTTGACAAAGGTTTATAAATGGTTGGGTTTACTTATTTTAACCCAACCTCCGATAAAATTAGTCAAAGCGAATAATTTACAGCTTCTACGCTGCTTCCCGCAATTGGGTGGATACAGAGACTTCTGGAAATGCTAGGGAAAGTTGGTCCGCTGATGGTATGGATGCTTCTTGTAATACTGTGACTTCAATATTTACACTGACTAAATAATTGCCTGTATCTGTACCTATGGCCTCAGAAATTAATTTAGCTATATCTGGACGTTTTCCTGTCAGAGGATCACGGATAATACAACGATCCCATTCCTGCTTTGCGGTAGGGTTAAGATTGAGAATATAATGCTTCATCATAGGTAAAATCCCTCTTCTATCAGTCTTTCCAGGCTCGAAGGCTATTCTTATAGTATAGTACAAAATTACTAATCTGGCAAGGGAATGATCAAAAAAAGCATTGAATCAGATCAGCGAGTTTGTATACAAAAATACAAAATTCCCAAGACGTTACAGGAAACGCCTCTAGGATTTTCTTGCCTGAGATGAAAACAGATAATGTGACTAAAAGAACTTGTAAATAACTTAGTCCTGAGGGTTCAATAACTGCTCGTCATTAATCCAATTTGCTTGTTGCGGTACGGGAATATAGATTCCGGCTGCGTCTAAGGTGATTTTCAAGCGACGACGGTATTCTCGGGCTACAGTCCATTGCTTGAGAGGTTGGGTTTTAATCCAAACGCGAATCATGACACCGCGATCGCTAAAATGTTCAACTCCCAAAACATTAGGCTTTTCCAGAATTTGATGTTGCCATTGGGGATCTTGACTCATCTCCAAGCCCACATCTTCAATTAACCGCAAAGCTGCGTCTACATCGGCCTGGTAAGAGACCGGAATACTTAAATCAGCCCGTGACCAACGACTGGAAAGATTGGCAACAATTTTAACTTCACTATTAGGGATAGTAATTAAGCGTCCTTCCGAATCTCGAACCTGAGTCATTCGCAGGTTCAATTTTTCTACCAAACCGCCTACAGTACCAACAGTAATCATATCACCCAGGGCATATTGATCTTCAAAAATAATCAGAAAGCCGTTAATTGCGTCTTTGATTAAGTTTTGGGAAGCGAGGGATATAGCTACACCCACCAAACCAGCACCAGCTAATAAAGGAACGATATCTATACCTAAAGATATTAAAGAGAGTAAGCTACCTGCTCCTACGAAAATAATTGTAGTGATACTTTTAGTTACGCCGGAAAATGTAGATATTCTTAATTGCAAACGTTCGGATGTTTCTGGGGTTAATAAAGCTCCACCACTAACTATTGTTGAGGTAAAATGATCTATTAAAGCATAAGTAAACCGCACAGCTACATAAGTTCCCACAGCTACAATCATTAACTTGACGGGAATTTGGGCAATAGTGAGAATGGCAATTTGCCAGGCGCGGGTGTAGGGAAATAGTCCTAAAATAATTAAACTACCACTTCCCCAAATCCCCGCTTGTGCTGTTTGAAATAGTCTAGTTTTGACTTCTTGAAGATGCTGCTGTTGTTGATTTAATAGTGTGGTGATTGGTTGGGATTTTGTGGGAATATTAGGGATAGAATCGCTTGCATTTTTAATTAAACGCTTTTGCCAACGTCCGACCCCCCAACTGATGATGATCATTGCCAATGTTCCAACAGCAGCAATTTCACCTTGTTGGATTAAAAAGTGTGATTGTCGTTCTTGTTTAGCTTGTTTAAGGTGTTGTTGTAATTCATCACTAATTTGATTTGCTAATGTTAATGGGTTTATCTGTCTAGCATCCTCATAAGTTATGGTCATTAAGTATTGGTCATTAACATAAATATTTGGTAATCCTTTAACTATGCGATTCTGCACTTTAATTTCTGCTGCAGATGTCTGTAAGTAATTATGGGTAATATCTTGTAGATTCTGTTGAATATTTTGAAACCGGGCGGGAAAATTGGTTTTTGATGCGGTAATGTTAAATAAAGGACGACCATCTAAATAAATCCAACCAGATGTTATTTTATCATCTACCTGATTTTTCAAACTACTAGGAGTTGACAGGAAAGGTAAAGGAGAAAACTGGGCTGTGGCTTTGGTGACAGAACTGATGGTCATTACCATTGTTCCTGCTACCGCTAAAAATCGAAGTATCACTAAAACACCTCCTTGTGTCAATGAAGGAGTAGGGGAGAAGAAGCAAGGGTGCAGGTAGCAGGGTGCGGGGGGAGAATAAATTTTTATCTATTTTCTATTCCCTTTCCCAAATTACCAATTACCAATTACCAATCACCTATTCCCGTTGGAGTTGCTATATTCTTACCAGAGAATGATGAAAAAGCCAAAAGCTATATAGGGTCTTGATATTGCTTATATCAAAGGTGAAGCTAGTTGAAGTAACTATGAACCATGCAGACAGGTATTTACAAGAAAATATGGCTAGTTGTGAAAAAATATTGTTACAGTACGTGAAGGTCTGAGTACCTGTTTCGTTTTTTAGAGGATAATTTTCATGACCGCAACAACTCCCAGATTAAAGCACGAGGTTAAAGACCTCGCTCTCGCTCCCTTGGGAAGACAACGGATTGAATGGGCTGGACGAGAAATGCCCGTATTGAAGCAAATCCGCGATCGCTTTGAGAAAGAAAAGCCCTTTGCTGGTTTACGCCTAGCAGCTTGCGCCCACGTTACTACAGAAACTGCACATTTAGCGATCGCTCTGAAAGCTGGTGGTGCTGATGCAGTTTTAATTGCTAGTAACCCCTTATCAACGCAAGATGACGTAGCTGCAAGTCTTGTAGCTGATCATGAAATTTCCGTATTTGCTCAAAAAGGCGAAGATAGCGCAACCTATAGCCGTCACGTGCAAATAGCATTAGATCATCGCCCTAACATCATTGTTGATGATGGTAGCGACGTAGTAGCAGAATTAGTTCAACATCGTCAACACCAAATAGCTGATTTAATTGGTAGCACTGAAGAAACTACCACTGGTATTGTGCGATTACGCGCCATGTTTAAAGAAGGCGTTCTTACATTCCCTGCGATGAACGTCAACGACGCAGACACCAAGCACTTCTTTGATAACCGCTATGGTACTGGTCAATCTACCTTAGACGGAATTATCCGCGCTACAAATATTTTGTTAGCTGGTAAAACTGTTGTAGTTGTCGGTTATGGCTGGTGTGGTAAGGGAACAGCCCTCCGCGCCCGTGGAATGGGTGCAAACGTCATCGTTACCGAAATTGATCACATCAAGGCTATTGAAGCCGTTATGGACGGTTTCCGGGTGCTACCAATGGCGGAAGCAGCACCTCATGGTGATATCTTCATTACTGTCACAGGTAATAAGCACGTGGTTCGCGGTGAACACTTCGATGTGATGAAAGATGGTGCGATCGTTTGTAACTCTGGTCACTTTGATTTGGAACTTGATTTGAAATACTTAGCCGCTAATGCTAAGGAAATCAAGGATGTCCGTCCTTTCACTGAAGAGTATAAGTTGACAAATGGTAAATCCGTAGTTGTACTCGGACAAGGACGTTTGATCAATTTGGCTGCTGCTGAAGGACACCCCAGCGCAGTTATGGATATGAGTTTTGCTAACCAAGCATTAGCTGTTGAATACCTGGTGAAGCATAAGGGTAGTTTAGCTGCTGGTTTGCACTCTATTCCTAGAGAAGTGGATGAAGAAATTGCTCGTTTGAAGTTGCAAGCTATGGGTATTTTCATTGATAGTTTGACAGCAGCGCAAATTGACTATACCAATTCTTGGCAGTCTGGAACGTAAGTCATTTAGTTGATTTTTTGGGGATAGGCTTTTTGCTTATCCCTTTTTTTTCTCTCGCAGAGGCGCAGAGGCGCAGAGAGAGGATAGAATGAGATGGAGGGTGTTGTTCTAAGTTTGTATGTCAGCAAAAGATTTTTTTCACGATGCAGTTAGGTTAGCTTTAGAAAAAGATGGTTGGTTAATTACTAATGATCCTTTATCATTTACAGTAGATACTCTTGACTTTAGAATTGATTTAGGAGCAGAAAGACTATTAGGAGCAGAAAAGGAAGGTCAAAAAATAGCAGTTGAGATAAAATCTTTTTTAGGTCAATCTGAAGTTACTGAATTTCATATAGCTTTAGGACAAACACTAAATTACCGTTCTGTTTTAAGAAAAAAAGAACCCAACCGCATTTTATATCTAGCGATTGGTAATGAAATATACAAAGAATTTTTTCTTATTCCGTTTATTCAAGAAATCATTGCTGAACATCAATTAAAATTACTGATATTTGAAGCTATTAAACAGGAGATTGTTTTATGGAAGGAATGAATTATCCTGAATTGGTAAAAACTGTATTAGCAAGACATACAGAAAATCATGCTTCCAAAGGAACAGAAAAGGAGTTAATTTTTGATTGTGAAAGAAATAGTTATTTAGTAGTTCATGTAGGATGGGAAAATAATGAAAGGGCTTATGGGACAATTATTCATGTAGATATTAGAGATGGAAAAATCTGGATTCAGAGAGATTTTACTGAGGAAGGGGTAGCTAGTGAGTTGGTAGATTTGGGAGTACCAAAAACGGATATTGTTTTAGGTTTTAAGCCACCTTATATGAGACAGTTTACTGATTTTGCATCAGTTTAGATTTTTTATTCAATTTTAATAACTTGATTTTTTGGGGATAGGCGTTTTGCTTATCCCTTTTTTTTGTATATCATGGTGTAATCATAATGCACAGTAAATTTCTACAAGAACTATTGGTAAAATCGCAGATATATCAAACCTTGACCTAGTTAAACTAGAAAATATTTTGGGAATGAAAACAGGTTATTTACTTCGTTATAGTGATAGAACGTTCAGAGATATTGTTATTAAAACAACAAATTCTAGGAGAGCCATTGTTTTTTGAAAGTTCTCAATTTATTTATTGCTATACTCTTTTCTTTACTACTTTCAGAGGTTTTGTAAATTAGAGTGTCTACTGTGCCGTCTTCATGAGATTTATCAAGACGTATAAAAACACCATCTAACCTTTCGTATTTAATTTCTTCGTTATTATTGATTATTTCAAAAGCAATAAAAATATCACCTGGTTGAAGACGCTTATTTCCTGTATTTTTTGGAGTGGGAGTTTGATTATTTTGTTGTAATTCATAATATAATGCTCCTAGCCTATGTCTTTTTAATTTTTCTTTGACTTCAGATATTTCTTTATCGAATTCCATTTGCTTACTTTCATTTTTCAAGTTGGCAAAAGTTCTTCCTAAACCTATATGTCTATTAGGAGAGTAATAAAAATCTTGAATGCGGTTATGAATTTCCTTAATTAAATCGAATTTAATTTTATTGACTGATACATTAATTTTTTCATAGTCACAGATAAAAACGTTTAATAAATTATCATCTGCAAAGAAAGCAGTTACTCTTTCTTGCCATTTTTTAGTGGCGAATAAATTATCTGTACTAAACTCAATAAAATTTTCTCTCATTTTACAGTCTACGTATTCGTTAAATTCTCTAGTATATTGAGCTATTTTTTCGGAATCACCAATTTCCTGTAAAAGTGGTTTCAAAATTTTTTTACTTTCTTCTACTTCTTCCTCAATGAGTTTACTAATCTCAGACGGCATCCATTGACCTAACAAAGTATCAATACTGTAGTTCGCCCATATACTAGCAGGAATAGGCTCTGGACAAATATCAAAAACTGATTCTATATTTATTGGGTCATCAGTTATTGATTCCTGTTTTTGTAGTTTAAATATTTCTAACTTCTTCCTAGTTTCTTCGTTATTGGTCAGTTCGTATAATCTTTTCTTCTCTTCCGAAGACAATTCAAGTTCAATTTTTAAATTAATTGTAGGATGCCATTTATGATAAAAAGTGCCTTTTGCAATAATCTGATATTTTCTTAGTTCAGCTTCTTTTTGTGGTGATAATGAATAATTATTTTGCAACTGAAAAAAAATGTTCATGAATTCTTCAAGCGAATTACTATCATAAACAATTTTTCCAAGTTCAATATTTGAATTCAAACCTGATTTAGTTAAATTTCCAGAAGTGATAATAGCAAAGCCTTCAGGTTGATTTTTAACACTGGTATCTAAAGAACTAATCATTGCGTATCCTTTAGCATGAAAAAGTTTATTTTGATAATCAATAGGTGTCAATGTAATTTGGCTGGAAGGTATTTGTGTATTTGCACTAATATCTTTGATATAATCATCCTTATTTTGACCTTTTTTGACCCATTGCTGACTATCAATTAATATATGTACACCTGATAATTTATTACCTAGTATTTTTTTTAGTTCAGCTATTAAATTTTTAAATGTTTTGGGATTGAAGTAGCAAGTAATAGCATAGAATATCCAACTATTATTATCTTCCGTGTTAAGTGATTTAACTTTTTCTGTTATAAAACTTAGTAACGAAGTGGAATTTGGTTCATTAAATAAGGTAAGCATAATCTCCCAGTAGGTATTAATTTGTTTTAGTTCGTAAGATTGCAAAAAAATAATGATAGTTATGTAGGTTGGGTTGAGAAACAAAACCCAACATCTTTATAATTTAAGTGCGTTGCGCTTAACCCAACCTACGAAAATAAAAGATTGAAACTATTATACCTTACATCAATTAAAATTGCTAGTATTTCCACTCATCAAACAGGAGATTATTTTATAGAAACAATGAATTATTCTGAATTAGTCAAAACAGTATTAGCAAGACATACAGAAAATCATTTAGCCAAAGTAACAGAACTTCAATTAATATTTTATCATCCCAGAAATCATTATAATGAAATTAGGATAGAATTTAATGTAAAAAAATGATAAAATAAAGTAATGTCAAAAAAGCGTAAATTACTGGAGAAAGTTCTTTCAGGATCTAAAAATCTTCAATTTGATGATTTAGTGACATTAGTTGAAGCCTTTGGGTTTTCCCTATCACGTATCAACGGTAGTCATCACATTTTTACACATCCAACTATCCCCGAACTTATTAACTGACAAAATCGCAATGGTAAAGCTATTCCTTATCAGGTTCGTCAATTTTTGATTTTGATTGAAGAATACGCACTCACTTTGGAGAATGAGCAATGAAGCAGTATCACATTAATATTTTCTACAGTAAAGAAGATGAAGGTTATATTGCTGATATTCCTGATTTAAAATATTGTTCAGGATTTGGTTTAACTGAAGAAGAAGCACTGCAAGAAGTTCTCAAAGCTAAAACTGCTTGGTTAGAAACTGCGGAAATAGAAGGTAAACCGATTCCCGAAGCAAGATATAAACCTGTAATTTATCAAATAGCTTCATAACTTTATAGTCTTATGGAAACATTAAATTATCGAGAAATAGTTAAAAATTTCATTCAAAAGTATGCACAGGAAGAATGTGTAGAAGATTCAGAAAATATCGAACTTGTTTTTGATACCGAAAGGGATGTTTATTTATTATTGGTTACAGGATGGAAAGATGAAAAAAGAATTTATTGGTTTCCCATTCATATTAGTATTAAAGATGGAAAAATTTGGATTGAAAGAGATTTTACGGAAGAAGGAATTCCTCATCAATTAGTTGAGTTAGGTGTGCCGAAATCAGATATTGTTTTAGGTTTTAGATCACCTTATGTGAGACAGTTTACTGGTTTTGCAGAGGGTTAATTTTTTTGCACTCTTCCTTTGCGTCTTTGCGTGAAATAAAAAATTATCCCAAAGTTAAAATATTCTCTGGAAAATCCACCACCAAACGCAACAACTTTAACCACTCAGAACCGAGCAAAATTTCATTAATTCCTTTACCCACATTCACAGGAATTTGATACTGCTTTCCGTCTAATATCACTTGACCTAAATAAATCTGAAATTTTGATTCACCTTTAGCTGTCCGTAGCATTTCCTCCCCACTATACAACCATTCTAATCCATCTAAATCTTGTGTATTAATAGCCATGAAACCTGCAAAGCCCGTATCAAATAGGGCATCTATAGGAAGATTTAAGCCATCATTAGTAACTAATTCAATCTCAAAAAATAATTGCCCATTATCTCCAAAATAACCCTCTATCATATTGTGCCAGTTGTCCCCGTTTCATTCAAACAAAAAACGAAATGTCTAGCTTGAGGATATTTTTCCAACATTCTTTTATGAGATTGCATTCTATCCTGATCAATTAAATATTCTCCACTATCTGGTTCTATAGCAATATACCAACCATAGTGACTTTCGATATATTGAGGACGGACACGCTCAAAAATTGCCAAACAACGTTGATAAAATATTTCATCTTCTGCTTCTCGTTTGGCTAATTCTTCTGGTGATATAGTCAATTCAGGAAAAATTCTTCCTCTTCTTACCATTTTTTTTGATGTTATGTGAGTCATATTATTAACTTGAACTCTAGTTATTATTTTAACTTAAATTGTGCTTAATTGCAAGTATTACCATGACATAAATTTTAACATGATTTTCCCTCTTTATTTTCATTATTAAAAGCTGCTGCTAACTCAGGACTAATAGTAGCTATTGCACTTTCATGCCATTCATGAATAGTAGCATCAATCAAATCCCAAGCCTCATTAGAAGTATCAGTTAAGCGAAAAGCCTCACTCACTTCTTTAATAAAATCTTGCAATTCATCAGCATCAAATACGCTCAACCATCCACAAGGATGCTCATAACCTATTTTTTGTCCTAATAATAACCGAAATGCAACCGATAACACCTCAAAAACAGCCTTACTTTGTGTTACACCCTTCACTAAATAAGCCACATCTTCACGACGCAACAGCGCAAAAGATTGGTCATTTCTAGTAATAGTAATTGGGTGTTCATAAGCCTTATCTAGAACCTTTCCAGGTTGACGATTCAACTCAGTGGCTGTAATTAGCTCATCTGAGAACGCATTGCTAAAAATTGCAATTGACATGATACCTGCGTTTTCAAGAAACGCTGACTTAATCTGAAGATAATATTACGTACTATTATACGTAACCCTTATCATTTGTCAATAGGTAACATTACAAAAACCTTTGTTTCGGGTTTTATTTTTCCTTTACGCGAAACGAAAATCACAACTATTTCAAGAACCTGTTGGTAAAATATTATTAGAAAATCAACGCCTTTGTTTACTTGTCTTCGACTCCAAACAAGAGATTATACTGCAATGGATACCTTAAATAATTATCGTCAAAACATTCAAAAAATATTAACCGAATATTCCCAACTTCCCTACGCTTACGGTGAACTAGAAAGACAACTAATAATAGACCAAACTGCCAACCATTACCTACTACTAATATTAGGCTGGGAAAATAATCAACGGGTGCATGGTTGCTTAGTTCATATCGACATAATCAACGATAAAATCTGGATTCAAAGAGACGGAACAGAATACGGTATAGCCAACGAACTTGTTAACGCTGGTATTCCTAAAAATCAAATTGTTTTAGCCTTCCAACCAGCCGATATCAGACAATATACAGAATTTGCAATTACTTAGTTTAAAACTTTTTATAAAAAAAGGAGGCTTAAAACCTCCACCAAAATAAATTTCATTAATCAATAATCAAGAAAGTTTATAACTAATATATCGGTTCAGAAAATCTTTATAATGTTATTGCGTTGGGTTGTGATGCAGCTTAACCTAACCTACGAATATAATAAAAGATTAAAACTATATATTTTAATCCTTCGCCCAAAATTTAACATATTTTGGGCTATTTTTATCAGGCTTTTCTTAACATTCAACACTTCTGGTAAAAACCGTATTAGCAAGACATACCGAAAATCATAGATCAGAAGGAACAGAAAAGGAGTTAATTTTTGATTGTGAAAGAAATAGTTATTTAGTAGTTCATGTAGGATGAGAAAATAATGAAAGGGCTTATGGGACAATTATTCATGTAGATATTAGAGATGGAAAAATCTGGATTCAGAGAGATTTTACTGAGGAAGGTGTAGCTAGTGAGTTGGTAGAATTAGGAGTACCAAAAACCGATATAGTTTTAGGTTTTCAATCTCCTTTTGTGAGAGAATTTACTGGTTTTGCAGTAGGTTAGTTGTAGGTTGGGTTGAGGAATGAGACCCAACATCTTTATCTATTACACAGACATAAACGGTAATTTTAATAAACTGATTACATTAAACTCTCTAGTTTTTTCTGGTAAACCAAATTGGATTGTTTCTGGTTGTGGTGGATAATAACGAGATTGAAAAATCAGATCCCATATAGTTAATAAACTGCTGTAATTACTATTTAAATATTTTGTTAATTGACAATGATGAGCGCGATGATAATTAGGTGTAACAATAATATAACTCAGAAATTTATCTATTTTGAAAGGTAAAGCAAAATTACTATGATGAAAAACTAATGATACAGCAAATAAAGATTCATATAATATCCAAGCATTTTGTGTAATTCCCAATAAATAAATTAACCCAAATTTGGGGATATTAGCAAAAACTACTTCTACTGTATGAAAGCGGTAAGCTGTGGATATATTCATCCATCTATCTGTATGATGAACTTTATGAAAACGCCAAGCAAAACCCCAAGTATGGATTAATCTATGCCACGTATACATATACAAATCCAGCACTAAAAAAGAGAGAATAAAGTGTAACCAGGGGAAATTTATATCATCAAGAAATCCTGGAGATAAAGTTGGTTTCCAGATATAATTTAATATTAAAATAACTGTGAGGTTAATTACCAAAGAATTTATTAAACCCAAAATTAAATTGTGAATAACCCTTTTAATAGGAGTTTGATGATATTGAAAAAAAGGAACTAAGGTTTCTAATATTCCAAATATAACAATACTACTGATAACAGCCAGAGATTTATATTCCATTTTGTTTTATGTCCTGATAATTCTGGCATAGATAGGTTAATTTTTTCTCGTCATTCATGAATTTTACCCTGAATATTTTCCTTAGTTATTCACTCGAACTTTTATGATTATAACCCTTTCTGAAATTATTGTTCCCAAGTTAAGAAAATTTTGTTAAAAATCCCAATAATTGCTTAGTTTTTGGTGTAAGTAGGGTCTTACGATAAGCGTCTGCGGCTTTTTTAATTGCTTCTGCTTGGGTGGGGTAAGGATGAATTACACTACTAAGTTTACTCAAACCGATTTGATGGACCATAGCTGTAGTAATTTCCGAAATCATCTCACCAGCATGATTAGTAACTATGGTTGCACCCAAGATTTGATCTGATCCTTTTTTGTGATGAATCTTTAAAAAACCAGATTCTTCATGATCAGCGATCGCTCGATCTATGCGAGTATAAGGTATCTTAATAGTTTCTATCTCTATACCCAATTTCTCTCCATCATTTTCATACATCCCTACATGAGCAATTTCCGGGCTAGTATATGTCACCCAAGGCATAACTAAACTACTGAGTTTAGATCGTCCCCAACCAAAGGGCGAAAATAGAGTATTTTTTATTACAATTCGTGCCGCCGCATCTGCCGCATGGGTAAATTTCCAATTCATGCAGATATCACCAGCGGCGTAAATTTTGGGATTTGTAGTTTGCAAATAATCATTTACTTTTACACCCAAAGTTTGATCATATTCTACACCTGCTGCTGCTAAATTCAAATTTTCGACATTCGGCGCACGTCCCGCACCAACTAATATTTCATCAACTGTAATCGAATCTCGTTCACTATTTACAGAAAAATATAGCCGTTTTCCTTCTGTAACTGTCACCACTTCTTCTAATTGACAATTTAATACTAAACGAATACCTTCATCAATTAAAACTTTTTGCAAAATTTCCGCAGCTTCTCTATCTTCCTGATTTAAAATACGTGAACCACGATGAAATAATGTCACCTCACAACCCAACCTCTGAAAAGTTTGAGCTAATTCACAGCCGACAGGACCGCCACCAATTATTGCTAATTTTTCTGGTTTTTGAGTTAGAGAAAAAACAGTTTCATTAGTCAAATAACCGGCTGTTTCAATTCCTCTAATCTTCGGTTTTATAGCTCTAGCACCCGTAGCAATAACAGCTTTTTTAAATTTCAAGTTTTGATTAGCAACTTCTATAGAATTATTACTTATAAATTTACCATTACCTAAAAAAACATCAATTCCTAAACTTTTAAATCTTTCTACAGAATCATGATAACTAATACTTGCTCGAATGCGCCGCATTCTACCCATAACTGTGGCGAAATCTACATCAAATTGTTGAGAAACATTAATCCCTAAATCCTTGGCTTTTCTTATTTCTTCTACCACACGGGAAGAACGAATTAAGCATTTAGAAGGTATACAACCAAAATTTAAACAATCTCCTCCCATGAGATTTTTTTCAATTAATGCTACTTTCAAACCTATATCTAAACCCGCAGCACCTGCAGCTACAACTAAACCCGCAGTTCCTCCACCAATTACTACCAAATCATAAAAATCAGCCGCTTGGGGATTAATCCAATTATCTGGGTGAACATTTTTGAGGAGTTTTTGATTATATTCATCCATGGGACGAATTGTTACTCTTGGAAATTCTGAAGTTGACATTAGTATTACCTCTGAAAATTTACGTATAAAGGATATTTTTGATTGGGTAATCTTTACTTATAGATACATCATTTTCAAAAATTTGTCAGTTTTATATTTAACAAATCTCCTCAAGTTTTTGCAGATGAAAAATAGAATATTATTCTAAATTTCCTCTTCTAAAGATTTTTTAGCTATCTTAGTTACATAAACAGTAACCGCAATTGTAGATATCAAACCAATAATTTGAATTAACCAGTGGAAAATCATATTATCAGGTTGATTTTTATTACCAATTAAAGCTAAATCTCCTGCTAAATATCCAAGATAAACATACATAATTGTTCCCGGAATCATCCCAAATGAAGCTAAAGAATAGTCTTTCAAGGAAACATTAGTAAGTCCTAAAGCGTAGTTTAATAAATTGAAGGGAAATAAAGGAGAAAGTCGAATTAAAAAGACAATTTTTAATCCTTCTTTGCTAACTGCTTGATCAATATTGGTAAATTTTTTGTAACTAGATATTTTTTCTTTTACCCAACCTCTAGCTAAATAACGTCCTACCAAAAATGCAGCTATAGCACCTAAAGTAGCACCAACAAACACATATAAAGAACCCCAAATTACCCCAAAAATTACCCCAGCACCTAAAGTAAGAATTGCGGCTGGTAAAAAAGCTAAAGTAGCTATAATATAGATACCAATAAATACTATTCCTCCCAAAGAACCAAGACTATTAATCCATTGTAAGGTATTTTGTAAAAATGCGAAAAAACTCGGAGAAGATGCTTTAATAGATTCCTGTGCTAAAGTCAAATCTATTTCTGATAAAAATGTCATAAGCATAAAATTTATTTACAATTTTGGAGAAGAGTACCAATTACGAATTTGATTTGGGGAAATACCTAATAAATAAGCAATGATAATAATTTGATTCCCAAGAGTAGTTTGCAAAATTCCTTTTTTTAACCATCTGCGCGGTGAAGTAATTACGGGTGTTGGTAATAGATAAATTTTTCCCAGAGTTTTTAATTTTCTCATGAGTTCAAAGTCTTCCATAATTGGTATTTGTGGAAAATTACCAACTTGCTGAAATACATCTTTAGTTAGAAAAATACCTTGATCACCATAGGGCATTTGCCAAAGATTACATCTCCATTTTACCCCAAATTCGACCAAACGCAACCCCCAATGAGGTGAATTTATCTGTAAAGTAAATGCACCAGCGACAATTCCTGGTTTTGCTAAGGTTGTGCGAATCATCTGATCAAAATTAGTCGGCAAACGAGTATCAGCATGGAGAAACAGGAGAATTTCCCCACTAGCAGCCATAGCACCTGCATTCATTTGATGAGCACGTCCCGGAGAAGAAATAATCGCCTGAACATTTAAGGATTTGGCTATTAATAATGTTTGATCTTGTGAACCACCATCAACTATAATGATTTCTATATGACTGCCAATTTGACTGCTAATAATTGCCTCCTGAATATTATCAGCTTCATTGAGAGTCGGAATAATAATAGAAATTAAGTCCCGATTAAAATTTTGATTTATGATTTTCGTCATGATTCTAGTAAACTTTTGCTATTTTCTTGAAACCTGATAATATTTAAACAAGTTCTACATTCTCTCAATAATCATGCTATTTCTCCAAGTTATTATATGTATTACTTTAGTAATTTTCATCGGCTCATCACTTTCCCAAAGTGCCGATATATTAGCAGAAAAAACCGGAATGGGACGAACTTGGGTAGGAACAATTCTCTTAGCAGGTGTCACATCTTTGCCGGAACTAGCCACAGGGACAAGTGCTATTATTCTGTTTAACTCTCCAGACCTAGCTGTAGGGGGCATCTTGGGCAGTTGTCTCTTTAATTTACTCATTTTGGCATTACTTGATATTTACAACGGACCTGAACCCGTACTACAGCGAGCGCAGATTAGTCATGGATTAGCCGCTAGTTTGGGCTGTGTCATGCTAGGTGTGACGACTCTAGGAATACTCCTAGCGAAAACCGAAATGAATTTAGCTGTAGGATGGGTGGGTATCCCTAGTATCATCTTACTCTGGCTCTATTGGTTGAGCGCCCGCATGATTGCTCAATTTGAGATGAGACGACGCGCACAAGTGCTAGAGGAAGAAATTGAGGCTTTTCAATATCAACATATTACCTCAAAACAAGCATATCTGAGGTTTATTTTCCTCTCAGTCATAATTGTAATTCTCGGTATTTGGTTGGCTTTTTAGGTGATAGAGTTGCAGAGGTAACTGCATTAGGACAAAGCTTTATTGGTGCAATTCTCTTAGCTACAGCCACTTCCCTTCCTGAAGTAGTAGCATCATTAGCTGCTATTCGACTTAATGCCGTTGATTTAGCAGTATCCAATATTTTTGGTTCTAATATCACCAATTTAGCCATTTTGGGCGTTTATGATTTGGTCTATTTACAAGGTAATCTTTGGTTAAACATCAGTCAGATACATATATTTACTGCTATTGTTGCCATGATTATGACTTCAGTAGCTATTAATGGGCTAATTTACCATGCTGTAAGTGGTTCACGAATGTACATTACCTGGGATGGATTAACTCTAGTTGCCCTCTATATTGGCGCAATGTACGTGATTTACCGGGATATATTTTGATGGTAATTAAGGATGTTTTTCAAAATTATCCAAAACTCCACTACGAATCATCATTTGTGGCCAAATTAATAGAAAAAATCCCATCCAAATTAATAAAGGAATAGCTAATAGAATTGTCAACCAAATAATTTTAAATATTAGCCAACTACCGCTAATTAATGTGACAGTAGTAAGCACAATTGACCAAGGTTGACACCACCAAGGTTTATATTTCCAAGGACTAATTATTTGTTGTTCAGGCATATTTGTATTACAGCAGTTTGAGATCAAAAGCGGTACAAAGATGGTAAACTTTAAAGATGGAAAAAAAAGAAAATAATTGAGATATATATGGCAGCAGCATATTCGACTGATATAAGACAAA
>NZ_JACJTO010000010.1 GCF_014698755.1 Aphanizomenon flos-aquae FACHB-1287 | reverse complement strand
GCCTATAAAAACTTTTTTAATTCTTGTAAAGGTAAAAGAAAAGGTAAAAAAATTGGTAGCCCTAAGTTTAAAAAGAAAACAAATCAGCAGTCAGCACGATTTAGAATTGGTGGCTTTTCAATTAAAGGAGGTAAAGTTTATCTAGCCAAAATTGGTAACGTTAGCCCGATTTGGTCAAGAGATTTACCCTTTGCTCCTAGCTCTGTCGCAGTAATAAAGGATTGTGCTAACCGTTATTTTCTCAGTTTTGTAGTAGAAGTTGAACCCGTTAATATTGATGCTAAAAACCAAAGTATCGGTATTGATTTGGGGATAAAAACTTTTGCTGTCATGAGTAATGGAGAAAAAGCCCAAAGTCCCGATTACTCAAAACTAGACAGGAAGATTCATAAACTCCAGAAAAAACTAGCAAGGCAACTAAAAGACTCACAACGAAGAAATAAAACCCGAATTAAAATTGCGAAACTACATAATCGAATCACCGATACCCGGAAAGACTTTTTGCATAAACTATCCGCCAAAATAATTAGCGAGAATGAAGTTATTGTTTTGGAAGATTTGAATGTATCGGGTATGGTTAAAAATCGCAAACTTGCTAGGGCGATTAGTCTTCAGGGCTGGAGAGAGTTTCGGACTTTATGTGAAGCTAAATCGCAAAAATTCAACAGGGATTTTCGTGTTATTAGTAGATGGGAACCGACTAGCCAAATTTGCTCTGAATGTGGCTACAAATGGGGGAAACTTGATTTAAAAATTCGGTCGGTTAAGTGCCTAAATTGTGGGACTGAACACGACCGAGATGAAAACGCCGCAAAAAATATAAATAAAGTCGGGATAGGGTATTGCCACGACTCTAAACGGGCGCAGAGACAGAGTAAGACTACCTCGGTAGCATCAGTCTGTGAAGCGTCAAGAATCACCTCGCCTTCAGGTAGGTGAGTATGTCAACTTACTTATCACCCCCTTAACAACTGACCACTAACAACTCACTTGAGAGCAAAATTTAATGCTTCTAATAATTCTTGATTGGTGTAGGGCTTGGATAAAATCCCTAAAACTTGATTTTCGTTATTTGTTTCCAGTATATTATTGATATTGCGTCCACTACAAGCAATTACTCGTACTTGAGGATTGATTTTTTTCAAGTTGGAGATAGCACAACTTCCATTCATTTCTGGCATCATCATATCTATTAATACTACACTGATATCATCTTGGTGTCGGGCATACATAGCGATCGCTTCCATACCATTTTTAGCAGTAATAGTTTGATAATTGTAGTTTTCCAAAATAGTTTTCGTAACTTCCAGAACTTGGGGTTCATCATCGACGACTAAAATTAGTTCTCCATGACCTGGACACGTTACCCCACAATCAGGTTTTAAAGTGATAATTTCTTGATTTACTGATGGTAAAAACACTTTAAATTGACTACCTTTCCCCAATTCACTATCAACGTTAATAAACCCCTTATGACTTTTAATAGTTCCTATTACTGTTGATAGTCCTAAACCTGTTCCTTGACCAATATCCTTAGTAGTAAAAAATGGCTCAAATATTTTCTCTAACGTTTGGGGTGACATTCCTGTACCCGTATCTGCAACCGTAATCACAATATAATTCCCAACTTTAGCATTATGATTTAGTGGAATCATCTCCTCATGAATATACAAATTTTCCGCAGAAATAGAGATATATCCACCATTAGGCATAGCATGACCAGCATTAACCACCAAATTTATTAATACCTGTTCCAGTTGGCTTTTGTCACCATATACTGTCCATAATTTTGGCGGTAAATGGGTAGAAAATTGGATAGATTGGGGAAGTAAAAATGTTTCTTTAGCTATCTGAATAGTATCCCTAATTAAATCATTAATTTGGATAATCGTATATTTAATTTCCACTCCTTTAGCAAAGGATAACAGTTGTTTAACTAAAGTTGCCCCTTTTTTTGCATTATCTTCAATAGTCGTCAGCATTTGTAGATAATTATCTTTGTCTAAAAAATTATTACCTTTAAGTAATTTAGATTTAAGTAATTGAGCATATCCTAAAATTGGTGTTAAGTTATTATTAATATTGTGAGCAACACCACCGGCTAAAGTACCAATACTTTCCATCTTTTGAGCGCGGACAAACTGCTCTTCCAATCGTTTTTTCTCTGTAATATCAGTGTCTACCGTGAGAATGGATTTAGGTCGTCCGTCAGCATCTAACATTAATGTCCAGCGACTTTGAACAATAATTACCCGATTTGATTGTGTCAGTTTATATAACTCACCCTGCCAAGTTCCTGATATTACTACATTTTTCAGAGGAATTATTTCTTGTTCACAGGAAGTGGAATTATAAAAAATATCCTTAGGATTCTTCTCTAAAACTTCCTCACGTTTCCAACCATATATCCTTTCTGCACCCTGATTCCAAAAAAGGATTTTGGCTTGAAAATCTCGGACAAAAATCCCATCAGTAGCAATGTCTAGAAGAGCAGCTTGTTCATATATTTTCTGTTCATTTTGTTTGCGTTCAGAGATATCTCTGGTAGTGCCAATCATTCGGATTGGCTGACCATTTTCATTATAGTAAACTTTTCCTCTAGAACTCAACCAACGTAGACTAAGATCACGACATACTACCTTATACTCACAGACAAAATCAACTTTTTTCTCAATAGATTGACTTACACAGTTTTGAAAATGCTGACGGTCTTCGGGATAGATTAAATTTAGAAACTCTTGAATAGGAGGACAGGGAGAATTAAGAGGTAAATCATAGATTAGACCCAGAGTAGCAGACCAGAGGATTATTCCTGTTTGGATATCCCAATCCCAGATGCCAATGTTACCTGCTTCTAGTGCTAAGTTAAGTCGGGCTTCACTTTCTTGTAAAGACGCTTGAATATATTCCCGTTCAATGATTTCATGTTGTAATTGTTGATTAGCAATCACCAATTCTGCCGTGCGTTCCTTTACCCGAGATTCCAAGATATCGCTATCTTGACGGAGTGCTGCTTCCAATTTTTTCCTATCGCTAATATCAGTGATTGACCACAATAATCCAATCTGTTCACCATCATGATTAGATATAGGATTCACCCTAATACTAGCAGGAAATAGTTGACTCTTGCGAGGCTGAAAATCCATTTCCCATTCCTGTAATTTCTGCAATTTGCTCAACCGAGATACAAACTGAGAACGGTATTTTTCAGCAATAAACACTACTAATGGCTTGCCAATTAGGTGATCTTGACGCACAAATAATAATGATCCAGCCCCATGATTGGCCTGCTGAATTACACCCAAACTATCAGTTAATAAATAACCATTAGGTGCAAATTCAAATAAATTTTGATAACGCAGCCGCTCCGCTTCAGTAATTTCTCGAGAAAATTGCAGTTGTTCATTTTGTTGACGCAGTTCTTCCTCCGCAATTTGCAATTCTTCTAAAGTTTCCTGAAGTCCTTGATTAAGTTTTAAATCATCATCAACCTGTATTCTTGTCCATTTTTGTAAATGATTATGAGTTTGCCGACGAATTACTTCTAATTCTTGATTAATTGGTCTATTTTCTGTGTTGAACTCTGGCAAATTCTCCTGCAATGCCTCAATTATACCCACCATTCTTTCTACATTTAAGGCTGATAATAAGTTGCTTTTAGTAACAATACCGATTAAATTACCTTGATCATCTACTATTGGTAAATGCTCAAGACAATGCTGCTGTAAGAGTGCAACCACTGTTAAAATATGCTCAGATGTTTTGTGATTAATAGTAATTAGTGGCTGAGTCATCACTTCAGACATTTTCACCGCTGATAGGTTGATATTTAAGGCAATTACCCTCAATACATCTTTAATCGTAAATATTCCTTGTAATTGCCTTCCCTTGACCACTAAAATATAGTCGTTTGGGTCTTGATTTGGATTATTAACTGCAGCTGTTTGATTCATCAAGTTAATAGCATCAGTTACATAACTGTCAGGACTAATCGTTAAGGGAGAATAATTAATAATTTGAAGTAAATTAGGTAAATTAATTAATTTTTCGTCGAATCCATTGGTTAATGCGTCCAATTCTTTCCTCTCATCAGTTTAACTATATTGTACTTAATTAGATTGTCCTTAATTAGATTGTAGACTCAAAACTTTATATATGAAATTTTAATTTTATTCTCACCATTTATTCATGATTATTCATCAATTTTGAACGCGGAGATACAAGTGATTAAAACTTACCCTTTTTTGCTATTTTTACCCAAGGTTTAATACTGATATTTTATATCCTACATTACCCACTTCATTTTGTAGTATGCAAATATTCCTAGGATATTATCGTACACAAAAATACATACATTATCAAGTATTTTTAGTATTAATACTTAATTATTGAATATTTGTTGACAATAATTATTGAAAAAGGCAATACTAAATTATAAAGTACAGAATATCGGTTGCTAAACCCCTAGCTTCCTCCTGCTTCTTGCTGCTGCTTTTTTTCCCGACTCCTTTTTTATTTTCATCACTTGTGTTATTACAGATAAAAACAACTCACCCTGTATAATCCACCTGTCTTACCAATCAAAACAATATTTTGAATATTGGCAAGTAGTTCATTTATATTACTAAATCAGAAATCTATGTGGCAACAACAACAAAAAGATACTGTAATTGTCAAACTGTCCCTATTAATGGCTATAGCTACCAGTTCAATTGTAGCAAATTGCTTGATTTCCTCACCCATTCAAGCAGAATCCAAAAACAGGACACCAGATTTTACCTTACCGGAAAAAGTAGAAACCGGGACTGTGGTTAAAATTGAAGGTTCTCGTAACTCCGAGCTTGTTAACCAAACCCTGAAAAAAGACTTTGAACAGCAGTTTACAGGAACTAAGGTAGAAATTTCTATCAATGACAATCAAGAGTCCATAAAAGCGGTTTTAGATGGTAAAAGGGATTTGGCCTCCCTTGGTCGGGAACTCACCGCAGAAGAGAAATCAGAAGGTTTGAAACAGGTATTAGTTCACCGAGAAAAAATTGCCATCATTGTTGGGATAAATAACCCCTTCTATGGTAGCTTAACTACTGAAAAATTTGCCAAGATTTTCCAAGGAGAAATTACAGATTGGTCAGAATTGGGAAACACCCAAGGTAAAATTAGATTTATAGATCGTCCTTCTAATAGCGATATTCGCAATTCATTTAGTCAATATCCAGCATTTAAATCTGGCCAATTGCTGACAGGTGTTAATGCTGTGCAAATACCAGAAGATAACACAATTAATATTATCAAAGAATTAGGTAAAGATGGCATTAGCTACGCCTTGGCAAATCAAATTTCTAAATTGCCAGATGTGCGGGTATTAAAAGTACAAGACCACTTACCAAATAATTCTGAATATCCTTTTTATCAGTCTTTTGTTTACGTTTATAAAGAAAATCCTAGCCCCAAGGTGAGAGATTTTCTAGGCTTTATTTTAGCTAAACCCGGAAAAGATTCTATCAAAGCTGCCAAAGAAGCAGAAGCGGTTGCAGTTGCGGTTAGATCAATACAAACTGTTTCTAGACCTATTGCTAATGCTTCCACAGGTGATTCTGCGGTTTCTGAAGGTCCTCTAACAATGCCCACAACCTTAGTTACACCCCAACCTGGAGGGGAAATACAATTGGTAAATTTCTTTAATAATCCCTCCATGATTACCAAAAACACAAGGTTTTTATTGCTACTGCCTTTGTTTGTTATTGCAGGATTAAGCAGTTTTTTACCATTGTTGTGGAGAAGAAAAAAGCGCTTATCTAAAGAAGTGCAATCATTCTCAAATTCAGAAACCGATTCTATACCAGATAAAATTATTACTCTGCCAGATTCCGGGGTATTCGCATCAATTATAAATAACAATGGCAACAGTAATGGTAATAGTACAAATCACTATCAAAAAAATAACCCCCAGGAAATTACAGCTATCAGTAATATCGCCGTTATCGACGCGCCACAGACAAATTCCCCTAGAAATCAAATTACTGAGCTATCTGAGCTATCTGAAATTGATTTAGATGATGAATTAGTCTGGAATACAGAAGACCCTGTAATTGTCGTTAATAGTTACTTTCCTCAAATTCCGAATATTCATCAATACACAATTGATGTAAATATTAACACAGACGAATTTACTGATACTTCCTTAGATCTAGCAGAAACACCTGCAACTAGACCTCATGCTATTACATCTCTCTCAGAATTGCTGGGTATCGCTCCCACACCAGTGAAATCAGAAGATTTAAATGCCATCCTTAAACCAGTCAAGAACCCACCACAAAATCAAGATTTATCATCTAACTTACCATCTGAGTTAGGAGAGGCTTTAAACGCCATTACTAGCCCAATTACCGCGAAAACAGTGGTAACAGAAGAGGAAATATCTCCTACTCCATTGTATCCCCTGGACATAAATGAAGCCATAGCTACTGAGTTAGATGTAGAAACAGTGGTAACAGAAGAGGAAATATCCCTTACTCCATTGTATCCCCCAGACATAAATGAAGCCATAGCTACTGAGTTAGATGTAGAAATAGAAACTGGGACTAATATTTATCCGGTCAATGTGACTGGAAATACTAGAATTATCCTCACACCCCGCACTCCGAAATGGGCTTGGCTGTCTTGGTATATTTCTAATGACCATCAACAAATATTACATAATCAAGGATTTAGCATTTTAGCAGTTAGACTGTATGATGTTACTAACCTTGATCTTAGTTATCAGCGTCCTCGGTTCTTGCAACAATACGAATGTGAAACCGCAACATCTAATCGTTATGTGCCTATTCCCAGTGGGGAACGGGACTACATGACAGAAATTGGTTATGTAAATCATGATAATCAGTGGTTGTGTTTAGCGCGTTCTGGTATAGTTCGCATTTTCAGTCGTCCCACTACAGATTTCTGGGTTATTGTTGATACAGAATTGGTTCTTCATGGTGCGACGGAAGAAGGTGCAAATATTAGTATTAATGGTCAAAAAGTCAAAGTCAATCCTGATGGTACATTTAAGTTAACAGTTCCCTTTGTTGATAACTTAGTGGATTATCAGATAACAGCAACTTCTGCGAATATAGAACATACTAAAACCATTGATAAGAAGTTTTTCCAAGAAGAGTACGAGGGTTAAAAACTAGATTGGGGCTTTACAGAACCAAACTAATGATTTTTAACATTGGGTTTTGGGGTTATTTGCGTCAATTTAAACCACGAAAACTACTATTATTTATTCATCATAGCAATGATAATAGATAAAGGTACATGAGAAAAATAATCTCGTTGAAATTGTTCTTCTCTGACTGCGGCTAAAAATTGGTTGATAACCTTATCAGCAGATTTTTGATCATATCTAGAATCCCAGATGATTTGTAAATGATGATCTTGACGTTGAATAATAAACCCTAAATATTTCAATGCTTGAAAACCCAAATATAGACATTGATTACTAATACCTAATTTCTCTAAAAGTTCTACAGAGATAACTGGTTGATTTGTTCGACTGAGATATTTAGCAATACCTACTAAGGTTATCCAAATATCTTTAGGGGTGTGGTTTTGGGATTTTTTCCAAGCAATTACTAATTGTTTTTGTTGTTCAAGAGATTGTTTCCACCACAAACGTAAACTATCCCAACTGGTAGGACAATCTTTAATGATTAATAATGATTTTTCAGATTTTATTTCTCCTAAATTTTCCTGATTTCTCCAATCTAAAATCATTGCCAAATTCGGAGTTTTTATTTCAGTTTCAACATGAGAACGTACCGCAATTAATCTAATTTCATAACGGTTTTTAAAACTGTTAAAATCAATTTCGGCAATACAATCACATCTACCTATAGGTAATTCTTCCTGATAATGTCCCCACCAAATCCCCGGAAAAGGATTATTATTAGAGTTATCTCGGATATTAAAATCAGTTTTAATATATTGGATTTTATTTCCTTTCCAATCCTGTTGATTTTGATGACGAGAATTTTCAAACCAACAATTTTTAATTAGTAATTTGGGAATAGGATTTCCCATTCCACAGGGTTCTAAAAGTTTTAATTCTAAAAATAAATCTTTGCCCAAATCTGCAACCGTCACCACCAAATCAGCTTGTACACTGGGAATGAGATTAATTCCTCCTAAAGATTGGCGTAATTTCTGGTTAATTGCGGCTGTAAATAAAGGGATATTTTCTATTAATAAACTCAAACCTGCTGCAAAGGGATGTCCACCAAAACGGTATAATAAATGGGCTTGTTCTTGAACTAGTTGATATAAATCAACAGAATTAATCGACCGGGCTGAACCTCGCGCTAGAGATAGGCTAGAATCTGTCTGATTTTCCTTTGCTTCTGTACTTAACAAAATTGTCGGTCGCCCTGTTTCCTGGGCAATTTGTCCGGCAACTAGACCCAAAACACCAACCGCCCATTGAGGATCTTCTAAAACAATGATACTGGTAGTTGATAAGTCTAATTGCCTGAGTTTTTTAGTAACTTGCGCTTGCACATCTTTTTGTAAAGACTTCCGACGGGAATTAGCTAATTCTGTTTCTTCTGCAAGTAGTTGACAACGCTGCATATCTCTACTCGTCAATAATTCTACACAAAAACTAGCGTCACCATGAATGCGACTCACGGCATTAATGCGGGGTCCCAAACCAAAGGAAATATCTGTAGGGCGATCGCCACTTTTCTGGCATAATTCTAATAACTTACCCAGACCTGGCCTTCTTCTTTCTTTGGGTAATTTTTTATAATCTGTGTGTAATTGTTGAATTCCCAATTGTGCCAAATACCGACAATCACCACTTAATTGTACCAAATCAGCAATTAATCCCACCGCTACTAAATCTAATAAATCTGTTAATGGATGTTTGGGAATATCTGGCAAACTTATATATAATGCTTCCACCAATTTATAAGCAACTGCCACACCAGAAAGATGATATAAAGGGTGTTCTTTTGCTAAATAACGCGGGTTAATAATTGCAATTACCGGAGGACGTGCTGATGGTAATGTATGATGGTCAGTTATGATGACATCTATTCCTAAATTTTGGGCATAAATGATTTCTGAAATATTTGTACTGCCTGTATCACAGGTAATAATTAATTTACAATCTTGGGCAGCTAAAATATCAATTCCTGGTTTATTTAAACCATGAGATTCTGTTAAGCGATTGGGAATATAATAACTTAATTGGTGATGTTGCTGAAAAAATTCTCCCAAACCATCCCATAATACCGCAGTTGAGGTAATACCATCTGCATCAAAATCTCCCCAAATAGCAACTTTTTCTCCCGTTTTTCTCGCAGTTATTAACCGTTGCAAAGCCAAATTCATTTCCTGTCCAAATTCTCCAGGATTCGCAGGTTGATAAATTTGATAATTAATAAAAGCTGCTAATTTTTCCTCATTTTGAATTCCCCGTTGCCAAAATAATTGAGATGCAAAATTACCACTTGTTGCGGGTGCGTACTTTTTTACTAATTCGATAAACCAATCTGGGGGTTTTTCTGTTGTTGTTAAAATCCATTCCATTGTTAGTTGTTAGTTGTTAGTTGTTAGTTGTTCCCTTTTGATTTTAAAGTGATACTTCTGCGATATTTTCCAGACTAGGAAAGTTTTGGTTGATTTCTATGGTTTGTTGCTGGTTTTTTTGACGTTGACACCGCACAGCATATTGACAAAATTCACAGATTTTATGGGCTTCCTTAATTTGCGGTAATGATATATTATATTCATAATCTTTTACCCAGTTTGTCAGATTGTTTAATAGTTGATTTAATTCCTGTGCGGTTTTTTGATGTTCTGTTTCATTATATAAAAATTTAATATTTTTAGTTTGCCCTTTTGATTGGACAAACCAGTAAGTCATAGAAATATTTTCTAATAAATAATTGCTAGTTTCCGCCATAACATATATATATAGTCTTGTTTGCCAATTTCGGGCTAATATTTCTCGTTTTGACGGTTGGGGATAGGTTTTCCAGTCGAGAATTTGGGCTTGATTTTGGTCAGCAATTAATAAATCATAAATAACTGTGAGCAGGTAATCTCCAATTTGTAAAGTTCGATAATGTTCACTTTCCCGAAAAGTTTGATTATCAATATTAGTTGTAAATATTTCTGGAGAAATATTACTAAAATCAGTCATCCAACTTTGTAATTGAGAATCTGCTTGTAACAAATTATCAATAGGTAAACCCATTTCTCTTTGCTGCATGAGTAAATGAAAGCGACTACCTAAAATTTGATATTCTTCGTGTTTGGGATCTATAGGGGTGTTAAGTTGTTCTAAATAACTATGCTGGAATTTGCGAGGACAAGTTGCGAGTAAGTTGAGATGTCCTTGAGAAAGCCTAAGTATTTTCGTGGAAGTTGGTAGCATGATTCTATTTTATTTACAGCGGATTAACATAAGGGTGAGGTACACTTTTGGCGGTCAAGATGCCCGCACCACAAGAGTTTGATTATTAATATCTGTACTTTATAATACCGGAAACTGCTGTATCTATAGGAGGGAACAGGGAAGAATTACTTATTACTTAGTAAAAAATAAAAGGTAAAAGGCTGAAGTGTGTATTCTTCGTTCATCCTCTTACCTTTTTCGTATACCTGATGCTTATTTCATATTAGCTCGCGCATCCCTGACTGCGGCAATAAAAAAGAATCCCGTGAGCGGAATGCTCAAAGCTAGGATAATGGCAGTAGTTTGGAAACCAAAATCTGGTTCTCCATAACTAAGTTCAAAAACCGAACCAACAGCCGCAATCGCTGCAACACAAGCACCACCTAAAAATAAACCGCTTTTTGGAGTTAAATACACTACTAGACCACCCTATACTACTGGTTTGACCGCTTGATATGAGAAGCCGTTTTTAGATAGCTCCTCGGCTAAATTTAAGGAATTTTCCACACGATCTACAAATACCACACCATTTAGGTGATCTAACTCGTGGAGGATACAGCGACCAAGTAAATCATCTGCTTTTAATGTTTGGGGACGACCATATTCATCTTTATAGGCAATTGTTACCACTTCTGGCCGTTTTACATCTAAAAATACGTTGGGAATACTCAAGCAACCTTCCTGAGCCACACAGACCTTACTGCTCACCTGTTTAATCGTGGGGTTAATCAATACCAATGGAGGATGATCTGGTTCGTCTGGTTTACAGTCAATCACAATTAGCTGTTTATTAATCCCGACTTGAGGTGCGGCCAAACCAATGCCATCTGAACTATACATAGTTTGCAGCATTTCGCGCACAATTTGGCGGAGTTCGTCATCTATTTTTGTAACACGCTTTGCAGGTTGACGCAACACGCGATCGCCTAAGTAGTGAATTTGTAGGGGTGGATTTTTTAACTTTTTCTTCTCGACAGCAATATCAGAGGGCATGGTTCTTGATGGCTTCATAGTGAATAATCTTACTAATCTAATTCTATCGTTAGTAGTCTAGTTCTCAGTTGATATAATCCAATGACGTGCATTAAATCATTATGTTCAAAGAAGAAGCTAGGTGGTTGGCAAATATTATCTATTCTCTCAACCCAAACACTGTATTCCCTATACTCAATATTGGTAGTTCAAACCAAAAATTTAGAGAACATGAACAACCTTGGATTGATGAACTATTATTCAAACCAGCTAGAACAAAAGGGTACTCAGTAATTCATGCGGACGTGAAAAACGATACAGGCGTTGATCTAGTGGGGGATTTATGCGACCTTGATTTTTTACAGAAACTTTCAGAAATGAATATTCAATCTGTATTGTGTTCTAACTTATTGGAACATATAACAAATAGAGAAGAAATATGTCAAATAATTAGCTCTATTATCCCTAAAGCTGGCTATATTTTCGTTACAGTTCCTTATAAATATCCCTACCACCGCGATCCTATAGATACCATGTTTCGACCTGATATCCAGGAATTGGGTAGCCTATTTCCCGATTTCAAAATTGTCAATGGAGAAATTCTTGCCGGAGGTTATTTAGTGCAATCAACTACCATTACACCTGTATTATATACACTTGCAATGGTCATTCGACTGATGTTACCCATTTACCAACCTTTGAGGTGGTTCGATTCTTTAAAATACGCATTATGGTTATTCAAAGATATTTCTGTTAGCTGTGTTGTGTTAGAAAAAGTTAATTAGGAAACAGGCAAGAGTTTTACAGTAATTCCGCTTGGGCAAGATGCCCGCCCCACAAGAGTTTTATGATTAATATCTGTATTTTCTTAGGTTGTAGTTTATTTGCTGTTCGTACAGTCGCTAATAGATAAGAGAGTTGAAAGTCTCTTTGTGTGTAGGTTTTACCAATTACCTATTACCTATTGCCTTAAATTAGGGTACAAGAAGTTAATAAGGCTTGTTTGAGTAAAACTTCATATTCTTCACTACTAACATGATAAGCGCCAAATCTGGCTAAATGAGGATTCATCATTTGCGCGTCAAATAATATAAATTTCCGTTGACGCAATCTTTCTACTAATTTCACCATTGCGACCTTAGAACCTTCAGAAATATTGAAAAACATAGATTCACCAATAAAAGCACCTCCAATGACAATTCCTAAAATTCCCCCAGCTAATTCATCACCTAACCAAGTTTCAAAACTATAAGCGTAACCATTTTCATAAAGTAACCAATAAATTTTTTCTAATTCTGGAGAAATCCAAGTTATGTCACGGTTAGCACATCCAGCAACTACACCCAAAAAGTCACGGTTAACAGCGACTGTGAAGCGTTCTTGGTTGAGAAATCGCTGTAATGACTTAGGATAACGAAAACGGTCATCCAAGGGGATTAGAGTCCGTTCCTTGCTTCCATACCATCCCAGGTTATTACTTTCATCAGACATGAGAAAATAACCTTGGGTATAACCCCGAATAATAGCACCAATATCATATTCCATTTCCATTGTCTTTTTTTGACCCTGACAAACAAATTCTATATAAAATATACACAGATGACTCAAGCAATTCCACCTATTACCCTACCACCTTCGCAAAATCCCCAGCAAGAGGGGGAATGGTTACAACAAAACTTGTTAAGCTGGCTTGATGAAGAGTTTATTCCTGAAGTAATTAATCAAAATATAGCCCAGCGGGCTTCACAGATTTTTGTCAGACAACGCATGGAGGGAGAAAACGATTTAGGTTCTCTGGTAATTGCCATTGTCACAGAGATGGAGTCATTTGATTTTTCTAAAAGCTTTTTTGGAGAGTTTGCGATCGCCAACGCCGTTAGCGATCTACTCTTAGATAGCCTGGGAATTGATCATTGTTGTGGACAATAGTATTTTAGTATTGGTCATTGGTTATTGCTCATTGGTTTATAGCGACTTACTACTAACAACTGACCACTGACCACTGACCACTGACCACTAACTACCAACTACCAACTAGACTTAACAACGCCAGGTAAAAGACCCTCATGAGCCCATTCCCGGAGTACGTTCCGAGATAAACCGAAATCACGGTACACACCTCTAGGACGACCAGTTAACCAGCAACGGTTGTGCTTACGAGTAGGAGCACTGTTACGGGGTAATTGTTGAATTTTACGATGAACTTCTAGTTTCAACAATGGAGATTCTGCGGTTCTAAACTCTTCTAATAGTGCTTCCCGCTTTTCAGCATACTTAGCTACCATTTTGGCGCGTTTTTTCTCGCGCTCAATCATACTCTTCTTGGCCATGAATTCCCTAATCTAATAAAAGACAGCACTCCCAATTGTACACCTTTTTTAGTAATTTGTCGAGAAATAAAATCTGAATCCTTTTCACCTTTTGCTGTGATCACTTACGCAAGTATCACAGCAAAAATTAACAATCCGTTGTCAGTGGTTAGTTGTCAGTTGTCAGTTGTCAGTTTTAAACTATTACCAATTACCAATTACCAATTACCAATTCCCTATTACCAATTCCCTATTCCCCTCTTTCTGCTTTCGCAATTTCTAACATGGTCTTAATAACAGAATCAGGATTTAGACTAATAGAATCTATACCTTGTTGAACGAGGAAACGAGCAAATTCTGGATAATCGCTGGGTGCTTGTCCACAAATACCAATTTTGCGGCCATTTTGTTTAAATGTAGTTATGGCTTTAGCAATTATTCGTTTTACAGCTTCATTGCGTTCATCAAATAAATGTGCTACCAATTCAGAATCTCGATCTAATCCTAATGTTAATTGTGTTAAATCATTAGAACCAATAGAGAAACCGTCAAAAATTTGGCTAAATTCATCAGCTAATAAAACGTTACTGGGTAATTCACACATTACATAAACTTCTAAGCCATTTTCACCTTTAACTAAACCATTTTTTGCCATTTCTGCTAATACTCGTTTTCCTTCTTCGGGGGTACGACAAAAGGGAATCATCAAAATCATATTGGTTAAACCCATTTCATTTCTGACCCGTTTCATAGCCTCACACTCTAAAGCAAAACCTTCACAATAACGCGGATCATAATAACGAGAAGCACCACGCCAACCAATCATCGGATTTTCTTCTTTGGGTTCAAATTGTCTACCTCCTAAAAGATTAGCATATTCATTACTTTTGAAATCAGACAATCTCACAATTACAGGTTTAGGATAAAATGCAGCCGCAATTGTGCCGATACCTTGGGCTAATTTAGTAATAAAAAATTCGGCTTTGTTTTCATATTGTGCAGTTAATTCGCTAATTTTATATTTGGCAAGTTCGTCTTCTAATTTGTCAAAATGTAATAATGCTAAAGGGTGGGCTTTAATATGGTTAGCAATAATAAATTCCATTCTTGCTAAACCAACACCATCATTAGGAATTGCAGTTAAACCCAGGGCTTCTTCAGGATTACCTACATTCATCATAATTTTAGTCCGAGTTCGGGGCAAGTTATCTAAAGTTAATTCTTGAATTTCAAACTTTAATAAACCTGAATAAACTTGACCTGTTTCCCCTTCTGCACAACTAACAGTAATCTCTTGTTCAGTTTCTAAAATTGTGGTCGCATTTCCACAACCAACGATAGCAGGAATGCCCATTTCTCTAGCAATAATTGCTGCATGACAGTTACAAACAACTACAGGAGTATATTTATCCGTGAAAACTAGATAATTATGATGATTCGCAACAGTAATATTATAAACTTCAGCGTCTACTTCATCTACAACTTTAACAACTCGTTGCATCCGAATATCACCTTGCAGAAGTTGTTCAAATTGACCTATTTCACGGAGTTGTTTATCAGAAATTAGGAGATTTTTATCTTTTCTAAGTTTGATTTCTCCTGTTACATTGTCATCAAATAGTTGATTAGTAGCAAAGAAACGGGTTTGAATAGTTCTTGGAGTAACTTCTCCCTTGACTCGTTGGGTATATTCTAAAATTTGCTCTAATTTTTCTACAATTTGGACATTGTAGATATGACGATTTATGGTAACTTGAGGAACAATATTAATTTTTAAACAAGCAATAATGACAGCTTGTAGTAAGTTTTCTTCAGAGATATAGATGTTAATGCGATTATTAGCATAGAAACCATCACCATCAATTACACCCCCTAAAAAGTGATAAGAAACTTCTGAAGTGTTTTCTAGGAGAATTTGGGTAATCTGTTGTTCTTTTTGTTTTAAGTCGTAAGCTATAGCTTTAGAATAAACACGATAAGCTGTAGCTTGTCCTTTTACCTGTTTTCCTCGGACGTAACCTGAAGATACTGGTTTCTCACAAGGAGTAAAAGATTTACCATAAACAGTATTCATTTTGTCATTCATAGTAACTATGAATGCTTGTTTTTCTGGTAAACATTTTTGAATAAACTGGACTTCCCCACGAGTTCGACTAGTGTAAATTGAACCGTCTGTGATGATTCCCCCAATCAGATAAGCTAAATCAGCTTCTTGATTTTTGTTGTCACCCAATGTGGGAATATTCTGAGATACAAGCACCATTTCCTGAGTATCTAACATTTCTTGAATCTCAGTTTTGGTATATTCACCATTCCGAAGGTTGACCATTTTATGATCAGGAGTTAATCGCAGGATATTATCTGTGACTTTCCCAGTTTGAGATACACTCACACCAATTGTTTTAGATGTTCGTTTCATGGCATCTTCAATGGGTTTCCATTCCATTTGATGGGTTTTGGTGTTGAGGGCTAAAGTTGATAATCCTTGATATCCTTGTTCATAAATCTGCTGAATGGTCATAAAACCTTGATTGGTGAGAATTTTTGTCTCTCCATCAAAACAAGTCCGTCCCCCAGAGTTAGTGACAATAGCGCTGGCTTTTTTCATAATCGGCTCCCAGTCGGGGTCTGTGCGATTGGTAACTAGCACTTCTCCAGCTTGAAAGAGATTAATTTGTGATACATCTAGAATTACTCTAGCTTGACCTTGACCGATCATTTCCCCCACACTTCGACCTGTTAATAAAACTTGACTTTTTTCCTTGAGTTGATAAGTTTTGAGAACGGTTTTTGATTTTTGAGATTGAACGGTTTCTGGTCTAGCTTGGACGATGAATAATTCACCTGTTATCCCATCTTTTGCCCATTCAATATCCATTGGTGTGGTTATTCCTCGAATTTGGGAATAATGATCTTCAATGATACAAGTCCATTCAGCTAGTTGTAATATTTCTTGATCATTTAGAGCAAATTGATGACGTTCAAGTTGAGAAACGGAGATATTTTTAGTTAATTTTGATCCACCTAGATCATAAATCATTTTAATTTCTTTTGTTCCCAAACGTTTTTGGAGAATGGGTTTATATCCTTGTTTTAAAGTTGGTTTAAATACTAAATACTCATCGGGATTAACAGCACCTTGGACAATAGTTTCACCCAAACCATAAGCAGCGGTAATTAAAGCGGCATTTTTAAAACCTGTTTCGGTGTCTATAGAAAACATGACTCCAGAAGATGCTAAATCAGAACGTACCATTTTTTGGACACCCACAGACAAAGCTACTTCAAAATGATCAAAACCTTTAATTTGTCTGTAGGAAATTGCCCTGTCTGTGAAGATAGAAGCAAAGCATTTATGGCAAGATTCTAACAAGCTTTTAATGCCATGAACATTCAAATAAGTTTCTTGTTGTCCCGCAAAACTAGCATCTGGTAAATCTTCGGCCGTGGCACTAGAACGCACAGCCACATCAATATTAATACCGTATTCTTGACATAAACTTTGATAGGATTTAATGATCGCTTCTTGCAATTCTAGCGGAAATGGAGTTTCTAACATTAATGATCTGGCTTTTTTTCCACATTCCCGCAGATTATCCATATTTTCCACATCTAAATCTGCAAAAATCTTTCTTAATTTTACCTCTAAACCAGCCGCAGTAATAAAGTATCTATAAGCATAAGCAGTTGTCGCAAAACCATGAGGAACTTTCACCCCTTTGGAACTTAATTGTTGAATCATTTCCCCTAAAGAAGCGTTTTTACCACCTACCAAGGGAATATCTGCAATTCCCACGGAATTAAAGGGTAATACTAAAGCTTCTTGATTAATTTGGCTATGTTCTTGGTTGTGTCCAATTTGCAGCATATTCTGAAATTCCTTAAATATAATGTTATTTAATTCAGAACCGAATTTAAATGTATATCTTTGAGGATGTTGCTGATATATTTGTATTCTAGACTATAATTCGACTTGAGAATAATATGGCGAAATAATACGTAATATATATAGAGCTTGCACGTGACCTAAGTATAAATTAATCCTACTCTGTTATCTCTGCGGCTCTGCGTGAGACAAATTCATACTTTTATTTAATTTATTTATCACCAAATCTCACTTAAATCTAACACAAATCCTGGCAAAATATCCTCACCAGTTAATGTTTGAGGATTATCTAATTCTTGAACTGCACAATTAGGACGATAAATAAATACTTGGCGTTGTTTTCTATCAATTAACCAAGCTAATTGTGTGCCATTGTCTATATATTCTTGCATTTTTTCCTTTAATGTAGATAAACTATCATTTTCTGAACGCAATTCTACTACAAATTCGGGACAAATAGGCGCGAATTTCTTTCTTTTCTCTGCGGGTATTATTTCCCATTTTGTGCGTTTTATCCATGCTGCGTCGGGAGAACGGACTGCACCATTAGGTAGGGTAAAACCACCACTAGAACCAAATCCTACTCCTGTACCATCTTGCTTTATCCAAATACCTAATTGGCCAATTAAGTTAAAATTGCGTTGACCTGTTTCTGAATCTGTAGGAGACATAATCAATAAATCTCCAAGGTGGTTACGTTCAATTCTCAAATCACGGTTTAACTGACAGAAATCAAAAAACTGATCATCTGGCATGATCATATTTGGTAGCATTTGTAATACCATTGGTAATATTTCTAAATCTACAGATAATTGTGTGTTCATGATCATTAAAAATGGTAAGATGATTCAGATCCCCGACTTCTTTTTAGTAGAAATCGGAGATATTATGGTTCTAAAACTCTCCAGCTAAAGCAGGAATACACCGTTCACAGAGTAAAGGATGTTCTGCTGATTCACCAACATGGGGAGAATAATTCCAACAGCGATCGCATTTCTGATATAATTTACCATTATGCTCTTGTTCTGCGGCATTGACTACCCCAATATCCCAATTATCTTGACCTTCAACCCGCAAAGTTTTCAATCCTTTTAATGACCTTCGTGTGTCTAATAATTGCACCTTGGAAGTGAGGAACAAATACCGCAATTCATCAATACCATTCCCGCAAACATTTAAAGGTTTGATAGCAGCGCGTAATTCTTTATCACTTAGATAAATTAAAGCAATAGCTTCTAAAGAAGAACCAATTAGTTTTTCTACCCGCGCTTGTTCTAAAACCTTATTAACATCACTACGAATGCGTCGCAGTGTTTTCCAAAATTCCGCTAATTCGGGATGATCCCATTCATCATTAACTTTGATCCAACCAGCTTGAAAAACTGATTTATGAGCCGTTTTATAGGGAATAAATTGCCAGATATCTTCCGCAGTATGACACAAAACCGGAGCGATCGCTTTCGCTAAATTTTCCAAAGCAATTTGCAGAACTGTTTGACAACTACGACGACGGAAAGCATCAGCAGAACTGATATATAATCTATCTTTCGCAATGTCTAAATAGAAATTTGACAAATCTACAACACAGAAATTCTGTACAGTTTGAAAAAAGCGGAAAAACTGGAAACTATCAAAAGCTTCCGTCACCTCATTAAACACCTCACGAATGCGATGCAGCATATATTTATCCAAATCGGGTAAATCTTCAAAAGCTACAGCATCCTTCTGAGGATCAAAATCATGCAAACTACCCAATAAAAACCGCGCCGTATTGCGGATTTTATTTCTTACATCAGCTAATTGCTTGATGATATTACCACCCAAACGGACATCACCAGAATAATCTACCGAAGAAACCCACAACCGCAAAACATCAGCGCCATAAGCGGGTTCTTTTTTCTGGTCTTTTCCACCCAAAATCATTAATTGCGGGTCTACCACATTTCCCACAGATTTGCTCATTTTTCGTCCATGTTCATCCAAAACGAAACCATGAGTTAAAACAGTTTTATAAGGTGCAATACCATTAACCGCTACACTAGTCAACAAAGAAGATTGAAACCAACCTCGATGTTGATCAGAACCTTCCAAATACATATCCACAGGATAACACAACTCTGGTCTTTGTTTAGCCACCGCTGCCCAGGAAGAACCAGAATCAAACCAGACATCCATTGTATCAGTACCCCGGCGGTAAGTCTTGCCATTATTGCGGTATTGTTCCGGTAATAACTCCTCTACAGACAACTCCCACCAAGCATCAGAACCCCTTGTATTGATGATAGCTTGAACATGATTAATCGTGTCTGCATTCAGCAAAACTTCCCCAGTTGCTTCATCATAAAACACCGGAATGGGAACACCCCAAGAACGTTGACGAGAAATACACCAATCGGATCTTTCTGCTACCATAGGCGTAATGCGGTTTTCACCTTGGGGAGGAATCCAGCGTACCGAGGAAATAGCCGTTAAAGCCTCATCCCTAAATCCTGACACAGAAGCAAACCATTGTTCAGTAGCGCGGAAAATCGTCGGTTTTTTCGTTCTCCAGTCATAAGGATACTTGTGAGGATATGCTTCCTCCTTCAACAGAGAACCAACCTCATGCAAAGCGTCAATAATCGCTTGATTGCCTTCGCCCAAAACATTCAAGCCATAAAACTTACCAGCTTCATCCGTAAAATTACCACTATCATCAACAGGAGCAAGAATCGGCAAGCCGTAACGCTGACCAACGATGTAATCTTCTTGACCATGACCAGGAGCAGTATGTACCAACCCTGTCCCCGACTCAGTAGTGATATAATCACCACCAACCACAACCGGACTTTCACGGTCAAAAAGAGGATGACGATAAATAGTACCTTCCAAATCCTTGCCGACAAATTTGGCTTTTACCGTTAACTCACAATCCAAAACCGCAGCCAACCTATCAACCAACTCAGCCGCCACAATCAGATACTTGCACTCTCTCCGTGCCTCTGCGTCTCTGCGTGAGACCTCCACAACCGCATACTCCAACGCACCATTTACAGCCACAGCCAAATTACCGGGGATAGTCCAGGGGGTAGTAGTCCACACAGCCACGCCCAAATCAGGCAGGAACGGCTCTAAAACTGATTTTAATAGTTCTGTAACCTTCACCACCGGAAACGCGGCGTAAATGCTGCGAGAAACGTGACCTTCAGGATATTCTAACTCAGCTTCTGCTAAAGCGGTTTTAGAACTAGGACTCCAGTGTACAGGCTTGAGACCGCGATAAATATAACCTTTGAGGAACATTTCCCCAAAAACGCCAATTTGCGCGGCTTCGTATTCTGGCTGTAGAGTTAAATAAGGATTTTCCCAATCACCCCAAATCCCATAGCGTTTAAAACTTTCTCGTTGCTCATCTACGGTTTTTAGTGCGAACTGTTTCGCTTTTTGACGCAATTGCAAAGGAGTGAGATTTTGGCGTTCTGCCTGTTTCATATTTTGCAGAACTTTTAACTCAATAGGCAACCCGTGACAATCCCAGCCAGGAACGTAGCGAATCTTACGACCTTTTAGCAATTGGTAGCGGTTAATAATATCTTTGAGAATCTTATTTAAAGCATGACCAATATGTAATTGACCGTTAGCATAGGGAGGACCATCGTGCAGTATAAATAATTCGCCGGGGTTGTTTTCAGCCAGTTGAGAATAAATGTTGTTTTCTGCCCAGAATTTTTGGATTTCCGGTTCACGCTTAATGGCGTTTGCCCGCATATCGAAGTTAGTCTTGGGTAAGTTGACGGTGTCTTTGTATTTTCCAGTTTCGGTCACAGGTTCATGCCTAAATGTAGGTGTGCAGGTTATCCGATCAATTATAAATCGTCGGTTGGGTTGAAGAACGAAACCCAACAGCAGTTATCGGTATTTTGGGGTTAATTTTTTGTTTTTACTGCCTTAATTTATGATACGATTGATGCGTTAATACATGAGAATGGCAACAAATATGATAAATCCAGGGGAAAAACTGAAAGCATTGTTGATAAAAATGCTTTATTATAATGAACTTCATAAGAGATTTATTGAAGCTACCGAAGAAGAGGAAACACAGTATCTCCAGGAAGAGATTAAAAAAACACTCACAGCAATGAAACAGGATAACAAAGACGGTAATCTTGCCTTTGCTAAACAGAAAGAGATTGGTGAATATGAATTTTATCAGTTGTTAGTAGATAGCCTTGGAGCGAAACAAGCTGAGGAATTGTGTAAAGAAGCGGTATGGGATATGAATATGGTAACTAGGGCGGTAATTAGGGCGTTTGCCCCTCTGCCTGAAGTTCGCCAAAAACTTGAAGAGGAAGGATTCACTCTGGAAGATATTGAAGATATTATCAGACTAAACTCAAATCTGCTTCCCAATGCTGAAAATGCAGTTGTTGACATTCGTAAATTGCGTGACTACTCCTTGATCGAGATCATTCTACAGGAAAGGATAAAGCTCGTCTCTTTTCATCAATTTTGGGTATGACTGCTGAAAATGCTGAGGAATTACGCCAGATTATTTTAGAAAAAGTCAAAACTCAAGAAGTTAGCTTGAATAGGTATGATGAACATGGACAACGCTACACACTAGACTTTACTCTGGAATGGCAAAATAGAAGTGCAACTATTCGCACTGGTTGGATTATTAAATCTGGTTCTGATATTCCAAGATTAACATCCTGCTATCCTTTATTATAAAAATACCTGGAGATTATAGAAAATGAGCAAAATTCTTGCACCCGATCTACTAGATGTAGTAGCACTCACAGTTGATTTACCTGAATATAACTTGCTGCGTGGTCAAGTTGGTACAATAGTTGAATTATTAGCCGATGGCGCTGCGTTTGAAGTAGAATTTAGCGATAGTAATGGACAAACTTATGAATCTATTGGGTTGCGTCCAGAGCAAATTATGGTGTTACATTTTGAGCCAACATCACCTAATTTAGTGCCGGAAATGGTTACAGCGTAAATAGTTGTAGGTTGGGTTTATTCCATAAACCCAATCCAATTTTTTAACCTTGTTCTTCAACCTGCATCTGATTTTTCAATATGTCAGCTTGAATAGTTCGAGCTTTTGCAATGGTGCGACAATGATTAATTAACTGATAAGCTGGGTTTTTTCCCCTATCAACAATTTCCTGTAATAAATCTTCAACTGCTTTATTCCATGTTCCTTTTTCAGCAGCTTCATACAATGCTTTCTGTAAAGATGTATGTGCTTTCTTTCCAGTTCCAACTTGATCAATATTTTGCGGTAACTGATCTTTATTTTTAACTATTTTATTAGTTCTAATTTCATCAGATATAGGTGATTCTTTTTTAAATTCCACATCAAATAATTGAGCAAATTGTTTTGCTATTGCATCTATTGATGAAGAGAAATTTGTCCAGACAATAGCGGGAAGAAATGGAATTTGTCTATCTGACCATAATTCCTTGTATATTTGCCAATCTTCTTGAGCTTGAGATTTGCTAGATTTAATTTGTAATGGATAATTTTTGTCATGGACTTTCACAATTAAATCCCATTTTAATTTAATATCAGCAATACTATTTTCACCTGTGGGATAAGCTGTGATATTTTCTAACTTTTCTAAAGCTAACATAACTCTTTTAACTGAAGCATCACCAATTTCATATTCAGGTGTATCTGTAGAATATAAAGTATTAGCACTATAGTCTTTACAAACAACATCTAATATTCTTTTGGGTATGGGATAAAGTTGATCATTTCCATAAAAACCAAAATTACCTTCTGGATCTTCATATCTTGGAAATAGTAAAGGTTCTCCTGCTTCTGGAAGCCAATAAACTTCTTTTTTAATTGCAAATAAAAGGGGATTAATAACTATGTTTAAATAAGATTCTTCTTTGATTTGAATAACTTGGTAATTACTAATATTAATTCTGGATATATCAAAATACAAACTCAACGTTAATTGTTCATCTATGCCTTCTATTTCTGATACTAAATCATCCCATTGCGAATAATCATCATCAATTTTATATCTAATTTTATTAGGTAAATATGTTTGATAATTATAAACTTGTGGCTGACTTAAATCTAAGATATTACCATTTTGTAAAGCTAATAAATTATGAGTTATTGACTTATCGAGATATTCATGATCAATAATTTTCTGAAAAGGAATAATCCCACTATAAATAGTATCTCCTACTCGATTCTCCAGTGTGGAAATACTGCCCCCTGCTCCTTTAAATGTACAAATAATATTCCTCCTACCTCCATGTATAGTATTTCTACTTTCATTTAGGTTGGGTTTAATTCCTAATCTAAGTTCAACTATATTATCTAACATAAACTGCATAAACTGCATATTCAAAGAACGCAAATTATCCTATCATATTCTGGTAAATGTAGCAAATGTAGGTTGGGTTGAGGAACGAAACCCAACATCACCCATTGGTATTTTAAATTTAATGTTGGGTTTCATTTCATTCAACCCAACCTACTCATTACCAATATCATCATCAAAAATAATTTCCTCACCCGCACCCCACATCATGTCATACATACCTTGACGCACAGCACGGTGAAAACTGGAATATTCCCAATCCTTTGGTGCTGTTACCAAACCATGTTTCACAGGATTATAATGAATATATTCAACGTGATGAAAGAAAATCTATTTCATCTCTGATTAAATGTTCCCAAAAACGATATTGCCATATAGCCCGTTGTTTTTTCTTTCTTCTAGATACAGATATATTTTCTGGTGAAATAGTTTCACATTGACGACTAAAATAACTTTTAATTAACCGCCAACGGGTAGAAAAATCATGATCATTTTCTGGTAAAGTCCAAATACAGTGGAGATGATCAGGTAAAATAACAACAGCATCTATAATAAATGGATGTTTCCGCATCACATAACCAAAGATATTAATTTTACATTTATTCAGTAAGACGAATAAGTAAACTCTGAAACATTGTTTCTATATCAAATTGAAATTCAGTCTTTGCTTTATTCCAATTACAGCATTTGCCGAAATTATCTAACATATCAATATTTATGTTTAGTGATTCTCTAGCAGCACGAATTAGAAATAAATCTTCTAAGACTTTAGATAATTGATTGAGTATATCTATTGCTCTTAATTCAGATATACGTAGAGATAAAAGCAAGAATTTATTTAAAACTGTTTCATTAAAAAGATACATTTCCAAACATGAATAATCAGTGAAAAATAATAAATTGCACTGATAAGTTATATCGAATAACCAATCAAAATCTTTATCTGCAATACAAATAACATGAGGAGTAGTTTTTGGAAATTTATCCTGTAGGTACAAAGCAAGAGTAATAACACGACTACGGTTGTTATCTTTTAACTGAAGCTCAAATAATCTTTCAGCAGAAATATCAACTGTCTCAATTTCATAAACAACAATGTTTTGTATGCCTCTGTTTCTTAAAAACCATTCTAAAAAAAGTTTATCTGTTTTACCTTCAACATATATATCATGGAAATCAGGCTCAAGTTCATATCTGGCAACAAGTTCATCAAGCGTGTGTCTTATTTCATTTTCCATTTTCACTTTATTGCTCCGTCTTCACAAGCTTGATAACATGACCCTTGTATTGAGTAAGCAACTCTATTGAATGAGTAGCTAATATAAATTGAACTTGACTGCCTTTTGTTAACTCAAGTAATGCGTGAATAAGTTGACGTTGCCATTTTACATTTAAGGATATTTCTGGCTCATCAATAATAAAAATTGTTGCTTTATCTCGTGCAGTAAGAGTGTTACAAAAAAGTAATAGAAGTTGTTTTTCTCCTGAAGATAGTTTTTCAGGAGATAATTCTAGATTTTCATCAGTAAATATTTTTATTCCATCTCTGACATGAAGCTTTATATATTTATCATGAAAAAATTTATTAATGGTACTTTCAAAAGTAGTCAATAAATTTTGTGTATTTTGTAGTGCATCAAATCTTGCAGATACACTATCCAAATATGGTTTTAAAACACTCGATATAAGTGTAGATTTTCTTTTTGAATTTGATTCCAATATATTAACAATATTTTGACTATCCAATGGTGACATTAAGCCAAATCGAGAAAAATCTTTACTACGATTGTCTGCATTTATTAAGTCTTTAATTAATATTTCAAGTGGTTTTGGCAATTCTTCCATAACTTCTTTTTCTGAATTTTGAAGAATTTCAGTAATAATTTCTTCATAGACGTTGTGTACATTTGCTTCTCCTTGACTTGTCCCTGTTAATGTTTGATCACTAATCCATTTTTGAGTTCTTTTAATGGATGTTTTTAAAACTATATCTCTGTTAATTAAAGAATAATCATCTAATACATCAAAGCTTGATGAAGTAGTTCTTCTTTTTGAGAATAAAAATTCTCTATGTTTTTCATATAAATCATTATCATCATCATCTGGTAAGATATCACTTTTTAAGATTCTATCATCACCTAAAAAGAACATATTTAATTGAAGTTCTGTTAATTTCTCACAAAATTTATCACTTGGCAAGTGTTGTTTTCGTTTATCATATTCATAGTCCATTAGTTCATCAAAAATACTAATTTTATTCTGAAAAATTTGCAATTGAAATGAACCAACTAACTCTGAATTACCTCGACTAGCAATAAAACTATTACCATCAGCAAGAATTAACGAAAATTTGCTAAAAGGAATTTGGGTTAAAAATTTACGATGTCCAGGATGTGGTGATAGCAAATGAAATAAAAGCTTTAAAATCGTGGTTTTACCAGAACCATTATCTCCATAAAGGATCATGAGAGAAGAGTCTACTTCATTATGAGTATCTTTTTTTGATAATGTATAATTATATCTACCAAAAAGTTGCTCTACCTCAATACTTACAATGGAAAGGGGAGGACTATTGGTTTTAATATCAATCATCTGCATAACTGTTTCACTTTCTTAACGAACGAATAGATTGATTACATCAAAGGCTTTGATTCTTACTTAGAATACTACAATTATACTAAAAAATAGTGGTTCTACCGCTCCTTTTATAATATTTTCAGAAAAATACGGCTTAAACCCTTATCTTGATTAGATTTAAGGCTTTAATACTCTTCAAAATGGGCGAACTCGGAGCAGTAGAACCATAATTTCCTCACCCGCACCCCACATTATGTCATACATACCTTGACGCACAGCCCGATGAAAACTGGAATATTCCCAATATTTTGGTGCTGTTACCAAACCATGTTTCACGGGATTATAATGAATATATTCAACATGATTTTGAAAATCAATTTCATCTCTAATTAAATGTTCCCAAAACCGATATTGCCATATAGCCCGTTGTTTTTTGTTTTTTCTAGATATAGATATATTTTCTGGTGAAATAGTTTCACATTTACGACTAAAATAACTTTTAATTAAACGCCAACGGGTAGAAAAATCATGATCATTTTCTGGTAAAGTCCAAATACAGTGGAGATGATCAGGTAAAATAACAACAGCATCTATAATAAATGAATGTTTCCGCATTACATAACCAAAAGCATCTCTTAATTAAGCTTGTTGTAAGAGATTAGTCATAGTTTTTTGTCGCCATTATCAAAAATTTTGGTAAGTTGATAAAACTAGATTAATTTTATCACAAACATTTTATCTTTCATAAGAAAACTTTATTTTTTATTAACTGTAAATTTATTTTAAATGAAATTGTGCTTTGTACTACATAACTATCTGTTAATGAACGAAGAAAAAATACCTTTGGAGATTCTGTTAAAGTTACATTTCCACCTAAGCAGTAAGTTGCAAATTTTCTTTTTTTAATGCTAATTTTCGTGGAACTTGACCCCATTTTTTCTGATGTTCTTGCCAAGCTTCTGGCATTTCATCCCATATTCTACCATCTAATAACTTACCACCAGCTTTAGAAGTTCTACCACCAATTTGCTTAAAGAAAAATGCAACTTCTGCTTTTTGGCATTGGTCACGAATGTCTTCAGCCCATTCAATATTCATTGGACGATGTTTTTGACCAGATTCTCCACCAACAATGACCCAATCAATATTTGTGAGGTCGAGATTTAATGAACCTAACAATGGTTCACAGGAAAGAAAACGCACATTTACAGGAACTTGACGAAGTAAATCAATACGAGAAACATAACTTTGATTTTCTACTGATACACCTAACCAGATATTTTTATGAAATTCTAGATGTGGTGCTAATTCAACTAATCTTTCTGGTCTTTTTGTTAATATTTGATATATGTGATGAGGTGTAGCATGAATCACTTTAAACACATTTTTAATAAAATCTAAAGGTACTTCTTCATGAAAAAGATCACTCATTGAATTAACAAATATTCTACTGGGAGTACGCCATTTTAAAGGTTCTGTTAATCTTTCTGGATGTAGAGTTAAATCAAATCCATTTTTAAAATTATTAGGAAAGCGTTTAGTAATAGCTTCTGCGTAGCAATGCACACAACCTGGACTAACTTTGTTACAACCAGTTGTAGGATTCCAAGTTTTATCTGTCCACTCAATACCTGTGTTTATACTAGACATGATGATTTAACCTTAGTCAGTTATGAATTTTGTAAGTTATCTGAATTTGATGTTTTAATTCGTATGTACTATAATATAACAGATTTTATGAGTATCAAAAATAATTTCCTCATCCTTATCTAATCGTCAATTATTCCCAAATGATTAAAAATCAGTTTAATTTACTAGACGTAGTAGCACTCACAATGGATTTACCTGAATATAACTTATTACGTGGTCAAGTTGGTACAGCATTTGAAGTAGAATTTAGCGATATCAATGGACAAACCTATGGATCTGTTGGGTTGCGTCTAGAGCAAATTATGGTGTTACATTTTGAGCCAAAATCACTTAATTGAGTACAGGAAGATGAATCAGGGTTTTGTATGTAGTTTTCACCAGGATATACATATTATCTAATTGGGAAAAGTAATTATAATAAACCAAAAGACAAGGAAATAATTATCGTACAGAATGTTTTAACTTTAACAACCACCCTCCCTATTAACATTACTTTATAAATTTGATATATGCTTCATGAAATACATTTTGAATATATGACTTTATATATCATAATTAGGAATAAGTTTTGACACACATTTTTAAATTTATGCGAATCATACATATACTAAATCATGTCCAGGAAATTGGCAATGGTATTGTCAATGTAGCAGTAGATCTAGCTTGTTTACAATCTCAATCTGGTGATCATGTAGCCGTAATTTCAGCAGGGGGAGAATACGAAAAATTATTAAATAAATTCGGTGTTAAGCATTACAAAATCAACCAAAATCGCCAGCCAATAAATATGATTAAGGCCGCGATAGCTTATCGGGCAATTTTGCAAGAATTTCAGCCAAATATAGTTCATGCTCACATGATGACGGGTGTGGTTTTAGCGAGTGCTTTAAGATGGGGAAATAGATATACTTTAGTGGCTACTGTCCATAATGAATTTCAACGGAGTAGTCTATTGATGGGTTTAGCTGACCGAGTAATTGCTGTTAGCAAAGCTGTCAAAAATTCAATGGTAAAACGAGGAATTTCTGAACATAAATTACGGGTAGTGTGTAATGGGACTTTAGGTAGCCCTCGAACTCGGAAAATATCAGATTATCAACCTTTAAATTTACAAACTCCAGCGATAGCGAAGCGCTCCGTAGGAATCGCTACCGTGGCAGGAATGTATAAACGTAAAGGTATTACTGAGTTAATTGCTGCTTTTGAGAAAGTTGCGACATCTTTTCCCGAAGTGCATTTATATGTGGTGGGAAATGGTCCAGATAAACAAATATTTGAATCTCAAGCCCAAGCAACTGCTGTTAGTAGTCAGATTCATTTTGAAGGGTTTCAGCCTGAACCACAACGTTATTTACTAGCCTGTGATATTTTTGTCTTAGCTTCCCACCGTGATCCCTGCCCCTTGGTACTTTCGGAAGCGAGGGAAGCAGGAATGGCTATTGTTGCGACTGAGGTAGACGGCATTCCAGAGGCGTTGGATAATGGGAAAGCAGGGATATTAGTTCCGGCTCAGGATAGTCATAAGTTGGCTGAAGCATTAATTAAACTATTGAGTAATCCAAATACGCTTCAAGAGTGGAAACAGCGATCGCAGGAAAATCTAGAATGGTTAAATGTTACCCGTGTACATCAAGAAACATTGACTGTATATAAAGAATTAGGTTTTCAGGAGAGTTTTTCGACTACACAACCTAATTAATATTAAACCATACACCAAAGGGCGTTCAATTCTGTTCCCTGCTATAATAAATTACAAAAAATCCTCATAATAGGGAGTTAGAGTGATGGTGGCTACTCCAATCTCAACCGTTCCAAAACTATCAACAATCGCAATTTCTTGGGAAGCATTACCCGAAGATTTTATCTTAGAAGAAGAACCTGTGGAAAACACTGCACAGCCATTAATTGCCGGAGCATTGCGAGAAGGTCTGGAATTAAGCGGATATATTCAACCCACCATGCTTATAGCGGCCAATTTGGGCATCTGTGCCACCATGGATGGTAAACTTGTTATCAAAGCGCCAGATTGGTTTTTTGTGCAGACGGTTTTACCCTTATCTGGAGTGACAGATAGACGTAGCTATACACCCCATCTAGAAGGGGAAATTCCCCGGGTTGTGATGGAATTTTGCTCAGATCCAGACGGGAAAGAATACTCAGCTAGACGCACTTTTCCCTCCGGAAAATGGTTTTTTTATGAACAAATTCTCCAAGTTCCTACCTATGTAATTTTTGATCCCCTGACGGCTACATTAGAAGTTCATCAAATCGAGTCAGGACAGTATAAATTGCAGCCAAAAGACGAAAATAATCGTTACTGGATTACAGATATGGGATTATTTTTGGGATTGTGGCAAGGAGAAAAGGAAGGTCGCATAGGTTACTGGCTACGGTGGTGGGATCAAGCAGGTAATTTATTACCATGGGCTGTAGAAAAGGTAGAACAAGAACAGCAACGAACTGAACAGGAACGTCAACGGGCTGAACAAGAACGTCAACGGGCTAAAAGGTTAGCAGAACAGTTACGCGCACTAGGTATTGATCCAATTGATTAAATGTGCGGGTTCTAAAATTGTTGTAGAGATGTTTCATGGAACGTCTCTACATTCTTTTTCGTGAGATGTCTAATCAATCCCAATTTGCAAACTCATCACTAATATTGCGAAGTATAGCAGTGATTTGAGTACGTCGGGTTTCAAAATTAGCAGCAATGTAAATTAACAAAATACCAACTAATAAACCAACAATCCATTTTAAAAAAGAATAACTCAGACTGAAAATTACTAATTGGTAAATGCTGGTAATTAAAAAAGTACCTGTACCAACATAAAGAAAAGCGCGGACTTTTAAACCTAAGCCAGCGAAAATAGTAATCATACTAAAAACTCCGGGGATAAAAGGTAAATTTTGATAAAACAAAATTGTCCAACCGCAAATTAAACCACTTCCTAACATTCGTAAACTTTGACGTAGGGGTTTTATTGTTGATAATTTAAGTTGTTCATCCACCTCAGCGATATATAGTAAAGATAATCCAATAGGTATCACATAGGAAAGAGAATCTCTCAGGTTTAAATCATTAAACCAAGTAAATAACGCCCAATCAATTAATATCAAACTGATGTATGTAAACCGGATTTGTGTTGCTGCTTTCGCTAAAAAGATGTAGTAAGCAGCAACGATAATTAAAGTAATAGGATAAGTTTTTAGTCCCGTTGTGCCTAAGATGATTAATGGGAGAACATAAGCTGTGCGTTGCCAAGGTATTTTTGACCAACCCAATCTTCCCCAAGGTAGGATATAAAGGAAGTAAGCAAATAGGCAAGATATCGCCCCATTCCAAGGTAATAATTGTTCAGATATTGTTCGTCCTATTGGTAAGCTTTGTAAATAGATACCAATTATTCCTGCTTCTATTAAACCCAAATAAACCCAGACTTCCTGATTTGTTTCTTGAGAATTTTCTCTTCCTTGCCAAATCGCATAGCGGACTAAAAATAATCCAGTTCCTAAGACAATAGAAAAGTTAATTTGGATAGATAAAGTAATAGCTGATAGGAATAAAATACTACTCCAAGCCCAATGGATATGGGCAATATTTTTTAATTCTCTTGGAGTTAAACAAAGATAACTAATCAGCCAAGGTGTGAGGATACGGTAAGCATACATAATGCTAGTCCCCAGGGCTGACATAGCAATTAAGCCATCACCTAACACCCCTCCTCTTGATAGGGACATTTGATAAAATAGGAGTTCGTAGGCGGAAATTGATAACCCGATAATACCAAAATAAAGCAGAAGTTTAAATGCTTCCCTGCGTCTTCCTACTCCAATCAGAATTAAGGCTACACCCAAGGAACAAAAACCTGTAAAATCTGCAAAGGTATTTAACCGGAAAATGACACTAAATGCACCATAAATGAGGGGAAGAATATTAAAACTATTAGGTAATGTTTGTAATTGATGTTTACGTCGCCACCATTCACCAAATAGCTGAGTTGTTAACCCTAGAATAATGTTACCTATGGCTATTCTCATAACTGAATGTTCGCCAAATCCTAATATTTCCGCTGTTAATAATTCTAAACACCAACCAATACCATAAAATGCTGCTTCCTTCGATTGTCCCCAACTGCGATAGAGAATTGCCACTAAAATTATCGCTGTGGTAATAACATAGAAATATTCTGTTTTGATAATGCCTTGATAAATTAAGCTGGAGTGGAGAGTTAAGGCTGATAATTCTATTGTACATAATGCAATCGCCCATTTATCACTAGCGACTGCATAAATTATCGCTAATTCTGTAACTTTGCGTAAAAGTACACCACGCCATAGCCATAAACTCAGTATTGTTAATGCAGTAACAACAAACCAACCCGATATTGTTAATTTAATTAAACCAAATACACCTTCCCATAACAATGCTGTCAGAAAACTCAACCCAAAACCAATAATTGTTCCTGCATATATTTGATTTCTTAAATAGCGAGTATTGACTAACATTACTGCTACATTTACACCTACACCCACACCCAAACCAATTAATCTAATTCCTGGTAATGGTAAAGTTAATAATTGAGAAACACCCACAGCTAAGACAGTTAAAAAACTGTTGGTAGTACGATTTGGTTCAGTATTACGAATAGCTAAAGCTGTTAATGTTAAAGGTGTAATTAACCAAATTATTCCCCAAGAGGTTCGATTTTGTAAATTACCATACCAATAACTTTCAAGATTTACCCACAATAAAGAAAAACTGAGTGCCGCTAATACTAAACCAATATACCATGCACTGCGTCGCCAGATACCATTACCAAGACTAAATCCCCATTCAGCTATCATGATAGCTAATAGAATACCAGCCCAAATTTCTTTATTTAAACTTGGTAAAAACCAATTAATACTAGAAATCAGTGTCAATATTCCCATACCATGAGTCAAGTATATCAGGGAAGGAGAAAAAGCTGTACAGCGTTGGATAAATGTCGCTAAAGTAATAGTAGATAATAAAAAGTTGATTGTTCTTAATGTGGGATTTACTAAACTAATTATTGTTAGACAAATTCCTAAAAATAAAGTAAGATATTCTCCAAAATTTGCTATTTCTTGATTTTCTTGATGATATAACTTATTTGTTATCCATAACATCAAAATAATATAAGCAAATAAAGCAATACTCAATAATGCCCAAGGTTCATTTTGAGAATTAGTTAAATGAGTTGTCGTACTAATTACTAATCTTTGTAATTCATTAGGTACTAACCGCCAACCTAGCCAAATTGTCTGTAAACCAATTAAGAAAATAGCTAAAAAATCAACTTTTAACCTGTATCTTTGTAATCGAATACTAAAAATCCACAAACTTAAGCCACTCAATATGATAGCTTGGTTTGGTTGGGTAATGACTGAAACTAACCAACCTAATAAAAGTAAAATTTCTCCTAATTTTTCCCAAAGTTCAGAAGAATTTGTAGAGAGATTTTTTTCTGATAACCAAATTACTAAACTACCACAAATCCCAATCGCTAAACCTAATTGAGTAATATTAACTCCAGCTATAAAAATAGCCCTTGTCAGTAAAGTTAATAAAGCATAAATCAGGAAAGTAAAATATAAACTAATTCCCCATTGCGAAGTTTCTGTATTTGTACTTTCTTCTGATTGGGTTAATTGATTGTAAACAGTAATAGTAGTTGTTCCTATCATTGCTAAATAAACAGCAATGAGTGGAAAAACTGATAACTTCCAACCCCAATGTAAATAACTCAAACCGATAATATTGATTAAAGGTAATTTACCACTGGGAAAATTATTAATAATATTGCGGTTTTGACAAAGTTGATTAGTAATAAACGTCAGGGTTAGCGACGCAATTCCCATCACAACTAAGTTTAATGGATTTTGCCACAGACTAAAGCTATCCATTGCCCAAAAGTTGATAGGAACTAATAGCAATGTGACGATTAATAATGTCTGTGCAGTTAACCTTAAATTGCTTTGTTTACCTGCCCAAAGTGTAAATCCACAAAAACTCAAGGTATAGGCAAATAAAACTCCATACTGTCCAACTGCGGGGAATCTTTCCCACTGACTTGCAGCTAAAACACCGGAGGAAAGCACTACTAAAAATACGCCTAAAAACAGCAACCACCTTACACTTAATTCTTCACCCAAAGATTGCAACATCGAATTAACAAAGCTGGGTTTTTTAGGTACTGTTGGTATGACAGGTAAAGTGGGAATTAATGGTTTTCGTGGGGGTGTGCTAAGGGTGAAAATTTCCTCTGGTTCTGATGCAGTTTGAGGTGTAAATACTACAGTGCAAGTGAGATATTGACGGGCTAATTGTTTAATTTGATCATCAGATATTAAACCGAGTTGTAGTAAGTCATCTAATCCTAATAATAAGTCAGGATGATTAGATGGTAGTTTAATGGGAATTTTCTGGGATGGTTCAAAAGGTGATGTCATAAATTGCAACCTTGTAAACTTATATCAAAATTAGTCATTTCGATGATTACTAAAATATATCACTCACATTAGGAAAAGCCAAGATTGATAAATTTTAATTTTTCACCAATTAAGTTTATTTCACTACATAACTATCACTATCATTATTTTTGGCAATGGACTAAATCATTAAATTGAAAAAATTTACCTGAAATCTGGCGTATTTCTAATTTTGAAGTGGACTTTTGATTAGGGTCAAACCGTGTTTTTGTTTTTTGCGTGATGTTTTTAATGCTGATAAACCGCCATTTATAATCTTTAAGAAAATTCGGATGATCCCAAAATGATTGACCAATTTCCCGACAATAGGCAACAAAACACTTTGCTCCTTGAAGTTGTTCAGTAATATCTTTCATTGTTCCTCCTTTTCTTGCTTTCATTTCAATACAGATAATTGTCTGTTTCTTACCAGTATCAGCAATGATAATAAAATCTGCACGTTTACATTCACCATTTTTTCCTTTGAAAATTGTATCAAGTGACTTAAATTCCTCTGGATTAATAATTATGACATTATCATCATCCGGCATCCCACGAATAGTTACATAGTAATTGGGGGGTTTAGGCTCTCTGAGTATGACCTTATTCCGTCTGTCAAGATCATTTTCTAATGATACCGTAGCGGTTTCCTTGATCATTTCTTTCAAGATAGCAATATCAGACATTACTCTTCACTCCAAAAAATTGCTTCCTGAATCCGATTCATCGTTTCAATTGTTGTATCAAAACTCCGAGCTTCAATACCCAATTCTGGGTCGATATCCGCAGGTATAAGAGTTTGACATTTAGTTTTTTTTGTATTTCCCTCTAGTTTCATATTTGCTTCTTCCGCAATGTAAACTTTAATTTTTTCAGCAGTAATCAGTTCTTCTGGCCGATAACCTTCTTGTTCAGCAATTCGCTGGAGATAGGGTTTATCATGATTAAGCATGATTAGAGTATTCAGTTCTTTAACGATGTAATCGCTGTGGGTAGTGATAAAAACCTTAATACCCACGTTAACCAGTCGAGCAAAAAGTCTGGCTACTCGGCGTTGATTTTCAGGGTGTAGATTTAATTCTGGTTCATCTACCATCAATAAATCACCATGTTGTGCTTCGTATTTTAGATAAAAGCCAATGTCTAATAAAGAACGCACAGCACTAGAACTTTCATCCATAGAAAGCTTAACTTTTTTACCCTTAGGTACATAATAAAGCTCATCGTTGCGGGTGACAGTATACTCACCACCAATAATATCAGTAAAATCAGCTAATAGATCAGGATATTCATCGGTAATGAAACTATTTTTTTTAACAATGGTTTCAAGTTTACGAGTAAAATCCACATTCGTTTTTATCGGTAGAGCATAATCATCATACTCTTTCAGTAAAAGTTCCATTGTATCAATATTTTCGTCAGCTTGACCAATTTCTTCTAGTAAACGATTTTTAGCAAAATTCAACTCTTTGCGAAAAATGGCCGCGCCAGTTCGTTCAGCACTAGCAATAAAAGGACGAGGGAAAAACTGAGCAAAAATAATATCTTTTATAGCATTAGCAATTAGAAATTTAATGAATTCATGTGGTATTTTTACCTTGTCTTTTTCAACAAGAAGAGTAACAACTAATTCTGTACTTTCTTCACTTTTAGTAATAGAGAAAATTTCTGCATTAGCTGATCCCATTTTTCGATCAAATTTGTTTTTTAATTTAATATCTTCAGTTTTTATTTCTAGACTGATGTTAAATTCTGTATTTTTAAATCTGTCAATTGGTGCTGCAAAAATTTTCGGTAATTCCTGGGTATATCTCTCACAGGCTTTAATTATAATCTGCTCAGATTTTTTAACATATTCTTGGATATCAATACGAATTACACCGTCAGCAAGAAGTTCCTCAATTTTATCATCGTTGACTTGAATTGAAAGTATTCTTTGCCAAGTATATAAAAAGCCAAATAAAGCATAAGTTGCGTAGGTTTTTCCGGTATTGTTACCACCACAAATGATCGTCAAGTCACCAAGAGTAAATTCTGCTTCTCGTAAAGTACCAAGATTTTTGACTTTAATTTTCATTGTCCTATTTCTTTAACTATTAACCATTATTCTATAATATCACTTCCTTGACCATAGATAATGCCTTTTTTAGTATTCGTAGGTTGGGTTGACGCAAGGAAACCCAACATCCCACATTCCGCATTTCATAATGTAGTATTAGCACTTGAAGTAATTGATGAAATATGTTTTTTACACATATCAAAAAATAAAATCAGGGTAATATTCGCGTATTACAAGCAAAATGAAGTGTAGAAAATCAGCAATATGATTAAAGGAAACTCAAGATAATTAATACTGTTGTTGGGTTGCGCTGTCGCTTAACCCAACCTACAAAATCTTGACCATAGATAATGCCTTTTTTAGTATTCGTAGGTTGGATTGACGCAAGGAAACCCAACATCCCACATTCCGCATTTCATAATGTAGTATTAGCACTTGAAGTAATTGATGAAATATGTTTTTTACACATATCAAAAAATAAAATCAGGGTAATATTCGCATATTACAAACAAAATGAAGTGTAGAAAATCAGCAATATGATTAAAGGAAACTCAAGATAATTAATATTTTTGTTGGGTTGCGTTGTCGCTTAACCCAACCTCCAAAATCTACAAAATCAAACTCAAGGAGTTTCAGAAATTGCACCTTGCATTTTCATAAAAGTATCTATTAAAGTCTGCAATTGTTGATCTGCTTTAAAGACTCCTAAACCTCTTGCTGTGACTTTTCCAGGAGAATAAACAAATCTGGTTTTCATATTTGAAGTTAACTTTTCTGCTAATAAATTCCAAGCTGGTTCTTCCATGGGTGTTTCTAAAACAATATGCTGTTTATTCTCTGGTTTAATACGACTAAATCCCAAATTTTTAGCTAATTGTTTTAATTCCATAACTCGCAATAATTGATTTGCAGGTACAGGTATAGTACCATATCTATCAGTCCATTCAGCAGCGATTTGTTTTAATTCATATTTTGATTTTGCTGTAGCTACAGCGCGATAAGCACTCATTTTCTGATCAAGATCAGTAATGTAATTGGAAGGAATAAATGCAGTGACATTAAGATCAATTTGCGTATCTTCAACTTTCGGTATTTCTTGACCTCTAATTTCTCGAATTGCTTCCTCTAACATTTCCATATACAAATCAAAACCAATTGCATCCATTTGACCAGATTGTTCTGCACCTAGCAAGTTTCCTACCCCGCGAATTTCCATATCTCGCATTGCTAATTGATATCCAGAACCGAGTTGAGTAAATTCTTGAATTGCTCTTAATCTTTGTCTAGCAGCATCAGATAATTCTCGTTGTTTGGGGTAAAATAACCATGCGTGAGCTTGAATTCCTGCACGACCAACTCGACCTCGTAATTGATATAATTGAGATAAACCAAAACGGTGAGCATCTTCAATTAAAATTGTATTAACTCGCGGAATATCCAAACCAGATTCAATAATTGTTGTACAAACAAGAATATCCGCGTCATTATTTCCGAAGGTCAACATAGTTGATTCTAACTCACTTTCATCCATTTGACCATGAGCGATCGCAAATCTTCCTCCAGGGATCATTTCCCGTAAATTTGCAGTGGTTTCTTCAATTCCTTCTACTCGTGGAACTACATAAAATACCTGGCCACCTCGATCTAATTCTTGACGAATTGCACTTCTCACAATGTCAGAATTTAAAGGTGCGAGATGAGTTTGAATTGGTCTTCTAGTTGGAGGTGGAGTTGTAATTAAACTCATTTCTCTAATTCCCGACAATGACATATATAAGGTTCTGGGAATAGGAGTAGCAGAAAGAGTTAAAACATCAACTTCTGTTTTCAGACTTTTGATTTTTTCCTTTTGATTAACTCCAAATCTTTGTTCTTCATCAATTACTAAAAGTCCTAAATCTTTAAATTGCACACTTTTTCCTAATAATTGATGTGTACCGACAACTATATCTAATTCTCCAGTTGCAAGACGTTTTTGAATATTCCGTTTTTCTTCCGCACTACGAAAGCGATTGAGTAAACCTACATTAATTGGATAAGGTGCAAAACGTTCTTTAATTGTGTGATAATGTTGTTGAGTTAAAATTGTCGTTGGGGCTAAAAGTGCGACTTGTTTTCCTGCGGTAACAGCCTTAAAAATCGCCCTAATTGCCACTTCTGTTTTGCCAAAACCCACATCTCCACATACTAACCTATCCATAGGTCTTTCACTTTCCATATCTCGTTTTACATCTTGCACCGCTTTTAGCTGATCTATGGTAGGTTGATAAGGGAAAGAATCTTCCATTTCTTCTTGCCAAGGCATATCTGCGGGATAGGAAAACCCCTGTTGTTTAGATCGTGCTGCATACAATTTTAACAAATCTACTGCTAATTTCTTAATCGCTTTACGGACTTTATTTTTAGTATTATCCCAAGCTTTTCCGGTCATTTTATGCAGTTCTGGAGGTTTATCTACATTAGTTCTAAATCGAGATAAAGAACCAACCTGATCAGCAGCAACTCTTAATAAACCATCTGCATATTGCACAACTAAATAATCACGAGTTTCCTCGTTAATTGTCAGACTTTCTAATTTGACAAATTTGCCAATTCCATGACTACGATGAACAACAAAATCCCCTGGACGTAATTTATTAGGATCAACTTGTTTAGATGTCGCTTGACGACGTTTGCGAACATAACCAAAATTAGCTAAAGAATGTTGTCCATAAAACTCTCTATCAGTGACAATAACTAACCGATAAGAAGGTAAAATAAACCCTTCTAATTCTGCCAAACCAGAATATTTTAGAGCAATAGGTGTATGATTAATTTGCAGTTTATCAATAGCTTGATAATCACGGGGATTAGGGATAAACTGCGCGGGACAATCGTGTTCTTGGAGGAGAGAAACCGAACGGGAAGGTTGAGCCGAAATTATCCAAATTGCAAAATTGCGTTCTCTCTCGTTTCTAATAGTTTCCCCTAATTTAGCAAATTGATGAGGAGTTACAGGTAAGGGTCTACTTCCTAAATTTAAACCACTACTTTCTTCTGATAATTCCGATAAATATAACTTTTTAAAATTACTAATTTCTGCTATACACTCATCAAAATTGCGATGAATTTTAGGTAATTCAACGGACAACTGACCACTGACAACTGACCACTGACTATTAGCATTTTCTACCCAGCGATCGCTATGAGCATAACATTGTTCTGGTTCATCAATGACAACGAGAGTATTTTTAGGTAAATAGTCCAGCAATGAAGCGGGTTTTGTAAAGGCCAACCCCAAAAATCGCCGACTTCCTTCTTGTAGAGACGTTTCATGAAACGTCTCTGCATTTGGTAAATTCTTCAGTCCGTCTAAAATGATGGGTGCGAAACTTGTGGGGGTGAGAGTAATTTTTTCCACCTTATCCAAGGCTGAACGCTGAGTAGAGGGGTCAAATTCCCGAATTTGTTCAATTTCATCACCAAACCATTCCAAGCGCACAGGCAACTCTGAAGACACCGGAAACACATCCACAATATCCCCCCGTCTGCTCCATTGTCCTTCAGTTTCCACCAGGGGAACTCGTGCATATCCCAAAAGAGTAATTTTCTCAGCAAATCCATCTAAATCAAATTCCATCCCTTTGGCTAAAGTTATACAAAATAATTTAAACGCCGAGGGAGGTGGCAAATGTGGCTGTAATGCACCTACAGTAGCAATTATGGCAGTTTTTTGTTTTAGCAACTGACCACTAACCACTGACGACCGACCATTGACCAAATCAGCTAAAACCTGCATTTGTCCCCAACTCAACTCATTTTCCGGGTCAAAGGGTTCATAGGGAGAAGCTTCAGAAGTAGGGTAAAAGTGGACAGTTTTCCATCCCATTGCCTCCATTTGGGCAAAAACCCGGCCAGCCTCCTCCAGTGTAGCACAGAACACACACAAATCCTGATCTTCATAGTTTGCTAATGCTGAAGCTACCAGTCCCTTAGGGAGACGAGAAATCCCATTTAACCGCAATTCCTGTTGTTTGTTGAGTTTGCTAATGAATTCTGCGGTAAGAGGCGATCGCGCCAAAGCACGCACAATAGAAGAAAAGGCCATAAGTTTTACGCTAAATTAGAAGTTACTGCCGATATTAAAATCTAGAAGCAGTTTATATTAACCATTTTAAAAGTTTTCATCGCACTCTAGACTATCAATCGAAAAGAATCAAGCTAAACTACTTACATATAGCAAATTATGGTATAATATCATCTTATTAGCACCTTTAAACTCACTGAGGCTGAACTGATTGAGGATTTAGGTCATGCCTAGTGTTATTGTTGACACTTTAGTAAATTTCAAGTAAGTTAAATTTTAGATGTTATTAGGTGAACAAAATGAAGGCTTATCAAGAATTAAAATTAAAATTAAAAGAAGTGAGCGATTCCGAATTTATTGATATTATTATAAATTTTACTCAACAGGTTAAGAATTGGACTTATCTCGAAAAGGAATCTAAAGAACATATAAAAGAACATATAGAAGAAACTAGTAATTCTTCATGTATCTTGTTTTTAGATGATGACCACCACAAACCAACCTTTCTTATTACTAAAAGAAAAGATCAGTTTTATTCTATAGTAAATATTTTTAATTCGCAGCACGGTCATATACCAATGCTAGAATATAATGCTTTATTAAGACATTTTTATCAAGATTTCAAGGGCTTTATTGATTCTAATAGGCATAAAATTTCCATTGAAATATCAAAAGAAGAGATTGGATTAAAGGAAATAATTTCATCTACAAAAGCAAGAGATTTATTTGAAACATACCTGAGCTTTAGCCCTCTTAGCTATCATCTTAATGATAAGGAGCGACTTTATTTCTTTATTTGTGCTGCTTCGCGTTGTAAAAAGAATATAAATATTGAACTGCTCAAGCAATATCTTGTTGAGGAGCTAAACTGGTCTCAGGAAGATGCTAATTGGTGTCGTGAAACAATTGACCTTGGATTACAAATTTTGAAAGCAAATAAGCACTATTAATATTTGTAGTGCAATATCTCATTTCCGTAGCTCAGATTATCATTAATAACACGGTAAAAGGTTAATTTGAAAAACTGTGAGGTGATTCAAATACATAATCTTCCAAAACATATAGTAGTCAAAGTCTTAATAGTAGTATAATATGGATATTATTTAGAAAAATTCTGTCATGTTATGAATTCAGGTATTGAATCTAATAACCAACGGCTAAACAATAACCAAGTAGTTTTACTTGATAAAGCACAAATAGCACTTGATGCTTTACCAACCAGAGATCAAGGAACAGTTATACGTGCAATGAATTGCTTAGAAGAAGATCCTTTTTGTTCACAAACTCAAACTTATAAGCTGAAATCTATTCCCAATTATTTCATTGCGCGAGCAGGTCTAAAATATAGAATTATATTTAAATTTCAAGATAGGGAAATAACTATTATTGATATAGTTAATCATGACCGTCTGGAGAAATTCTATGGCTCATTGAAAGAGGTATAGAACGTGAAAGGACTAGACTCATTCAATTTAGACATTAAAAAGTGCTTAGTTGAGCTTGAAGAATTTGAAAAGTTACTTCTCAATAATAAAGAATTAAAGGAAAGTAAGGATATACTTCCTTTTTTCAAACAGAGATTACATTTGTCTGCATTTATTGGTTTTTACGTTCCTCAAATCATTAGATTCAACCAAATTAAACATGAATTTACATTTTTTGGAGACTTTCTAGCCGATTTAGCCATTGGTGATTCTGTCAATAATACTTACTGTTTCATTGAATTTGAAGATGCTACAAAAAATAGTATTTTTGTAAACAAAAAAGGAAAAACTACATCAGAGTGGTCGGCTAGATTTGAACATGGATTTAGTCAAATCATTGATTGGTTTTGGAAAATTGATGATTATAAGAATACGTCTTTAGCTCGTTCTATTTTTGGCAGTGAGAATATAGAATTTTACGGGATTCTTGTTATAGGTAGAGACGCTTTTATATCTCCTATTGATAAAGCAAGATTGAATTGGCGTTTAAATAAAGTTTTAGTAGATTCACGCAAAGTAATTTGCATAACATTTGATCAACTAGCTAGAGATATGAGAGATAGACTTTCACTATATCCGCTGATTTATGAAGCTGAATCAGAGGCTGAACAGAATATTTCTACAGATGAAAGCAATCTATCGTAGATTGGGTTAAACTGCAAAACTGCTGACTCTTACCCTCTTCTTTGCGCCTTTGCGTCTTTGCGTCTCTGCGCGAAACAAAAATAATATAAAAACACCCAACTAAAAACATGGAACTATACTTAATCCGTCATGGTATCGCAGAAGAACATCAACCAGGACTAAAAGACGAAGAACGACAACTCACCCCAGAAGGAAAAGAAAAAACCGAGAAAATAGCCCAGAGATTAGTCAAACTCAGTTTTAACTTTGATTTAATACTCACCAGTCCCCTAGTTCGTGCTTACCAAACAGCAGAAATACTCATTGCTGCTGGACTAAGTTCCCAGTTAGAAACATCAGATCATCTGAGCTTTGATGGTAATATTCAAAATTGGTGGCAAGAATGGCTTAAACCCAGAAAATATCCCCAGAAAACTAAACTAGCATTAGTAGGCCATGAACCTAGTTTAAGCCATTGGGCAGAAATTCTCCTCTGGGGAGAAGCAAAAGAAAGCCTCATCCTCAAAAAAGCAGGTATGATGGGAATAAAACTACCAGATGATGGTTCTCCCTTGGGTCGTAGTCAAATGTTTTGGTTAACACAACCCAAGTACCTACTATAATAGTTGTTACATCTGCAACTGTCATAGTGAAAATAGTCTCTGATGAGTTAATGTGAGCAGATATTTTACAAAGTAAATGGTGTTGCCATGACGGTGTGCGAATACAAGCCTGGTTTAGAAGGCATTCCCGCAGCCCAATCAAGCATTAGTTATGTAGATGGGCAAAAAGGAATTCTAGAATATCGTGGTATCAGGATTGAGGAATTAGCAGAAAAAAGCACATTCCTAGAAACTGCATATCTTTTAATTTGGGGTGAATTACCAACCAAAGAAGAACTAAAAGCATTTGAGTATGAAGTTCTCTTTCATCGTCGCATCAAATACCGCATTAGGGATATGATGAAATGCTTTCCTGAAAGTGGTCATCCTATGGATGCTCTTCAAGCTTCTGCTGCTGCTTTAGGTTTATTCTATTCTCGCCGTGACTTACATAATCCGGTCTATATTCGCAACTCCGCTGTCCGGTTAATAGCGACTATTCCCACAATGGTAGCAGCCTTCCAGTTAATGCGGGAAGGAAACGACCCCGTTAAACCTAGGGACGGTCTAGGCTATGCGGAAAACTTTCTGTATATGCTGAATGAGAAAGAACCTGATCCCTTATTCGCTAAAATATTTGATATTTGCCTAATACTCCATGTTGAGCATACAATGAATGCTTCCACATTTAGTGCTAGAGTCACAGCTTCAACCTTAACAGATCCCTATGCAGTAGTAGCTAGTGCCGTAGGTACTTTAGGTGGACCATTGCATGGTGGAGCGAATGAAGAAGTAATTCAGATGTTAGAAAACATCGGTTCTGTAAAAAATGTTATCCCCTATGTAGATGATCTTCTCCAACGCAAAGCCAAAATTATGGGTTTTGGACATCGTGTTTACAAAGTCAAAGATCCCCGGGCTACAATCTTACAAAACTTAGCAGAGCAGTTGTTTGAGAAGTTTGGCTATGACGAATATTATGAAATTGCCGTAGAAATGGAAAGGGTAGTTTCTGAAAAACTGGGTGACAGAGGGATTTATCCTAATGTTGACTTTTATTCCGGTTTAGTGTATAGGAAAATGGGGATTCCTACAGACTTATTTACACCAGTATTTGCCATTGCTCGTGTAGCTGGCTGGTTAGCACACTGGAAAGAACAATTGGTAGAAAACCGGATTTTCCGTCCTACCCAAATTTACGACGGTCGTCATGAAGTTGCTTACACTCCCATTGACCAACGTTAACTGACAAACAACTCAACTCTAGATTTTGGATATTCAATTCAAGTCCTCTAGTGGACAGATTAATAACCGTCCTATCTACCATTGGAGCTTGTAGTCCAAAATCAGAACCCGCCAAAATTGGCAAATTTACAACAGCAGCCAATCCCAGAAAATCAGATAATTTGCATACAGCAGATAACCGTTGCCAGTCTGGAAGCGGCTAGTTTGTTCTGTCTGAAAACTGGATAGTTAAACATAAAGCCCATTTTCCCACTCACGAATCATCAATTTCCAATCCTAACCATAAGTAGAAGTTGTCTTGTGGAGTCTGATGGGGAAAACCATCCAAGGATATACTAAACTCATGAATTAACAGTATTGAAGGGAATAAACTTCAATCGGGTATCATCGTAAACATTGCAGGGACTGTACTTAAAGCTGAAGAACAAAAGATGAAAATCACTGATTTCATTTTTAATAGTTCATCAGAACGTTGACTTAAAGAGCAGCAAACATGAATCCAGGAATTGACCTCCAAGGAACTTTTATTCAATCTGTCAAGGACTTAGGCGTACCCCCAGGAGCGGCCAAAGCCCTTTGGATGCCATTACCAATGGTATTGATGCTAATTGGGGCTACAGTAGGCGTACTAGTTGCGACCTGGCTAGAACGGAAAATTTCCGCAGCAGCACAGCAACGAATAGGTCCTGAATACCAAGGACCTTTTGGATTACTAGTGCCTGTTGCCGATGGTTTGAAATTGGTGTTTAAAGAAGATATCATCCCCGCCAAAGCAGATCCTTGGCTATTTACCATTGGTCCAATTATTGTCGTCTTACCAGTATTTCTGTCGTATTTAATTGTGCCATTTGGACAGAATATCATCGTTGCTAACGTCGGTATGGGCGTATTCTTGTGGATTGCATTATCCAGTATTCAACCCATTGGCTTATTAATGGCAGGTTATGCCTCCAATAATAAATATGCCTTATTGGGAGGTTTACGGGCAGCAGCCCAGTCCATTAGTTATGAAATTCCCCTAGCACTAAGTGTACTAGCGATCGCCATGATGTCCAATAGTCTCAGCACCGTTGACATCGTCAATCAGCAATCTAACTTTGGGATTTTCGGCTGGAATATTTGGCGACAACCATTAGGTTTTATGATCTTTTGGATAGCTGCCCTGGCAGAATGCGAACGCTTACCCTTTGACTTACCAGAAGCTGAAGAAGAACTAGTAGCCGGGTATCAGACCGAATACTCAGGGATGAAATTTGCCCTTTTCTACCTCAGTTCCTACATCAACCTCGTACTTTCCGCCTTACTAGTAGCAATTTTGTACCTTGGTGGTTGGCATTGTCCCATACCCCTTGACATGATTACTGGTTGGTTAGGAGTCAGTGAAAGTGACCCAGCAATTCAGGTAGTCACAGCGGTTATAGGCATTACCATGACCGTAATCAAAGCCTACTTACTGGTATTTCTTGCTATTCTGATCCGTTGGACAGTACCACGGGTAAGAATTGACCAATTGCTAGACTTAGGGTGGAAATTCCTTTTACCAATAGGCTTGGTAAATCTCCTATTAACCGCCGCATTTAAACTAGCCTTCCCCTTGGCCTTCGGTGGTTAAACAGCAGCAGTCAGTGGTCAATGTCATTAACAATTGACAACTGACAACTGACAACTGACAACTGACAAAGAAAGAGAGAGACACAAAATGCTCAAGTTCCTCAAACAAGTTGGTGATTACGCCAAAGAAGCAGTACAAGCAGGTCGTTATATTGGTCAAGGACTATCTGTGACTTTTGACCACATGAGACGGCGACCAGTTACAGTCCAATATCCCTACGAAAAATTGATTCCCGGTGAAAGATTTCGCGGTCGCATTCACTATGAATTTGACAAGTGTATTGCTTGTGAAGTCTGTGTACGTGTTTGTCCTATTAATCTCCCTGTAGTTGACTGGGAAATGGACAAAGTAGCTAAAAAGAAAAAGCTCAAACACTACAGTATTGATTTTGGAGTTTGTATCTTCTGCGGTAACTGTGTGGAATACTGTCCCACCAACTGTTTATCCATGACAGAAGAATATGAACTCGCCACTTACGATCGCCATGAACTTAATTACGATAATGTAGCTTTAGGACGTTTGCCCTATAAAGTTACAAATGATCCCATGGTGAAACCATTGCGGGAACTTGCTTACCTCCCTAAAGGTGTCATGGACCCCCACGGAGTACCCGCTGATGCCCCCCGCGCTGGTTCTCGTCCAGAAGACCTTGTAGAAAGTGGTAATGGGTAATAGGTAATGGGTAATGGGTAATCAAAATTTTTCCAATTACCAATTACCAATCACCAATTACTACTCAATATTTATTAAACATCAATAAGGATAGAAAACAGTGAATCTAGCAGAAGGAGTACAGTCTGTATCACTTGGCATTCTTGGTGTAATGATGATTGGGGCAGCACTAGGTGTAGTGCTATTCTCTAACATTGTTTATTCCGCCTTTTTGCTGGGAGGTGTATTCATCAGTATGGCGGGAATGTACCTGTTGCTAAATGGTGATTTTGTCGCATCAGCACAAATACTAATTTATGTTGGTGCAATTAACGTTTTAATTCTGTTTGCCATTATGTTGGTCAACAAAAGACAGGATTTTTCACCATTACCCAGCGCCGGATTACGAAAAGTATTTACAGCTATAGTCAGTTTTGGACTATTTGCTCTTTTAAGTACAATGGTATTAGCTACCCCTTGGGCTAACTCAAATAACGGGAAAGTTAATCAAAATTCCATCATTGTGATTGGTGAGCATTTCTTTAGCGACTTTTTGCTACCCTTTGAGTTAGCTTCTGTCCTCTTGCTCATAGCCATGGTAGGCGCAATTATTTTAGCCCGTCGTGAATATCTACCCGACCAATTGCCAACCTCTGACCTAACACAAACAATTTTAACCCTACCAGAACGCCCCAAAGAACTCATCGGCACTGGTAGAAGTTCTGACAACTGACCACTGACAACGAACAACTGACAACTGACCACCGACAATCATGCAACTCCAATACTTTCTATTACTAGCCGCAGCTTTGTTTTGCATTGGTATTTATGGTTTAATTACCAGTCGCAACGCAGTCCGGGTGCTCATGTCAATTGAGTTATTACTAAATGCTGTTAATCTAAATTTAATGGCATTTTCTAACTTCCTTGATTCAACCTTAATTAAGGGTCAGGTGTTCACAGTTTTTGTGATTACCGTGGCAGCTGCTGAAGCGGCGGTAGGGTTAGCGATTGTTTTAACAATTTATCGTAACCGCGATACCGTTGACATGGAGCAGTTTAATCTTCTGAAATGGTAATAATGCGTGCAACTCAAGCAGGTAATCATTGCTTATAAAGCTCGAGATCCCCAGAGTAAACGCTGGGCAGAACTCTGTGCTAAACAACTAGAAAATCGTCAGTGTCAAGTATTGATGGGACCTAGCGGGCCGAAAGATAACCCCTATCCGGTTTTTTTGGCCTCTGCTAATCAACCCATTGATCTGGCCTTGGTACTGGGTGGTGATGGTACTGTCTTAACCGGCGCTAGACATTTAGCCCCAGCCAATATTCCTATCCTTGGAGTCAACGTCGGCGGCCATTTAGGATTTTTAACTGAGTCAGTAGACGAGTTTCAAGATCCAGAAATAGTTTGGGACAGGCTGTTAGAAGATCGTTATGCTATTCAACGGCGGATGATGTTACAAGCAGCGGTATATGAGGGGACTGGATCAAATTTAGAACCAGTAACCGAAAGTTACTGGAGTTTAAATGAGTTTTGCGTCAAACCCGCTTCTGCTGACAGAATGATTACCTCAATTCTAGAAATGGAAATTGATGGTGAGATAGTTGATCAATATGTGGGAGATGGATTAATTATCTCTACTCCCACAGGTTCTACTGGTTATACTGTTTCCGCTAGTGGGCCAATTATTCACGATGGTATGGAGGCAATTACCATCACTCCCATTTGTCCCATGAGTCTTTCAAGTCGTCCCCTTGTCTTACCTCCTGGTTCTGTGGTCAGTATTTGGCCTTTGGGCGATTATGATTTAAGTACCAAACTATGGATGGATGGTGTGTTATCTACTTCTATTTGGCCAGGACACCGTGTTGATGTGCGAATGGCTGATTGTCGCGCTAAGTTTATTGTGTTACGGGCAAATAATTCATATTATCAAACTTTGCGGGAGAAGTTACTTTGGGCGGGAACAAGGGTTCGCTACAACAATAATCACCGCAATTGATGTTTATGTTTATTTTCTAAACTTTTGCCCCGGTACGCCCATAATCGTCAATTCATTTTCGCCCCCAGTTTCAATATATTTGGGGGTTTTTTATGTCTATTCTTACTGGCAATTTAAAGTATGAACTATAGCAGGATTGACATACTCACCGTCCTAAAGGAGCGGTGATTCTTGACACTTCACTGGAACACGCCACAAGTGGTCTTATCGTCCCTCTATGTCCGTTTAAAGTCTCCCAATGCCCTATGGCGACTATACCCAAATTATAACATAAAGCCGTCCTAGAAGGACGGGGCTTGTATCCCAGATTTTTGGTCAACGAAGTTTCATCAACACCTAATAACTCTCTTTTGTGAGTTTTTGTAATTAAGTGTATTAATTTAATTTAATATGGTCTCGATCTTCAACTCTTTGCTTTTCACCAGATATACTCCAAGAATCACCATTCTAATCACCATAAACATAGACATAGCCAACCACAACATATGGTTATTGTGATAAAACCATGTTGATATAGCTAGAGGGATAAATCCCGCCAAGGTACTGATTAAGAAAGTATTGCGGAGAACAACCCCTTCCGCTAGACCCGTAAAGTATCCCTCCAGAACTAAACAAATTGAGGCACACCCCAGAACCACTAATAACCAAGGAACATAGGTCCTAATTAGCTCTATGATTTCGCTGTGGTTGGTTAACAACCCAAATATGGTTTGTGGAGAAAGGACACAAAGACCAGCGCAGGTAAGTCCTATGGAAAGACTAGTTCCTATTGCTATTTGCAATAAAGGCAAATACTTATGAGTTGTCTGTTCACCTTTAAATGTTCCAGTTAAAGCAGCGGTAGAAATTCCTACACCATTAAAAATATCTATAGTCAGCAGTAACACCTGTAAAAGTAAGGCATTGCCAGCAAATATCATTGTATCCATTGTTGTGCTCAAACAGGAAAAAATGACGTAGGTGAATGCAATAGTTAAAGACCTCACAAATAGATTTCCATTCAACCGAGCAATGGATTTGAAACCTGACGATTCCAAAATTTGCTCCTTTAATGCTCCTACCTCTTTTAAAGGGACATCACGGAGTAAGAAAATTAACCCCGTCAACAACATTAAATATTGGCTAATTCCAGCAGACATTCCGGCTCCGGTACTTGCCCAATGCCACTGGTTAATATATAGGTAGTCTTGCAGTATATTAACCACATTGTAAACAATGGTCATTAGCAATACCCTACTACTTTTTTCCTGTCCAATAAACCAGCCAATTAGTACATAGTTGAGTAAAACTGCTGGTGCGCCCCAAATACGGGCATTAAAGTAGGCAAGACCAGCATCCTTGACCTCTCGAGAAGTAGTAAACAGTGCAAACCCCAAATTCCCTAAGGGTTCATGTATAACCAGAATGAGTATCCCCAAACCTAAAGCGATCGCACTATTCCGTATTCCTACTAGTAACATAGCCTCTCGGTCATCTTCACCAACAGCTATTGCTGTCATGCCTGTAGTTACTAAACGTAAAAAACCTACACTAAAGTATATATAATCAAAAAGAATTGCACCCAGAGAAGCACCTGCAAAATAGCGGATATCTGTCAAATGACCTAGAAAAACTGTACTGGTAAAACCAGCTAACGGTATAATAGTACAAGATAAAATATTAGTAAGGGTAATTAGATAAAAGCGAGAGATAAATTGGTATTTACCTGACAAGGGGAATAATAGCATCGTATAAAAATCCCGATTTGAAGAGGTTTTGCCCTACAGAGAATTTCATAAATAACCACAAATATGAAATTATATGATTACGATTCTTTGACCACAGCAGAATTTTGCAGTAAAATCCTATTTAAGCATAGCCTAGCGGTAAATTTAAATCTTTATCTCATGTTATGTGCAATATGCTGTATTCACTGCTACTGCAACTAACTTAACAAGCCGCTTTTTCTAAACCCCTCAGCAGTATATGCTTCTTCAGAAACACCGCTGTTCTCCAAGCATTTTAAAGTTGCACTTGCTGCTTTTTTAATACCAAGCATCAGTCTTGTTTGAGGATAGGATTCTTCCACCAATATTTCTATTTCTTTATTTTCTAAACCCAATACTTCCAAATAATATTTTATTGCAGTAATATCAGGTTCTAGAAAAGCGAAAATAATTTCTGGTAAAACCGGACTAATTATAGATTGATCTTGAGGTTTAAGTTAGAACCACAATATATTTTTTAATAAACTAGCAAAGTACGCGTGGTGACGACTTTCATCCCTAGCGTGATCAAGAATCATTATGACTTTCAAAACTTTCACTAACTTGCTGATCAAATCTCCAGTTACCATGACTAGCTAGAATTAAATCTTGACATACTCAACTGAATTACTCATATTTTCACAGTTTTATTTTGCTATTTTTACATTTTTACTTAAAGTATTTCTCTATAGTAACATTATCACATCTACTACCACAAGTCAATACTTTAAAAGCAGTAAACCAAAAAGTTTTTTCTCAAGGATGATGGCTTTACCTTAACCGGTGACAATGTGGCTAAACAGCTTGTTTTATAAGGGGTAGAGCCTGAAAGCTACGTTGAAAAAAGAGGCGTATAAGGAGTAATTTTTATTACTTTTTTCTGGGTTAAATTGATATGTACACAAAAAATGCAAAAAATCGTCTAATTAGATACAATTTATAAATATTGCCAGAAGCTTTGGAGAATAACATGATCTTATTAAAAGGCTTTGAAATTGAGATGTACACTGGTACACCTCAAGGTGAAATTGTGGGACTATCGGACAAAATTATGGCCGATTTAGATGGATTTATGCGTGAACCGGATAGCCGGAATGTGGAGTACATAACTCAGCCATCTATGAGTTATGATAATTTGTTGTGTGCCTTATTAAGTCCTAGAAGAAAGTTACGGAATTATCTCCAAGGTTTAGATAATTATACTTTGATACCGGGTAGTACATTATCTTTGCAAGGAAGCCAACGCTTTTTCCGTTCTGACCCCACGAATCCCTATCATGATTACATTGAACAAACCTATGGCACAAAGGTAGTTACAGCCAGCGTCCATATCAATGTTGGTATTAGTGATCCAGAAGTATTAATGCGTGCCTGTCGAGTGATTAGAATGGAAGCACCTCTATATCTAGCTATGAGTGCCTCATCTCCTTTCCTGGATGGTAAAACCACTGGTTATCATTCGACGCGCTGGGGAGTATTTCCTCAAAACCCTGATTATATTCCCTTATTTGCTAGTCATGCGGATCATATTCAATGGGTAAATGAACAGTTGACAGCTGGGACAATGCAAAATATACGGCATTTATGGACATCAGTGCGTCCAAATGGCGATCGCCGCCCTTATGATTTAAATCGGCTAGAATTGCGAATTTGTGATTTAGTTACAGATCCTATTGCTTTATTAGCGATAACTGCTTTACTAGAAGCGCGATTAATCCAAATTATTAACGATCCTACCATTGATCCTTTAAATCAAAGTCCGTTTTCCCCCGCAGAATTGATTAGTTTAACCATGAAGAACGAAATGGCCGCTGCCATTAATAGTCTTGATGCCCAATTACAGCGGTGGCAAGATGGTAGCATTATTCTTGCTAGAGATTGGATAGGAGAAATTTATCAAGAAGTTGGGATTATTGCGAAAAAACAGGGCTTTAGTTGTTTTCTATCCCCCTTACTAAAAATCCTGCGAGAAGGTAATGAAGCCCAACAATGGTTACAATTGCATGGAGTTGGCGTTGATATTCAGCGTGTAATTACTCAAGCGATTATTGCTACTCAAAAACGGGAAACAGAACTAGAAAGTAAACTATGTTTATCTATGAGGGAATAGGGAATAGGTAAGAGGAAATAACCGACAACTGACAACTGACCACCGACAACTGACCATCGACAACTGACAACGAATCCTCCCAGTGAATGATTTAAAAAAATAATCCATGAGAAATACTTCATACATATAAAAAAAAACTATATATCGTTTCTAGATTTTGGTAGATTTTTACACAGAAAGAATTTTCTGAACATACAATTTAGATGAGCCAAAGATGCCCCAGATAGTTTTAGTCAACCCACAGATTCCCCCGAATACTGGCAATATTGCTAGGACTTGTGCCGCTACAGGCACGGAATTACATTTGGTAGGTCCCTTAGGATTTGAAATTAGCGATCGCTATCTTAAACGAGCGGGTCTAGATTATTGGCCTTACGTTAAACTCAACTATCATGAATCCATAGAAGCATTTAAAAATGTACATAAACAACGCGGGGGTAGATGCTTAGGTTTTAGCGTTCGTGGTGACTTTAATTACATTAATTTTCAATTTCAAGCGGATGATTGGCTGTTTTTTGGCAGTGAAACAGCAGGGTTACCAGAGCCTATTCTCTCCACCTGTGACTCCACATTGTACATTCCCATGTACGAACCTGGAGTGCGGAGCTTGAATCTATCAGTCAGCGTGGCCATAGGATTATTTGAAAGTCGTCGTCAGTTAGGCTATTTAAAATAACTTATTATTCACCAATAAAAATCTGGAACTAAGTGTGATAGAAACAGATTTATTAGATCAACCACACCAAAATCTGTTATGCTATTGTTGTGTAACATACTTTCACAAGGAGGTACATAGTAATAAATACTGAGATACTCCTCTGAAAATAACATAAGAAATTTGTATAGATATTTTCAGAGTGATCTAACCATGAAGGATAGACTTGAGAGAATGCTCAACCTAGGATCAAAAAAGAGGAAATTACCAAAGACCTTGACTATCAATGATTTCGATGAATTTGTATTCAAAAATACAAAAAAACCATGCAAAAATCACAGGTATTGTATACGGTTGTTTTTTAGGGAACAATAGAAGTAAAGTCTGCTATTGATAAAACGGATTTAGTCAAAAAATCTTGAAAGTGTCTACAGTAGGATGATTGCATTTACAGAAATTGTCAAAGCTCATGAACTAACAGCAACAATAGACCTAGCCAAGTTATGATATTTGTTTAGTTCTATGCTTTTACAGTAATAATGAGTGAAGACAGTAGATAACTGTCAAGAGCGAACATCTTTAGGTTGTGAGGAGTGACTTAGACAAAACAGCACCGAAAAATTCAAGTTTTAGCAAGGTGTATGACTTGTTTAAATCAGAGAAGCAAGTTAATCTTGCGTGAGTGTCTCTGGTGAATGTGATCTTGATATGTGGTTTGATGTAATCTCAATCAGGAATTAATATCCAACTTAAAAATCAAGACCAGTTAAACGCTAGTGATTATTAGGAGGTCGTCTTTGAAACGAGCATTAAAAAAAAGAGAGAAGGCTGTGTTGAACAATAACCCCAACAGCAATGAGGCCCAGGTAGAGCAAACAAGTTATGAGATCAATCCCAAAATAACCCGCCGGGTGCGAGCTCGTCTGGCAGCCATGATTGGCTTGGCAATATCAATAGCAACCGGCGTTTTGGTGACTCGACAAAGCGATCAAGCCCAAGCAGCGGCTCCTGTTGGCAGTCAAAAAGCAACTTCAACAATGTCCGCTGCTTCCGAGACTGAGATGAAATTTGCCGCCACCAAGTTGGAATCTCCAACCGTCTTAGCAGCAGGCGCATTGGCAAATTCAGCCATATTGGAACCAACAGTAGTTTCACAAGCACCTGGGCTTGAAGCTAAATGGCAAATTGCAAGCAACAAAATAAGCAACCAAGACACTGCATCCCAGCTAATTTCCCCAACTAATACCCCTGATAAAAATTCTGTTCGCTCACCACAGGAAGTGAGCGATCGCCCAGTGCAGGCGACATTACCAGCGGGAAACCAACTACCTGAGACAGCGCCACAGTTGCCTGAGGTGGAAGAGGTTACTAGCAGTACCCAAAATTTGCCAGTAGAGGAATCAGCTAGGGGTGATGTTGAGTCCCAACTAAAAGCACAGCAGGAATTTGCCCTAAATCGCTTACAGGAAAAGTCAAACCGGTTAAGAAATAGCTTGGCAGAGTTGCGATCTGAACAAAACCAAAATCTATTGAAAACTGGGACTAAGGAAGCACAGTCAAGCACTGTAGCTAATAAATCAACACCAGAACAAGCGGAGAATTTGACTGATTCCCAACAATCCGGGCTGATTTCTGACGGAAAACAAAACCAAGAAACTAGTACGACGACACCTAAGGTGATAACACAACTACCCGGATCAACATATCAAGTTCAGCCCGGAGACACCTTAGCAGAGATTGCTACCAATTACGGTACTTCAATTTCTGAGCTAGTTAGAGCTAATAATCTCAGCGATCCTAATCAACTGCAAATTAATCAAAGACTAATTATTCCTACGGATAAGGTATCAGAAACCTCTAGCACCGTAGATAATTTTTCTGTAAATACTCCTAGTTTTAACCCTAGATCATTGCTGGCCAGGAATAACAGTGTTACAGTTCCTTCACCAAGAGTGACAGAGCAACCTGGACAAAATGAAACGCCTACTATAAATAGTGTGAGTATCCCAGTTCCCATAGTGACAGGGGAACAGGAACGGAATAATTATCCTAGTCGGATTAATGTTCCCATACCAATAGCGACGGATAACCAAGAGCAGAATACTGTTCCTGTTGTTGTCCCCAAGGCTTTACCAACTCCCGGTCAATCTTATGGCTTAGGTGGTGAGACACCATTGCCAATAAGTTTCTCCCAAAAGCTGGAACCACAAAAACCTGTGCAAAAGGTGTCTAAGGCTAAGGGTAATGAACGTATCCGTAGCTTGCAAGCAGAAATTGAGAGATTGCGTTATAAATACCGCTCTCAACAGGCTGGTGTGGCTGTCACAGGTTCTGAAAATAATAGTCAATCTGTACCTGTCACAGTTGAATCATCCAATAATTCCCCAGTTTCTTCAGGGGATGCTATTCAGATTGCTGTACCTCAAGTAGTATTCCCAGCGTACAGCAATCAACGGACTAAAACCCTAGTAACAGCATCTGCTCCCACCAACGAGCCAATTAATCCAGAGTTTCTACCCGGTAAAACCGGCTCTAGATGGAATTCTCCTCGCAGTTCATCTGGTATTAAGTTAACAGTACCTCCCGCTCGTACCAATGCCTCTGAATCTTTAGGAAAATTGCGAGGAACTTCTGTTTCTCCTGCTTTACCACCTATAGCAGCAGTAGATATACACTTGCCTCGGTCTACTGAAGATCTGTTACCATCAGATTCTGCCAGTACAGGCCATATTTGGCCTGCGAAGGGAGTTCTGACCTCTGGTTATGGCTGGCGCTGGGGAAGAATGCACAGAGGGATTGATATTGCTAACTCAACCGGCACGCCGATTTATGCGTCTTCTGCTGGTACGGTGGAGAAAGCTGGCTGGAATAGCGGTGGTTACGGTATCGTTGTAGATATTCGCCATAACGATGGTAGTTTGACTCGCTATGGGCATAATAGCCGAGTTTTGGTGCAATCTGGTCAAAAGGTGCAACAAGGTCAGCAAATTGCGGCTATGGGTAGCACTGGTTTTAGCACGGGACCTCATATTCATTTTGAAGTTCATCCATCTGGTAAGGGTGCTGTTAACCCTATCGCTTTCTTACCCAATCGGATTTAATTACTGATTGTTTGGTGAAATGAGGGGGTTTAACTCCCTCTTTTAATTTTTGAGGTAAAAATTTAGAAATTGATAGTTGTCAAATGCAAATTGGTATGCTATCTTAATATAAGTTGATAAGACAACGTGGCTCAGTAGCTCAGTTGGTTAGAGTACGGGACTCATAAGCCTGGGGTCGTCAGTTCAAATCTGACCTGAGCCATTTTCAAAATTATAATATCTTATTATTGATATGCCAATTATATTTGGGTAGAGATTGGCATTTATGAAAAAAGTTTTTGAGAGATTACAGTTTGTAACTATTATGGTCAACCATGTGGCATATTCCTTTAGACTAAGTTTCCATAAAAAACAGTGTTATGATTTCAGTTTCATGTTTTTAAACATGAGTTTTTCCTGTTAGAAAGTTAACCAGTAAGAGTTCCCTCTAAAATAAATTTGCAGTTCATAAAATTGAAGAGTAATCAAAAGTCAAGGTTAGAACTGAATTTAGCTCTAACCTTGCTGTTTGTAAATTCATAATTTAGGCAATTCTCATAGCAATAGCAATCGCACCCTCAAGTTCATCCTGTAGTAAGGTTGTGAGAATAAACACCTCTTGCACGGTCTTTCCTTGACGAGCAATGATTTTATAACCACCGCGAATAGGTACAGAGATACGTAACTGCATTTTTGGTGCATGGCCTTTAGCTCTACCAATAACCGCTGGTGTCACTGTGACAATACCATGGTGTTGACATAAACGTTCTAAAATAGGGATTAGACCGGGAATATGGGTAGAGTGATTCCATACTAGTCTACCATCGGTGGGTTTAGACATATTAGGCTGCTTCCAGGGGAGCCATTGTCAACCCGGCCTGACGTAGTTGTTGGTGGTATAATTCCGCTGGTTCTTGGGGTCCTGTCCAGACAATTGCTTGTCCTTCATAGTGGATTTGATTGGTTAGGTCCCAGGCGCGGTCGCCTGACATTCCGGGAATATACTTCATTAAACACTCAGCGACGTGCTGAAAAGTATTGAAATCATCATTCAAGACAATTACTTTGTAATTGGGGTAGGTTTTCCGAGTCACTTGATTAACTCGGTCAGGTGTCACAGTTGGTGTTGAGGCCATACCGTACACATCTGTAAGTCTTATCACCATAGAAAAATAAGCCAAAAACGACGTTGTACAAACTGACATTACAAATAACTAGTTTAATCTATTGCTGGCTGAGTGAGGGAATAGGAAGTGAGAAAGGTGGTAAATAAGCTCAAACTGATGAATGATTGAAAGCCTTTTTTCTATCTTCCTTTGATGGTTTCTGTACACTACTACATTATTCTAGACGGTAGCATTAGGGAAGGGTTTTTTGTAAGGTTATTTTGGAATTTTTGGCTAGAAATTAGGAAGTTTGGGGTAAGTGTATCACTATTGACGGGCGATCGCAGTTATTATATTATATGTAAGTAGCAAGTTAGGCTATTTATCAAGACATAAATTATTAAAGCACTCAATTATGAACGATAAATAACAAACAATACAACGTTTACTTGACGAATTATCTAATATAGAAAAAGAGTCTTATCGTACAGCTTTACAACATTTTAAAACTTGGTTAAGAAACGTTTCTTTTACTCTAGAAGCTGCTAATATGAAAGATGAACTGAATATATGGGAAAAATCACTTAAAAATAATCGGACATATCCATATCTTTTTGATTTATCCATAATTCCATCCCCTCACAAAATCTGTTAATATCAAAAAAACCTCCTAAAAATCCAGTAACATGACACCAATCATCTATCATAGTAGAAACTAACCACCTGATAGGGAAAATTGTCATGAAAAACAAAAACCCCATATTTTCAAATTTAGCTTTAAAAAGCACCATTTTTCTGTCACCCTTACTGCTATCAATAGCTTTCATCAGTGGATATACTGTATTATCTGCTACGGCTCAGGTATTATCAAATCAAGAACGGGAAGACTTAGCACGACTGCGAAAAGAAACTAAAACTTTTGAAGGTGCTTTGACTCGCACGAATACCTTACTTAATATCTGGTTGACTATTTTAAGTTTATTTCCTGTGGCTTTAATTGCTATATTATGGTTTTTTCGTCGAGCGGTAATTCGGGAAATTGTGGAACGAGCAATCCAACAAATTCAAGGTATTGAAAATTTGCAAGCTCAATTAACTACTGTTCAAGAAGAAGCAAAAAAACTGATTAACTTATCTCAAAATACTACTCAAGAATTAGCAGAGGAAGTTAATAATCTTAAACAAAAGATTCAAGGTGAGGAAGAAAATTTATCTATTCTTTTATCTGATTTACCTAAATCAAAACAAGAGTTTTTAACTGCTTTGGAAACTGAGGTAAAATTGGCTCAGGAAAATATTAGTAATTTGGAGTTTAGATTAAATACTCAATTGGAACAGTTAACTTTATCTGCTCAACAGCAAAAAATTACAATTGACAATATCAAAAAGTTGGAATTTGAGTTATTTTCTCAATTTACCCAACTCAAGTTAGAGGTAGAAAATCAAAAAGATATTGCTGTTGGTGATATTGAAAAATCTCGCGCTGATTTAATGTCTCAATTTCAAGGTTTAGAGTCAGAAACTCAACAACAAAAATATCATACTATTGAGAATTTAGTAAAATTACAATCAGAATTTACTAATGAATTATCTCAATTTCAATTAGATGTTAAAAATCAAAAAGATATAATTATAGGAAATATCGAAAATCTGAATAATATATTTAAGTCAGATGTGAGTGAATTAAAAACTGATAGTCAACTTCAAAAATATCAATTATTAGAGAATTTAGCTACATTAGAAAGCGAATTTTCTGAACAACTTACAGAATTAGAAAATACTGCTATTCAAAGACAACAGCAAATTATTGAGAATTTAGAAAAATCTGGTGGAGAATTTACATCTGGATTTTCAGAGTTACAAAATGATGTCCAAAAACAGCAAATTACTATTCTGGAAAATCTGCGAGAATTAGAAAGCAAATTTTCTCAGCAACTTACAGAATTAGAAAATACTGCTATTCAAAGACAACAGCAAATTATTGAGAATTTAGAAAAATCTGGTGGAGAATTTACATCTGGATTTTCAGAGTTACAAAATGATGTCCAAAAACAGCAAATTACTATTCTGGAAAATCTGCGAGAATTAGAAAGCAAATTTTCTCAGCAACTTACAGAATTAGAAAATACTGCTATTCAAAGACAACAGCAAGTTATTGAGAATTTAGAAAAATCTGGTGGAGAATTTACATCTGGGTTTTCAGAGTTACAAAATGATGTCCAAAAACAGCAAATTACTATTCTAGAAAATCTACAAAAATTAGAAATTGATGCTCAACAACGTAAAGAGATAATTCTTAAAGAATTAGCAGAAAATATACTTATACCAACACCATTACAACCAGAAATTTCTATTGATGATGATCTCAAACAAGCAGAAATACTATTTTTAGAAAAACGCCATGAAGATGCTTTAGCTATTTATGAAAAACTCATTAAAATCCAACCTGAAAATCCAGAAAATTGGCTAAAACGTGGTATTATATTCAGTAAATTAAAACGCTATAAAGATGCTATAGCCTCCTATAATCAAGCTATAAAAATTAATCCTGAATATCATCAAGCTTGGTGTGATATTGGTGTAGCTTGTGGAAATTTAGGAAAACATCAAGAAGCTTTTAACTGTTTTGATAAAGCTACTAAAATTAAACCTGATGATGGAGTTGCTTGGGTAAATCGTGGTTTATCTTTGCTAGAATTAGAAGATTATGAAAATGCAGTTGCTTCTTTTGATAAAGCTTTAGAATTTCAACCCAATTCCCCTAAGGTTTGGGATAAACGGGGTTACTCTTTGGTAATGTTGGGAGAAGATGATCAAGCAATTACCAATTTTGATAAAGCATTAGAAATTAAATCAGATTATCCTAGTGCATATTATAACAAAGCTGTCTGTTATGCACTACAAAAAAAGGTTGAATTATCTCTAGAAAATCTACAAAAAGCTATTGAATTTAATCCCAGTTACCGAGAAGATGCTACAACTGATATTGATTTTGATGAAATTAAAAATGAGCCAGGGTTTCAAAGATTAATTCAAGTTTAATGTCAAGAAAAATCGGTGAAACCAATCTAGAATTTTCTTTGGTGTTTGATTTTTATGATATGTTCGATCTTGACTAATTAATCTGAATAATTTAGTCCATTATGTTGAACATAATGCGGTTGGTTAAGACAATACCTTGTCGATTTTTTGTAGGTCAAGTTAACTGACACCCAACCTGACACTTATATTAGGTTTTGTACCTCAACCCAACTTACAAATTAAGACTTTTTTCGATTTCGACAAGGTATAGTTAAGACAGATATTTTTGTTAGTTCTAATTGAGTTTTCACTCCTGTTACCTATGACAATCAAACTCACTATTCCCGGAATGGCTTGTTCTGCTTGTGCTAATAATATTACCAATGCAGTTAAAGCCGTTGATGCTTATGCTATTGTAGAAGCTGACACTAAAACCAAGCTTGTCAATGTAGAAACTCAAGCTTCCGAATCTACTATTAAAGAAGCTTTGATTGCTGCTGGTTATCCTCCTTCTTAAAATCAGATCCCCGATTTTATAAGTCGGGGATTTTGAATATTTTTATTTTTCAACTAGTTCTAAATTCAATATCAGCAGGTTTTCTAAAATTATGATCTAAATATTAGTAATTAATCAATAATCTAGCCTTTAGATATAACTTATAAATTTACTAATCTTGGAAATTGGATAGTATTTGTGCGAATTGGATGAGAATGTGTTATAATTGTGGCAAAATATGACAACTATTCAAAGTTAATTTGACATAATTTTGTCTTTTGTCAAGTTGAAAGCTAAAATCTACATTTTTTGGAGTTTTCGAGTTTATGACAACCTCACAGGAGAGGATTATCCCGACGGATTTGCGAGGTGAAATGTCGCGGTCTTATCTAGAATACGCCATGAGCGTCATTGTAGGTCGGGCACTACCAGATGCTAGGGATGGTCTTAAACCTGTGCATCGTCGCATCCTCTATGCTATGCACGAACTGGGTTTACTCCATGATCGCCCCTTTAGAAAATGCGCCCGTGTGGTGGGGGAAGTATTGGGTAAATATCACCCTCATGGTGACACGGCAGTGTATGATGCTTTGGTGCGGATGGCGCAGGATTTTTCCATGCGATCGCCTCTCATCAGTGGACATGGTAACTTTGGTTCAGTAGACAATGATCCACCGGCTGCAATGCGGTATACGGAATGTCGTCTACACGCTTTAACTAGTGTAGCCCTTCTCCAAGATATTGAAGCCGAAACCGTAGACTTTGCCGATAACTTCGATGGTTCGCAACAAGAACCCACGGTTTTACCCTCCCGCATTCCCCAACTCCTGCTCAATGGTTCTTCGGGAATTGCTGTGGGAATGGCCACAAATATTCCTCCGCACAATTTGGGAGAATTGATTGATGGGTTAGTAGCACTAATTCACAATCCCGAAATAACTGACATTCAGTTAATGCAGTATATTCACGGTCCCGATTTCCCCACCGGAGCGCAGATATTAGGAGTCAGTGGTATCAAAGAAGCTTACACCACTGGGCGCGGTTCAATTACCATGCGCGGTGTAGCCAATATTGAAACCATTGCTCAACGCAACCGTCCAGAACGGGAGGCAATTATTATTACCGAGTTGCCTTACCAAACCAACAAAGCGGCCTTAATTGAAAAAATTGCCGAGTTGGTCAATGATAAACGCATTGATGGTATTGCAGATATCCGGGACGAGAGCGATCGGGACGGGATGAGAATTGTGATAGAATTAAAACGTGATGCCTATCCCCGCGTCGTTTTAAACAACCTTTATAAACAAACCCCTCTTCAAGCTAATTTTGGGGCAAATATGTTGGCATTAGTCAACAGTGAACCCCAAACCCTAAATCTCAAAAGATTTCTCAGCGTTTTCTTGGATTTCCGTATTTTCTCCATAGAACGCCGTACCCGCTACGAACTACGGAAAGCAGAAGAACGAGATCACCTTCTGCAAGGGTTATTAATTGCTCTCTCTCAATTAGATGCAATTATTGTTTTAATTCGTCATGCACCGGACGCACCTACAGCCAAAGGTGAGTTAATTAACACTTACGGGCTCTCCGAAGTCCAAGCAGACGCAATTTTACAAATGCAACTGCGGCGGTTAACGGCTCTAGAAGCTGATAAAATTCGTCTCGAACATGAAGACCTCCAAGTTAAAATTACCGACTTACTCGATATTTTAGCTAAACGGGAACGGGTGCTAGAAATCATTCAAACTGAAATCAGTCAAATCAAAACCAGTTTTGCTACACCCCGACGGACAGTAATTACCCATGGGGAAGGAGACATAGATGATATTGACTTAATTGCCAATGAAAAAGCAATTATTCTGGTGACAGAACAAGGTTACATCAAACGGATGCCCGTTAATACCTTTGAATCTCAAAACCGCGCTACCAGAGGTAAAGCCGGTGCCAAGGTTAAAGATGATGATACCATTGAGCATTTCTTAACTTGCTGTGATCATGATAGCATCTTATTCTTTAGCGATCGCGGTGTTGTTTACTGCCTAAGAGCATATCAAATACCCGTAGGTTCGCGCACCAGTCGGGGGACACCCATAGTCCAAATGTTACCCATTCCCAAAGAAGAGAAAATTACCTCCATTGTCCCCGTAGACGAATTTAGCAGCGAAGAATATCTCGTCATGCTTACTAAAGGCGGTAACATTAAAAAAACCGTCCTAGAGGCATTTAGCCATATTCGCGCTAATGGATTAATTGCTATATCCTTAGAAGAAGGCGACCAACTGCGCTGGGTGAGGAGGGCTAGAGTAGAAGATAGCATAATCATCGGTTCACGTCAAGGTATGGCCATTCACTTCCGCTGTACTCACGACCAACTGCGTCCCCTGGGTAGAGCCACTCGTGGTGTAAAATCCATGAAACTCAAGGATAAAGATGAACTCATCGGTATGGATATCCTACCAGCGGCTATTCTCGACACCTTAGATACAGATACGGAAGCGGAAATAGAAGAAACCGCAGAAATAGAAGAAACCGTAGAAATTACCGAAATTGAAAATACTGAAGAAACCCCAGAAACCACTAACACCAATAGTACGGGACCCTGGGTATTAGTCATTACCGTTGGCGGTTATGGTAAGCGTGTGCCTGTTTCTCAATTCCGACTGCAAAACCGCGCTGGTCAAGGTTTAATGGCGACTAAATTCAAAACCCGCAAAACTAAAGATAAACTGGCTACTTTAAGGATTGTGAACAATGATGATGAAATTATGATGGCCACCAATCGTGGTATAATTATTCGTCAAGCGGTGAATGCAATTTCTATTCAGTCAAGGTCAGCTACGGGGGTGAAAGTGCAACGTTTAGACGAAGATGATGCTATTACTGGAGTTGCTATTGTTCCCCCTGATACGGGTGATAATGGAGAACTAGAAGAGGCAGAATAGCTAATTAGTAAGATCTCTGACTTCTTAAAGAAGTCGGGGATTTATTTTATAAGTATAAATTGCAGCGTAATTTTTATATTTTTTACTTATGGCGCGATCGCCAAAAATTTTTCTTTTATCTACTTGACAAATATAGTTAACTAGTAGTATCACTTAAAGGGTAAGCAAATAAAATAAGTTTGCAAGCTAAAAATTAAAGAACTATTTAAAATTAGGGATTAAGGATAGACGAGCTAAAATTCATTAAAGAGCATATTCAAGATCAATAGGCCTCTCTAAAAAAGAATATAAACCCATTTTAGCTTTTTTAGTTTGGCTTTAATCCATAGGGCAAGTACACAAATTTAACTCAGTTCAGAAATAATTTATGTTCAAGTTTCAAATTGAATTTAAATACCCTATCCCTATATCCAAGACTTTAACTTTAGGGACATTAGGACCTAGCGGCACTAGCAGTGAAGCGGCACTAAAATATCTAATCAGCCAAATTGAACAAGAGGAAATTAATGTTTTAGTGAAATTATTTGATAGTTTTATAGACCTACAGCAAGCGTTAAAAAACGAGCAAGTAGATTTAGCTTTAGTACCTCACGCATACGAAAAAATTAACGAATTTTATATGCAGCCTAAATTTGATTTAGGTTTTATATTTGTCCACCCAACTCCTGTCTACGGATTAGCCAAAAGAAAAGATCAAGAATTTAAAGTTACCGGTAGTAGGATTGTTACCCATCCTGCACCATTACCGCTGTTATCGGAACTTTTACCACCACAATATAGTCCTCAAGAAATGACAGTAGAATTAGTCAACTCTACCAGTGTGGCAGCTAAACAAGTACATCAAGGTTTAGCTGATTTAGCCATTACTAATGAAAAAGCAAGAGAATATTATGATTTGGAATTTGTTTCAATTCATGGAACAATACCCATGAGTTGGTCAGTCTTTTACAAAAAGCCTAGTGTAGCCTATGTCTAAATTTTTTCCCTCTCATCAAAATATCAAAGTTAGTAATATAGATATAGTGGCTTTTCAATGTCAAGATATTGTTTTTCAATTTGCTTACATTGCCCCTAGAGCTTGTTTTCCACTACATCAACATCCTGAAAGTCAAATGGGGATGGTAATTTCTGGTAATTTAGAGATGAATGTGAATGGTAAGAAAGAAATTTTAAAACCGTTACAACAAGTTTACAGTGCTGGATCTGAAGTTCCCCATGGTTCAGTAAATTATTCAGATGAATCCATATTCTGTTTTGATGTGAAAGGACTCACTAATTTCTCAACTGATGAAGCAGTTTTTATAGACCTAAAACCCACTTCAGATCAAATTACAAATTTCCCCAGCCATATCGCTGTCGGCTCTTGGTTTACAACCATTATTACCCAAATTCCTCCAGGAGAAAAAACCTCCAACCAGCAATCTGACAGTGAGGAAATAGGGGTGATTATTGATGGTAAAATGATGGTTAATATAGGTGGAGAACAACAGGAGATAAAAAGAGGGGAAATTTATTATGCTCCTGCTGATGTAATTCATTCAGGTTATAATTCAGCATCAGAAACAGTGACATTAATAAAAATTGTGTTGCCACATCATTCTTAAATAATTAGTTATTACTAGAGGTATATTTTTGATGGATTTAGGATTAACAGGAAAAGTGGCTTTAATTACAGGATCTAGTGCTGGAATTGGTCTTGCAGTTGCCCAAATCTTAGCACAGGAAGGATGTAAACTAATTATTTGTGGACGCAATTTTGAGAAAATTCAACAGATTGAAAAGCTACTAAGTCGAGAAAAAGAAAATTTAGAAATACTTGCTTTATCTGCTGATGTTCATAAAGCTAGTGATTCTGAGAATTTAGTAAATACTGCTTTAGATAAATTCGGAAAAATTGATATTTTAATTAATAATTCTGAAGGAGCATCATTTGCTAGTGACGCAGTAGAAACATTATCAGATGATGACTGGCGGCTAGTATTTGAAGCTAAATTAATGGGTTATATTCGCATGACCAATTTAGTGTTACCAGGGATGAAAAATCACCAATGGGGTAGGATTATTAATATTGTGGGTACATCAGGAAAAGAACCTTCACCCCGGTTAATTAAATCAGGTGTGGCTAATGCAGCTTTAATGAATTTTACTAAATCTGTTTCTACCCAAACAGCGAAATTTAATGTTTTGATTACTACAGTTAATCCTGGTTTAATTGACACACCCAGACATCGCCAGTATTTAGAAATTGCAGCCCAGGAGGAAAATCAATCAGTTGATGTAATTAAATCTCGAATTGCTGGTAAAATTCCTGCTGGTCGTTTAGGTTTGTCTGATGAAGTAGCTAATTTAGTAGTCTTTTTAGCCTCAGAATGTTCTAGTTATATCACTGGAATAACGATTCCTATAGACGGGGGATTATCTGTTTCAGCCTTTTAATTAAGTAATTCAGTGATTAAGTTTGTAGATTGATTTGTATTTGTGGAGATTAATAACCAATGGTAACTATGCAAAGTTTTGGCAATAAAACCAATAAAAACATTGAAGCTATTTATCCCTTATCATCAATGCAGCAGGGGATGTTATTTCATAGTCTTTATAACCCAGAATCAAAGGCTTATTTAGCGCAAGTTCAAATTAGTTTGCAGGGTAATTTAGATATATTGTCCCTTGAAAAAGCTTGGTGTAAAGTAGTAGAACGTCATCCGGCTTTACGGACTGTGTTTGTATGGAAAAACCCCAAACAACCTTTACAGATAGTCCAGAAACAAGTTAATGTTCCTTGGGTTAATTTAGATTGGAGTTCTCTATCATCAGATGTACAACAAGAGCAATTAGATACTTTTTGTCAATCTGATCAGGATGAATATTTTGCCCTGGATAAAGCTCCTTTGACGCGATTTACTCTGATTTCTATGGGAAATAAGAGTTATGAATTAATGTGGAGTTCCCATCACATTTTAGCTGATGGCTGGAGTTTGTCAGTGATCATGGCAGAGGTTTGGCAGTTTTATATAGCTATAAATAAAGGAGAAACTTTATATTTATCACCTACCCGTCCTTATCGAGATTATATTGGTTGGTTACAACAGCAAGATATTAAACAAGCGGAAATTTATTGGCGTAAAAATTTGCAAGGTTTTACTGCAACTACACCTTTACAAGTTGATAATCTTCACCGTAAAAAAGATATTAGTCGAGAATATAATCATAAGTATTTTTCCTTTTCAGCAGAAGAGACGGCTAGTTTAAAAAACCTGGCTCAAGAAAATTATTTAACATTATTTACACTGATACAAGCAGCTTGGGGAATACTTTTAAGTCGTTATAGTGGTGAAGCTGATGTAGTTTTTGGTGCTACCATTTCTGGTCGTCCTCCGGCTTTATCTGGTGTAGAATCAATGGTTGGGTTGTTTGTGAATACTTTACCTGTGCGGGTGAAAATTCCTGAAGATATGGGAATTTTACCTTGGTTAAAACAGTTGCGACAAGAGCAAATTGAACGAGAAGAATATGGCCATGCTCCATTGGTGGAAATTCAAGGTTGGAGTGATATACCACGAGGTCAATCTTTATTTGAGAGTTTTGTAGTCTTTAATAATTTACCCCTGGGTCAAGAGCTTGGGGAAGCAGATCATGACTTACAAATAACCAAGACTAAAAATACTGGACACGCTGATTATCCGCTAACTTTGGTAGTGACACCAGAGAAAGAATTAAAATTAAATTTAATTTATGCTGGCGATCGCTTTGATCATGGGACAATTGAGAGAATGGCAGGTCATTTGCAAACTCTGTTACTAGGAATTGTGGCTAATCCTCAAAGTCTACCAGGCAAATTACCTCTATTAACTCCCCAGGAAGAAAAATTTCTTTTGGTAGATAGTAATCAAACAGAAGCGGAAAATCTGCTCCAAGAAAATATTCATGAATTAGTTACAAAATGGTCAGAAACAACACCTGATGCTGTAGCTTTGGTTTTTGCTGATCAAAAATTAACTTATCGGGAATTAAATAACCGCGCTAATCAATTAGCTCACTATTTGCAAAAATTAGGAGTGGGTGCAGATATACCTGTAGGGTTGTGTTTAGAGAGAGGTTTAGAAGTAGCGATCGCTATTCTAGCAATTCTCAAAGCTGGTGGTGTTTGTGTACCTCTAGATTCTAATTATTCTCCAGAAAGATTGGGGTTAATTTTAGCAGATACTCAAGTACCTGTGCTGATCACGCAAACCAATTTACAAGCCTTACTTCAATGTGATTTCCCTCATTATCGGTTAATTTTAGATCAGGAATGGACACAAATTAATTTAGAGGAGAAAACCAACCCAATCACTCAAATTACATCTGAAAACCTAGCTTATATAGTTTACAGTTCCGGTTCTACAGGTAAACCTAAAGGAATTTCTGTTCCCCATTATTCTCTGACCAACTTAATAGCACATCACTTAGTGAAAATGGCTTCTGGTGTCGGCGTTTTACAATTTGCACCTTTGAGTTTTGATGTTAGTTACCACGAAATTGTTGCTGCTTGGGGTACTGGTGGAACTCTTTATCTAATTCCCGAAAATACCCGTTTAGATTTAGGAAAATTAATGGAATTATTGGCAAATAATCCCATTCAAAAAGTGATTCTTCCCGTTAGTCTATTACAGCAATTAGCAGAATTTTACGGACAACAAATAGAACTATTTAGCAATTTACGAGAAATCTGTGCTGCGGGTGAGCAATTACAAATTACTCAACCAATGATTGATTTATTTAAACAACTGAAAAATTGCCGTTTATATAACTTATACGGACCAACAGAAGCCGATTTAGTGACGACCTATGCCTTTAGCGAAAATCCAGAACAATGGCCTGTTTATGCACCCATTGGTAAAGCGGCTGTAAATGTCAAAGTTTATATTTTAGACAAACATTTCCAAGCTGTACCAGTGGGAATTGTGGGAGAATTATATGTTAGTGGTTATGGTTTAGCGCGAGAATATTTTCAGCGTCCAGAATTAACAAAAGAGAAATTCATTCCTAATCCTTTTGATAAATCACCTTATCATCGTCTGTATAAAACTGGAGATTTAGCAAGATATTTACCAGATGGTAATATTGAGTTTTTAGGAAGAATAGATGATCTCGTCAAAATTCGCGGTTATCAAATTGATTTATGTGAAGTCGAAGCAATTTTAAGCAAGTATCCTCGCATTAGTCAAGCAGTAACAACTACCCATGGTGAAAATGCTAAGGAAAAATTTCTCGTCGCTTACTTTATCCCGGTAATTAATGAAACTGTTAATGCTTCTGAACTGAGAAAATATCTGGCTGCTCAATTGCCAGATTATATGATTCCTTCTGTATTTGTGCAAATGGATTCTTTCCCCTTGAATCCTAATGGTAAAGTTAACCGTAAAGTTTTACCAATTCCCACGAATGAGCGACCAGAATTAAATCAAATCTATATTGCACCACAAACCCCAATTCAAGAAATACTAGCAGAAATTTGGGCTGAAGTATTAGGAGTTAAACAAGTAGGAATTGATGATAACTTTTTCCAATTAGGAGGACATTCACTCAAAGCCATACAATTAATTGGGAAAATTCGTCAAACATTAGAATTGGATATTACTATTCGTCATTTGTTTACTTCTCCCAGTGTCAAAGAATTAGCTACTGTGCTAGGAGAATTAGCTGGTGGAGAGGACATTATCAATGAGATTGCTAAGACTATTCAAGAAATTGCCCAACTTTCCCCAGAAGAATTACAGGCAATGTTAACACAGCAGTAGGTTAAAAAATACATCAATTTCATCAAAATACAAAGAAAGAATACTAAGAGAAAATACCATGAATACAATTAATTTTTTATCGCAGTTAAGAAGTTTAGAGATCACAATTTCCCTAGAAGGAGAAGAACTGAAAATTAAAGCTCCCAAAGGAGTAATTACACCATCTTTAAAAGCGGAAATAGTGCAACGCAAACCGGAAATTATTGCTGTTCTCCAAGAGGCTAAAACTTCCACTCAAGATGTTTTTGTACCCATAGCTTCTGTAGATAGAACGGGTATGTTACCCCTGTCTTATAACCAAAGCTCAATGTGGTTTATACATCAATTAGATCAAGATAATACGGCTTATAATGAATCTTTACAATTGAAAATTAAAGGTCAGCTAAAGATCACGATTTTAGAACAAAGTATTCAAGAAATTATTCGTCGTCATGAAAGTTTAAGAACTGCTTTTCCTGCTATTGACGGGAATCCTTCTCAAAAAATCAATTCTCATTTTACTTTTCATCTGCCAATTATAGATTTACAAACTTATTTAGAAACAGAAATATCATCTTATATTACCCGCGAAGTTCGTCAATCTTTTAACTTAGAAAATGGTAATTTATGGCAATTTAAACTATTGCTTACAGGTGCAGATGAGTACATTCTCCTAATTATTATCCACCACATCATTGTTGATGGTTGGTCAATGGGTATTTTTATTAAGGAATTATGTCATCTTTATCAGAGTTTTGCTAGTGGTTCTCCTATATCTTTGCCAGAATTAAATATACAATATGGTGACTTTGTGGTATGGCAACAGGAAAATATTACAGGAGAAATATTACAAAAACAACTAAAATATTGGCAACAACAATTAGCTGCTAAACCACCGTTATTAGAATTGCCAACAGATAAACCCCGTCCAGCTATTCAAAGTTTTGCTGGTGCAACTCATGAATTTAAAATTGATGGTGATTTAACTCAACAATTAAGGAATTTAAGTCAAAAATTAGGGGTAACTTCCTTTCATACTTTACTGACAGCTTTTGTAGTTTTACTTTATCGTTATACTGGTCAGAATGATATTAGTGTGGGTTGTCCAATTGCTAACCGCAAACAAGTAGCAGTAGAAACATTAATTGGTTTTTTTGTAAATACAATAGTTATCCGTAATCAAATTGAAAATAACTGCCAGTTTTCCGAATTAGTAGCACAAATACGACAAACAAGTTTAACCGCTAATGATCATCAAGATGTATCCTTTGAGCAGGTTGTGGAAGAATTAAATCCAGAACGTTCTCTCAGTTATAACCCAATTTTTCAGGTTATGTTTGCTTTGGAAAACATATCTTTAGATACCATAGAGTTACCTGATTTAATCATCACTCCCCAGATGGTGGAACGGGGAATATCTCCCTTTGATTTAAGTTTAGCTATGTTTGAAACCAAGACAGAAATTATTGGTCAATGGGAATATAGTACGGATTTATTTACAGCAGATACAATGATCAGAATGACAAATCATTTACAGACTTTATTATCAGCTATTGTGAATAATCCCGATGAATATATTAACAAATTACCCTTGTTGACAGCAGCAGAAAAAGAACAAATATTAATTACCTTTAATCAAACAGACAAAGATTACACCAAAGATAAATGTATTCATCAATTATTTGAAGAACAAGTTAAACTTTATCCTGACAACATTGCACTGGTTTATGAAAATCAACAATTTACCTATCAACAGTTAAATTCTCAAGCTAATCAACTGGCACATTATTTACAAAATTTGGGTGTCAAACCAGATGATTTAGTAGGGATTTGTTTAGAAAGATCATCTGAATTAATTATTAGTTTGCTGGCAATTATTAAAGCTGGATCTGCATATCTTCCCCTTGATCCTGATTACCCCCTTGAACGTTTATCCTACATGATTGATCATTCTCAAGTTAAGGTAATACTAACTAAGGAGTACCTGACATCTTTAACAGTTGATAGTAGCACTAAAATTATTTATTTAGACCATTTAGAAAATACGGTTTCTGTTCAAAGTCAAGACAACCCAGTTAGTGAGGTAAAGCCTGAGAATTTAGCTTATGTAATTTATACTTCTGGTTCAACTGGTAAACCCAAAGGAGTAGCTGTTGAACATAGGTCTTTAGTGAATTTCATTCACACTGCAATTCAAGAACATGAAATTACCGATAATGATAAAATACTCCAGTTTGCATCCATTAATTTTGATGCTGCTTTAGAAGAAATATTTTCTGCATTAGCTTCCGGTGCAACTTTAGTATTACGCACCGCAGAAATGTTAAATTCCTTTTCCATATTATTGCAAAAATGCCGTCAATGGCAAATCACGGGTTTATTTTTACCTACAGCTTACTGGCAACAATTGGTATCGGAATTGGTAGCTACAGATGGAATTTTGCCTGAAACCATCAGAGTCATCAATATTGGTGGGGAAAGATTATTACCAGATAAATTAAAACTTTGGCAAAACTATTTACAAGAAAAATTGTCCTCTTGTCCCAGTTTACCAATTTTAATCAATGGCTATGGACCCACAGAAGCCACAGTAGTTACAACTTTCTGTAATGTATCTCAAGTGGAAGATGAGCGCGAACAACAGTCTATAGGTCGAGTAATTCCTAACGCCAAAACATATATTTTAGATGCTAAATTACAACCTGTTCCTATTGGTATAGCTGGAGAATTACATATTGGTGGTACTGGTTTAGCTAGAGGATATTTGCATAATCCAGAATTAACATCTGCAAAATTTATTTCCCATTGTTTTGATGATTCTCCATCCGTTCGTTTATATAAAACTGGTGATTTAGTCCGCTATTTACCTGATGGTTATATAGAATATCTAGGAAGAATAGATGATCAAGTAAAAATTCGTGGTTTCCGTATAGAATTAGGAGAAATTGAGACAGTTCTTACTGCTCATTCACAAATTACAGCAGCAACAGTTGTAGTTCGAGAAGATAACCCAAATATTAAACAATTAGTTGCTTATATAGTTACTAATGAACCTTCCTTAAATCGCTCTGATTTACAGAATTTTCTCAAACAAAAGTTACCAGATTACATGATCCCTGCTGTTTTTGTATTTCTGGATGCTTTACCTAAAACACCTAATGGCAAAATAGATCGTAAACAATTACCAATTCCATCAACAGTTAACGAATCAGAAATGTTTATTGCCCCCCGCACTCCTACGGAAGCAGTTTTAACTAATATTTGGCAGGAAGTTTTACGGTTAGAAAAAATCGGCATTGAGGATAATTTCTTTGAGTTAGGTGGAGACTCAATTCTGAGTATCCAAATTATTGCCCGTGCTAATCAAAAAGGTGTCCAAATCACTACAAAACAACTATTTCAATATCAAACTATTGCCCAATTAGCTACTGTGGCCAGTCATACTAATGCTGTTGTAGTCGCACAAGGTTTAGTAATAGGAGAAGTTCCCCTAACACCGATTCAAAAATGGTTTTTTGTGGAGGATTGGTGTGAACCTCACTATTTTAATCAGGCAATGATGTTGCAAGTACCAGCAGAGATTAAGCCAGAATTATTAGTACAGTCCATTGGACAGTTAATTATTCATCATGATGCCCTACGGATGCGATTTATTAAAGTTGATTCCCAATGGCAACAAATAAATAGTAATATCAACAGTGATCATGATCAATTAGTGCCTTTTGAAGTAATTGATTTTTCTGATATACCAAGTACAGAACAGTCAGCAGCGATTGAATTTAAAGCTAATAAATTACAAGGAACATTAAATTTGGCAACAGGTCCAATGTTGCGAGTGGTGTTATTTAATTTAGGTCAAGAAAAATCCAGTCGTTTACTTTTAATTATTCAACATCTGGTTGTTGATGGTGTATCATGGAGAATATTATTAGATGATTTAGTAACAGCCTATTGTCAACTAGAACAAGGAAAATCTATCAAATTACCTGCCAAAACTACATCATTTCAAGACTGGGCAATTCGTCAACAAAACTATGGCAATTCCCCAGCAATCACACAGGAATTAAATTACTGGTTATCTCAAGTTCCAGCCCATATTCAACCTTTACCTTTAGATTTTCCTGTCGTGAAAGCAGCCCAAAAAGCCTTGAATACGGAAGGGAGTTCTGAAGAGATTTTTGTGGCTTTAACAACAGAGGAAACTCGGATTTTACTTCAAGATGTACCTGCTGCTTATAATACACAAATTAATGATATTTTATTAACTGCTTTAGTGCAAACCTTTTATCAATGGACTGGTGCTGATTCCCTACTGATTGACTTAGAAGGTCATGGACGGGAAGAACTATTTAATGATGTAGTTTTATCTCGCACTGTGGGTTGGTTTACTACTATTTATCCTGTATTTTTGCAGTTAGGGAAAACTTCTGATCTTGGGGAAAATTTAAAAACTATTAAAGAACAATTGCGAAAAATTCCTAATCGTGGTATTGGTTATGGTATCCTCCGTTATCTGTGTCAAAATATTGATATTTACCAACAATTAGAAAAACTGCCCCAAGCTGAGATATCTTTTAATTATCTCGGACAATTTGACCAGATTCAATCAGAACCGATTCTATTAGGATTTGCTCCAGAAAATCCAGGACGAATTTTCAGCCCTAAAGCAGCGCGTGGTCATATATTAGATGTGGTAGGCAAGGTGGTAGAAGGGAAACTAGAAATTTATTTTGTCTACAGTCAAAATCTTTATCGGAGAGAAACTATTACTCATCTCGCTAATGATTATATATCGAAGTTAAAAACATTAATTACACATTGTACTTCTTTAGAAAATGGTGGTTATACTCCTTCGGACTTTCCTGATGTAGATTTGAGTCAAGATGAACTTGATGATTTATTATTTACATTGGCGTGAATATAGCAATTCCCAAGCTCAAGAAATACACCCCACCCGCGCTATCGCGCACCCTCCCCTTGGTAAGGGGAAGGTTGGGGAGGGGTAATTTTGTATCTCACTAAAGAGGGAAAGGCTAAAAGCAAGAATAATTTATTAATGAAGAAAAAAAAATGGAACATAATCTTTTTGATTTAACGGGTAAAGTTGCTATTATTACAGGTGCTGCTAGAGGAATTGGTAAGGTAATTGCTCAAGGATTAGCTGCTGTGGGTGTAAAAGTAGTAATTGCTGATATTAAACAAATAGAAGCCGAAGCAACAGCGAAAATTATTCAAGCAGCAGGAGGGGATGCTATAGCATTAACAACTGATGTTACTAAACGTCAATATTGCCAAAATTTAATTCAGCAAACTGTTAATTATTACAACCGTTTAGATATTTTAGTTTGCAATGCGGGAATTGATATTCTCAAACCTTTTATTTCCCTAGAAGAAGAGGAATGGGATGCAATTATGAATGTTGATTTAAAGGGGTATTTTAATTGTTCTCAATTAGCAGCTAAACAAATGATGGCACAAGGTACAGGTGGATCAATTATTATGAATTCTTCCATAGCTGGTGTAATTGGTATCTCTGGTTGTGCTGCTTATACTGCAGCCAAAGGAGGTGTAAATCAGTTAGTGCGATCGCTTGCAGTAGAATGGGCAAATGATAGGATTCGTGTGAATGCTTTTGCCCCCGGATATATCAATAATATTATGGAAGGCACGGAAAAATTTCGTTTACCTCCAGAGCAAGATCAAGCACATTTAAAAATAAAAATTCCCATGCAGCGAAGAGGTGAACCAACAGAATTAGTTGGTCCGGTAATTTTTCTCGCTTCCGACGCTGCTACTTACGTCACAGGTGCAATTTTAATGGTAGATGGTGGTTACAGTGCCATTTAAAAGCTACTCCAGGCTATTAGAGGATGTTTTAAAAGTGGTATCCCGTATTTTTATCACATTTTTACCCCCCTTTCCCCTTATGAAGGGGGGAAACAAGAAAATCCAATTCCCTCCCATTAACAAGGGGAGGGTTAGGGTGGGGTCAAAAATATTTGATACATCAATCATAACTTTTCAAACACCCTTTTAGCAAGTAATAAAATCAGTTGTCAGGAGATTTTTAGCAGTGTTTAACATCAATAATATTAACTCTATGAATCAGCCAATTAATAATCTAGAAATCAGCAAATATATCTCAGTTATTGAATCAGCTTTATTAAGAAATATCCTTATTGAAGACTGTGCTGTAGTCAGCAAAAAAAGCGAAAATGGTCAATTTCAATTAATTGCCTACATCGTTTCTAGTGTACGCATATCCCCAGAACAAATTCAATCCCAACTACAAAATAATTTACCAACATCTTTATTCCCAATATTACCAAAAACCTACGTTCCTGTTTCTAGTATTCCCTTAACAGCTACAGGGCAGATAGATGAAGTTGCTCTAATGAAATTAGCTGTGATTGATTCTCACTTAATTGCTAATGTAGAAAAACAACTGGAGTCAATGGGAGAAATTGATCATGTTGCCGTCATAGTTGAACCACAGATTAACAAAATTCCTGCCCTGCATTTAACAGATTTATTACCAGAAATTTCAGTTATTAACGCTGAAGATTATCAAACTCATGAACAAAAAACCCTATCCAGCAATAACAGAGAACATCAACAATTACTAGAACCCAAAAAACTAGCTATTAGTCATGGAGAACCTTTAGACTATCCTCAAGACGCTCCCCAAACATTAGGGGAATTACTAGAAAAAACCGCTCAAAAATCAACTAATAATATTAGTAATAATATTATTTATGTTCAATCTGATGGCTCAGAAAAAATACAATCTTATCAAGATTTATGGCAACAAGCCCAAAGGATTTTAACTGGGTTGAGAAAGTTAGGACTTAAACCCCAAGATAAAATAATTTTTCAATTGTCCCAAAACTTTGATATTATCCCAGCTTTTTGGGGATGCTTACTAGGAGGTTTTGTTCCCGTAATCATTGCCCCTCTCCAAAACTATGAAGAAAAAAACCAAGCTGTAGATAAAATTTGTTATGTTTGGCAATTATTAGATAATCCATTTATTCTGACCAATGAATATTTACAAAAAAATCTCAATTCTCTCAGTCAATGGTTGCCAAATCCAGAATTAAATCCAGAGTTAAAGATTTGTATAATCGAAGAATTACGAATTAATACCCCCGACTTAAATTATCATCCTAGTCAACCTGATGATATAGCCTTTTTCAACCTAACATCAGGTAGTACAGGAATGCCAAAATGTATAGGTCTAACCCATAAAAATCTTATATCTCGTGCGAGGGGAGCCAATATACTTTGTAATTTTAACTCCTCAGATGTCATTCTTAATTGGCTACCTTTTGACCATATTGGTAGTATTTCTGATTGGCATATCCGCTGCATTGATATAGGATGTCAACTGGTTTATGTGCAAACAGAATATATTTTAAGTCGTCCTCTCAATTGGTTAGACTTAATTGATAAATTTCGTATTACTCATAGTTGGTCTCCTAATTTTGCCTATGGTCTGATTAATCATGCCCTCAAACAAGAACAAAGACAAAATTGGAATTTAGAATGTATTAAATTTTTCCTCACCGCAGGAGAAGCAGTATCTGATAAAGCAACAATGGAGTTTATTGAGCATCTGCACGCTAAATATAAATTACCAAAAACAGCACTCCGTCCCGCTTTTGGTATGGCAGAAATGGGTTCAGGAATTACCTATTATCAGCCCACAATAGAACATCCTTTAACTTTTCACACTATAGATAAATCCTCGTTAAAAGGACAACTAAAAAGATTAGAAATTGGTAATCATCAGGGTACAACTTTTACTGATCTTGGGACTGTAATTCCTGGTGTTTCTATTAGAATAGTAGACCAGGAAAACTCATTATTATTAGAAGAAACTATTGGTAAATTGCAAGTACGAGGTGATGCGGTTTTTAAGGGGTATTATAAAAATTTCCCAGCAAATAAAGAAGCATTATTAGAATCTGGTTGGTTTGATACTGGTGATTTAGGATTTATTAGTCATGGACATTTAGTAATTACTGGCAGAGCTAAGGAAACTATTATTATTAATGGTGTCAATTATTATTGTCATGAAATCGAAACTGCTGTAGAGGAAGTTAAAGGAATAGAAATTTCTTATACGGCTGCTTGTGCTGTGCGATTAAATGATAACAATACCGATAGATTAGCAATATTCTTTCATACGGAAAGAGTTGATGATGCCTTATTTAATCTCCTGAAAGAGATTCGTACCCAGGTAGTTAAACAAGTGGGAATTAATCCAGATTATCTAATTCCAGTCGCTAAGGAAATTATTCCTAAAACTGCCATTGGTAAGATTCAACGCTCTCAACTAAGTCAGCGGTTTCATAGTGGTGAATTTCAAAAAATTATTAAACAAGTTGATATCTTGTTTGGTAATTCTCACACTATTCCCGATTGGTTTTATCGGCAAATTTGGCAACAAAAAAGCCCGATAATTAACCATGATACTCTGAACATAACCAATTCTACTTTAGTCTTTACTGATAATTCTGGATTAGGAGAATATATCTCTCATAGATTATCTCAATATAATCTGCCATTTATAACTGTTTCATCTGGTCAAGATTTCCTAAAAATCAATAATTTATCCTATCAAATAGCTCCCGAAAAAGCAGAACATTATGAGTTATTATTGAAATCTTTAGCAGATAATAAGATTATCCTTGGGCAAATTATCCACCTATGGACTTATGAAAAATATACTGGGGAAGTCACGAGCTTAGAGGCTATTAAACAAGCCCAAATACCAGGAATATATAGTTTATTATTCCTGGTTCAAGCCTTAGCTAAAGTTCAGAGTTCTCAACATCAAATTAAGTTGCTATTTGTTTCTAGTTACGTTCAATCTATCTTATCAACTGACTTAATAGCTTATGAAAAGTCTCCAGTTTTGGGACTGTTAAAAACCATTCCTCAAGAACTACCCTGGTTAAATTGTCGTCACATTGATTTAACTTTTGAGGAAGTTGAAAAAAATGGTGATTATCTTCTTCAAGAACTACAAATATCTAGTAAAGAACGGGAAGTTGGCTATAGAAATGGGGGACGTTTTGTGACTCGCTTGCAAAAAGTAGAATTGCTCAATGAACCTAAACAGCCAATTCCTTTTCAGCGAGGTGGAACTTATTTATTGAGTGGAGGACTAGGAGGTATAGGAGTAGAAATTGCTAAATATTTGTTGAAGAATTATCAAGCTCGACTATTATTAATTGGTAGAACTGCCTTACCAGAAAAAAGTACCTGGGATTTGCATTTACAAAAAACAGATCCTATTTCCCAACGTCTACAAGCTTATCAAGAACTAGAGCAGCTTGGGGGAGAAATTACCTATGAAGCTGCTGATATTTGCGATTTAAAACATTTGCAGTCAATAGTGGACAAATCTGAAGCGAATTGGGGTAAAAAATTGGATGGTATTATTCATTTAGCTGGAATATTTTATGAACAATTAGTATTAGAAGAAAGCCCAGAAAAATTATTAGCTATGTTAACTCCTAAGATGTTAGGAACGTGGACATTACACAAATTGATTAAAAATCATAGCAACAGCTTTTTTATCAATTTTTCTTCTTTACATGGCTTTTTTGGTAGCACCGCTGTAGGTGCTTATTCTGCGGCCAATAGTTTTATTGATCGTTTTTCCCAATATCAACAATTTCACAGTACATTAAATAGCTATTGTTTTGCTTGGAGTATGTGGAATGATACAGGTATGAGTCAGGGTTATGAGATTCAAAATCTCATGAATACCAAGGGGTTTTCTGCTATGTCTTGTTCTCAAGCTATAGCTTCTATGTTTGCCAGTTTGCACCATAATCAAACACAGTTATTTGTCGGTTTAGATGGTAATAGTCTTAATATTCGTCGTTGGTTAATGACATCTGAAAATTTACAAACGTTAACCGCTTATTTTACTACTAATTCGACCGATATAAAATTACAGAACTGGCAAATAAACGACAGTTTTGGTACTAGTTGCACTTGTAAATTAGTACAACTTTTAGAAATGCCCCTGACTACAAATGGTGCAATTGACAAAGACAAATTAATACGGCAGTATATTCGTCAGGAAACAAGCGATTATATAGCACCCCGCAACGAATTAGAACAGAAAATTGCTCAAATTTGGCAACAAGTTTTAAACATTTCTCTTTTGAGTGTGGAGGACAACTTTTTTGAATTAGGAGGTAATTCTCTTTTAGCTGGCCAGGTAATTTCTCGGTTGCGTGATACTTTCGCTATTGAGTTATCTCTGCAAAGTTTATTTGCGTCTCCTACTGTAGCCACTTTAGCCCATAAACTTGATATACTGCATTGGGCAGTAACGTCTGCAAATAACACCATTAATATATTAGAAGAATACGAAGAAGTTTGTTTATAACTTCGACAGAGTAATAAAAAATTCATCTGTGTATTCTATAATAAAAATATTACCAAGCTACCAATTATACACTATGTTTACCACAGCAATAACCACAATCCGAGAAATGCGACTGTTTTTAATTATCTGGTTAGGACAAGTCATCACCTTTATAGGTTCTAGTATTACCGCTTTTGCGTTGGATGTTTGGGTATATGAACGTACGGGTTCAGTCACACAATTTGCCTTAATCACCTTATTTAATACCTTACCGTTTTTGTTAATTTCACCTATAGCTGGTACATTTATAGACCGCTGGGATAAGCGGTGGACAATGATTATTAGTGATATGTGCGGAAGTTTGGGAACATTAGCGATCGCTGCTTTATTTATATCTGGTAAATTAGAAGTATGGCATATTTATTTAGCTAATACTTTCAGTTCTGCTTGTTTAGCTTTTCTACATCCTGCTTATATGACTACCAATAGCATGATAGTACCACAAAAACACCTAAATCGTGCTAATGGCATGATGAATGCTTTACATGGTGCAGCCCGCATTATTGCACCACCTTTAGGGGGTTTATTATTAGGATGGATTCATTTACAAGGCATTATAGCTATTGATTTTATTACCTTATTTTTTGCCATTGTTCCTTTAATGTTTTTGCGATTTCCAGAAATTAAAACCTCTAGTGAATCAGTTCCACCAATTTCATTTTTAGAAGATATAACTTATGGTTGGAAATATTTAACACAAAGACCTGGTTTATTAGGATTAATGTTTTTATCAGCTTTATCCATATTTACTGTTGGGGGAATTCACGTTATTACCACACCTTTAGTATTAACTTATGCTTCTGTTAATGTCTTAGGAACTGTCCTTTCTATTTTTGGTTCTGGTATGCTAATCGGGGGTTTATTAGTTAGTATTTGGGGAAATTTCGAGCGCAGTATAGATATTATTTGTCTGTCTACTTTTATTGGTGGCATACTTGTATTTATCTCTGGCTTAACTTCCTCTTTGATTCTGTTTACCGTCTCGATTTGCCTATATTTTGTCATTTCCACCTTTGCTTCCAGTCCTATGCAAGCAATCTTTCAAAGAAAAGTAAATATCAATGTTCAGGGTCGAGTATTTGCCATGAAAGATGCTATAGAATTTTCTCTTTACCCTTTAGGTTACATCATTGTTGGTCCTTTAGCAGAAAAAGTTTTTGAACCTTTAATGTCTGGTGACAATTTCTTAACTAATACCATTGGACAAATTATTGGTGTTGGTCCTGGTCGGGGAATGAGCCTTCTATTAATCCTATTAGGAATTCTCACCATGATCTGTACCTGCTTGGTTTATCTTTCTCCCCGGTTAAGATCAGTAGAAGAAGAATTACCAGATATAGATATCATTTTAGATGTAAATCAAACAGTAACAACCTTTCCTGAACCAGTTACTTCTGTATCTTCCAACTAACTTATTAGTGAGGGATTTATCCCTCTTTATCTTGATTTTTAAAACTAAAAAACTTCACTTTAAACTACAACATCTCATGACTAGCATAGAAAATTCTTTAACTAACCAAAAACGCGATTTACTCAAACTCCTCCTCAATAAAAAAGGTATTAATCTCCAAACAGAAACTATTCTTCCTCGTCCCAACTCTGAACCAGCACCTCTATCTTTTGGTCAAGAACAACTCTGGTTTTTATCCCAAATTCAGGATAATACCACTTATAATCTGCCTCTTGCATTACAAATTAGTGGTAGTTTAAATATATCAGTTTTAGAACAAGTAATTACAGAAATTGTCAGACGACATGAGATTTTGCGTACCAATTTCCAACAAATAGAAGGTAAGAATTTACAGGTAATTAGACCAGAAATTAATATTAGCTTGCAAGTGATTAACTTAGATCAAATTACCGCTAAACAACAATTACAAAATGTCGAGCGACTAATTAATCAAGAAACTGATAAAATTTTCAATTTAAGTGAAGATGATTTATTCCAATCTACACTTTATCAACTCAATCAAAATTCCTATATTTTGCTTTTAAATATGCACCATATCATCTCTGACGGTTGGTCAATAGGAATTTTATTACAAGAATTATCTACACTTTATGGAGCTTATTTAGCAGGAAATAAATCACCATTACCAGATTTACAAATTCAATATGCTGACTATGCAATTTGGCAAAAAGAAAAATTTACCTCAGAAATTAGAGAAAAACAACTAAATTACTGGAAACAACAATTAGCAGACATACCACCATTATTAGAATTACCGACAGATAAACCTCGTCCTCCAATTCAATCTTTTCGCGGAGGTATTTGGGAATTTTCAATTAATAGCAATTTAAGCCAAAAAATTAGAACATTAACCCAACAGTCAGACGCTACATTATTTATGACCATGTTAGCGGCTTTTGTAATTCTACTCTATCGCTGCAGTGGTCAAGATGATATTTTAATTGGTTCTCCTATGGCCGGTAGAAATCGTCAGGAAATACAATCATTAATCGGCTATTTTGTTAATACTGTAGTTTTGAGAACTAAACTAACTGGAAATCCCAACTTTAGGGAAATTCTCAACCAAGTTCGTCAAGTAGCTACGGACGCTCATAATTATCAAGATATCCCTTATAATCAAGTAGTAGAAGCATTAAATCCACAACGCAACTTGAGTTATAATCCTGTATTTCAAATATTATTTGATCTTCAGCATTCACTCACAGACAAATTACAACTACCAGGACTGACTTTACAACCTTTTTTAGGAGAACATTCAATTTCAAAATTTGATTTATCTTTAATCATAGAAGATAGGGGTACAGAATTAATTGGTGCTTGGGAGTATAGCAGCGATTTATTTACCCAAGAAACTATCAGCCGAATTACAGAAAATTTCCAAACCTTGTTAAATGGAATTGTTAACAACCCGGAAACACCTATTAATCAATTACCTATAATTTCAGCATTTGAACAACAGCAAATTTTGGAAAAATGGAACAATACACAGCAAGACTATCCTGAATCTTTTTGTATTCATGAATTACTTACACAACAAGTTATAAAAACACCAGATGCTATAGCAGTTAAATTTGGTAATCAACAATTAACCTATACTCAATTAAACCAAAAAGCTAACCAATTAGCTAATTATTTACAAAATTGTGGTGTGACATCAGAAGTATTAGTAGGATTGTATTTAGAACGTTCTTTAGATATATTAATAGCCATTTTAGCAATTCTTAAAGCTGGTGGTGCATATCTACCTTTAGATCCTAAATATCCTCAAACAAGATTAACAGATATCTTAAATGATTCTCAAGTTTCTATCATTTTAACCCAAGAAAAATTATTAACCTCCCTTAGTTCCCCCTTACCAAGAGGGGAAACTCCACTCACCCCATATCAAGGGAAAATTATCTTATTAGACACAGATTTAACAATCATTTCTCAGCAAAATATAGAAACACCAATTAGTGCAATAAAACCAGATAATTTAGCTTATGTAATTTATACTTCTGGTTCAACTGGTAAACCCAAAGGAGTAATGATTACCCATCAAAATATAGTTAATCATGCTACTAGTATCATTGACAAATATCAAATTAATAGTCATGATCGGATTTTACAATTTACCACATTTATATTTGATGTTGCAGCAGAAGAAATTTTTCCTGCTTGGTTAAGTGGTGCAACTTTGATCATCTGTCCTCAAGAAATGGTTACAAATTTAATAGAGTTTAGCCAATTTTTAGCACAAGAAAGTTTAACAGTCGTCAATTTACCTACACCATATTGGCAAGAATGGGTATTAGAAATAGATAGAAAAATAAGTCAAATTCCTGATAGTTTACGTTTAGTTATCACAGGTAGCGATCAAGTTTTACCGGAAAAATTAGCTTTATGGCAAAAATTAGTAACAGAAAAAAGACAAAACATTCAGTGGATAAATGCTTATGGACTAACTGAAACTACTATCACCAGTACAGTTTATCAACTTCCAGTAAATTATCAATTAAATACCACCCATTCTGTACCTATTGGTCGTCCTATTGCTAACACAGAAATATATATTCTTGATCAAAATTTACAACCTGTTCCTATCGGTATACCTGGAGAATTACATATTGGTGGTGCTGGTTTAGCTAGAGGATATTTAAACCGCAAACAGTTAACCAATGAGAAATTTATATCCAATCCTATTTCCAGTTCCAAATCATCAAGATTATACAAAACTGGAGATTTAGCCAGATATTTACCAGATGGAAATATTGAATTTTTAGGTCGCATTGATTATCAAGTTAAAATTCGTGGTTTTAGGATTGAATTAGGAGAAATTGAAGCAGTTTTAGCACAACATCCTTTAGTTAAATCATCAGCAGTAATTGTCAGAGAAATTCAACCAGGAAATAAGCAATTAGTCGCTTATGTTGTCACCGAAGACCATAGCAATATTCAACAGGATTTACGTTCTTTTTTGAAGCAAAACTTACCAGATTATATGCTTCCCGCGTTCTTTGTCAGATTAGCAGAATTACCCTTAACTCCTACAGGAAAAATCAATCGTCGGGCTTTATCTGCATTAATGCTAGAATTAAATCATGAAACAGATTATATATTACCTCGTAATCCCCTTGAGCAGAAATTAGCAGAAATTTGGTGTCAAGTTTTAGGGTTAGAAAAAGTTAGCGTCGAGGAAAACTTTTTTAACTTAGGTGGACATTCTTTAGCAACAATCCAAATTATATCTAGAATTAGAGAAACCCTAAAAATAGATTTACCATTACAATATTTATTTACAGAACCAACAATAGCAGGTTTAACAAAAATCATTAATCAGTTATTACAAACCGCAGATCATATCACTCCTATTGACGATTTTTATGTTGATGTTATTTTAGATTCTAGCATTAAACCGCAAAATCTACCTCAACAATTTACTAATCAGTTACAACATATTCTCTTAACTGGTGCAACTGGGTTTCTAGGTGTTCATCTATTACATGAACTTTTAGAAAAAACCTCAGCCAATATTCATTGTTTAGTCCGCGCAGAGAATGTTTCTGAAGCTAGGAATAAATTGAAAAATAAGCTATCATTTTATCAGCTATGGAATGAACAGCATAGTCAAAGAATTATACCTATCATTGGAAATTTAGAAAAAAATCTCCTGGGATTATCTGAAAAAAAATTTCAAGATTTAGCTAGTCAAATTGATGCGATTTATCATAATGGTGCTTCTGTAAATTTGATTTATCCTTATTCAGTTTTAAAACCTGCTAATGTACTGGGTACTCAAGAGATTTTACGTTTAGCAAGTCAAATTAAAATTAAACCTGTACATTTTGTTTCTACTACTTCCGTCTTCTGTCCAGAAAATTATCCTGAAAATGAAGTATTACTAGAATCAGATCCTTTAGACTATTATCAAGGATTAGTAGGTGGATATCCTCAAAGTAAATGGGTAGCAGAAAAGTTAGTAATGCAAGCAAGAGAACGGGGTTTACCTGTTACAATATATAGAGCAGCTAGAATTATCGGTCATAGCCAAATTGGTATTTGCAATACTGAAGATTTATTTTCCAGAATCATTACAACTTGTATGCAATTGGGAGCAACACCTAACATTGATTGGGAAGATAATTTAACACCCGTTGATTATGTCAGTCAAGCAATTGTATATTTATCTTTTCAAAAAGAGTCCTTAGGAAAAGCTTTTCACTTACTAAACCCGCAGATTATATCCATGAATCACTTATTTAATTTAATTCGTAAACTAGGTTATCAATTACCACAAATTAGTTATGATCAATGGTACTACCAATTAATTAATCTGATGCAAAAATCAGCAGATAAAAAATTAGAAATCATGTCTGCATTCTTTCCACCAACTTCACAGCAAAAAATCCCCGAACCAAAATTCGATTATCAAAATACAGTTAAGGGATTATTTGGTGCTAATATTAATTGTCCGCCAATAAATGAAAACTTACTCAGCCAATATTTTAAAAATGACAATTTTATTTATAGCAAATGATCAAACTTAGACCGTTAAAACCCGCTAATATTATCACATATTATACCTTTTCACTCCTCAGTGGTATATTCATGGGAGCAACCGTCGCTCCTATTGGTGCATGGTTTCTAGCTTGGGTATCCCTAGCTCCTTTGTGGATGCTAGTAGTTAAATTTACACCAAAAACAGACAAAAATTATCCATCTCCCCCTCTTCTTGGCCTCATCTGGGGCATCGGTTATCACGGAGTTGCCATATCATGGATTATAGGTATTCATCCCATGGACTGGCTGGGTGTCCCTTGGCTACCGAGCTTAACTATTACCCTGTTTAGTTGGGCATTTATAAGCCTCTGGGGCGGAATTTTCGTCTCTATTTGGGCGGCCTTAATGGTGCGTCTAGACAGAGGAAAACCTTGGTTGCGTGTCCTCATTGGTACAGCCCTTTGGTGTGGTTTAGAAAACCTCTGGAGTGCTGGACCCCTATGGTGGAGTTCTCTGGCTTACACCCAATCACCGTATAATCTCGCAATTCTCCATCTAGGACAACTCTCCGGTCCGAATACAGTTACATCTGTAATTGTCGCTTTTAATGGCTTTATTGCTGAATATCTCACGCAAAGACGCACAAACGCAAAAGAAGAAAGAATACCTCATCCAAACACCTCTGTTTCCTCCGTGCCTCCGTGGTTCGTTAATTCTTACTTAATCCTAGCCACAACCCTATTAATTACCTCCCATTTTATTGGCTTTATTCTCTATAGCAAACCCCTAAATCTAACCCCAAATACAGCTTTAAAAATCGGTGTTATTCAAGGGAATATTCCTAATAAAATTAAAGTTCTTCCTCAAGGTTTAAATCTGGCAATTACAGGTTACACCCAAGGATATTTAAGTTTAACTAATCAAGGTGTACAAGCGGTTCTTACGCCAGAATCTGCCATACCTATTTTTATCAGTGAATTAGCTCAAACTTCCTTATTTGGTGCTATTCAAGAACGGGGTGTTGTAGCTTGGATAGGGGCATTTGGAGAACAAGGAAATAGTTATACAAATAGTTTATTTACAGTTATTAATAATGGAGAAATTACCAGCCGTTACGATAAATCTAAACTTGTACCATTAGGAGAATATATTCCTTTTGAAAATATTTTAGGAGGAATTATTCAACGTTTATCACCACTAGAAGCACATCAAGTTCCGGGTCAAGTTAATCAGACTTTTGATACTCCTTTTGGTAGGGTGATTATTGGTATTTGTTATGAGTCAGCTTTTGCAGAAAATTTTCGTTATCAGGCTGCTTTAGGTGGGAAATTTATTCTCAGTTCTGCTAATGATGCTCATTATACGCCAGCAATGGCCAATCAACACCATGCCCAGGATATCATGCGGGCAATTGAAACTGATAGATGGGCTGTAAGGGCAACAAATACCGGCTATTCCGCATTTATTAATCCTCATGGTGAAACTTTATGGAAATCAGGATATAATACCTATGAAACCCACGCAGAAACTATTTATCCTCGTCAAACTCAGACTTTGTATGTACGCTGGGGAGATTGGTTGATGATTGTTTTATTGATTTTGGGGTTTTTGGGGTGGGTATCTTTGTTTTCCATATATCTTTTCTCCTCTTGCTGACATATTTTGTTAAAGCAGTAGTATCTATTTTCGGATTCAGACTATCGTTTAAACTATCATCTATTTTTTTACGAAGTGATGATAAAAACATTATATCATTCCCTAGATCAGAAACTTCATCTTCATATTCATCCGAGTCTTCAATTTGATTGATTCTTTCTTGGTATTTGACCATCAAATTATCAACAGCTTCAATCATGAATTTGATGTCTTTAAATGATAAATCCATAGCTAATTCCTTCCCATGATGACTGTAACTATTATTAATTAACTTTAGAGAAATATGTGCCTATCTGTTGTAATGCTTCTTTATAATCCTCCAATGGCATATCTTGAATGGGCTTCCACAGCCAATGATTATCATAGTCATTAACTAATTCTAGCTGTTCTGGTATTTTTGTTCCTGCTTGTAATTGCCACCAATTTTTACCATAACCTGGATCAGCAAATGTTGATATTCCACCTGTTGATTCCCCATCTGCTAACGTGGTCACAACCCATACTTGTCCATCTTTATCATAGCAAGCAATATCCTTATCAGGGCGAACATTATCCATTCTGGGAGAACTGGTATTTCCTTGTCTATAAAGAGTAATTGGTGTGTTGTCCATTAAGTGGGCTTTTAGTCTTTAATTTGTGTATTAAATAGTATAATACTTGACAAAAAACTATTACTAGAGATACTATCTATTTATTCTAAATAATATACATTTTTACTTTGCGCCTTTGCTCCTTTGCATCTTTGCGCGAAACAACACATAACTACCAAGTTGAATCATTTAAAAGATAAATGTCTCAAAAACAGAATAACATCAATCACGACATTTACCTCTACGAAAACAGTCCCCTGTTTGATCATCTCTAGCAGACACATTAGCTACTGGTTGTGATTGGATATTATTTTGGCTGCTTAATTGAGTATTATTTACGAATAGCTTGTTACCTGCAAAACAAGCATTGGTATTGCATAGATAAACTGACAATACCACTAGTCCCAAACCAATTATATTATTCATATCGGTATAAATTCAGGCTTATATTGCGTAATCAGCAACATCATCTTGAGTAAATGAAAACTCCTTAATCTACTAATAATTCGGAAAATTGCTAGAAAAATTCTGTTTGTAGTATCAAATTAGACACTACAAAAGATGCAACTTTAGGGTGCATTAGTCTATTCCTGTCTATTCAGTCTGGAAGTAAGTCTAGATTTTGACTGGGTTTTCACCCTCGTATATCTTTGACTTATCCGAGACTGAGATAAACAAGTTGTTGTTCTCATTCATTTACAGATCAAAATTAGACCCGTAACTGCTAAATTTACTCTTACCCCCCCGGTAGAGTGAATTTAGCCACAAGATAACGTTATAGATACTTATGCAAATCTAATGAGTAAAACCCGGAAAAAAGTTTTTTTTACCAGAAACAAATATAAATATTGCCCGTCAATATAAGAAATACTGTAAAAAATATACTCTTTAATTTTTTTGCCGTTATAGCTTATGTGTATACAAGCTTAAAATACCTTTTTATAATAAGTTATACAGCCATTTAGTAATTCATGGAATCATATTTTGCTTGTTATTAATACTGATTTACCAGGTAGTAGTAATTTGGTAATCCGCTCAACAATATTTGTAATAATTAATACTCAAATGCCCTGAAGCTATAAATGGAAAAATAAAAATAAATATCCAAATGCTACCGAAAATCAATAGGACTATTTTTCCAAGTTAATTACAACTTCAAGGGTTTTTGAGCGTATTCCTAATAAGAGTGCCAAAATAGTTAACGAATATTGCCTAATAAATGTTTCCCACTGTTCTTACTCATGACCTCTTCCCAAGACATAGATACCATAAATTCGCCCAATTTAGACCCAGACCCATCGGAAGAACCATCTATTAACCCGCTAGATGAGTTACCCGGGGAAGTAGAAATGTCTATTTTTGACCACTTAGAGGAGTTGCGACAAAGAATTTTTTATTCCCTCATTGTCGTGGTGGTGGGTATTGTCGGTTGTTTTATCGTCGTCAAACCCCTGGTACAATTACTGGAAGTTCCTGCTCACGGCGTTAAATTTCTGCAATTAGCTCCTGGAGAATTTTTCTTTGTCTCCATGAAAGTTGCCGCCTATGGTGGTTTAATCTTAACTACACCCTTCATTCTCTATCAAATCATTCAGTTTGTCCTTCCTGGTCTCACTGTGCGAGAACGTCGTTTAGTCATTCCTGTGGTGCTGGGTTCAAGTATCCTATTTCTAGGAGGATTAGTATTTGCGTATATTGCTCTTATCCCTGCTGCTTTACAATTCTTCATTAACTATGGTGCTGATGTTGTGGAGCAACTTTGGTCAATTGACAAGTATTTTGAATTTGTGCTGTTATTATTATTTACCACCGGACTAGCATTCCAAGTTCCAGTTATTCAAGTATTGCTGGCTACTTTGGGGATTGTTTCTTCAAAAATCATGTTAAAAGGCTGGCGTTATGTAATTATGGTATCAGTAATTTTAGGGGCTATTTTAACACCTTCTACTGACCCTCTAACCCAAAGTCTTTTAGCTGGCGCTGTTTTAGGGCTATACTTTGGGGGAATTGGACTGGTCAAACTCACGGGAAAATAATTTAAGTTGTTAGTTGTCAGTGGTTAGTTGTCGGTTGTTTTTTAACTAGTAACTTACGTTATAAAATTACGTTAATTGTTAATAGCTATGCAGAAAGCCAGTTATCCTGATTGTTACCCTATAAAATAGGTTTTGATCAATTAATTAAATTAATTAATTTAATTTTGTCAACGCTGGCTAATTTATCGCTAACGTAATCTAAGGACAAACTTAACCTGAACTTTTACAATAGGAATATTTCACAAGCATGATTCAAGAGCGCGTATTACCCACATTTAATCACGCCACAGTCCAAATCACCAAAGAAGAAGGATTGGGCTTATACGAAGATATGACATTAGGGCGTTTATTTGAAGATAAATGTGCCGAAATGTATTATAGAGGAAAAATGTTTGGTTTTGTTCACCTGTACAATGGACAGGAAGCGGTTTGTAGTGGCATTATCAAAGGTGCAATGCGTCCTGGTGAAGATTTCGTTTCCAGTACCTACCGTGACCATGTTCATGCTTTAAGCGCTGGAGTACCCGCACGAGAAGTTATGGCGGAATTATTCGGTAAAGCCACGGGTTGCAGTAAAGGGCGCGGTGGTTCTATGCATATGTTTTCTGCGGAACACCGGTTATTAGGGGGTTATGCGTTCGTTGCTGAAGGTATTCCCGTGGCTGCTGGTGCGGCTTTCCAGTCTAAATACCGTCGGGAAGTTCTGGGAGACAAAACCGCAGACCAAGTGACCGCTTGCTTTTTTGGCGACGGTGCTGCTAATAATGGTCAATTTTTCGAGACGTTGAATATGGCAGCTTTATGGAAATTGCCGATTCTTTTTGTGGTAGAAAATAATAAGTGGGCAATTGGTATGGCTCATGAACGCGCAACTTCCCAACCCGAAATTTACAAGAAGGCCAGTGTATTTAACATGGTGGGTGTGGAAGTGGACGGAATGGACGTTTTAGCAGTCCGTCAAGTGGCTCAGGAAGCCGTAGCCCGTGCTCGTGCTGGTGAGGGTCCGACTTTAATTGAAGCCATGACCTATCGCTTCCGAGGTCACTCTCTGGCGGACCCCGACGAACTCCGCAGTAAGGAAGAAAAGGAATTTTGGTTTGCTCGTGACCCTATTAAAAAGTTAGCTGGTTATTTGCTGGAACAAAATCTGGCCACGGAAGCAGAACTCAAAGATATTGAGAGGAAAATTCAGGGTATTATTGAGGAAGCAGTTAAATTTGCTGAAAGTAGCCCTGAACCTGACCCTAGCGAGTTATATCGCTTCATTTTTGCTGAAGACGAGTAAATTAGGGACTGGGGACTGGGTAATAGGTAATGGGTAATGGGTAATGGGTAATTGGTAACTTCTTTACTTCACCTCCTCCTGACAACTGACAACTGACAACTGACCACTAACCACTAACAACTGACAACTAACCAAATATATGTTTACCATTGACATTCAACAAAGACAATACAAAACCTACATCTTATCGGATAAAACCGCTGGTACAAAAATAGAAGTAGTTCCAGAAAGAGGCGGTATCATTACTAGTTGGCTGGTTCAAGGTCAAGAAATTTTCTACATGGACGCTGAACGCTTTACTCATCCTGATTTGAGCGTTAGAGGAGGTAATCCCATTTTATTTCCTCTTTGCGGTAATTTACCTGATAATACTTATAATATTGATGGAAAACCGTATACTATTAAACAACATGGTTTTGCGCGGGAATTGCCTTGGACCGCAATAGAGCAAAATACACAAGACAAAGCCAGTGTTACCGTAGTTCTCAACAGCAATGAAGAAACAAAGGCCGTTTATCCTTTTGATTTTCAATTGGCTTTTACCTACGAACTCCAAGGTAATACTTTAGCAGTCCGTCAGGAATACAAAAATCTCTCCTCCACACCCATGCCATTTTCCGCTGGTTTCCACCCTTATTTTCTCTGTGGGGATAAAAATCAGCTAGAAGTGGAACTTCCCTCTGGAGAATATCAAGATAACAAAACCAAGGAATTTAACGCCTTTAACGGCAAATTTGACTTTAATCAAGATGAAATTGATTTTGCTTTTGGTGGACTAACCGCTCAATCTGCCTCTGTCACAGATAATAGCCGCAAATTCAAGCTCACCCTCGATTATGATGATTTTACCACCTGGTTAGTATTTTGGACTGTGAAGGGCAAAGATTTCTATTGTCTAGAGCCTTGGAGCGCCACCCGCAATGCCTTCAACACGGCTGAAAATTTGACTGTGTTAGCACCAGGATCTAGTTGTACTGCGGCTTTCCAACTAACAGCAAATTTTTTCTAAAAAACCCTTGACAAAACCATGGTTGCTTATGGTATATTGATAAAGTTGGAAAAGCGGCGAAAGGGTGGCTAACTCAACGGTAGAGTACTCGGCTTTTAACCGATTTGTTCCGGGTTCGAATCCCGGGCTACCCATTTTTTGAAAGTTACAATTTTGTAATTAGATTGGTTATCTCCTGGTAATATTGCTTATTTCCTGTGTGAAAATAGAGGTCAGCAGCCTTACGGAAATCATTAATTGTATCTACTTGATTCCCTAATTGTCTATGTATGTCTCCTCTCACTAAATAAGCTAAAGGATAACGCGGTTGTAATTGTATTGCTTGGTTTAAATCTGTTAATGCCGTATTTAATTCTCCTAGAAGAAACCGACTACGACCACGATTAAACCAGTCCTCAGCTAAATTAGGGTTAATACTGATTGCTTGAGTATAATCTGATATGGCTTTTTCATAGTCATTGAGGGCATAACGGGCATTAGCGCGATCGCTATAAAACACAGCGGACTGGGAATCTAATCGTAAAGCCTCAGTAAAATCACTAATTGCCTTAGTAAAATTCTTTGCTATATAATGACTAATTCCTCTGTGGTAATAAGCAGCTAAAAAATCAGAATCTATTCTCAATGCTTGGTTATAGTCTTGAATAGCCATTTGTATATTACCTAACAGCTTATAAGCATCACCTCGCTTGCAATACGCTGGAGCAAATTCTGGAGAGATATCTATAGTTTGGGTATAATCCGCAACTGCATTAATAAAATCCTGCATAGCTTCCCGCACTATGCCCCGTCCATAATACGCTGTAGCCAAACTGGGGTTAATTTGTAATGCTTGATTATAGTCTTTAATTGCATTTTCATAATTGCCCATTTTGTGATGTGTATTAGCTCGAAGACTATAGATAAAAGCCAAACTGGGATTAATGTGTAATGATTTATTATAGTCTTTAATAGCATTTTCATAATCTCCTAAATTACTATAAGCTAAACCTCGTTCATAGTATACTTGGATATCATTAGGAAATATTTGTAGTGCTTGATTAAAATCAGAAATTGCTTGCTGATAATCTTGAAGATAGGCATAAATCAAACCTCGATTATAATAAGCTGCACTAAAATTAGGATTAATTTCTAGTGAATGATTATAATCAGCAATAGCATTTTTATATTCTTGTAAAGCATAGTAACTATTGCCTCGATTATGGTAAGCTTCAGCAAAATTAGGGTTAATGTTTATAGATTGATTATAATCAGTAATAGCTTTTTCATAATTACCTAAAATATGAAATATGTTACCGCGATTAATATAAACCATTGAAAAATTAGGATACAATTTTAAAACTGCATCAAAATTAGCAATTGCTTGTTGATAATTACTATGCTGATAATGTTCTAAACCCTTTTTGTGTAAAGCATTAACAACATCAAAATTGATATTTTCATTCATAAATATTAATAGATATAAAGAGGGACGGGGAAAAAATTGTTTGTAATTTACAAGAACGCAAAATAGATTTTACCACAGATAGAGATAGATACCTTACTTCTTTGAAAGATCTGAATATTCTGGATATATCGTTTCCCAGTTTAATGAAGTACAAAGCAATTTATTCCCTGTTTCCTAAAACTAAAAAACCTTGTACCTCACGAGCATGGGAACTACTATATTTTAACTTGTGAGTACCGCTTCATGTTGACACTTTTTAGGAATATCAGTTATTTCATATTCCATATAATGTAAAGAATTTAATATCAAATCATCACGATTTTGCCAAACTGCAAATATTTTATCTCGACCATCATTGAGAGTTTCTAAGTCAATTTTATAACTATCATTAACTTCTTGTAATTTCAAACCCAATAACCCTAAAAGTCTGCTCAATACCTTCATTCCCGAAACAGGTTTTTTACCTGCAAATAAGTCAATTCCTAAGGCTCTTTTAATGTGTTTACTACTTTGTCTAGCGACATTTTTTAGCCAAATTAAATCAGCGTCATTTTCACTAAATACCCTTTCTAATTCCAGAAATTGCATTACTCCCAAAGCTCGCATAGCTTCGACTTTCAGGGTATAAGTTCTTAAATCTGGGAGAAAAACCTGACCTTCACCCCATAATAATTGTTGACTCCATTCTTGCTGATCTTTAACATGAAAATATTCACTTTCATGAGTTAGATAATAATGAATTAATAATTGTCCATAATATCCTTTTTCATCTTGTAATTTAAGCTCAGGGGTAACTACAATTCCATACCTTTGTTTGAGAATATATTTATCAACTTGATAACGTTCTGGATTACTAAGAGAGTGTTTAGTTAGTAGTTGTTCATATTCCATGTCATTAATATCCTTAGCAGTAGCGACAGAATTTGCTGCTGCTAATTGATTTTGCTGTTTAATTTCTTTGATTTTGCGTTTAATTTCCTTAGCTTTTTGAAGACTTTGTAGCCAATCTTTTTGCACCTTAACAATTTCTAAAATTAACCGTTTACGATTTTCTAAATCACTAGATTCAGTAGCAAAAAATGCCAAACGCAAATCACGAAGAATATTATTTTGAACTTCATTACTGCGTATTTGAATTTGATGACCATCAGCTATCAATCCCTCTTGCATTGATTGACGATAAAGACGAATAGAAGCATTTACCCTTGCAGATAATTTTGCCCAAGTCCGTAAATGAATGGGATCATAAACTAGAGGTAAATCTACATCTATTTTATGCAATGGACTTAATAAAGCTAAGTTTTCTTTTTGATTTTCTTGATACCAATGAGATAGTAACCGATAATTTGTACTCCCACTTCCAATTAAGCCAATACCCCGTTTAGCACACCAAATCACACGGGGAATATTATCCCTTACTCTTGCTAAAGCTTGACGGGCTTCTGAGTCAGGAATTACCCCTTGAAAAATGCCATAAACTCTGTCAAAATGTTGAACATCAATACTAATTCCTGTTCCTAAACTAGGGGTAACAAAAACAGTATTATAATTAGTAATTTTTTGATTAATAGCAGCTATCAAATCAACTGCTGCATGACCAGGTGTATTCGTAGTATGACTGCTAACTACTAAAGTATCAGGAAATTCTCGTCTGAGTTTCTGTAAACGTTCTTTAAGATAACGTTCAACAGTTTCACAACTGTAGCGGCCAGAACGACTATCGGTAGTTACATAACATTTGCGTCCAGCAATTAGATCTAATTCTAATTGATGAATTAGGGGGGTGGGATTAGGTGAATCATAAAAAGTTGTATCCCAACCTTTTTCCGGTTTCCATTCATTGACAACTACCCAAGGAGTTAATTTAATTCCTGCTAAAGTCTGTAAATACTCTAAAGATACATCTGATAAATCCGCATCTTGGGCAATTATCAAACCTCCAGTTGTGAGAACTGTAGAAATTAATTGCTGAAAAATGCGGAGAATTTTAACTCGTTTTTGTTTACAGGTATTACTGTTAAGTAAATGCCATAAAGATTGCTCAACTTCATCTAGAATTAATATTGCACCATGCCAATCTTCGGGTTTTAATTTCCAAATTGAATCTACACATAATCCCAAAGATGGTGTAATTATTAACGGATATTTAGCAGGTAATTCATCAGCTTTTATACTCCATGCTTCATGTTCAATTCCCCATTTAATCCCGATTTTTTCAGATAAGAAACGTCCTAAAATAATTCTATGGGTAATTAATAAAACTGGTTGATTTTGGCTTTTTGCTTGTTGAACAATATTTTGTAATGCTGTGGTTTTACCTGTACCTTTGGCTGATTTTACTCCAACTAAGCCAGAGGTAGGAAAGGCAATTTTTCCCAAATAAGGACGGTTAACAGTAAGTGCAACGGGAATTGTTAATTCCGTGTGGGGTTTTGTGTGGGCAAGATAAATATCTAAATCTACACTTTGACGATAAATTTTATCGAAGTACGTTGTACCTTTGGTAATGATAAATTCATCAACTCCCTTTTCTTTTCCAGGCAGTTCTACAACTTTAACACGGCAATTTTGTTGTTGAAATAAACAACCTAATTGAGAAATAGCATTATTGACAGCCGCGATTTTTTTGGCTTGAGTTTCAAAATCAAAACAAATATAAAAGTTGCGTTTTGTAGTTGTAAATGTTTCTAAATCAGGTATTAATTGCCGACGGGTAACTTTGCCAAATTCATCTTTAATCACTCGATAACCGCTATTAATACCAGGAATAGCAATAGCAACATATCCTTGACTTAAAAGAGACGCAGCTTTTTTCACACCTTCACAAATGACTATGGATATTTTATTTTTAATTATCCATAACCAAAAACCTTCGGCTTCACCATCATGATTAATAATGATATTTTCCGGTAAACTTAAATTGTAACGTTGTCCGACTTGTTGCCAAATTTCTAAGGATATGCGTAAACAAAAAATGCGTGTGGGTGTGCTAGGAGGATGTTCATATTTAATTGATTTGCCTTTTTGATTTTGTCGCGGTTGGTTGGGTTTAAAACATCCCCATTCCATCTTTTGCCAGTCATTGAGGGGGTCGAGTCCAGAACACCACCAACCACCTTCCGTAATGTGATTATAACGCTGTAACCAAGCACTTTTAATCATCCCTGTATTGGTGCGAGGGAGTTGCTTAGAAATTAGCAGATATTCATACGCATTGAGGCCTTGAAGCGATTGAAAATTTAAATTAATTAAGTCAAAGTTTATACCACTACTTTTGACTAATTCTTCAAGGTGTTGTGGATGTAAAGAGGGCAAATGCATAAGCTGAAGCAGCTAGGAAAGATAACGAAAATAAAACCTTAGCACGGCTAGGCTGATTTTTTATAAAAGAAATTTTAAAATTTCAGTGTTATATTTTTGACTTTGTTTGTATAAATACTTCTGTAAATATATCAAGCTCTAATTAGGGTTATGAAACCGTAGAAACAATAAATTTGTATTGTGATATTTATACATATATAATTTTTATTTATAAGTATTTGCCATCAGTGCTGGTTAAGCAGGTGGGTCAGGTGGGTGCAGTGTGGGCTAAAAATAGACAAGACTCTTAGCTCACTTTTAGCGACTTATTAAACTGAGAATTTATTCCCAAAGAGCTATAGACAACGGCTTATTAAACCCCTTCCTTTGGTGTTGGGGAAGAAGTTGGTTGATTTTTCTGGGGTAATGCCTGTTTAGCAACATTATCAGCAGCTTGTTTAAACATTGGCTCTAATTTATCACGCCAGTATTTAATATTAGGTAACTTTTCAGGATGATCTCGATAAGCTAAAACCTGATCCCATTGACCATTATCAATGGCTTTATTAATATCCTTAGCTAAGGCTTCTGCTTTTGCCCAATCATTTTGCCATTGATTAACAGTATTAACCGTTTCTTTAATCCCAGAAATAGCATTTCCTGAAGTTGATTTTAGTAAAGCAATTGCTCCTTGTAAATCTCCCGATTCAAACTTTTCTCGAGCTTGTGCCACCGTTTTATCTTTATTTTCAGTAGCGGCTGGAGTTGGTTTGGGTGCAGGAGTTTCTACAACAGGTTTTGGTGAAACTTGAGGAACTGGACGGGACGCAATTAAAGGACTATCGTCTACAGTTTGAATAGCTAAACCTTGATCTCGACGACAAGAAATCCATTTTTCATGATTAGAAATTACATCAGAATGCGCCCAAGCCAAGCGACCAGATGAAAGTTTAATTTCTACCCAGCCTCGATTTGTGCGTTTACCTGTCACCTCAAATTCACTGGCTGCACCCAAGGTTTTTAAAATATTATCAGAATTGATAGCACTGGGTTCGGAACGGATATTAGAATTAGCCGTAACTACAGCCATACAATTATTTGTTGATTTGCTATTTTCTCCCGTCCAATTAACAGTTAAATTCTTCAAGTTGGGATATATATTTGTAAATAAAGCCGCTATACCACCTGTTAATAATATGCCAATTAATAAAGGTAAAGGATCTGGTTTATTAGATTCCTGGGAAATATGTTGTTGGGGTACAGGTTGAGAAGGAACATGATGAATCGGAGCTACCGCCATTGTTTTCTGCGTTAATATTGAAGCTAGGTTTGGTGGAGATTGATAAATAATTTGAGGGGATAAGGGGACTGGGGACAATTCCTGGGTGATATCTACTAACTTTTGACAAGCTTGTAACGCTTCCCTTGCAGTTTGATAGCGTTCTTTGAAATGGTAACGCACCATTTTAGTTAAAATGCCTACTAAATCAGGATTAATCGGAATTAAATGCTGCCAGTTAATTTCCCCTGTATCTGGATCTTCTTGTAATTGATTAACCGGAACACCTGTTAAAGCTTGAATGGCAATAATCCCTAAAGCGTAAATATCACTATTAGGACGGGGTTTCCCTTGTCCCTGTTCTGTTGGCATATAACCAGGCGTGCCAATAGCAACTGTAGCTGTTTGTTGTCCCCCTACCAAAACTAAAGGACAACGCAATTGTTTAACTGCACCAAAATCTACTAAAACTAATTTATAATCAGCTTCACGGCGAATAATATTGTCGGGCTTAATATCGCGGTGAATCACACCTTCTTGATGAACAAACTCAAGAATACTCAAAATTTCCACCAGCATTTGCACAACTTGGGCTTCACTCCAAGGCTGGCCGGGAATGAGTTCCTGAGCAAGAGTATGTCCGTCAATAAATTCTTGGACTAAAAAGAATTCTTTATTTTCGTCAAAATAAGCTAAAAGTCTGGGTATTTGCCCATGGTTACTCAATTTTTCTAAAGTCTCGGCTTCGCTATTAAACAGCCTTTTAGCAGTAATAAAGATATTAGGGTCAGAATTAGCTGGTTTTAGGTGTTTCACTACGCAGATGGGATTACCTGGCCGTCTGGTATCTTGGGCAATATAGGTTTGACCAAATCCCCCCGTCGCTAAAATGCGAATGACTTGGTAACGATTATCCAGCAATTTCCCGATCATAATTTCCCTCCCCAGCCTCATAGCTTAATTTTCTCATTAATAGTCAATATCTCCAAAATTCCTTTCCTACAATCAGGTATCTTAAGAAAAGATTTAAATTAGAAGTATTGTCAGTTGTTCGTTGTCAGTTGTCCGTTGTCCGTTGTTCGTTTTTAAATTACCACAGAGCATTTATTAATTTTGCTATCAGTATCCCTATTTACTAGCTATGTTACCTAAGATAACTAATTCTACCTCATGGCAACAAGCCGAGATCTTGATGCAACCTGCTTTTATTCGTGTGATTGATAATATTCGCAAGCAGCTTGATGTATGTGACTGGAAAGGGACTTATCAAGATGTGTTGACTTGGCCTGCTAACACTACTGATGAAACCAAAGCCTTGGTAACTCAGTTAGTGCAGAACATGGAAACCGCAACAATAGCACAAATAGAGGAAATTAAAAAAACTCTGACTAGTTTGCCCATGCCTTATCCAGGATATCACTTACTTTTACAACGTCAACAGGAACAAGTAAATATAGATTTGTGGGATTTGTGTTATCAAGTATGTTTTCTGAATTATAGTTCACAGAATACAGCAGTTGATATTGATACTAACTTAATTGATGAATATGGGGATGTGAATTGGCAATATTTAGAAAATAAAACTCAGGAATTGGTGAAACAGGTTTTCGCTAATTTACCAAAATTAAGCGAATAAAAGCCTGTCCATTGTTTCCCAGTTTAATGAAGTACAAACTAATTTATTCCCTGTTCCCTAAAACTAAAAAGTTGAATCATTAAACTCTTGTGGTGCGGGCATCTTGCCCGCTAGATATGTACCTGATAACACCGGGAACTGCTATATGTTTTTGGATAGAGTTGGGTTTCATGCTTCAACCCAACCTACAAGAAATGGATAAGTCTAGGATTGAGGAATCAAACTCATAATTTTATTCACATTATCCCAAACTATCCAGTTCATATTATTGTCTAAATTATTGGCATTATCAGTAACCCTAAAATAGAACTTATCCCCGTTTTTAAGCTGCACAGCAAAATCGGCATTTTGGGCAAAAACAACTATAAAACCTCTATACCGTAAGCAATACATCGCCCAATTTTTCAAAGATTGTTTCTGAGGTTCATGGGGAATGGGTGGGTTAGTAATTATCTCAGCGATGACTTTTAAAACTTTTTCCATTTTTGGATTTAACGAGAATCACAACGCATTTCTATCATAAACCTATGGGGGTCATAAAATTCCGAAAGTGACACCAGAGAGTTATATTAAGCCCTACCACTACCAATAAAATATAAAAGTGCCATTCGCACGGCCACACCGCTAGTTACCTGAGATTGAATTAAACTAAATTGGGGATCATCCATTAAATCAGAACTTATTTCCACCCCGCGATTTACTGGACCTGGATGCAATACTTTAACATTAGGTTTACAGAGTTTTAACTTAGTGCGAGTTATGCCAAATAGTTGATGATATTCTCTTAAACTAGGGAGTAAATTAGCAGTCATCCGTTCTTTTTGTAAGCGCAATGTCATCACAAAATCAGCATTTTCTAAAGCTGGTTCTAATTGCCAATGGGTAAATAAACGATGATTATTTTTGTCAATACCCAAATATTCGGCAAAGAATTTAGGTAATAATGTGGGAGGTGCAACAAGATGAACTTCTGCACCACTGGCAATTAAACTCCAAATATTAGAACGGGCTACACGAGAATGTAAAATATCTCCAACAATAACAATTTTTTTATCTTTTAATAATTCAATTCTGGGTTGTGCAGAGTCAATTAAACTACAAATAGTAAATAAATCAAGTAATCCTTGAGATGGATGTTCATGTTGTCCATCACCAGCATTAAGAACGCTAACTTTTACACCTAAACGATCCATTTCTTGAGCGATCGCTTGTGGTACTCCTGCTTCTTTATGGCGGATTACCATAATATCAGTTCCCATAGCTAAATAAGTTTTTGCAGTGTCAAGAATTGTTTCTCCTTTTGTCATAGAAGATGTAGCAGCAGAGAAATTTAGCGTATCTGCACTTAACCTTTTAGCCGCTATTTCAAAACTACTGCGGGTGCGAGTGGAAGATTCAAAAAATAAATTTGCTACTACCTGTCCCTGTAATGTTGGTACTTTCTTAGTGCGTCGTGATAGTACCTCTTGAAAAGAAGCCGCAGTTTGTAAAACTGCATTATATTCAGCCGTTGTGAAGTCAGCTAAAGTAAGAATGTGATGACGATTCCAAGTAGTAGTAGGCATTGAGATTTTAGATTTTAGATTTTGGTTTATTAGATAATTGGTAATGATGAAAAATATCTAATGATCCACAAGTGTTGAATCCTGCAATAAAACTTTACAATCTTTGCGTTTTACCCAGGTAAAATCCATTGTCTATTGAGAATAGAGTCATTAATTGACCAAATTTGGTATCACCAATACCAATGCACAACTTGGACACAATCCTCAAAATCTTAACATTCAACACTTCTGCTAATGATCAATTACCAATTATCAATCTTTCAAGATTGTAAATGAAATACCTTTAAAGCAATAGAAATCATACTGAGGAAGGTTAAAAAACCGATAGTATCTAGCATTGTTGTCACTAAAGGACCACTCATTAAGGCTGGATCTAGTTTTAAACGCTTTAAACCCATCGGTAACAAAGTCCCTAAAGTTACAGCCACCATCGTATTAGTAGCCATGACTGCCCCAGCTATTAAAGCTACCCATCTTTCTTGGGGTTTAGCCCAAATTAGGGAAAGGATAACCATTGTTATCCCTAAGGCTACAGCAGTTCCTAAACCAGCTAAAAGTTCCTTACGGAGGATTTTCCAGGTATCTTCTGGTGTAACTTCTCCCACACCTAAACCACGAATGGTCACGGTAAGAGCTTGGATACCAACAGTGCCACCTGTATTAGAAAATATGGGCATAATCACGGCTAGAACTGGTACAGCGGCAATCACTTCTTGAAAAGGAGCGATCGCACTGGCCGCGCCAATATATAATCCCATAATTCCCAATAACCAGGGTAATCGTTTGCGAATGGTGATGTGTGGGGGAGATAAGGCCTCTTCATCACCACTGACACCCGCCAATTTTTGGATATCCTCTGTAGCCTCTTCTTCTAAAATATCCACTACATCATCAATCGTAATAATACCTACTAGTCTATCTTCTCTATCAACCACAGGCATGGCGATTAAATCATAACGCTGCATAATCCGGGCAACCTCTTCCTGGGAAGTTTCTGTTCTCACTTTAACAACGTGAGGGCTGGCAATATCTTTAATTAAAACCTCAGGAAACGTAAACAATAGCTGACGTAAAGAAACTACACTAACTAATTTGCGGTTATCATCAGTAACATAGGCGTAATAAATTGTTTCCTTGTCTTGATCCTGCAAGCGGATTTTACTGAGGGCTTCACCAACCGTTAAACCTCGCCGCAAGCGCACATATTCTGTAGTCATGACCCGCCCCGCTGTCCCTTCTGGATAGCCGAGAATCGTCGCTGTGGCTTGTCTTTGTTCGGAACTGAGTTGTTGTAATAGACGTTTGACTACTCCCGCTGGTAGTTCATCAAATAATTCCGCCCGTTCGTCAGGACTCATTTCTTCAACCAAGTGGACTACCTGGGCATCGTGGAGGGAATTAATCAGGTCTTCCTGTACTTCTGTGGGTAAATATTCAAAAACATCTATGGCCTGGTCTTTATTGAGTAACCGAAAGGCAATTGCTCTTTGTTTTTCGGGTAGTTGGGTGATATATTCGCCCACGTCTACTGGCTGTAAACAATTCAGATCGGATTTAAGCTGATTTAAGTCAGCAATATCCAAGGAATTACGAATTTCCTGTGTTAGCATAATAGAAATCTCCTACAAGTCTCCCCCGCGCCAGGAGACTGTCTCGCCAGCTTAGAGGAGGATAATACTGCCATCTGTTGGACTTTTGTCCATAACCTCTTGTAAAATTGAATATCAATATGGAAAGCAATATCCCACTAAGTAATGATTTTAGCCTGGAATTTGCTTTTCCGATAGATGCTGCATCATATTGTCAGAGAATATCTTCAAAGTCTCTGATCATGGTATTAATAAATCTCAGATATCCGTAAATATCTTTAATAATTGGCAAGACTTTGAGGAATTTATTCCCTGGTAATTTTATCACAATTATACGGCGTTTTCCACTCTTATGAGGTACAAAGTTGAATCATCAAACTCTTGTGGTGCGGGCATCTTGCCTGTTAGATATGTACCTCATAACACCGTGAAGTGCTGTATGCTTGAGTAATTATTACCACAACTGCTCTAGGAAAGCCACAATTTTTAATGCCAAACTACTTAATTATCAACAACAAAATCCCCGACTTCTCTAAGAATTCGGGGATATAAATCTAGTAAATTACTAATGATGATGGTGATGATGAGTAATAGCTGAATGTGAATTAACAGCCATTCCTTCTGTTTCCATTAACTCTGCAATATGTACATTTGCCCATTCAGCAGCCATAGCTAAAAATTGGGGATGATCATTTACACAAGCCATTTGTAAATAATCTACATCTGAATGTTGTTTTTCCAAATCATGAATAATATGATGAACATCCAACAAAGTTTCATGATTTTCTGTAGCAAAACCAATCGGCATAAATAGAATTACCTTTGCACCCAATTGAATCAAATTTTCAGCAGCTTGGGTAGCATTGGGTTGAGTCCATTCTATTAACGGTGTATCGTGGTTTAACCAACCCACAGAAATTAATGGGTAATTGTTAATTAGCTTGTTTCTAACTAACTCATACATTCCTTGACTTTCATCAATTCCAGATGTAAAACCTTTAGCTTTATGAGGACAACCATGATTCATCAAGATAATCCCAATTTGCGAAGGTAAATAACCTGTAGCCAAATCAGTATGAATTTTTTCTTCTACCAAATGCGCCATTAAATCAATATATTTTGGCTCATTGTAGAACGAAGGAATATATCTTTGGGCTGTGATCCAATGTTCATCACCATCAGCTAATTCTACCAGGGCATTATTCACTTGTTCAATGGCAATACCACTAGTAAAAATGGAATCAACAACTAATAATGGATAAATCAGCAGTTTACTAAAGCCTTGATTTTTAATTTCCGCTAAAACTTGGTTTGGTAAAAAAGGAGCGCAGAAGTTAAATGCTTTGAAAACCTGAACACCATTACCCCATTTATGTTGTAATTCATGTTCAATCCCCGCTCTTTGTCTTTCAAAAATGGCATTGTGTGGGGAAATAAAATCATGGTGTGTGTGTCCCCATTCATGACGATCAAATAATGCCAAAAGCTTGGCTAAAGGGGGATAAATCCAAGTAGGAACAGGAGCAAATTTAGCCGTCAGTAAATTTAAAGCTTGTTCGTTATAGTTAGCGAAATCTTCATAGCTTTCGACTTCGCCATAGCCCATCAGCAACACGGCTACACGGTCTTTACTGGGTAAATGCTCGTGGCTATGGGTAGCGTGCAGTTTGTCCGGGGTTACAACCACAATGAGTTCCTCAAGATAACCAAAACAGCGAGATAACCCTAGAAAATCCCTAGATTATTTCTCTCACCTCGTAGCATGATATCCTATCCGGGGGGATAAGATAACTATAAACATAAAAATAATCTCAGCTATTTACCAGGAGTTTTAAATTTTACAACAAATCCGTAAATCGCTCATCACTTTGTAGGATTTTCAGAATTTGCTTAATTTCTTGGGTACGGTCTTTTTTAACTACCAGTGTAACATTGCGATCGCGGACAATCACCACATCTTCTAAACCAATGGTAACAATTACATCATCAGCATTGGAGGCATAAATAATCGCCCCTTGGGTATCTAATCCCAGATGAGTAGCAAGTTCTACATTAGGATTATCATCATGTTTCAGTAAACGTTCAATAGCATTCCAATCACCTAAATCATCCCAACCAAATGCTACCGGCAAAACATAAGCTAGACTGGTTTTTTCCATCAGTGCGTAATCTATACTTTTCTTAGGTAGCTGGGGATAAATACTAGGGCCATGTTGTTCTAAAGGTGCAATAATTTCTGGTGCATGGGTGCGTAATTCTTCCAGAACAACACCAGCTCGAAAAACAAACATCCCACTATTCCAACTAAACCGCCCCGTTGACAAAAAAGTTTCCGCTGTTTCCCGGTTAGGCTTTTCAGTAAACCGATGAACGTGATAAGCTGACAAACAGTTAAAACTTCCTATCTTTTCACCTTGCTCAATATAACCATAACCAGTTGATGGGAAATTAGGTTTGATTCCCAAAGTCACAATAGCCTCCCTACTATATGCCAAGTCAGTAGCAGCAGCAAAAGTTTCTGCAAATACCTCTAGGTCAGCAATCCAATGGTCAGCCGGGAAAAAGCCAATCATAGCATCTTCCCCGTAACGGTTTTTAATTTCCAGACTTGCCCAAGCAACAGCAGCAGCGGTGTCTCGACCCTGTGACTCAATGAGTAAGTTCGACTCTGGTAAATCAGGAAGTTGTTCTCGCACCCCTTGAGCAATGGGACTAGAAGTAATGACCCACAACTGTTCCCAACCACCAGATAGAGTTAATAATCGATCAGCGGTTGCTTGTAGTAAGCTTTTTGAGCTACCATCAAGGCTTAAAAATTGTTTAGGTCGGTCTAGTCGGCTCAAAGGCCAAAAACGCTCACCTTTACCACCAGCGAGAATCACAGGAAAAAATAAATTATTCATGTTGGCGTACACAGGTAATTGAGAATAATATACAGCAGGGAAGAGGAAAAACGGAACAGGTTTGAAAGTCAATTGTTATGTATAGCTTTGCTATTGAATTTTATACCGTTGATACCTTCAGTAAAACCTCATTTGTAAGTGTACATTTTGGAATTATTTCTACTGATGAATTTTCCCAATTTAGTATGTTTTAATTATTACTTATTAAAACCGTGAGGACAGCAATACCCAATAAAATTGTGCATCAACCTTTCACAAAATCTAAAATTTCCGCATTATTTGTAGCTTGTATTAACATACCTTTAAGGAGTGGTTGAGTGGGGAAAAAATTGTGATTAAACAAGTTAAATGGTCAGAAAATCGGGTAGCACCTCAACAAGTACCAACCCCAGAATCAGAGATGAAACATCCACCAGTTCAATGGTCAGAAAATCAGGTAATATCTCAACAAGAATCGGGGTCAACTTCAGCGGTAAAAGCAAAAACATCAGTTAACTCTTCTCCTAATGTTGTTGAATCTGTGGGGGCAATTCCCAACGAGATATATGATCGCTTAGGCTTATCCGTTCCCCGCTGGTTGTTGTGGGTATTAACCATTGTTTTAGGGATAATTTTATCTGGATTACTAGGATCAAGTTTGGCACTATGGACTCCTCTATGGAGTAATCTAGATCAAACTAAAGATGATGAATTCAGTTCTAATCAACAAGATCAAGTAAAATTACCTGCAGATCTATGGACGAAGCTTTCTCAGTACAATTTATCAAAACCCATGAATATTTTAATTATGGGTATTGAACCGGTATCGGGTACTGTAGACGGTTCACCAGAAAGTTTTGCTGGCAACAGTGATACCATGATGTTGGTGAGGTTAAATCCCAGTGATAAATCTATTCGCTTGCTGTCAATTCCCCGAGGAACAATGATAGCAATTCCCGAACAGGGATTAACTAAGGTATCTGAAGCTAACGCTAAAGGTGGTCCAGTTTTAGCAGCACGGGTAGTTAGTCGTAGTTTAAATAATGCTCCTATAGATCGATATATTCGCATTTCTACTAGCGGCCTGCGCCAATTAGTTGAACAATTGGGTGGGGTGGATGTATTTGTCCCTCAAACCATGAATTATCAAGATCAGGCTGGTGGTTTGTCAATCAATTTAGTTAGGGGTTGGCAAAATCTCAATGGTGAACAAGCAGAACAGTTTGCCCGCTTTCGTGAAGAGGGTATGGGGGATTTACCTAGAGTCCAACGACAACAGGCATTAATAACTGCCTTAATGCAACGTCTAAACAGTCCCACGGTTTTACTCAAGTTGCCCCAATTAACTCGCCTCATGCGAAAGTATTTTGATACTAACCTGAAAATGGAGGAAATGATGGCACTGGCCAATTTTTCCGTCAATATAAAACGGGATAATTTCCAAGCGGCCATGTTACCTGGTACTTTTAGCAAATTCAGTCAAGACCCCAATAGCTATTGGTTGAATATGACTGGTCAACAAAGCTTATTAAATGATTTCGTTGGGGTAAATGTAGCTGGTATTACAGCAGATAACAGACCTGTTTCTATCCAAAGAGTTGCTGTGCAAAATTCGACTAATCAACCCCAGTTAACGGAAAAAGTGATTAGTTATCTTAAGCAGAAAGGTTTTACTAATGTTTACGCAGTTCCAGACTGGCCAGATACTCAGCGCCAAACTCAGATTATTGCCCAAAAAGGCAACCGACAACCAGGAATTGATTTACAACAAGTTTTAGGTTTAGGTAAAATCGAGGTTTCGGGAAATGGTGATTTGGAATCTGACCTAACAATTCGCATTGGTAAGGATTGGAAATAGTCGGTTGTCAGTTGTCAGTTGTCAATAAAAAACAATTGACTATTGACAATAATATAAGAATACACCCCACCCCTGCTGTCGCGCACCCTCCCAGAAGCCTTGGGGAGGGTTGGGGAGGGAAAGGTTATCAATTCTTAAACAAATAAACAAATTTATGAACAGGATTTTGTTAAGATATTTAACTTTAATTTTTATTTTGGCGGGATTGTGTATGATCATGAATCCGCAAACAACTTTTGCTCAAGTTAATACCATTAATTACAATAATGCCAGTCTAGAAAATCGTGATTTCTCCTATACTGATTTTGTCGGTGGAACTTTTGTAGCAGCCGAAATGCGGGGAGCAAATTTCCAAGGTGCAAATTTAACTAACGCAATTTTTACCAAAGGTGTGTTATTAAAAGCCAATTTAGAAGGTGCAAATTTAACAGGTGCTTTAGTTGACCGTGTTACCTTTGATAGTGCTAATCTGAAAAATGCTATTTTTACAGAAGCAATTTTGTCCCGCAGTCGATTTTATGATGCAGATATCACTGGTGCTGATTTTACAAATGCAATCATTGACCGTTATCAAATATCTCTACTCTGTAAAAGGGCTGATGGTGTTAATCCTGTAACTGGTATTTCTACCCGCGATAGTTTGGGTTGTCGTTGAAACATTTATAACTAATTATCACTGACAACTAAGCTGTACTGTATTTAGTTTGTATAATTATGGCGGGCAAGATGCCCGCACCACAAAGTTCAAGTAAATTGTGGTTATCAAATTTAACAACTGACCACTGACCACTGACCACTAACAACTGACCACTGACAACTGACCACTGACAACTAATATTTTGTGACACAACAAGAAAAAAAAGCTGCTCGTTCTTTCGCTGGTATTGCTGGTATTGTTGCCGCAGCAACATTAATTAGTAAAGTATTTGGTTTAATTAGACAGCAAGCAGTCGCGGCTGCTTTCGGTGTAGGTGCAGCAGCTACAGCTTATAGTTATGCCTATATTATTCCTGGTTTTCTTTTAATCTTACTTGGTGGTGTCAATGGACCTTTACATAGTGCCATTGTCAGCGTTTTAGCTAAACACAAAAAAGAGGAGGCAGCACCTATTGTAGAAACAGTAACAACCCTTGTAGGTGGATTGTTGCTAGTGGTGACATTTGCTCAGATATTCTGTGCTGAGTATATTGTTGATATAGTTGGTCATGGCTTAGAAGCATCTACAAGAGCGATCGCTATTCGTCAAATTCAAATTATGTCCCCGTTGTCCTTATTTGCGGGCTTAATTGGAATTGGTTTTGGAACTTTAAATGCAGCTAATCAATATTGGTTATTATCAATTAGTCCATTATTATCTAGCATTACTGTTATTTTCGGTATTGGTATTTTAGGTTGGCAATATGGTAAACAAATTATTAATCCCGAATATGCTTTAATCGGTGGCATGGTATTAGCTTGGGGAACTTTAGCGGGAGGAGTTTTGCAATGGTTAATGCAATTAATTGTCCAATGGCGGTTAGGATTAGGGACATTACGACTAAGATTTGATTTTAAATCTCCTGGCGTTCAAGAAGTAATTAAAATCATGACTCCAGCGACAATATCATCAGGAATGATGCCGATTAATGTCGCTACTGACCTTTATTTTGCCAGTCCTATTGCAGGTGCAGCAGCAGGTTTTACCTATGCAAATCTTTTAGTACAAACTCCTTTGGGAATTATTTCTAATATTATTTTACTGCCCTTATTACCAACATTTGCTAAACTTTCTCACCCAGACAATTGGCCAGAACTAAAATTACGCATTCGGCAAGGACTTTTACTAACTGCTGTCACCATGTTACCTTTAGGGGCTTTAATGGTATCTTTATCTGAGCCAATTGTCCAGATAGTTTATCAAAGGGGAGCATTCAAACAAGAAGCAACTCAGTTAGTATCTTCTCTATTAATTGCCTATGGAATTGGAATGTTTGTCTATTTAGGGCGTGATGTTTTAGTCAGAGTATTTTATGCTTTAGGTGATGGACAAACACCCTTTAAAATTAGTACATTTAATATTGTTCTTAATGCTGTACTAGATTTATTATTAGTTGAACCTTTTGGTGCACCGGGTTTAGTTTTGGCTACAGTTGGCGTTAATTGTAGTTCCATGTTGATGTTATTATTTTTGCTAAATCGCAAACTTAATGGTTTACCTTGGCGGGAATGGTGTATTCCTATTTTGGGTTTAACTGGTGGTAGTATTATATCGGGTCTAGCTAGTTTTGGAGCTTTAATGGTTTCTCGTCAAATTTTGGGTAAACCCAATTTAATTACTTTATTAATAGAATTATCTATATCTGCTTTCGTGGGAATTGGTGTATTTTCTCTCATTGCTTCGAGAATGAATATTCCAGAGGTGAATACTTTTGTAATTAAGATGCGACAAAAGTTTTTGAAGAAATAAAATATTGTCGTGATTGTGATAATATCGTCTATGTAATGCCATAAATGCTCTGTTTTTTTATTGAGATAAAAAGGTCAAATTATGGCAAATATCTGAAAATATATGAGGAATCGCATATTTATTACTTTATTGCTGACTTTATCTCTAACTAGCACCACTCAGATTGTATTTGCTCAAAATACCGTCCAACAGCTATTTAAACAAGGTGAAACAGCGGAAGCAGTGGGTAACAATTCCCAAGCGGAGACGATTTGGCGTAAGATTTTGCGGGTTGAACCCAATAATGGCAAGGCTTATAACAATTTGGGTAATGCTTTACGACGACAGGGAAAATTAGCGGAGGCTTTAGCAGCACACCAGAAAGCCTTACAAATCAATCATAATGATGCAGAAGCTTATGTTGGCATAGGTAATGTATTAAATGCCCAAGGTAAGCCAGAGGAAGCTTTAGCGTACCATAAAAAGGCTTTACAGCTTAATCCTAAATTAGCTATTGCTTACAATGGTCTTGGCATTACCCTGAGTGACCAGAAGAAATTAGATGAGGCTGTTACTGCTTACCAAAAAGCTATTGAATTTGACCCTAAATATGCTGCTGCTTACTACAATCTTGGCATTGCCCTGTATGACCAGAAGAAATTAGATGAGGCTGTTACTGCTTACCAAAAAGCTATTGAACTTGACCCTAAAGATGCTAGTGCTTACAACAATCTTGGCAATGCCCTGAGTGACCAGAAGAAATTAGATGGGGCTGTTGCTGCTTACCAAAAAGCTATTGAATTTGACCCTAAATATGCTACTGCTTACTACAATCTTGGCATTGCCCTGTATTACGAGAAGAAATTAGAAGAGGCTGTTGCTGCTTACCAAAAAGCTATTGAATTTGACCCTAAATATGCTACTGCTTACTACAATCTTGGCAATACCCTGTATTACCAAAAGAAATTAGATGGGGCTGTTACTGCTTACCAAAAAGCTATTGAATTTGACCCTAAATATGCTACTGCTTACTACAATCTTGGCAATACCCTGTATTACCAAAAGAAATTAGATGGGGCTGTTACTGCTTACCAAAAAGCTATTGAACTTGACCCTAAATATGCTATTGCTTACTACAATCTTGGCAATACCCTGTATTACCAAAAGAAATTAGATGGGGCTGTTACTGCTTACCAAAAAGCTATTGAA
>NZ_JACJTO010000001.1 GCF_014698755.1 Aphanizomenon flos-aquae FACHB-1287 | reverse complement strand
AAATCAGTTATGTTCATTGGATGGAAGATATTATGAAATGTTGACATTTTTACCCTTGATAATACTAGTATACTTAAATATGTAAAGTTTTGTAACGACATTCAACATTTCTGATACTGATTATGGTACATTTTATTTGTTCTAGTTACATTTACACTTATGACGGACAAAGTTTTACTACCATCTGCATGGGATAATTTAAATGATGAGGATAAAGAGTTAGCAAAAAAGTTAACACAATCCATCTTACGAGGTGAAGCATCTATTCGACTTTTATCGCAATTACTAAGCGGTGAAGAAATAGATGATAAATTTCACACAACAGCAAACAGTATTGGTAATCACAAATTTGATTTTGAAGTTACTACTCCTGACAAACAACAAACAAGTAGTCCAACTTTAATATTAGCTACTTTTACTGCACCCTCAAGTTCAACGGCTTCAACTATAGTATTTGCTGCTTTAAAAAGGCAGTGTGATAATATTTGTCGTAATGCTAATACCCAGAGAGAAATAGAAATTTGTAAAGGATGTCGAAGACTTTTTCCATAATCAATAGATATCTAGTGAAAAATAATGTAGAGACGTTTTATAAAACGTCTTTCTTAGCATTTAAAATTTTGGCATAGTCTTAAAAAATCACGAGGATATATTTGAGCAATGAGTACAGATAAATCTAAACAACAGAATAGTTCTCAAGTGGACAAACATTTACATTTACAAGAAATATCGGAAGTTAAGGAACTGCGAGAGAAATTTTTGATTATTGCAGAAATTTCTGATCCTTTAACTCGTGAATATCAATTTGCATTGTTAGAAAAAGAGGCAGAAAAAGCCGGTTTATCTGCTGAAACTTACCGTCGTTTATATGAAACATATCTGCCAAATAAAGAATATATTCCGCAATATCCACAAAAACCGTGGGTTTTCAAAGAATGGTTAAGATATTTCCTAGAGTTTCCTAAAAAACAATTGGCTAAAAAAGTTTTGATAATAATTGTAGAAAAAGGACTTTTAATTAGTTTGATTTCAGGAGTATTAAAGTATTATTGGGAAGCACCACAAAGGCAAAAACAAAAAGAATTTCAAGCTTGGACAATCATTAATAATGCTGCTGGAAAAGAAGTTAGTGGTGGAAGAATTTCAGCTTTACAAGACTTGAATGAAAACGGTGTTGAATTATGGAACTTAGTTTTGGATAGAGCTAATTTAAGCGGAATTAAATTAGAGAATGGCAAGCTGGCTCAGACAAGTTTTAAACGTGCAATATTGGAATGTACACAAGAAAAATGTAGTAATTTAAGGAAAGCAAATCTTTATCAAAGTAATTTTTATGATGCTTCTTTATCTAAAATAGATTTTCGAGAAACCAATCTTATTGATGCTAATTTACAAAAAGCATACCTTGAACAAGCTAAATTTCAAAAAGCCCATCTTTATAAGGCTAATCTAAAGGAATCAAAAATTAAAGGAGCAAATTTTCAAGGAGCGGATCTAGAAGATACAAAGTTCAAAGATGCTATAATGTGCGGTGATGTTTTTGATCAAGCTACAAGTTATGAAAAATATATTTGTGCTAATTTTATTGAAGCTAAAAATCTAACTGCTGAACAAGTCAAATCTGCAAAAAACTGGGAAAAAGCCTGTTATGATCCAGAACTAAGGATAAAACTAAATTTACCACCTGAGAACCCTGATTATTGTCAAAATTAACTTAAAATAATAAAATAATAAATGTATTTCTTTTATTAAACCTAAACTTAATTGCATCTGCTATGGTACGCAAAACAAAAACAGTATCCTCAAATACAGTAACTCCCCTAGCACTATCGGACTTACATCTTCAGTTAGAGGGTTTAGAGAAAGAGCACCAATCTCTATTAAAGCAGATTAAAAAAAAGCGGACAGAATTAAATAACTTCGTTGAAAAAATGCGTTCTTTAGCGACAGAGGTATTTCAGCGAGTTAGTCCCAATATGAAAAAAATGGCAGAATTAGATACAGAAATTCATGGTTTATTTACCGAAATTTTAACTACAAGAAAAATGGGAAAGCAAACCCAGAAAAATATTCAATCACTGTACAGAAGTTTGCAAATAGGAGGAATTATTAGTTATAAACATATTGAAGAAGAAGAAGAAGAAAATGATGATAATGAAGAATTAAATGAACTATTTGAAAATGATGATTCCCAGGAAAATCATCAACGTCGTCGTCAATTTTGGGAAGCAGAACAAGATTCACAATCTCCCACAGTACCGAGAACAGACGATTCGAGAAAAATCCGACAGACATTTTTGCGGTTAGCGGAAATCTTTCATCCTGATAAGGTTAAAGACAATGAAACCCAAATGACTCACACAGAAATCATGAAAGAAATTAATAAAGCTTATAAAGAAGGAGATTTAGCGAGACTTTTAGAAATTGAACGTAAATATGAAGTCGGAGAAACAATTGATAATAATAGCGAAGATGATTTAACTCGTAAATGTAAAAATATAGAACAACAAAATCAAATTCTTAAAAATCAATATGACAAATTAAAACAGGAACTCCGGTTAGCAAAAAATACCCCAGAAGGATCAATGGTTGCAGATTATAAAAAAGCCGCTAAACAAGGTGTTGATTGTATTACATTAATGCTGGAAACCATGCAAGCTCAAACTAAAATAGTTGCGGAAATTCGTGATTTTGTTCAAGATTTTAAAGATAAGAAAATAACTATTAAAGAATTTCTCGCAGGTCCACAAAGTCTCCGTTCTAATCAGGAAGATATGATGGAAGAACTACTGGAAAAAATGATGGAAGAATTTGGGGAGATGATGGATTTTAATTAGCAAATCATTTTAAGATTTATTAAGAATAATTGACACTACTATATAGTTTCATATTAGTAATGTGCAAGTATTCACAATAATACTAGTGAGATTTCAATGATATTAAACCTCTTGTCTAAAACCATCAATGTTCAAAGTTGTAAAAATTTGCATGAATTTCGGTGCTTAATTTTAGCAGCAGAACTATTTTTCATCACCACTCTATTTAGTCCCACTTTAGTGAGTGCAGAGGAATTTTTACCTTTCTTTGACAATACAAAGAATCCTGTCAAGGTTAAATTTGGTGGTGTACAAGATTTAACTCCTCCCGCTCCTATGTTGAATAAGTTTGATAAAGCAGTTAATCAACTGTGTGGAGAAGTGGGAACAGTAGTTAAACCCGCTAGGTTTAAAACCATGTTTAACAGTTTTCCCGATGTTTTCAGCAATATTAAAAATAATCTTGGGGGTTATATTTTTCCGAAAAGAACTTCTAATCAAGAATTTCTGGAAGATCTAACTAATCTTTGGTTTAATGCTAAAGGATTTGATCATGTTTTTTGTGGTGAACCAGAAAAAAATAAAATTGGTGGTTTACATTTTGCTGGACGTTACTTGGATTTACAAAATAAACGTATTGCTGGAATTTTACCCAAGTCTGTGAGTACATCTGAAGTTAAACCAGGTGCTGTTTATTCCTTTGGTGTTAAAATGAAAGTGGGTGGAAGGACTGTCAATGATCCACTAAAAGGATATGGTTACACTCTCAATGCAGAAGAGATTTTAACAATTGCAGCGAAAGCATACAAAAATAACCCCAATTCAGAACCTACATCTAAAGCTTGTTTGCTGACTGTAACTGATGATAAGAAAACATTTGTTAATGTTTTTGTTGCTAAAAAAGGTGGTATTCGTACCTTTTATCCTGATGCTACTCCTGATTATCGAAAAAATCCAGAATGTCAGGTTTAGTAACTTTCAATTAATAGGGGATTTCTAATTACGAATTACTCGATGTTTTTGCAAATCTGCTAAATTACAAACTTCCAACGCCCTAGCATGAGTAGCTTCTAAAACTACGGGAGGTGCAACACCATCTTCTAGGGCTTCTTGCCACCTTGCAGCACATAAACACCAACAATCACCGGGTTTTAAGCCGGGAAAGCTAAAATAAGGTGCAGGTGTACTCAAATCATTACCCTGGGATTTAGTATATTGTAAAAATTCCTCTGTGACTTGAGCGCAAACGACGTGCATTCCCGTATCTTGTCCACCTGTGGTACAAAATCCGTCACGGTAAAAGCCAGTCATGGGAGAAGTGCAGCAAAGTTCTAATTTTGTTCCCAGTACGTTTTTAGGTTCTGTCATGATTAATTCCTCACAATTTTAATTTATTAGGGAAAACGAACCACAGAGGCGCGGAGGACGCAGAGAAAGAGGGTTTGAGAGATATTTTGCGTAATACCATTTCTTTGTAAAGTTGCATATAATTTACCCCCCGGCTTCGCCGTCCCCCCTTAGCAAGGGGGGACTACAGGGGGGTTCTTAGCAAGGGGGGACTACATCTGATTATGTGCATCTTCATAGAAAATTGGTATAAGTTCTGATTTTCTAAGTTTGTGGAAGTTTATCAAATTCAATTTTACCATGGTTTAATTTAATAATTCTATCGGCTAAATCAAAATAATGATCGTCATGACTAATTACTAAGATTGTTTTTCCTTGTGCTTTCAATTCTGGTAATAATTGAGTATAGAATACATCTTTGAATAATGGATCTTGATCAGCAGCCCATTCATCAAATAGATAAATTTGCCGATTTTCTAAATATGCTGTTAGTAATGCTAGGCGTTTTCTTTGTCCTTGGGACAGCGCTGTGGTGGAAAGTTGTCCATTTTCGATTTTGACTTTATGATCAAGTTGCAATTTCTCTAAATATTTTTGGGCTTGAATATCTAAGTTATTATTAGCTAATCCTAGTAGTTCTTCAAATAAATAGAAGTCAGAAAATATGACTGAGAAATGTTGCCGATACCATTCGCGGTTGGCTTCTGTAATCAAATTTTTATCTAAAATAATTTCTCCATTTTCAGGAATATATAACCCTGTAATTAATTTAGCTAAAGATGATTTACCACTACCATTACCACCAACAATAAAAACTAGTTCTTGAGGATAAAGGGTAAGATTAATTGGACCAAGAATAAAGCTATTATCTTCTTTGTCTGTGTAATAAGTATGCGTAATATTTTGAAGTTGTAAACTGTGCCAATTTATGAGAGAATTAGGAGGTGCAGTGGCAAGTTCTGCCCGACTGGCTAAGGATAAACCTAAAGATTCAATTTTTTGTAATGCTACGCTGGCTTTACTAATTAATGGTAAATTATTGGAAATATTATCCATAGGTAACATTAAATAAGTAAATGTGAGAATATAACCAGATAAAGTTTCCGCATCAATGGCGAATAAATGTGGTAAAATGAAAAGGACAAAACCAATGGCAAAGAAAAATATTAATTTTCCCCAACTGGTAGTTGTGGCAAATAAGGTTAAACCTTGGACATTATGATTTCTAAATCTACTGGCTGTAGTTTCTAAACGATTACTCAGGAAAAATTGCCGCCGTTGATAATGTAATTTTAGTTCTTTTATTCCCGCCGTAATTGTGCTAAAATTATTAAATAAACTATCCTGATCTTCACGGGCTAAAGCTAATAATTTCTCCCCTCTATCTAATAACCATTTACAACTAGCAATAGCCGCAATCATTAAAACCACAACCATGATAAATACTAACCAAGATAGCCATGTTATATATAATAAACATCCCAAAGCCATGGAAATATCAATACATAAAAAGGGAATAACATAAACAGCATTGGCTACCGCTTGAACATCTTCTGTTAAAGTTGCTAATAACCGGGGATTTCCTAATTGTTCTAAATGACTTAATTCTGAAGCTAATATTTGCCGACTTAACCGCATTCTTAATTGCAAAACCGCATTTTGAGATAAGCGAATTAACATGATTTGGGAAATCACGCCGGTAATTAAGGCCACGGTAACTAAAGCGACGAAACCCCAGGCTATAGTTGTCAGAGGTGCAGCATTGCTTTTACTCGCAGCACTACTAATTAAAGCAATTAATCCCGCACTACTACCACCACTCAAAAAACCTGTAATAATGGCTATTGCTACCATTGTCCAAGAAGAACTTAAAAGAAAGTAGATTAGATTCATTATGTCAATTGTTAATAGTCAGTTGTCAGTTGTTTTAGTCCCTGACTCCCTTCCCTTGATTTTAATTCTTTGTTTATCAGCCGTTTTATTCTACACCTATGGGGTTTATACAGCGATCATTTTTTTGCGGGACTCTCCCCCCATAAACCCGGAATTTCATCCCCCTGTCACTATTCTAAAACCCCTTTGTGGTATAGATCAGGGAACTTATACCAACTTAGCTTCATTTTGTCAACAAAATTATCCCCAATATCAAATAATTTTTAGTGTCCGCAGTTCTACAGACCCTAGTATAGAAGTAATTGAGAAACTAATTCAACAATTCCCAGAAATAGATATTAATTTATTAGTAAAAGATCAGATTATCGGCGCAAATTTGAAAATTAGTAATTTAGCTAATGCTGTCACTATTGCTAAATATGATATTTTAGTAATTGCTGATAGTGATATTCGTGTCGGTTCCGAATATTTAAAAACAGTCATTCAACCATTACAAGATCAAAAAGTCGGTGTTGTTACCTGTTTATATCGTTCGACAGCCCAAGGAATAGCGACTATTTTAGAGGCTATTTGTACAGCCACAGATTTTCAAGTCGGTATTTTAGTTAGCAAACAATTAGAAGGGATAAAATTTGCTTTAGGTTCAACCATTGTCATTCGTAAAACCACATTAACAAAAATTGGCGGTTTTGCGGCTGTAGCTGATTATTTAGCAGACGACTATCAACTTGGCTATTTACCAACTCAAATAGGTGAAAAAGTAGTATTATCTAACTATATTGTAGAACACGGATTAGGACATAGTAGTTTATTAGATTCTATTAATCGTCAAATTCGTTGGGCTCGTTGTATTCGTGTTTCTCGTCCGTGGGGTTATGGGGGATTAATATTTACTTTTGGCACAATTTCTAGTTTACTATTATTAATAACTAATAGTGGTTCTATTTTTTCTTGGTTAGTTTTCTCTATCACTTTCTTAATGCGATTGATTATGGCTTGGTTAATAGGGGTAAAACTTCTTAATGATTCTGTAACTAAAAAGTATTTTTGGTTAATTCCTATTGCAGATATAGTAAGATTTATAATTTGGTGTTGTGGCTTTTTTGGTAATACTATTAAATGGCGAGGAACAAAGTTTAAATTAGTTAAAGATGGTAAATTAGAAATAGGTGTCTGATTTTATTTCATAATCATAGTAATAAGATCAAAACCCTATTTCTTCAATTAAGTCCATAAAAAAAGTCCGTCAGTGCGGACTTAGAAAAATCAAAGCTTTGAAACCCGAACAGGTGGGTTTTACCTATGTAGATACGGTTCATAACCACCCACTTAACTACGGTTTCAAGACGTTAGCGGGAAATTGCCCTTGCACATTACCAGCAGGTAAATAATGACAGACAACATAGAAAGCATTATATTTAGTACCATTCAGAGTTTTAGTACCTTTTGCCGTACCACAACCCAATTGTGTACTACTTTTCCACACAACCTGGGTAAAATGACCAGTGGCCGAAGAAAATCCTGGACTATTATAGTTATAGAGTTTGACTTCATTGTACCATGACTGAACTGCTGTGTTGGCCAGGGTGGCATAGTTTATTGAGGGTGCTGTAGTATAGGAGACATATAAGTTTTCTCCAGCATTATTACGCTGATTAGATGCGCTGTGTTGAAACAATCCATTGGTCGCTAGGTATTGCGCCCAGGCTTGAGCAGTGTTGTTAGCAGAACTACTAGTTGTCATACTAGGACTACGATGGGTAGCTCGATAACTATTATGCTTAGATAAAGAATTGCTTCTAAAAGCGTTCAACTCAGTAGTTGTTTGTGCCAAAGCAGAATTGCAATTAATTGGAATTAAACCTGCAATTATTGCTATTAGTACGACAGTTAAAGCCTTACCAGTTGTTAAGGTAAGAGATGAAAATATTGTATTCATGCCTTTATTATTCCTGTAACCAGAGTAGAAATAAGATAAATTGAGATAGCAAGATCACATCTAATCTTAGCACACCTTACCCTGGATTTTATTCAATCCCCCTAATATGCAAGTTAACAACTTTACAGCTTATCTTTTAGTATCCCATGGGAGTTTTGATCCGCGTCCAGATATTTCTATGCAGCAACTAGCAATTTTACTAGGTAAAATATTACCCGAAAGTGAAAATTTTATCAGTGTTGCTACCTTAGAAGCCAATATCCAACCTTTACATCAGCAAATTCAAGATTTTGCCAATCACGTTCAAGCTTTTGGCTGTAAAATAGTGCAAATTATCCCCCTGTTCTTATTACCGGGATTTCATGTTATGACAGATATTCCCGCAGAAATCGCCCTTGCAAAACAGGCAATAAGTCAAGAAATGAAAATAGAATTGCGCCCTTATATTGGTAGTTATCCTGGATTAGAAAGGTTTTTCGCGGGGATGATCATGACAGTCAAAGCAGATATATCAATTATTTTAGCTCATGGTAGCCGCCGCGCTGGTTCTCATGCCCCTGTAGAAAATATAGCTGCCAGTGTAAGTGCAATTACAGCTTATTGGTCCGTTCCTCCCAGTTTAGAACAGAGAACACAGGAATTGATTACCGCCGGTTATAGACAAATTGCGATTTTTCCATACTTTTTATTCACAGGTGGCATCACTGATGCGATCGCTCAGACAGTAAAAACGCTACAATTAAAATTTCCGTCAGTAACTTTTCAACTCGCGCCACCTTTAGGAACAAGTCCAGAATTTGCTGATTTAATCGGAGATTTCATTAAAAAAGAGGAAAAGATTTTTGGGTAAAGTCTATTTAGTCGGTGCAGGTCCTGGAGATCCTGGACTTATGACCCTCAAAGGAAAAGGTTTATTGGCCTGTGCAGATGTGGTTGTTTATGATGCTTTGGTGAGTCCAGAAGTGCTACAAATGATCAATCCCCAAGCAGAACAAATCAACGCAGGTAAACGCATGGGTAGACATTCACTGTTACAGGAAGTCACTACCCAATTACTGATTGAAAAAGCGGAAAATAATGCTATTGTTGTCCGTCTCAAAGGTGGTGATCCTTTTATTTTCGGTCGTGGTGGGGAAGAAATGGCGGAATTAGTAGCCGCAGGGATACCCGTAGAAGTTGTCCCAGGAATTACATCAGGAATAGCTGCAGCCGCCTATGCTGGTATTCCTCTCACTCATCGCCTTTATAGCTCTTCTGTTACTTTTGTTACTGGACATGAATCTGCTGGTAAGTATAAACCCCAGGTAAATTGGCAAGCAATAGCCCATGGTGCAGAAACCATAGTCATTTATATGGGTATTCACAATTTGCCCTACATTGTAGAGCAGTTTACTCTTGCTGGTTTAAGTTTAAATACACCCATTGCTTTAATTCGCTGGGGAACTCGGCCAGAACAGGAAGAATTAATTGGTGAACTAGGGACGATTGTAGCACAAGTAACAGAAAAGGGATTTCTTGCCCCAGCAATAGCCGTAATTGGTGCAGTCGTTAAAATGCACGATGTATTATCGGATAAGGAAAGAAAGGAAATTAAGTAAAAGGAGCGATTCCTAGGTAGTGGTTCGCTATCGCTAAAAATCGCTAAAATATGCTATTTCAACTTAAACCTATATCTGACTATTATGATTAGTAGATTCAGGTTTAGCAACTACAGGATTAGGAAGCTGTGGAGGTGTGACTATTTTCGATTCTAGATGGGTTTTGCTGTTAGTTTGATTCAAAAGAATCATAGATAATAAACCATCTGCTAAACCATTATTACTGCCATTATTACCACCAACAATGATATCAGGAATAATGCGGACATTGCGATCGCCCACAATTTGCATTAACTGCATAGCCGTGTAACCTTGCAAACCCAAAGCTTGCACACGGACGAGGTAGGTTTCCGCTTTAGCGTTACCCGGGGCGCGAATAGCTTCAGCCTCAGCGACAGCTTTTAGTTTAACAGCTTCCGCTTCACCGGTTGCTTGCTGAATTTGGGCGTTAGCTTGCAATTCGGCAATTGTCACACCTTGTTCCGATTGTACCAAATCTTGCTGAATATCGGCTAATGCTGTTTCCCTGACCAACATTTGTCGTTGAGTTTCGGCCATTTGCTGCACTTCGTAAGTTTTACGTTGTTCCTCCGCGATTTTCCGTTCTGTTAAAGTGTGCATTAATTCAGCCCGGGGGTAATTAAACCAATTAAAGAATCCACGGCTTGCACATCATAAGCATCCAAAGCAGATTTAATGTAGTCAGAAGCTTCCATTTGGCGATCGCTACGGGCAATCAAGAAATCTAAGATGGTATATTCTTGAGCGGAATTACGGAAATAATTGCCCACAATAGGACGCAAAACTTGGTCAATGAAATAATTTCAGGAGTTAGTTCTGCTTCTGGTTGTACTACTTCCCGTTCAGCTAAAATTGATTTGATTTGACTTTCGGAAGCTTTTCCTAAACCTTGTAACAGTGTTTTAAAGCTTTGATTACTAGCTGTGTTAGTTGTCATAATTTGATATTTGGGTATTTGAAAACTTGATTGCTAATCTATCTATTAAGTTGAGTAACTTTAATTCTTCTATGATCTCTTTCATGTATTCATTTTCCTCCATATTAATTTCGGTAAGTGTTGTATTCGATAATAAAGTTATATAATCGGTATCATTTGGTAATAAATAATTGATATAAATTCCTTCTCTATCCTGACTATTGGAAAAGTTTTTAGAATAATATTCATCTGGAATACGCTTTGGTAATGCTCTTGTTGTTAAAATTTCCTCAATAAGCAAGGCTGTTGATTCAGTAATTTCTTGATGATTATATTTTTTACTTATTTCAGTTATTTCATTTTTCCTTGAAACATAAGGAAATAATTCTGCTTTATTATTATATTGAATTGGTAAAATAATAAAATCAGTTGAAGCTATTTCTGCTATTTTCTTTAATGGAGGTTGTGAATTATATGGAGTTAATAAAATTCCTTGATATTTAATTTTTAGTTTACTAGGTAAATGATTAGATATCTCAGTTTGTAAGATTTCTTTTAGCCTTAAAATTTGTTCAATTCCATTTTCTAAGGAGTTGTGATTCTTACCTTTCATTTCAATAATTGTGCAAATACAAGAATTAGAATCAATATAAACAGACATATAATCTGGACGCTTTAATGCTTGATTTCCAATAAGAGGATCATTTCTTCTATCTATTTCAAACAAAATACATATAGCTTGATTTTCAGAATCTAAAGTTATCCGAAAATGTACTCTACTTTCTTTAGGAACGCTTCTTCCTGGTACTGTACAGAAGACTAGGAGATTTTCTAGAAAGTTAAAATTTTGCCAATCAAGTTTATCTTTTTTATCCTTGAGAATTTGAGCAGGATTATTCTTCTGCTTCATCTGCTTTTTCTTGTCCTGCTTCATAAATTTGAAAAAACTTTTGTTGAATATCTACAGAAACATCACTTAAAGTATCCCATCTAATGCCATAATCTGGATCATTTAATGAAACTAATTTATTATCTTTCATTTCATACGCACTAACTTTATCCATAGGTAAAAATGCTCTTTCATCTTGAAGGTATAAAGATGAAGATTGACGTTTTAATATTTCATGATTTTCATGATTACCATTAACTAAATTATTCAAATGTGCCATAACATAAGGACTATGGGTTGTGAGTAAAATTCTTACGCCAAGATTGACCAGAATAGATAATGCTTCCAGTAGCTTTGCTTGTGATTCTGGGTGTAAGTTCATCTCTGGTTCATCTATTACCAGAAAATCACCTTTACTTGCACGATATCTTAAATATAAAAGTAATGGTGCAAGTTGTTTTATAGAAGACGAAGCGTTATATAGGTCAATTTCTAAACCTCTTTTAACTGATACCTTAATTTCTTTTCCACCTAGTTTAGTAGATTTTAGATTAGTTTTATTTTTGTTTTGTAGCTGGTTTTCAATTTCATCAGCTAATTTCTGAAATTCATTCTTATCGCTTGGGTTAATTTTCGTTGTTTTCTGAAGTTCTATATTAGATAGAAAATCTAAAAAATCTTCTACTGGTTGTGGATAAAGAATATCATCTTGATCTTTTGATAGATCAAATAAACTGGTACTAAATAATTCTCTTTGCGCTCTTTGAGCATCTTTAAGAAGTTTATAGCGCCTATTTTCTAATATTTTATAGGTATTTACAAAAGCATTACGTTCAGCCGGAAATGGAAAGGCATTAGGAAAAAGTATTGCTTTAACAATAAGTATAAATGACAATTTTATTCTATTGTTTAAATCAGTAAATTTATTATTTGAGCTTATATCTATTTCCTCAATTTCACTATCTATCTTAAAAAATAAAATATCATCTTGGCGACTAATTTTCATAGAAGTTTCACCCATCACATCAAAAACTTTCTGTTGAATTAGTTGATGTATTGCATTTTCCACTTCTTGACGAGAAATGATTAGTTGAAATGATGTTTCCAAAAAAAGCTTGCGACTAGAATCTTGAAAAAATGATTCTAACGTACTTCCTTTAAAATTTTTTGCTGTTTCTTCCACATCCTTTATAAATAAATCAAGTAGATTATTATCTATTGTCAAAGACCAAGTACCTTCTCCTTGCTGATTAATTTTTAAATTATGAGAAGTATATGATGGAGTACGTAAAATTCTACCAGCACGCTGCCACAAACCGTAGGTAGAATAGGCAATATAAGTTTTACCTGAGTTATTTGGTCCAATAATTACTGTCAGAGGACGCAAATCTAACTCTGTTTCTTGAATACTACCTAAGTTTGAGAATTTGATTTTCATTTTGACGAGTTAAAGCATAAACTATATATTGATTCAAAGAAACAGCTTCAATTTCAGCTAACTTAATTAAATGTTGGTGTAGTGTTTCTGGTAATCTCAGTGTTAATCTACTCATTATTATTCCACTAAATTAAAACCTATCAATATCTATATTTAATTCACCACTATGGTACTTACGATGACACTCTGGACAGAACGTGATCATATTTTGTAGATCAGCTTCTCCTCCTTCGCTGTAAGGAATCAGATGATGTCCATGTGCTTTTTGTGTAATTTTTCCACACACCATACATTGATATCCTTCAACTTCTTTAACTTCCTTTTGTACTTTCCTATGTTCGTAAGGTCGTTGTTTTCCCATTTTGATATTATTCATCACTATCACTCGAATCAAGAAATTTCAATTCCTGTGCGGGAAGAGATTTCATATCTCTTTCAACTATAGTTCCTCTTGCCTCTGGAGCAATTTGTTTTTTTAGTTTTTTTATTCCACTAGAAATCTCTTCTTGTTCCGTTTCTGTCAACATATCAATTCTAACAGTAATTGCCCGATTTCTCTCCGAATTTTTAGTCATGATTAACACCTTGAATGGATATGAAATACCTGATAATTTTTCTAAAAAGTAGTTACTTTTACTTTTCCTTGTGGAGTTTCTTGAACCGTACTAACTTCCATGACATTTGTCTCATCTATGTGAGTAATTACTAAGTTAGGAGTTTGGTTAATTCTGGGCATTTTGTTCTCATCTAGACTTATGGAAATTACGAAAACTTCTCCTTTTTGATTCTTGATAACAACATGATAGCCTGAATCTATAGGCCATAAATTTATTACCTCTTCTCCTTCTTTAAGAATTTTGATTTCTGGTGGAGAGATATGATTAGCTAACATAGTTATGTTCTCCATTTTGTAAAAAGAAAGTCATAGTACGATTTTAATATACAGTACATCCAAAAAACAATCTTGTAAAGAAATTTTAATTATTGTAGAGCAAGTTCAGCCAATAATCAGAATCACCCATCAATTAACAAGTTAATATTACATTACAACACAACCTTTGTGACGTTACCTCTCACATCGTCCCCAGCAGTTATAGAATAATAACGATATCCTTGTAAAGCCTACCAAGAACAAAAGGTAGAGGTTAAGTAGCAGATTTGACAGAATTGGATCACCAAAACTCTGTATCCAGAAGACATTAGTAGCATTTTAGAAGTTAGTAAGATTTTTATGGTTTCCCAAATTCGGTTTTTGATGTGCGCTCCCGACCATTATGATGTGGATTATGTGATTAATCCTTGGATGGAAGGTAATATTCACAAGTCCTCACGCGATCGCGCAGTAGAACAATGGAATAAATTATACAATGTCATTAAAGATCATGCCATTGTTGATTTAGTTGAACCCGAAAAAGGCTGGCCTGACATGGTATTCAGTGCTAATGCAGGTTTAGTCCTCGGTAAAAATGTCGTTCTCAGCCGCTTTTTACATAAAGAACGTCAAGGGGAAGAACCGTATTTTCAACAGTGGTTTGAACAAAATAGTTTTAATGTTTACACACTTCCCAAAGACCTCCCCTTTGAAGGCGCTGGCGACGCGCTTTTAGACCGGGAAGGGCGGTGGTTATGGGCTGGATATGGTTTTCGGTCAGAATTGGATTCTCACCCCTTCCTGGCTAAATGGTTGGACATTGAGGTGATTTCTCTGCGCTTAATGGATGAGCGTTTTTACCACCTTGATACCTGTTTTTGTCCTTTAGCAAATGGTTATTTGCTGTATTATCCCGGTGCGTTTGATTCCTATTCTAACCGCGTTATTGAAATGCGCGTCGCACCAGAAAAGCGCATCCCTATTTCGGAAGCTGATGCTGTTAACTTTGCTTGTAATGCGGTGAATGTTGATAGTATCGTGATTATGAACAAGACCAGTGATGGTTTAAAATCACGGTTAGCAGAAGTTGGTTTTCAAGTCATTGAAACTCCTTTGACGGAATTTCTCAAAGCTGGTGGTGCTGCTAAATGCTTGACTTTGCGGGTTACAGAACCTGTGAGAGAAGAACTACACGCTAATGTATCTGTAGAAAGTCGTGTAGTTCGCATGGAAGGGCATTTACTAGATGCGGGTTTAATTAACCGCGCTTTAGATTTAATCGTGGAAATGGGGGGAAGTTTCCAAGTTCTGAAATTCAACTTGGGAGAACAACGTCAAAGCACCTCCGCGGCTGAGGTTCGGGTATCTGCACCATCCCATGATGTCATGGAAGGGATTATATCTCAACTAATTGATTTAGGTGCGGTTGATTTACCCCATGATGAACGAGATTCTAAATTAGAACCAGTATTACAAGCTGGTGTAGCTCCTGATGATTTCTATGTTAGCACGATTTATCCTACAGAAATTCGGGTAAATGGACAATGGCTAAAAGTCGAAAATCAACGCATGGATGGAGCGATCGCTATTTCCACAACTACTAATGGTATAGTAGCAAAATGTAAACTATTGCGAGATTTAGAAATTGGTGAACAGGTAGTAGTTGATGTATTAGGTATCCGCACTGTCCGCAAAGCTGAATCACGAGAACAACGCAACTCCCAAGAATTTAGCTTCATGTCCTCTGGTGTTTCCAGCGAAAAACGAGTAGAATTAGTTGTGGAACAAGTGGCTTGGGAATTACGTAAAATTAAGGATAGTGGTGGTAAAGTAGTTGTCACCGCAGGTCCAGTTGTTATTCATACTGGTGGTGGTGAACATCTATCACGACTGATTAGAGAAGGTTACGTTCAAGGTCTTTTGGGTGGAAATGCGATCGCTGTTCATGATATGGAACAAAATATCCTGGGTACTTCCCTGGGTGTGGATATGAAGCGCGGTGTAGCGGTACGCGGTGGACATAGACACCATTTAAAGATAATTAACACTGTCCGCCGATTTGGTAGTATTTCTAAAGCTGTAGAAGCGGGAGTAGTTATCAGTGGGGTAATGTATGAATGTGTGAAAAATAATATTCCCTTCTCCCTCGCTGGTTCAATTCGTGATGATGGACCTTTACCCGACACCCAAATGAACTTGATATTAGCACAACAGGAATATTCGCAAATTATCCAAGGTGCAGATATGATTTTGATGCTATCTTCCATGTTACATTCCATCGGGGTGGGAAATATGACCCCCGCAGGTGTGAAGATGGTTTGTGTGGATATTAACCCGGCTGTAGTGACGAAATTGAGCGATCGTGGTTCAATAGAATCTGTAGGGGTAGTAACAGATGTGGGTTTATTCCTCAGTTTGTTAACTCAGCAATTGGATAAGTTAACAAGTCCTTATGTTGCTAATGTAGGCTAAGGAAGGTTTCACACAAAGGCGCAAAGACGCAAAGTATTTTTCTGGGCGTTTTTGTGTCTTTGGTTTAGAAGTTTTTTCATGCAGAATCGCGGAGAGTTATAATACAAGCACCACTAACAACACAATTAAAGTATTATATAGAAATTATAGAAATTAGCGAAGTTTTGAATTTTGGTGAATCTAGTTTTTGTATACTACTTATTGAAGTACAGAATGTGGGTTATAATATTTCAGTCATCTAACTTAGGGTCAATTCAAGATATCTAACTTAGGATTAATTAAATTACTTTAACTAAAACATAAGCTGTTTGTAGCAGACTAGTTTTAACTATTGTATTTTGGAGATATAAAATTATGTTGTCAGCAAATTTCACAACTTCTAAGACAGAAAAAGATGCTCCTGTAATTGATTTTAATGCAAATTGGTTGTCTGAATTAAGTTCTGAACAAGCGGCTGATATTGTCGGAGGATTTACACTTACAAATAATACAGAAGCACCAAGAACTTTCTATAATTTTGGGGAGAAGTTACCTCTACAACAACAAACTTTAAAACCGGGAGAAAGTGGTACTTATCCAGGAGAGTTTCTTTTGTATAATTCTTCAGTATCAAACTCTGGAATTAGTCCAGCAATATTTAAACCAGACTCTTCTGGTTCATTCAGTTTAAATCAATCAGGAAATAAGATCATTCCTACTGATCTTAGCGCCACTGGTGGAAATGCAGATTGCTAAAAAGTCTTAAATTTTTTATAATCAGCCTCTGGAATGTAACTAGAGGTTTTATTTATAGCTATTTATACCACCTGAAAAGAATGAACTAAGTTTAACAATGGTCCCATTTGTTCCTGTCCATTGACAGCCAAATCACTGTGACACAAATACAATTTATCAGATACACGCGCCAGTAAATCGGTGATAATTCTTTGTAGCCTTTGTTCTTCCGCTAATTGTTCATTTTCTGCTGTCCAAGGTTGTCCTAATCTATCCCTCAAAAATAAGTTAGCACCAAATAAGCTCGCAGCACCACCTTTTGCCCACAGCGGTGAAGCAATATCTAACCAAAAATGCCAACGGTGATTTTTCCGACTTGCACGGTACTGAAATATGGTTGCTAAGGTGACAGCTTTTTTACTATTACCACTAGGACGCATAGGATAGGGATTTGCAGTAATTGTCCCCCGTTGGAGCAGTTGAATAAATTCATTAACGGTAATACTAAGAGCTTCTGGTGTATGCAGTGAGAATAATAGAGAATCAGTTTGTTTTAAACGAGTATCTATTTCCCAATAATGTTGAGCAGATTCTAGTAGTTCTCTTAATACTGCTAATTCCTGATATGAAGAATTTTTATCCTTATATATAAAGTCTTGAATAGCTTTGTACAATAGAAAAACAGGGTGTTGATATTCCTCTCTCTGTTTCCCAATCCATTGTAATATTTCTTCATAGGACTCAGTAGCAATATGGCCAATTCTGTCCCAGCGTTCAAAAGTTTTTATTGGTAATAAATTGGGTGTGTTGGGGTGAGGAACGAAACAAGTATCAGCTATTAACCCAGCCCGCACCGGGTCTATTTTAGAATGATAGAATTCCGTTTCCTCTCCATTTTGGCTGTGATATTGACTCAAAACCACCAACATTTCCGCTACTGCATTCCTATCTACTAACCGCCCCAAACCAGTATAAACTAGAGCCATGAGGGTAAGTAAGGCTCTGACTACTGAGGAACTAATTAAAGGGCGTTGTTCGTTGAGAGGTTCTACTTCAATATTTTGTTTAGTTAATATTTTTACCAGTGTATAACGAGCGATCGCATCTAATCCTGGTGCAATAATTACTACCTCATCTGCCGCTACTTTACCGGAGTTCACCCCAGCAATAATTATTTCGGCGGTTTGACGCAATAACTGGGCACGGGAATTAGTTTGAATAGGTTGTACACCACTTGGTAAACTCAAGGTCATGATTGGCTGTGTTACCAATTCTACCATTTGCTCAGTTAAAGAATAACCCAAACTATCCGCGGGTGGATTGGTTAAATTTTCCACTTGACAACGCCCAGACAATCTGGATAAATACTGAGGATCAGCACCCAAACCCCAGCGTACCGCCCCATGATGATTATAGCTAAACGCGCCCACAGCGCCGGCATCTAATAAAAATTCAAATAAATTAGCAGCGATCGCTGGATAATCATCTACATCATCTGCTATAATCATCTGGAAGCGTTTCTTGAGATGCTCCTGATAGCTACAATGAGTTAATAGTTTGTGGTGATAAAGTTCGGTAATTAGAGCATAAGTCAATAAACCCCGTTCTAAACACCAATTTCGCCAATTTAATAGCAAAGAACCCAAAAATTCCGGCGCTAAATTGATAGAATTATCTTTTAAACCACTGTCCAATATTTGGGAAATTTTTTCACAGGGTACACCACTATAAGCCGCTAATTGCCATAAGTCTAGGATAAGTCTTACCAAACGATTCTCGTTCATACCGACAAGCCGCAAAACCTCTGAATCTAACTGAGAACTCCAAAGTTTTGTTGCCAATTCCTGTTCGGTTTCTGGACGTAGTCTGACTGGAAATTGCGCTTTGACAGACATTGAATTAATTAGTAATGGCCAAAATAAAATTACCTCGTCTTGCAAAAAACCTAAAGGGGTTTTGACGCGAATAGGATATTTTCCTAGTGTTAAAGCAGTAAGTCTATCAGCTAATTCTCTGCGGTTATCATCATTAGCGGACAAAAATAAAATACTTAGTTCTTTTTGATGTAATTTTAGACTTGAATCTGTAGATTGAGGTTGAGAAGTGTTAATATTTTTGTTATAAAATAAACCAGAAACTTGATTGTTAATTTGCAACCAAGAGCTAAAATGGTTTACTAAACGAGTAGTTTTACCACTCCGACTAGTGCCAAAAATCCAAATAGAATCAGAAATCATGGTTTTTGCGTTAACTTAAAGTTAAGAATTTAGTGGATAATGCCAAATAATCATTTCGATGAAAAATACAGTGTTTAGCCAAAAAATATACCCCTTTTTACTGGCTGCTTACAGATGGTATTTACTGACACCAGAGCGCTCTTTAGATACAGCTTATCAAGCGGCCATAAAAATTAAGGACATTGAAGATAAACACTTCAATGGTAACAAAATAGACTCCAAATTTACCATGCACAGTTCCAGCGTCATGGATTATTTTCAAGGAGATTTACAAAAGTTATTAAAAACTGTGCAAATGCGGCTGACAGAATTTAAAGCTAGTCGGTGGTTTGCGAATGAATCTAAACAAAAGGCCGCTCTAAAATTGGGTATAGAATATACTAATTCAGCAGTAATTTTAGAGAAACTAGAATTCATTGATCAAGTTACTTCTAAATACACCGATAATGATATAGAACCAACTTATGAAGATAGAAATTTGCAAACAGTTACACTACCTACAGATTTAGTTAATTCTCAACCGTTTATCCCTAAAACATCAAATCAGACTAACAAAAACATCAAAAAAGGAAAAACGAATACCACAGGTATTTTACCGCGCTCAATTTTCAATACTATTACTCGACTACAAGTAGAATTAGATCCAGAGTCTGAACAAGATGTAGTTCAAAATTTTCGTAAAGCTCAACAAAGAAGTATTATCTCAATTCGATTTATACTTTTACTAATTATTGTTCCTCTTCTGACCCATCAACTATCAAAGGTTTTAATTGTCGGACCATTGGTAGAACATTTCCGCGATGAGAAAAAAGTAGAAATTTTCTTAAATGGAGAAATGGAAGAAGAAGGATTATTAACATTACAAAGATTTGAAGAAAGAATTAAATTTGAAGCATTAATTAGTAATGCACCTCCGCTTGAGGCTGAAGAATTAGAAACAAAATTGAAGGAGAAAGCTGAGGAAGTAAAGGAGGAATTTAGGAAAGAAGGTAATAATGCCATTAAAAATGTATTTGCTGATATTTTTGCAGTAATTACTTTCACTATTTTATTACTTGTGAGTAAATCTTCTATTGCCGTTTTAAAAGATTTCTTTGATAATGTAGTGTATGGTTTGAGTGATAGTGCTAAAGCATTTATTATCATTTTATTTACAGATGTTTTTGTTGGTTTCCACTCTCCCCATGGGTGGGAAGTTCTTTTAGAAGGGATATCAAGACATTGGGGATTAGCAGCCAATCGTGATTTTATTTTTTTGTTTATTGCCACATTTCCCGTAATTTTAGATACGATTTTTAAATATTGGATTTTCCGCTATTTAAATCGGATTTCACCTTCTGCCGTTGCTACTTATCATAACATGAATGAATAGCCAAAATTTTGCTAACTTTATAATTAGTTACCTGTATTTATAGCCAGTTTGATTATGGGGATATAACCACTCCCCAACCAAGAACTTGCTCCTCCAGAATGTCGGTTAGGAAAAGGATTAGAGTTATTTTGGTTTAGAAATCGTCTTGAACCTTATATGATTAAAATTCAAGGTTTAGATGGAAGATGGAAGACTTGATACTACCACAAATTTTGTTGAATAGGAGTGTATAATCAAGGAAATATGGTTGCACCACACGATCAAAATCTCAAACTTTGTGCCTTTGCGTGAAACCTAATTCATACTGCTATTATGCAACGCCCAAGATATACTAAAATAGAAAATTTATACACTGATACACTATTGGATAATAACGCAATTAAAAACGTGAGTAAATATGAATTTGCAACTATTCAATCCTTTTAAAAAGAGTGGTACAACTACCTTAATTATTGCTATAGTTAGTTCAGGATTTGTGATTGCGATCGCCTACTCTATAGTAAAAAAACAGTTACCTAATCAAACATCTTTACCAGTTTCTTCACAAAATCAACTTCCTCCTCAAGCAATAGCAGCTTTAGGATATTTAGAACCCCAGGGAGAAGTCATTCAATTATCAGCCCCCGCTTTTATGGAAGGTGCAAAAGTTAAAAAACTTTTAGTTAAACGTGGACAACAAGTAAAAACTGGACAAATCATTGCAATTCTTGATAATAGCGATCGCCTCACTGCAATTTTAGAAGAAGCTAAAACAAATGTTAAAGTTGCCAATGCACGTTTACAACAAATAAAAGCTGGTGCAAAACAAGGTGAAATTACTGCTCAAAAATCAAAATTTCAAGCAAATCAAGCCGAATTACAAGGACAAATTGCCACCCAAAAAGCCACCATTGCTAGTTTAAAATACGATTTACAAGGGCAAAAAAATACTCAAAAAGCTGTCATTCAGAGAATTAAATCTGAATTAAAAAATGCTCAAACAGAATGTAGTCGCTATGAAAATTTATATACAGATGGTGCTATTTCCACTTCGCAAAAAGATAACATTTGTCTGCAAAAAGAAATCAAAGAAAATCAACTAAAAGAAGCAAAATCAACTTTAAATCAAATTATTACCACTAAACAAGAGCAAATTAATCAAGCTACCGCAAATCTTAATCGTACTATTAACACAGTTAGTCGTCAAATTAATCAAGAAAAAGCAACTTTAGCAGCAGTATCAGAAGTAAGACCTACGGATGTAATACTAGCAAATACACAATTAGAAGCTGCACAAAAAGCCGTCAAAACTGCTCAAGCTAATTTAGATTTATCCTATGTTCGTTCCCCTCAAAAGGGGCAAATTATTAAAATTCACACTTGGCCAGGTGAACTTATTAGTAATAAAGGCATTGTTGCGATTGGTAATACTCAACAAATGTATGTCACAACTGAAATATATGAAACCGATATTAATAAAGTAAAATTAGGGCAAATTGCCACCATAAAAGCTGACGGTATTGTTGAAGAATTAACGGGAATTGTGGATGAAATTGGCTTGGAAATTAGTAGCAAAAATGTATTAGGTACAGATCCAGTAGCAGACGCAGATGCTAGAGTCGTGGAAGTAAAAATTAAATTAAATCCCCAAGACAGTATCAAAGTTTCTCGGTTGACTAATTTACAAGTTAATGTCATTATTAATCCTGGAAAAACTGATAATTAATATCTTGTTTAATATCTCAATTATTACTCATAAAATCAACCATGTTTAACAAACTTCCTACAGCTTGGCTACAACTAAGATATCAAAAAATTAGACTAATTGTTGCCCTTTCTGGCGTAATTTTCGCAGTAGTTATTGTTTTTATGCAGTTAGGTATTCGTGATGCTTTATTTGATAGTGCTGTGCGTTTACATCAAGGATTAAATGGAGATTATTTTTTAATTAGTCCTCGTAGTAACGCTTTAATTGCTATGGAAAGTTTTCCTGAACGTCGTTTAACTCAAACTTTAGCTTTTCCAGAAGTAGATTTTGTTACTCCAATTTATTTGGGTTTTGGCCAATGGAAAAATCCTCAAACCAGAAATAATTGGCGGAATATTTTTATCATTGGTTTTGATATTAGACATCAAATTTTTGATTTACCAGGTGTTCATGAAAATATAGATAAATTAAAAATACCAGATCAAGTATTATTTGATCAAGGTTCAAGACGTGAATTTGGTCCAGTTGTTGCTGAATTTAAAAAACAAAAAACAGTAACTACTGAAATAACAGCTAGTGGAAATAATCGGAAAATCACAGTAGCTGGTTTATTTCAATTAGGTACATCTTTTGGTTCAGATGGTAATTTAATCACCAGTCATTTGAATTTTCAAAGGATTTTTTCTAACCGTAAAAAAGGCATAATAGATATTGGTTTTATTAAATTAAAACCTGATGCAAATTTAGAATATTTTGGTAAAAAACTTAAACAGTATTTACCCAAAGATGTGAAAATTTTAAGTAAACAAGAATTTATTAACTTTGAAAAAAATTACTGGCAAACTAGCACAGCAATTGGCTTTATTTTTAACTTAGGAGTTGCATTAGGAATTATTGTGGGAATTGTCGTTGTTTATCAAATTCTTTATTCTAATGTTTCTGAACATTTACCTCAATATGCTACATTAAAAGCCATTGGTTATCGTAATAAATACCTCCTATCAATGGTATTACAACAAGCTGTTTTAATTGCTATTTTAGGCTATATTCCCGGCTTTCTCATTGCCATAATTCAATACCATTTTACAAAAGCAGCTACTCTTTTACCCGTAGTTATGACTTGGGAAAGAGGAATCTTTGTCTTCATCGCAACAATGCTAATGTGTTTTATTTCTGGTGCAACTGCCGTTGCTAAATTAAAATCTGCCGATCCTGCTGATATTTTTTAATAGTTTTTTAACAGTTTTGAGGAGTTTTAACTAGTTATGAACCCAAGTATAAAAATTGAGGATTTAAACCATTTTTATGGTGAAAAAGAATTAACAAAACAGGTATTATTTGATATTAATTTAGAAATTAAAGCAGGAGAAATTGTAATTTTGACAGGTCCTTCTGGTTCAGGAAAAACAACTTTACTTTCCTTAATTGGTGCTTTACGCTCAGTACAAAATGGTAGTTTACAAGAATTAAATCAAGAATTATATGGAGCAAGTGAAGAGCAATTAGTCCAAATACGTCGTCATATTGGTTATATTTTTCAGGCGCATAATTTATTACCATTTTTAACAGCAAGAGAAAATGTACAAATGTCCATAGAACTTCATGAAAATATTAGCAAAAAACAAGCTATCGCCAAATCAGAAGCTATACTAAAAGAAGTTGGTTTAGGTGAAAGAATAAACTATTATCCTGATAATTTATCTGGAGGACAAAAACAAAGAGTAGCTATCGCTCGCGCTTTAGTCGGTCATCCTAGCATAGTTTTAGCAGATGAACCTACAGCAGCATTAGATAAAAAAACAGGTAGAGATGTAGTTAATTTAATGCAAATTTTAGCCAAAGAGCAACATTGTACTATTTTACTTGTTACCCATGATGATCGAATTTTAGATATAGCTGATCGTGTTATTCACATGGAAGATGGAAGACTTGATACTACCACAAATTTTGTTGAATAGGAGTGTACAATCAAGAAAATATGGTTACACCACACGATCAAAATCTTAAACTTTGCGCCTTTGCGCAAAACATAATTCATACTGCTATTATGCAACGACAAAAATATTCTAAAATAGAAAATTTATGCACTGCTACACTATTGATATTATCCTGACAGATTCCTAAGTCTCTTTGAGATTAAGTATTTACAAAATCACTCACAGAAATAGAAGATAATAGGAAGGAAGCAGCCTTTTTAGCTATATTTTCAGAAAGTTGAACTTGCTTAATTGTAACTAAACCTTCGTTAACAAAAGAATCTCTAACTAAAGCTTTTTCTCCACTATTAAAAGAAGTTTCATAAAATACTTCTTTAATTCCAGCGGAGATAATTAACTTCAAACAAGATAAACAGGGTTCTAATGTTACGTATATACTTGATCCATCTGTAGATATACCATACTTTGAGGCTTGAGCGATCGCATTTGCTTCCGCGTGTACAGCCCTTGATGGTAGTATTTTACTAGCATCACAGCTATTTAAACCTGGATAACAGTATCCTTGGGTTATACAATGAGCCGAGCCTGACGGTGAACCATTATAACCTGTGGCTACAACTTGCTTATTTTTAACAATTACAGCACCGACTGGAAAAGCAAGACAAGTTGAGCGAGTTGCGGCTAATTTAGCCAACATGAGGAAATATTCATCCCATGTTGGTCTTTGGTGGTATTTATCAGATGAGGAAATATCTTGCATGATCTTTTAATTTCAAAGTTTACTATACTACTTGGCTGAGAATAAAAATCCTAGATACTATTGTTTCCAATTTAATAAAACAGTTTTTAATTGATTTAAAGCATCTTCATGGTCATTAAACTGAATTATAGCAATCACAGAGGGAATACCGAGAGGAAATCTTGATATCCGCTTACCTGTTTCGTACAAAACAATGATAGGAATTTTGTTGTTTTCCGCATAAGCTAATTCCATTCCCACACCGAAAGAAAGCGAACCAAGATAAGCAATAACTAAGTCAGATATACTAACTTGATGTTTATCTTTATCAAAAACTTCACGAGGAGTAATATCAGGATTATTCACTGGGTCAGTATGTAAATGCGGTACATAAGCTTGAAAACCAATTTCTTCGCAAACTGAGCCTATTTTTTCATATAGTGCTTTAGTTTCTATTGGATTTTCTACGTTAGTTAAAGCACCAGACACATATATTTTGTACATTTTATTAGTTACCTTGCTTTACAAGTTATATTCTTTTCGGTGTTGAATCAACAAATTTTAGTTTTATTACAAAAATATAAGCTTGAAATATAAATATCTTTGTTAATAAAAACAAAATATACTATTTATTTGAGCCTGGAGAGACTGTTTTATTTGGATTTGCTTGTGTCTGAGAATTAATATCTGTTCTGAGATTTAGATTAGATGAATCAGAAGGTTTGAATATAGCAATCAGTGAAAGAATAATTGCCAATACGTTGCTTATTGCTTGTACCCCTGTCCAGCGAGTTTGTTGATCTGAACCTAAAAAACCTAAAACTGACATAAAATACCCCCTGAGCATTGGAAAACACTAGAATTTTCTACAACCATTTCTAAAATGGTTGTCTGTTAGTGGTTATCGATCCTGAATGTATGACTTATCAATTTTAAGACAATTTGCCGCTTTTTGTAATTCCATACCCAAATACCCTGCATGATCTGGACGTATCGCAGGTAAAGCAGCACAAATTTCTTTAATCATTTTCAAAGGATTTTTCCCAGAATAGCAACCGACAATTTCACCACTTCCAGGGGTTGTATGGGTAACAACTATCTTATCATCTGCTATTTCTATTAAAAAATTACCCGCAGGATCATAATAATCTAATTTTTTACAAATTGCAGAATATTGTTCTTTAATTAGCTGTTCCGCATTACTCCAAGTATCATCATAAATATGAGCAGACTGACTCAGAGTTATTAATGGTCCTAGTTTCAAATCATATTGAGAACGTTGACAAATCTCATTTCTAATATGTTTTTGTAAAGCCCTCAATCCCATAGCATTAGCTGGCCAAGCTGCAAACATATCGTTACTTCTCAAAACAGCAGTTAATGATAATTCATTATCAACTACTCTTAACCAAATATGATTTAAACACGGACTACCACCTTTTTCATGATCTTTAACATCCCATAAAGTCATGACCGCACTAGCAGCATCAATTTCTCCAATTAATTTTTCAATTACCTGTTCAATTTGATCTCTTCCAAACCAAGAACGCAACCTTTGTCCATAGGTGTATTTTACCCCTTCTTGATTAATTGCATCATCTAATATTTGCGAAATATATTCTTCTAAAAAACTTCTATCTATTGGTAAATAATTAGGTTCGGGAAAATAAAAATCATCAGGTTCTTCGGTGACAACTGCCATTAAATCTATCAATTCTTGCCATTTTCCATCATAACCAGTTGGTCTAATTGTCCCCGTTGTTTTAATTCTGTGGATGATTTTTACCCAAGTTTCAGCAATGGTTTTACCTTCTATTCTATGTCCATATCGTGTTCCTGGAAAAACCGTTGGTTCAACTATATTCATAGGGAATTGTAATGGTATTCCCCAAGGTGCAACGGTTTCTTTTTGGGTGTAGTATTGAATTTTTTCAACAGCGTCAGAAATTGATATTGCGTCTTGAATTTCTACAGAATGGCGTAATTTTTCTAAAGCATTGATATCAATATCAATATCAATATAACCCGGAATTAAAGAACGAATTACCCAAGATTTTCGCCCGGTATCACTAATACTTGCTTCTACACCATAACGGAAGAAATCACCTAAACATTGACAAGCACCCGCGTTTTTATCTTCTTTAGTAGCGTTGAGAATAACTAAATACCGAACGTGAGGATTAAGTAACAAATTACGAATTAATAAGTTTATACCTCTAGTTGGTGAGTATAATTGTCCAATGACAGCGTATTCATTATCTTTTAAGTGTTTGCGTAGGGTTTCTTTTACTGTCCATCCCGTAATTACCGCAGTTTGCCCACTTCCGTAAATTAACTGATTGGGTTTATGTTCCGCTGTATAATAAAATTGAGTAATTTGCTTGCTCACTTGACTTACCAGATTTTTATTACTAATGATTGATTATTTAGGATACAATAATTGATCTAGATTAATAAATTGTGTGATAATCATAACCTAAGTAATGAATTGATAATGGTATAATTAAGCATGGATTATCGGGATGCAGGCGTTGATGTTGAAGCAGGTAGAGCCTTTGTAGACCAAATTCGCAATTTGGTTCACAGCACCTTTAGAAAAGAGGTTTTGGGGGGACTGGGTGGCTTTGGTGGTTGCTTTCAACTCCCCACAGGTTACAAAGAACCTGTTTTAGTTTCGGGAACAGATGGTGTCGGCACAAAATTGAAAATAGCTCAAATTCTCAACCGTCATGATACTGTGGGTATAGATTTGGTGGCAATGTGCGTTAATGATGTGTTGACATCAGGTGCAGAACCCTTATTCTTTCTTGATTATGTAGCTACGGGTAAATTAGACAAAGAACAATTAACTCAGGTAGTCGCAGGAATAGCTACAGGTTGTAAATTAGCCGGTTCAGCCTTATTAGGGGGAGAAACGGCGGAAATGCCGGGTTTTTACCAAGTTGGTGAATATGACTTGGCGGGTTTTTGTGTGGGAATTGTCGAAAAAAGCCGAATGTTAGACGGTTCTCAGGTGCAAATAGGAGATGTAGCTATAGGTTTAGCTAGTACAGGTGTCCATAGTAATGGGTTGAGTCTAGTCCGAAAAATTGTCACTAATAGCGGGTTTGCATGGACAGATACCCCAGACATACTACATGAAAAATCTATTGGTGAAACTTTTCTAACGCCTACACGTATTTATGTTAAATCTGTTTTAGCCGCTTTGCAATCAGGTTTAGAAATTCATGGTATGGCTCACATTACTGGAGGTGGTTTACCAGAAAATTTACCGAGATGTTTAAGCAAGGATCAAGCGATTAAAATTATACCTGATAGTTGGACTATTCCTCCTGTCTTTCATTGGTTAGCTACAACTGGCGCTGTTAGTCCTGAGGCTATGTATAATACCTTTAATATGGGTATCGGATTTGTGTTATTAGTTCCACCTCAGCAAGCAGAACAGGTAATTACTCATTTTCAATCTCAGGATATCCCTGCTAATGCCATTGGTGAAGTTATTAATGGCACAGGTGAATTAGTCGGGTTGTTGTCACAACAACAGTAAGCAAATACAACCTATACACAAAATTTATATTTCCTTGATGGAAGTAATCAAAAATACTAATCGCCATCAGCGTTAATATTTGCTAACCTAGTCTTGACATATTGCAAAAATCAATTGGTGTAGTTGAGTAAGTATCCGTATTGACTAATTAGTGGTATTGATTATATCTCATTTACAAATATGGCCTGTTGGTGTTGTGAGAAAAATGTAATTTTCGTGCAGGGGGGGTTATGGTTGTAAATTTTGCCCGGACTACTGTTTCTAAAGAACTACTAAAGCAAGTATTCCAACGCATTGATGCCCAAAGTTGTCCCAAGTTATTTAATTTTCATATGCACACAGTCCACTCGGATGGCAAACTAGAACCGAGTGAGTTGATGAATCAAGTGATTGCCATTGGCTTAAAAGGTCTAGCTATCACTGATCATCATAGTATCTGTGGCTACCAGGCTGCCCAGGCTTGGTTAGAAAATTGGCAGCGGAGTAATCTTGAGGCCTATACTCCATACCTGTGGAGTGGTGCAGAAATTAATGCCAATTTGCTGGATACTGAAGTCCACATTCTGGCCTATGCTTTTGAGTCAGACCATCCTAGCATGAAGCCATATTTACAAAAAATTCCCAGTGTCGGTCATGCTTATCAAGCAGTTAACGTGATTAAATCTATTCATGAAGCGGGAGGATTGGCGGTACTGGCTCACCCAGCCCGGTACAGGCGATCGCATTTTGACCTCATTCCTGCGGCTGCTGGCTATGGGATTGATGGTGTTGAGACTTTCTACGCTTACAATAACCCTAAGCCCTGGAAGGCTAGTGAGGTGGAAACGGAGGAAGTCCAACAGTTAGCGGAAAAATTCGAGTTATTTAACACCTGTGGTACTGATACACATGGTGTAAATTTGCTGCACCGATTGTAAATCTGTAATTACCTATTTTAAACTCCTGGTTAGTAAACCAGGGGCAGGGAGCAGGAGGAATGGCAAAAACAATCAAAAGTAACAGCTAAATAGCACTGATAAGTAATATTCCTCATGACCAAAGAACTATTAAAACAAGTAAGAGTAATTGATCCTGTTCAGAAAACGGACATCGTAGCAGATGTATTAATTATTGATGGTTATATCCAAACTATCGCCCAGAAAATTACGGATTTTAGTGCCGATACGTCCATTCGTGATTGTCAAGGCCTAGTTATTGGGGCTGGATTAGTTGATTTATATAGTCATTGTAGTGAGCCCGGATTTGAAGCACGAGAAAATCTTAATTCCTTTTTACAAGCTGCCGCTGCTGGTGGTTTTACTAGGGTTAGTGTTTTACCAGATACATCTCCGCCCATTGATCAACCCGCTTTAGTGATGCGGTTACAGCAACAGAGAGACAGAGAACAACCATGTCCCCATTTGTACATCTGGGGGGCAATTACCTTAGATTTAGCAGGTAAACAATTAACAGAAGTAGCAGATTTAGCCGCAGCGGGAGTTGTGGGTTTTACTGATGCTAAACCTTGGGAAAATTTGGGGATAGTCAGACGGGTTTTAGAGTATCTTCAACCCTTTAATAAACCTGTGGCTTTTTGGCCATGCGATCGCCATTTAGCGGCTAATGGTAGAATGAGAGAAGGTGCAGAAGCTTTGCGAATAGGTTTAGCCCCTATTCCAGTTAGTGCGGAAACAACGGCTATGGCCGCTTTATTAGAACTGGTTGCAGATATTGGTACACCCGTTCATATTATGCGCGTTTCTACTGCACGAAGTGTAAAATTAATTGCTCAAGCTAAAGCTCAAGGTGTCCCCATTACCGCTAGTACCACATGGATGCACGTTTTACTCGATACAACAGCCATCAGCAGTTATCACACATCTTTACATTTAGATCCGCCTTTAGGAAATCATCAAGATATGTTATGCTTGCGGAATGCCCTGCGAACTGGGATAATAGACGCGATCGCTATTGACCACGCACCCTACACCTATGAAGAAAAAGTTCAAGCCTTTGCTGAATCACCACCGGGCGCAATTGGTTTAGAATTGGCATTGCCCCTACTTTGGCAAAATCTCGTAGAGACTGGAGAATTTACACCCCTAGAATTATGGCGCGTTTTGAGTCATCAACCAGCGGCTTGTTTACAACAAGAAATTAAAGCCATTCAACCCGGTGAAAAAGCTGAATTAACCTTATTTGATCCTCAGCAAACTTGGAATGTGAATCAAGCAAATCTCCAAACACTTTCTTATAATACTCCTTGGTTTGGTCAAGAAGTTACAGGTCGAGTTGTGCAAATTTGGTCTGATCACAATTTACAATAAAATCAGATTTTCATAATAATTGACCGCAGATAAACGCAAATAAACGCAGATAAATACGGTTGATTATTATCCTGTACAGCCTTACATAATATTCGGTATAATTGCTAAAATCTAATTTAGTACATGAGAACTATACTAACATCAAATGTCTGATTTAATTTTGTTTTGGCATCGTCGAGATCTCCGCATTTCTGATCATACTGGACTAGCTGCGGCCAGAGAAAAAAGTCCCAAAATTGTGGGTGTGTTTTGTCTAGACCCGCAGATTCTCCAAAGTGATGATATTGCCCCAGCCAGGGTAAAATATATGATTGGCTGTTTGCAATCTCTTCAAGAAAGATATCGACAGGTAGGTAGTCAATTATTGGTTTTACAAAATGATCCCGTTGTGGCAATTCCCAAATTAGCCGCAGCATTACAAGCTAAAGCAGTATTTTGGAATTGGGATGTTGAACCTTATTCACAAAGACGAGATTTAGCAGTAATTGATGCTTTAAAAACCCAAGGAATTGAGTTTCTTAATTATAATTGGGATCAGTTACTACATTCACCAACGGAAATTTTTAGCGGTGCAAAAACTCCCTATACTGTTTATACTCCCTTCTGGAAAAATTGGATTACTAAATCTAAGGCTAAACCAGTCAAAATTTTAGAAAATATTACGGGATTAACAGAGAAAGAAGAAAAAATTGCTCAACAAATGGGAACAATTAATTTACCTACTGCGGAAGATTTAGGTTTTATTTGGGATGAAGAATTAATTATTTCTCCCGGAGAATTAGCAGCACAAACACGATTAGATAATTTTGTGAAATCTGCTATTTATGAATATCAAGAACAGCGGAATTTTCCCGCAGTTGATGGTACATCTCAATTAAGTGCAGCTTTAAAATTTGGTGTTATTGGTATTAGAACTATTTGGCAAACTACAATAGAAGCCTTAGCACATAGTCATAGTGAAGAAGTAAATGCCAGTATCCAAACATGGCAAAAAGAATTAGCATGGCGGGAATTTTATCAACACGCTATGTACCATTTTCCCACATTAGCTGATGGTGCATATAGGGATATTTTTAAAAAGTTTCCTTGGCAAAATAATGAAGAATATTTTCAAGCTTGGTGTGAGGGAAAAACAGGTTATCCTATAGTTGATGCTGCTATGCGTCAATTAAATCAAACTGGTTGGATGCACAATAGATGTAGAATGATAGTTGCGAGTTTTTTAACTAAAGACCTAATTATTAATCCCCAATGGGGAGAAAAGTATTTTATGCAGACACTCATTGATGGTGATTTATCTGCTAATAATGGTGGTTGGCAATGGAGCGCTTCTAGTGGTATGGACCCCCAACCATTACGCATTTTTAACCCAGTTAGTCAAACTCAAAAATTTGATGCAGAAGCAGAATATATTCGTCAATGGGTGTGGGAATTGCGTTCTGTAGATTCAGAATATTTAATAACTGGGAAAATTCCCCCGTTAGAATGTCATCGAGTCAATTATCCCAAACCAATTGTTGATCATCAAAAACAGCAAGCTTTATTTAAGCAGTTGTATCAGCAACAAAAACAGCGCGAATAGTCAGAATATAGATTTTATCCAACTCAAAAAACAATTCGGAAATTGTTGCAGTTCTATTTCTACAAATAACCCAGTAAATAGATCATGAGATGGAATTTTATTTGAGATTATAACTAGTTACAGCCACTCTCAGATTACCTTGATGGGCAGCTAGTAATTTTTTACCTGCTTCTTGATCTAAACCAGTCCAGTGCATTAATAATGCTAATTTAACCCATTTACCGCTATGTTCTAGTAAAATCCCGGCATCGGTTCGATTTAGACCAGTCAGGTCTTGTAGAATTCGCAAAGCGCGATCGCGTAATTTTTGATTAGTGACAGCAACATCTACCATCCGATTTCCATAGACTTTCCCTAATTTCACCATTACCCCAGTGGAAAGAGTATTTAAGACTAACTTTGTAACTGTACCCGCTTTTAAGCGAGTAGAACCAGCCAAAATTTCCGGACCTGTTAACAGTCTAATATCAATATCAGCTTCGATACTCACTTGTTCAGCGGGAACACAGGCAATAAAAATAGTCACTGCTCCTCGTTGACGGGCTGCATTAATTGCACCGTGAACAAAAGGTGTTGTTCCCCCAGCAGTGATACCCACTACTACATCCAGTTGGGTAATTTGTCTTTGAGCGATCGCACTTTCTCCATCTTCAGACCGATCTTCCAAATCCTCGGAACTGCGAACTAATGCTCCTGCACCACCAGCAATAATCCCTTGTACCAATTCAGGTGGAGTACAGAACGTAGGTGGACACTCAGCAGCATCTAATACTCCTATTCTACCACTTGTTCCTGCACCCACATAAAATAACCGTCCACCTTGACGCAGTCTTTCCGCTGTACAGTCAATAGCCGCTGCTAACTGCACCTTAGCTTCTGCTACCGCTGCTACAGCTTTTTGGTCTTCACTATTAAACAACTCCACCAATTCTAAAGAGTTGAGTTGGTCTAAATGGAGACTATGGGGATTAACTTGTTCAGTGAGTAGATGCCCGCGTTCCTGAAAATTTGTCATCTTATGTATCCTGTATCAGTTGTCAGTTGTCAGTTGTTAATAATGACTATATCGTTTCCTAGTTTAATGTAACTCATGAAAAATCATAATAAGCCTTCCAACTTACGACGAATACTGTCTAAATCAGAATTAACACTTTCTGGGGCAAATGAACCAGTAGGGAATAAGTTTTCATCATCATCCTCTATTTCAGCTTGCCAATCAGTTTCTTCCACATTCGTTTCCGGTGGAAGCACTAAGTCACTATTTTCAGGAACAATTTCCCAAGCATAGCCCGTACCTTCGCAAAATTCCTTAATATCATCAGCATTCATCATTTCCACCGTTGGTACAGCGAAATCTTGAGCTTCTAACATTAAAGCAAACCGCGTAGCATCGTCTTCCGACTCAAACAAGAGGATTTTATTCTCTGTTAACCCTTCCGCATTGCTAATCCGAATACTGTGAATCCCCTCATTATCAGTCCCAGCATTGAAAATCAGTACAAAAACACGCATTATCCATCCTTTGATTGATCAATTCCCTCAATTATCTGAAAACTCTAGGTTATAGATTCTTGACATTTTGGAGAAATACAACATCTTATGGCTTTATTGCCAATGATCCGAGATAAGTCTACTATAGAACATATCCAAAATGTCTCACAGCAATTAGGATTTTGCCAAATCTGTGGTAATCAAAGATTGAAAACCTATGTCTAACCCTTCTATTCAAAACTCTCCCCCTACAAATTCTCAGCTTAAGCGTTTATGGTTGATGATCCTGAGTCGCGGTTTAGTAGGCATAAGCACTTTATTACTTCTGGGGAGTATTGTCGGTATTTGGCGATTAAAGGTTTTTGTTGATCACGATTTAGTACCATTAGCAAACAAAGGTCTCACTACTACCCTTAACCGTCCGGTAAAACTGGGGGTCGTTAAGTCCTTTTCTCTAACTGGTGTTGAGTTTACCGCTTCAGAGATTCCCGCTACAGACACAGATCCTGATAGGGTAAGTATTAAATCAGTAAATGTGGGTTTTGATCCTTGGCAGTTAATTATTAACCGTAATCTCCAATTAGATGTAACTTTAGTCAGTCCAGATATATATATTGAACAGGATAATCAAGGGCGTTGGTTAACAACTACTATAGCTGTACCTACCGAAAAAGGACCAATTGAAACTAATTTAGATAAGTTGCGATTGCGTGATGCTCACATAGTATTATTACCGAAAGAAAATGGGGAAGAAAAAATTTCTTTACGAGTTCCTGTCGGATTTACTGGCATTAATGGCACAGTTCAACTTTTAGATAAAAATCGCCTAATTAAATTAGATTTGGCTGGTAAAGCAGTCAGTGAAGGTGATATTTCTATTATTGGAGATCTAATTCTTGAGAAATCTTTAGTCGGGAATTTACGAGTCAAAGCCCGAAATATTCTGGCATCAGATATTACTCGGATTATAGCTTCACCACTGACTTTACAAAGTGGGAAAGTTAATGGGGATTTAGAAATTAAGGTATTACCCAGTCAAAAAACCCTATTGTACGGTAATGCTACCATTGAAGGGGCAACGGTGCAAATCTCGAAAGTCCCCCAGTTACTAATAAATACTCAGGGAAACATCAGTTTTGATGGACCGGTAATTAAATTAGATCATCTAGTCACAAACTACGGACAAATTCCCCTCACAGCATCGGGTACTATTGATCAGCAAACAGGGTTTAATCTAAAAGGGCGTGTACACGCGGTAAGTTTAGCTAATGCCCAAACAACCCTAAAAGTCAAGTTACCCATTCCTGTGAGTGGTATAGCTCGAGCAGATTTGCAAATATCCGGAGGTATTTCTCAACCTGTATTATCTGGTAATATAAGTACCTTGAAAACCACCCAAATTGATAAAGTTAATTTTAGCGAAGTTAGTGGTAAATTTGAGCTAATCAGTAGTAAATCCTTACTGAATATTACAGATATTAAAGGTAAAACTACTTATGGTGGTGAGGTTAAAGGTGCAGGGATAATTAAACTTGGTCAAGTATCTGCACTCAATTTTCAACTACGAGGGGAAAATATTCCTGGGGATGCCATCGCTCAAGCTTATAATGTGAAAACAGGATTTCCTATTGGACTGGTGGCCGCTACCGCAGAATTGAAGAGTGTAGCTAATAATACCCAAACCGTAGTTAAATGGCAAGTTCCTCAAGCTAAATACCCCGCAACAGGGACAACTATTATTAATCCTGACCAGACAATTACTTTCCGTGATATAGCTGCAAATCTTGGTGGAGGTGTAGTTATAGGTAATGGTATTTATAATCATGATCAGAGGCGTTGGCAAGCTTTAACTCAAGCTAAAAACATTAAATTAACATCTTTTGTTGACCAAAAACAACAGGAAAATATTTCTCTAGCTGGGGCAGAATTTAACGGTAATTTGCGTTTATCGGGAAGTTCTTCACCATTTCAACTAGAGACAATTATTCCTGAAAATGCCAATGTTAACATTGCTGGTGGTAAAATTAATATTTCCCAAATTAAGTTCAAAGACCAAAATTTTATAGCTTCATTAACAGGAAATAATTTACGTTTAGGAACTATTTTAAAACAAGCTAACCCAATTTTAAATAATCTCCTCACAGGTAATTTCATGATTGCCGGTAATAGGGAAAATTTTAATATCAAAACTTTATTTGCGACCGGTGAAGCCTTTCTGGCTGTTGGTGGTGGGAGAATTAAAGCTGCTAATATTGAAGTTGCCCAAGGGCTCTATCAGGCAAAAATTCAAGCGGATAATGTACCTTTAACAAAACTCCTGGAGACGCAGAAATTGCCTCCAGAAATGCGGGGTATAATCACTGGTCAATTCCAGGTAGCGGGTTCTGTTGAGTCATTTCAACCAGAAACAATTCAAGCAGAGGGCAACGGCAGTTTAAAATTACCTAGTGGTGCGCTTACTGCCTCTTATATTCAACTTAATGGTGGTCGTTATCAAGCATTATTGGCTACTTCAGGTTTAAAATTAAACCCTTTTAATCCGCAGCTACAAGGACAGTTAGGAGGGAAGTTGCAAGTAGCGGGAATTTTAGCGTCTCCGCAATTAGCAGATGTGGCTGCGGTGGGACAAGTCCGGTTTAGTCGAGGTTTTCCAGGTGTTAATTCACCTATTCAAGCTGATATTGGTTGGAATGGAGAAAAGCTAACTATTGATAGTTCTAATAACGCTGACTTTCAAGCTAAAGGTTATTTGTTAGCTAATACTAAAAAGGTAAGTATCCCAGAAATCACTGAATTAAATTTGAATATCCAGGCAAAAAATTATAGTCTGCAACAGTTACCAGTTAAATTACCTGATACTGTGAATATTGCTGGCGGCTTAGATTTTAACGGACAGGTGACAGGAAAACCAACCGCACCAAATATTACAGGTACGCTGGGGCTACGGAATTTCCAAGTTCAGAAATTTGCTTTTGAGCCGTTATTAACGGGTAACATTAATTCTAAATTGGGTCAAGGGTTAAGTTTAGATATTGCAGGAACAAAGGAACGCATAGAATTTAATTTAGATGGTAATAATCGTCCTAAATCCTTTTTAGTTAAGTGGCGACAAGCATTATTATCAGGTGCAGCAACGGACTCCGACTGGAATATAAATGTAAGTAATTTCCCTTTAACAGCTTTAAATGTAAAAATACCAGCTAATATTCCTTTAGGACCGGGAGGAGTGGGAGGATTATTAACAGCAAATTTGCAACTTAATTCGCAGACATTGGCTACCAAGGCAAATATAGCCATTGAACAACCAGAAGTTGGGCGGATTAAAGGCGATCGCTTTACTTCTGAAATCCGCTATGATAATAATACATTAGTCTTTATTAATAGCGACTTTCGCAGAGGTGTAAGTAGATACAGCGGGGACGCGAATATCATTAAACCGTGGGTAAAACAACCCCAACTACGGGCAGTAATAAACATTGACAAAGGCAATATTCAAAACCTGCTCACAGTCGCTCAAATCTTTGATATTCAAGACTTCCAACGGGGTTTAAAAGCACCCAAATACGGAAAATCTGCGGATTTAACCACCAACTCCCAAGGATTACCTTTAGAGCCTTTATTGACCCAAATCCAAAGGTTATCAGAAATTGATGCCCTGTTAACTAGTCAACAGCAAAAACGGTTAGCAGCTAAACCTATACCAGATTTGAGAGACTTAAAAGGGATTTTGAATGGTAGAATATTTATTAACACTGCTACAACGAACGAACCCAGGATAAAATTTAACCTCCAAGGAGAAGACTTTACTTGGGGGAAACCAACAGAACCAACCCACTTTTATGCTGCGGAAAAAGTCATAGTTAAAGGTAGTTTTGAAGCAGGAACTTTCCGTTTTTTACCTTTACAAATTCAATCACAGGAGACAATACTTAGCTATAAAGGTAATATTGGTAGTCAAGAACAATCAGGTCAACTCAGTATTGAAAATTTTCCCCTTCAACGCTTAAGTAATTTAGTAAAACTCCCCGTGGGAATTACAGGTAAATTAAATATTACCGCAGCAATAGCGGGGAGTATCAATAGTCCTCAAGCGAAGGGGGTATTAAACATTACAGAAGGAACAATCGATAGAAAATCAATAGAATCACTTAATGCTAGTTTCGGTTATAACAACGGACGTTTAAACTTTGATAGTCAGTTACTAGGGGTTGGTACTGAACCTGCAAATATTAATGGTAGTATTCCCTACCCATTACCCTTTGCAATTCAAAAATCAGACAGTAATCAAATTACCTTAGATATTAAAGTTAAAAACGAAGGTTTGACACTTTTAAATTTCTTTACTAATGAGATAGCTTTTGAAAATGGAAAGGGAGAATTAGATTTAAAAGTTCGAGGAACTCAAAAACAACCTTTAGTTAAAGGAACTGCTAGTCTTGATAATGCTACATTTAGAGCTCAAGCATTACCGGAAAAATTAACTAATGTGACGGGTAATGCCAAATTTGATTTAACCAGTGTGATTGTAGAAAGTCTTGGAGGTCAATTTAGTGCTGGTAATATCACAGCTATAGGAGAACTCCCAATTTTCAATAGTCAAGACATGAAAACAGATACTCCCCTAACTGTTAATTTACAACAATTAGTTTTAAACCTGAAAGCATTATATCAAGGAAGTGCTAATGGTGATTTAAAAATTACTGGTTCTCTTCTTAAACCAATAATTAGTGGTGATATAGAATTATTTAATGGTAAAGTATCCTTACCAGACCCTGAAGAGAATAATTCATCATCTGCTAAAGTTAATAATCAAAATAAAACAGATACAGAAAATGCAAGTACCACGTTAAATAATTTAAAATTAACACTGGGAAAAAATATACAAATTTCTAAACCACCAGTGTTTGATTTTCAAGCTTCTGGAGATATAATTGTTAACGGTTCTTTAACTAACCCCGTACCAGACGGAACTATCAAATTAACCAGAGGTGCGGTAAATTTGTTCACTACCCAGTTAAATTTGTCCCGTGGTTATCAACATACCGCTACTTTTAGTCCTCGTCAACCTCGTGACCCTAATTTAGATATTCGTTTATTTGCTAAAGTTCTAGATATTACTCAAAATAGTGATCTTAGTAGACAAGGTTCTACAGGTTTATCAGGTTTAGACACGGTTCGAGTAGAAGCTAGTATCGATGGTTTAGCTAGTCAAATCAATGATAATTTACGACTAAAAAGTAATCCTTCTCGTTCAGAAACACAAATTGTTACCTTATTAGGAGGTGGTCTTATTGATAATAAAGAACGTGGTGATATTCAATTGGGTTTAATGAATATCGCTGGTTCGGCTGTTTTTAGTAATTTCCAAGGTGCATTTAATGAAATTGGTGATGCTTTTGGTTTAAGTGAATTGCGGATATTTCCTACTATTCTTTCCCAAAGACCGAAAGCAGGGAAAAGTAATTCATCTTTGGAATTGGCTTTAGAAGCAGGAATTGATCTTTCTTCAAAGTTTTCCGTTTCTACTATTAAGATTATAACAGCAGATGATCCTTTACAATGGGGTCTTAATTACCGCATAAATAATGAATTTCGTGCCCGTTCTTCTACTAATTTAACAGATGATACTCGGGCTGTGGTTGAGTTTGAACAGAGATTTTAAGGGAATGGCTATATCTCATTCAATGCTGGTAAACTTTTAACTATTCTCACGGTTTCTAAGCTGACTCTCACTATCCTTTTAACTAAATCCACTATATAACGGGGATTTTCTGACCAATGGTTAGGGTCATTAATCGGGAATGTTTTCTTTTTTGGTGTATTGTTCTGTGGTTGCTGTTGCAAATAGTTATCCTAGTTCGCTTTGTTTTTCGTAGGTATACAAAGGGAAACATTGACCATTTGCTTGTAATTGAACATCAGAAAGTGTATTGACTATTAAAGCATTAAAATCTTTTGTAACACCAATTCCAGTTACACAAATTACTAAGTTGTCTAAGTTTTGATTAGGAAATATTTTAGGAATTTGGTAAGTACGCTTATTCCAGAGTTTCTGAAAATATAACCATTGTTTACAGTAATGGCGATATATTGATTTTACTACAGATTAATGGGAATTTCAAGAAAGTTAATGGCGATATCAATAAATCCAAATAATCGCCATTAAGTTAACAAAAACAAAATCCTCGAACTTTAGATAGAAACTGAGGCTGGAGGATTAGTTGTATTGCTAAGTAAATTTGCATCTTTTGATGCTTCATTCACACGGATAATTTTTGCTCCTAATTGCTGCAACTTCATATCAAGACGATCATAACCTCGATCTAAATGATGCAATCCTTGAACAGTGGTTGTTCCTGTCGCTGCCAATCCTGCTATAACTAAAGCCGCGGAAGCTCTTAAATCTGTACCTATGACTGGCGCGCCCGATAAAATTGGCACTCCTCGCACAAAAGCAGTATTACCTTTAACACGGATATCAGCACCCAAGCGATTCAACTCGGAGGCGTGACGCAAGCGATTTTCAAAGACCGATTCATTAATAATACTGTCACCTTCTGCTACAGCCAGTAAAGCCATAAAAGGCGCTTGCATATCCGTAGGAAACCCAGGATGGGGCAAGGTATCAATATTTATAGCCTTGAGAGTTTTCGCTGGTAAAATCCGTAAACAGTCTTTGGCTTCCTCAATAATTGATACGCCAATTTCCTGCAATTTAGCTATGACAGGGATTAAATGAGCGGGTGCGACTGGGGATAGAAGCAGTTCAGAACGGGTAATTGCTCCAGCAATTAAAAATGTCCCGGTCTCAATCCGATCAGGAATAATGGTATAATCAGTTGAGTGTAATTTAGAAACACCAACTATAGTAATTGTACTTGTTCCCGCGCCTTGAATTTTTGCTCCCATTGAGTTACAGAAGTTAGCTAAATCTACTACTTCTGGCTCTCTAGCGGCATTATCAATGATAGTTTCCCCGTCTGCTAGGGTAGCAGCCATCATCAAGGTTTCTGTCGCGCCGACACTGGGAGTATCTAAGTATATCTTCGCGCCTCTTAATCTACCATTATTTCCGGGAACATGAGCATTACAAATACCATGTTCAATTTGCACCTCCGCACCCATGGCTTGCAGTCCTCTGACGTGCAAATCTACGGGTCTAGCCCCAATGGCACAACCCCCTGGTAGGGGCATTTGTGCTACTCCCAATCGAGCTAAAATTGGACCAATAGCAAAGAAGCTGGCTCGCAGTTGGGTAACTAGTTCATAAGGAGCTTTAGATGAAGTAATTTCTCGTGCATCTACATCTAAAATATCCCCATCTCTATTTAAACGCAATCCTAAAGCCGATAAAACTTGCCCCATCCGATTTACGTCCGCTAATAAGGGAACGTTACGAATCCGACAATCGCCGGAACATAGGAAAGTTCCAGCCATGATTACTAGTGCGGAGTTCTTAGCCCCGCTAATTGTTACATGACCCGCCAAAGGATGCCCTCCAGAGATTTGCAAGACTGAGGAGTCTGTTTCTAGTGAAGATTTGGCATCTGGTAAGCTGCTAGGGGGATTAATAAGCCTACCTCCAAAAGTAAGTAATTATAAAGGTTTGATGTTGGTTTTGATTCTATGTTGACAATCCTCTAGCCAAAAGCCGGAAGATTTTCTTCTCAGTTGTCAAATACCATAAAGTCGTTAGATTCTATCATGCAGTATGCCAGCTTGATTGGAAAAATGGGGATTGGCTAAATGTGAGCAAAATTTAAAAATTGCCCCGTTTCCAATTCTGGCAAATTTTTTCTTGACAAGTAAAAATGATTAAGTAATAATGAGAAAATGTAGATAGAATTTAATTCCAGCGGAACTGGCGGAATTGGCAGACGCGCTAGATTCAGGTTCTAGTGCCGCAAGGCTTCCGGGTTCAAGTCCCGGGTTCCGCATTTCAATTTTGGCTTGTCACCGTTGAGTAAGCTCTAGGTAGATTCGGGTTTTTCGGGTTTTTCCCTATTAATTGCCCATTCTACCTGTCGTAAAATCCCGCGTAACATTCCTACTTCCTCCATTTGTAGGTAAGCGCGGTTATACAAATAGCGGAATTTTTCCATACGACTAGCTGCGGTATGGGGATAAAGATAACCTATCGAAAGCAATAAAGACTCTAATTGTTGATAGTAAGCTTCCATAGCATCTAACGGGGCGATTTCTGAAGCGGGTATATTTTTATTTATAAATAACTCTGTAGATTGTGACAATTCATAACAACAAATAGAAACCGCTGTAGCTAAATTCAAAGATGGATATTCTGGATTGGTAGGAATAAAAACTAATCTATGGGCATAATTTAACTCTTCATTGGTTAAGCCCCTATCTTCTCTACCAAAAATTAAGGCTACAGGCTTGCGGATTTCCTCTAATAACCAGGGTAAAGCGGTACGGGGAGTTTCTAAAGGCATTCCTCCACTGTAATCCCGGCCAATGGTGGCAATGGCGCGGACACAGCCTTGTAATGCTTGTGGTAATGTATCTACTATGATAGCAGATTCTAAAATATCTTGGCCATGAACTGCCATTTTTATAGCATCAAGAGATGAGCGATCGCATTGAGGATTGACTAATATTAATTTAGATAGGCCAAAATTTTTCATAACTCTGGCTACTGAACCGACATTCAATGGTCCGGCTGGTTCTACTAATACGATAATTAGGTTGTTATCACTGGTTTTTATATCAATATTTCCTGTCATACTTATTTACTTTTACCGACAATTTTCACTCTATCATCTGCTATATCATCTTTCCGGTACAGTCCACCAAGCCAAAGCATAAGATTGAGTGGGTTTATTAATCTGTTTCTTAAATTGTACCCGAATTTTATAATTACCATGAGTGGGGACTGGGCAAAAAATATGTTCAATACTATCAAGTTCACTCATAGAAGCGCAAACCACTACTTGATCATTTTTGCCATTTTCCTGAACTAAATAAACATCAAGATCATTTAATCCTTTATTTACAAATGTTTCATCTAGATCATATTGCTGATTATTGTTTTTATCATTCAATTCTACCAAACGATCCCAACTTAAAGTAATAGCCACAAAACTATTTTTTTTCAAACTCTTTTCTAAAGCATATTCTTGAGAAGAATTAGTATTAATTATCCCATAATCCCAACCAATTGGCGGAACTGTTAACGTAGGTTTCCACTCACCACCATTCAATTGTTGATAAGCTCGAAAAGCATTTAGATGACCTGCTCCCATTTGAGCATCTAGAGGAATTTTGGCATTTTTATAAGCGGCCGTTGCTAACCAATCTAGATTTTGTTTATCAATTAAAGTTCTCGTCATTCCCAACCGTAAACCTTCACCACTATCTTTAATTTTGTCGGCTGAATTGAGCAATATTGCTTTCATAACTTGATGACGACGAGCATTAATAGTCCAATGTGGTTGTTTAGTTCGCAATTGTTTATCTACAAATTCCTGTAATAATGCTACAGTAGCAGTAACTTGTGGTGCAGCAAAACTCGTACCTGTAGATTTATTTAATTTACCATCAGGATTAAGTAAAGGAAGATTAGTACCGGGAGCAACTAAACTAATTGCACTTCTCCCAGCAAGATTAAATTCTTTACCAGCTAAACGATTTTCTATAGCTTGATTTGCACTTGTTAAATTAGAAACGTGAACCTTATTAAAAATTCCCTTTTGTTCTGAGGAAAAAGCCACATTAATTGCGTTAAAATTATCTGTAGGAATGGGAATCCCACCTTTACCTTGATTACCTGCAATGCTATACACAACATCATGAACACTGCTAGACCAGTCAATACATAATGTTAGTAAAGCATTACCATCTAATATAGCTTCTGGTCGGGGATCACGATCAAGAGGTTCACCAAAACTAAAATTAATCGCTCGCACATCACCACCATTTTGCAATGCAATGTGTTGTGCTGATAAACACTCCTCTGGTTGTCCTATTTTTTTTACCGATCCTACAGCAGAAGAATATAGTCGCGCGTTGGGTGCGACACCGGGAAAAGCCTTATCTTGACTTACCATGACACCTGAAACATTATAGGCATGAGGATCAACACCAATATTTGATTTAGCGGGAGCATTGCGTAAAAACACTGCTAATGGAGATACAGACCGATTCTTAGACACGGCCTTATCCCAGCCAAACATTCCCGGACGACCAATTTCCACTTGACCAATGGCAATTTTCCGCCCAGTTAAATTATAGGGAGCTTGATGTAGTTTCAGCGCATCAATACCGTTAGTATCTAGAAAGTTCGCCAGCTTATTACCAGCAAAGACCGGTAAAGTCAAGCAAGAGAAACCTAAACTCCAAAAAATTAGCCAATTTTTGTTCATAAGTGTCTGGACAGGATTAATCACATACTAGTTATTGATCAATTCTTTATCAGTTAAGGATTTCCGTCCAGATTTTTGTGTAATTGATTTTCTCAATTTTCAGGAAGAGGAAATTTTCTGAACATGGGAATTTTAAATTAGTTTTTCATAATTTCTCCATATTTTGTTACAATACCTACAGACGAAGACGCTTAAAACCCACTAGCCATGACCCAAAATTCATCTCAAAAGCCTATAGTTATCGCTCCTTCTATCCTATCAGCAGATTTTAGCCGTCTGGGTGACGATATTCGCGCCGTAGACAAAGCGGGAGCAGATTGGATTCACGTTGATGTAATGGACGGACGTTTTGTTCCTAATATTACAATAGGTCCTCTGATTGTGGAGGCGATTCGTCCAGTTACAACTAAACCGCTGGATGTCCACTTGATGATTGTGGAACCAGAAAAGTATGTAGAAGGTTTTGCTAAAGCTGGTGCGGATATTATTTCTGTCCACGCAGAACACAATGCTTCACCCCACCTTCACCGGACCTTGGGACAAATCAGAGAACTCGGTAAAAAAGCTGGAGTTGTACTGAACCCCGGTACACCTTTGGAGTTAATCGAATATGTCCTAGAATTGTGCGATTTAGTGCTAATTATGAGCGTTAACCCCGGTTTCGGTGGTCAAAGCTTTATCCCTAGTGTAGTTCCTAAAATTCGCAAGTTGCGTCAAATGTGCAATGAACGGGGTTTAGATCCTTGGATTGAAGTTGACGGGGGACTTAAAGCTAATAATACTTGGCAAGTTTTGGAAGCTGGAGCTAATGCTATTGTAGCAGGTTCGGCTGTATTCAATGCTCCTGATTATGCTGACGCGATTCACAATATCCGTAATAGCAAGCGTCCAACTCCTGAATTAGCAACAATATCCTAGCTGTCTGTAGGGTGCGTTATGTATGTTTAGATAACGCACCATTTTTGCTATTATTCAAAAGTATAAATCTTTATTAATTAAAGTACCAGTATTATTGGCAATATCAACCCATGATTAAAGGGAGACAATTTACAGAATATGGTAGATCTTTAACTACAGAAGAGCCAAAAGCATAAAAATGAAATCAGATTTACAAACACCATTAGATTTAGAAGAAATTGATTTTTCCCATATTCCTGTTCTCAGTCAAGAAGTAATTACAGGTTTAAATATCCAAGCTGGTGGAAATTATTTAGACCTGACCATTGGTGGTGGTGGTCACAGTCGTTTAATATTAGAAACTGCTGAAGATGTGAAAATTACCGCAGTTGACCAAGATTTAGATGCTTTAAATGCAGCTAAGGAAAATTTATCAGAATTTGGAAATAGAGTCAATTTTATTCATAGTAACTTTGCAAATTACCAATTTCCCGAAAATACTTATGATGGAATTTTAGCTGATTTGGGTGTAAGTTCCTACCATTTAGATAACCCAGAACGAGGTTTTAGTTTTAGAAATGCTGCTAGTTTAGATATGCGAATGAACCAGCAACAATCCCTGACTGCTGGAGATATAATTAATGAATGGGAGGAAAAAGAATTAGCGGATATTTTCTTTAAATATGGTGAAGAACGACTTTCCAGAAAAATAGCCAGGAGAATAGTTGAAAACCGCCCATTTAATACTACTACAGAATTGGCAAATGCGATCGCCTATTCTGTACCTCCTAAATATCGATATGGAAGAATTCACCCCGCAACCCGTGTTTTTCAAGCTTTACGCATAGCAGTTAACGACGAATTAAAAGTCCTAGAAACTCTCATAGAAAAAGCACCAAAAGCTCTAATTACTGGGGGAAAAATAGCCATAATTAGTTTTCACAGCTTAGAAGATAGAATAGTAAAACACGGATTAAGAAATTTATCTTTATTGCGAATATTGACAAAAAAACCAATTATTGCTACAGAAGAAGAAATAAAAGAAAATCCCCGTTCTCGTTCTGCTAAATTGAGAATAGCAGAAAGGAAAAACATAGATTAAGAATGCAGAACCTAGTCCTCTACAGGTTTTGCAATTTACTAACTGTTTTTCAATTTCAAGATGATTATTATCTCTTCTTCTTTGTTTTTAAGGGATAGGTACAGACCTCAATAACCGCTCAACAATAGTTTTAGCATTTCGTCCTCCTCTAGGAATTAGACGATGACAAAGAACGTGGGGTGCGAGAAATTTGATATCATCAGGAAGAGTATATTCTCTACCTAAGATAAAAGCTAAAGCTTGAGCAGCTTTGTATAAGGACACCGTACCACGGGGACTAACACCCAGGGTAATTTCTTCATCTTGTCTAGTAGTCCGCACCAATTCTAAAATGTATTTTTGTAAAGATGCTTCTACTTTAACCTGGGAACAAGCTTGACGTAATGCTTGTACTTCTTCTAAAGTAATACAAGGCTGTAAATTAGTAAGATTTAAACCTGCTTGTAAATTTTGCAGCATTTCCATTTCTTCAGATTCCGAAGGATATCCCAAGGTTAAAGACAGCATAAACCTGTCCATTTGCGCTTCTGGGAGAGGAAAAGTCCCCTGGTACTCAATTGGATTTTGGGTAGCAATGACAAAGAATGGCTGGGGAACAGGACGGGAAACACCATCAATTGTGACTTGATGTTCTTCCATGACTTCCAGTAAAGCTGACTGAGTACGGGGTGTAGCGCGGTTGATTTCGTCAGCTAGTAGGACATTCGCAAATATGGGACCGGGGAGAAATGTAAATTCACCGCTTTTAGGATTCCAAATATTTGTACCAGTAATGTCTGTAGGGAGTAAGTCAGGAGTACATTGTAGCCGTTGAAATTTACCATCTACGGAACGAGCTAGAGACTTGGCCAAGAGGGTTTTACCGACTCCAGGGACATCTTCTAATAAAGCATGACCACCACCAAGTAAGGCTACTATAACTAAGCGGATAGCTTCATGTTTACCAACGATGGTACGAGCTAAATTTTGTGTTAAAGCGTCAATTTTTTCTCTCATGTAGCACCTGGGGGGGAAATGTAAAAGGTTTATTTCTGAATTTTGACTAAAAACTTGTTTAATAGTTTAGCCTTTTCTACAGTATTCCCAGGTAACAATCTTAATCCAGCATGAGAATTAAAAATTTCTTGAGTTACTAAACCACTAACGCAAAGAGAGAAAAGTTAAAAAACAGCTTTTCGGAACAGGACTTACGCAAAATATCTCTCAAATCCTCATTTCTCCGTGACCTCTGTGCCTCTGTGGTTCGTTATTCCATGAATCTTGCGTAAGTCCTATGGAAATAGTTTTACTTTTAAATATATTATTTATTTACAAATTTTATTTTTTATTTCGAAAACTCGAAAACCATGATCTTCTTCTAAAAATTTTCTCGCAAGTGCTATCCAGCTTGAATTAAATCTTGGATAAAATTCAGGAGTACAAACATAAGCTTCTAAATTTAAACCCGCGTAGTTTCGATTTAATTTAAAATTAAACCAACTGATAGTGTTTGTTAATTGGCCAATAGCGTCTCTCCTATTGTTACGTATGGCTCTTTCTTCTTCACTAGTTGCATTCAATTTGAACTCTACAAAACAAAAATCATTTTCATCGAAAAATACAAAATCGCAATGAGAATTACCAAATCCTAAAAGTCCTTTTTTTCCGTCAATAGGAATAAAACCAACCATTTTCGCATTACTTATATTAAATAATTTAGTGCTATCAAAATCGGTTATAACAGTCTCATTACCATTGAAATTAATAGTAAATGTATTATCATCAAACTGAATATTGATAATAATAAAAGATTGTCCTCCGTAGTCTTTCAAATCTATCACTGAGAACTCTGATCTCATTTCAATTTGTAAAACATCAGAAAAATTATCAAAAGCAGTTGCTAGAAGTTCTTTAATATCCTCAAATTTACTCATTTTCTTTTGAAAGTTTTAGCGTGAATACTGTACAAAGCTTGAAAATCACCACCCAAAATTTCGGAAACCGTATCTAAATAATTTTGTTGAATAGTACCTTTTTCTTGATTAAAAATAGGTTCGCAATAATTAGTATCCTGACTAACAGATTGATTTCCCAAAGAATAAGCAGAAAAATCTTTAGCACTTAACCAGGAATCTTGGGGAATTATTTGTGCTACTTCTGATTGTGTTGACGGATTTTTTTCAACTACTCTATTTGCGAAGAGTAAATTATTAAAAACTGTGAGGACATAAGGACTATGGGTCGTTATAATTAGTTGGTTATCATTATTTTGATTTATCATTAAAGCTAATAACTCAATCAATTGCTTTTGAGCAATAGGGAATAAATGAGCTTCTGGTTCTTCCAATATTCTTAATACTTTTGTATTATCAAGAATATTCAGAAAAATATCTTGTAAAATTCTTATAGATTCTTGCTGTCCTGACGAAGTATTAGACAAGTAAATATATTCTTCTGTTTCTTTATTAAATAGAATTTTCTCTCCTAAATCATCAATACGGTATTCTCCCTTTAATATTTTATCTATCTTATTTTTGACTTGATATAATTTTTCTTTTATGTTGTTTTCTGAATAACTTTCGATTAGTCCTTCAAAATTTCTAAACTTTTTAAAAATGTCTTTTACCCTTACAAATTTTTCTATAAATTTTTCCAATAATATTTCATCTAAAGTTTTTGAGCTACGTTCATAATTGTCAATTGAAATATTTTGTTTTAAATTAATTTCAATACTTTGTGAGAAATATTTTTCAAATAAACTAGGATAGGCTACGGTTGCACTTCTACCAGCAACAATAAACAATAAATCTCTTTGTTTATTTTGAAATAAGTCATTGAGCAGGTCATAAAGTTGTTGAGCATATTTTATTTTTTCTTCTTCCTTAATTAATGGTTGAATATTTCTATTTTTGTTGATATTTAAATATTCTTGTCTAAGTCTAAATTTAATATCACTTGCAAGAATTGTAAATTTTTCATTTATAAAAGTATCTATAGGAGATATCTTCATTTTTTTATTTTCATCATTGCTTAGTTTCAAAAATTTATTTTCATTAAAACTGTAATAAAATGTTATTTCAAAATCAGGTAAATTATTTGTAGGTCCAAAAAAATTATAAAATTTTTGCTGAATGGGCGATAAAATATCAGAATTGATATCCAGATATTGATTTTGTTTGTCTCGGTAAATTTGACTGAATAAATCCTCTTGTATGGTCTTGAAAAAATAAATTAATTTAGCAATAGTGCTTTTACCACTAGCTTGTTCACCAATCAAAACTAATATTTTCTTGACTTCAATTTCTGCGTATTTAATTGAACCGAAATTATTGATGATTATTTTTTGCATAAGTAAATGTGATTTTTTTATGACTACATAATGTACCATAATAGAAATACTTTTGGGGAGATATAACCTCCCATGATATTTAATATTAAATAAGCGGTTTTTTATTTGTAGACGCGCTTTTTACCTTTCTTATTACAGTAAATTTAATGTAATTGTACCACACTCTTGTTTTTATATTCCTTTCTTCCTTTGCGTGAGACTTTAAAATGTGGTTTATTTACCTAAAAATCGCTGTAATGTTTAAGTTGACATTAAAAATTTCCCCCAATATTAAGAATTAAAAATTGCTCGAGCTGCTGTACAATCAAGTTGAATTTGATTTTTCAGTGCTTCCAAAGAGGGAAATTTCTGTTCAGGACGCAAAAATCTTACTAACTGTATCTCCAAAATTTTCCCGTATAAATCACCAGACCAATTTAAACAATGTACTTCCACACGAGTATCTATACCATTAACCGTGGGACGGTTCCCGATATTCATGACCCCCAATTGCTGAATAGGGTCTGTATCTGGAGTTTGATTATGAATGATCACCTCCACAGCGTAAACACCATGGCGAGGTAAAAATTTATCCTTTGGTAGTTGGATATTCGCTGTAGGAAAGCCGATAGTTCTACCTAATTTTTGACCTGTTACTACTTCACCCGTAAGAGTATAAGGTCTTCCCAGCAAACGATTTGCTTTAGGAATATCACCTACTTCTAAACTTTCCCTAATTAAGGATGTACTGATACGAGTATCATCTGTTGTGGATAAGCTGTCTGTATCGGTTTTTATAGGAACTATGGTCACGGGTATATTGTATTTAGCTGCGAGTATTTGCAAATCCTGGGCTGTACCCATACGCTTTTTGCCAAAACAGAAATCTTGGCCAACGCTAATTTGTTGACATTGGAGTTGTTGAACCAGAATTTTATCCACAAATTCCTCCGGGGAAAGAGCAGACAATTCTCTATCAAAAGGTAATAATACCAATTGTTCTACCCCAAGCGATCGCAATTGTTGTACTTTTTCATCCAATGGTGTTAATAAATCACGGGGTTGTCCTGTAAAAAACTCATGGGGGTGGGGATCAAAAGTCACAACGGTTGAGTAAGGGCGCGGATTTTTTCGGTCTGGGGGGGTTGAAATTTCCCCACTTTTACCCCATACTGATTGTAATACTGGCTGAATTACTCTTTGATGACCAAGATGAACACCATCAAATTTACCAAGAGCAACAGCGGTTGGTGTCAACAGCCTTTCCGTTGAAGAAGCAACCCATACAGAACACCCATTTTGAGATAAATTTAACACTTGGATTTGGGAATTTTAGGTTTATTTTCGCTATCAGCGTTGACTCTCTCACGCTATTAGATATCTAATCACCAATCTAATCTAAAATCGAGAAATCAGTTAATTAAATTGGTTTTTGGTTAGGTATACCCACCCCACGGGGAAAACTAATTGGTGTGTTAGTAACTTTTCGCAAATACAGACAATGACGAATACTATTACTCAAAGGAGTAGAAAACTCTTCAATTAATTCAATAACCCCACCTAATTGCTCCACAGCAGCTTCTAAACTTTCATTTTCTGCTTGAGTCCAAGTACCTCGATAAATAACCGCCAAACCGCCCTTTCTAACTAATGGTAAACTATATTCAGCACAAACAGAAACATTACTCACAGCCCGAATCACCGCTACATCATAATATTGTCTATGTTGATATTGTTGACCAACTTCCTCCGCTCTCCCCAGTAAAGTTTTAGCATTATTAAGACCAAGCGTTGATAAAATCGTCTCAATAAAAGCAATTTTTTTACCCGTAGAATCTAAAAGTGTAACTTGAGAACTGGGAAAAATTAGAGAAATGGGAATACCCGGAAAACCAGCACCCGTACCAATATCAATTATCCGTTTACCCTGCTCAATTCCAGGAATAAATAGTTGTTTAGGTGCAATTCCCCGTAAAGAATCCCAAAGATGTTTTTCCCAAAAATCTTCAGGTTCAGTAATACGAGTTAAATTAAATTGACGATTTCCCGCAACAATTAATTGATAAAGTTGTTGAAATTGATTTTCTTGCCAAATTGTCGGTTGCCAATTCAGAGTTTTTTGCCATATTTCCCCCATTTCTGGTAAACTAGCTATTGGTAAAGATTCTAAATTCATTGGTAAAAATTAATTTTTTTAAGTTATTTTTAGCGGAAAACCAAATCTTATACCAATTTTATAATGAGGCTGCACAAAATCATCAAATCCATTAATTCATCCCTCTTCATCTGCGTTTATCTGCGTTCATCTGTGTTTAAAATTCTTAAAACCTGACATTTTAACTTAGTCTAAAGCAGATTCTAGCTCTTCTCCCTGACTCCTGATCTTAAAACACCATGATCTAATGTCCAACAATAATCAGCTATTGGCAACATATCACCCGCATCATGTGTTACAACTAACAATGTCCAATCTTTTTTCAGTTTGGCTAATAAATTCACCAGTTGACGACGCATTGACCAGTCTAAACCCGCCGTAGGTTCGTCTAGTAACAAGACATTTGGTTGACGAATTAATTGTACAGCTAAAGCCAAACGCCGCTGTTGTCCACCGCTTAAATCAGTAGGTGATGCGGACAAAGATAAATGATCTAATCCAACTGCCGTTAATGCTTGTCTAACCTGTTCTATTGCTAATTCAGGATGTCCTAAGCGTAATTCTTCTAAAATCGTCCCCCCGCAAAAATGGCGTTCTGGAAATTGAAACACTAAACCTGCTAATTGTTGTAATTCTTCGGCTACGAGTCCCTGTTCTCTCCAGAAAACCCCGCCAGTGGTAGGATCAGCTAATCCAGATAAAATTTCCAACAAGGTGCTTTTACCCGAACCGCTAGGACCAATAATTAAACCCAGTTTTTGGGGAGGTAATTCTAAATTTATGGCTTGGAGAATGGCTTTTGGGGAAGCGGTGGGGTGATAAGTTAGATTTCTAAGATAGAGCATTTGTTAAGATTACCAAGTTATCAAAAATTTTGGCGGAAATAGACTAATTTATAATTCACTATTTTTGTATTCTAGATAACAGATACAACAATTTCAACTGTAACTATCCACAAGAGTTATCATGTTTAAACAGTTTTTAATTGATCCATTAAGGATATCTTGGCGATTTCCTACATTTTTAAAAGTGTCTGTAACTACTGCAATCCTTGTAAATATTTTTGTAAATCCCTCATTTGCTGGTGATCCATTTCGCAGTCGAGATCCTCATAAAATTGGTGATAACACGGAAGCAGTTTTTAAAGCTATTTTTCAGCAGGGAAATTACTCAGTAGCCAAAGATGCTTTACGAAAAGCTGTCTCTAGCGAACCCAATGAACCCTTAATTTATGCTATCCAGGCTTCTTTAGCCTATCAAAATCGAGAAAGTGCTAATTTTGAAGAATACAGCCGTAAAACCCTAGAAACTGGACAAAATCTAATCGCTAGTGATCCCTTGCGTGGTAATTTATACACTGCGGTTGGTCATTTTTTAGAGGGTGCGGTAATTTTGAATCGAGAAGGAACTGTCAAGGGTGCATCTGGGGCTTTTATGCAATTGCGTCAAGTCTACACATATCTTAACAAAGCCGAAGAAATTTCTGCCAATGATCCAGAGTTAAACTTAATTCGTGGCTATATGGATTTAATATTAGCTGTGAATTTACCTTTTACTAGTCCAGATGAAGTAATTGAAAGATTACAAAAAAATGCTGCACCTGGTTATTTAGTAGATAGAGGTATTGCTTTAGCATATCGAGATTTAAAACAATACTCTCAGGCTTTAGATTATGTCAACCAGGCTTTAAAAACAACTGCTGATAACCCAGAAATTTACTATCTCAAAGCCCAGATTCTCTATGAAAAAGGGAAAGCAGAAAAAAGCCAGAATTTAATTAAGGAAGCAATAACTCATTTTGAGAAAGCATTAGCCAAAAAATCGCAACTTCCCGCTAATTTAGTCAACCAAATTGAAAATGAACGCAATCAAGCTGTGAATAGTCAGTAGTTCGTTGTTAGTTGCATAAAATTCTAATTCTAACAATTACAAATTACCCATTACCTATTAGCAAAAAAATGGAAATTCAATTCCGCGAGTTTAATCCTTTTGATACTTGGATTTGGTTGAGGTTCAGCACCATTCCCTCCCAACAAGAAAAAAAATATGTAGAAGAAGTCTTTAATTCCTGGTTTTATTTAGGTAAATTGGGAGGATTTAATGGGGAAAATCTCCAAATCCAAGATACAGGACTTGATATCAGCTACATGGATTATGATCCAAAAGGCTATGATAAAAGCTTACTGGCTTTGATGCACAATATGGGTGAATTTGAATATGAAGGAGAATGGTCCCGTTGTTGGTTTGATTTAGGTACAACTGATGCAATTGCATTAGATATTCTGATTAACGCTCTCACTCAACTCAATGAAGAATACGTCGCAATTGAAGAATTATATATTGGTGGTGAAAATTCAGATTGGCCGATAGAAGATAGCGAAAGTCGCCCTCCTTCAGTTTACGATAATTAATTAAAATTATGAATAAAGAAGGTCAAATTCGGGTAATTGTTTTAGCACTGATTCGAGATAATAATAGAATATTTGTATCTGAAGGATATGATCCTCAAAAACAATCAATATTCTATCGAGCTTTAGGAGGTGGTGTGGAATTTGGGGAAACTAGCCTCATAGCCTTATCTAGAGAATTTCAAGAAGAAATTCAAGCTGAATTAACCAATATTCGCTATCTAAGTTGTATCGAAAACCTATTTACTTTTAATGGTAAACAAGGACATGAAATTATTCAACTCTATGAATGCGATTTTGCTGATTCCCAGTTTTATCAAATTGAAAGTTTAACTTTTTCAGAAACACCAGAACGTCAACATCGTGCATTGTGGATAGATATTTCCCGGTTCAAATCTGGTGAATTAAGGTTAGTTCCTGAAGTCTTTTTTGATTATTTGTAAACCTAGATTCCCGACTTCTTATTGAGTTAAAAAATCGGGGATCTGATTGCTATATTAACAATAAAAGTAAATATAGGAAGTTAATTATATAGTGTATTTATGAACAAATGATTATTCTTTATCGCTACCCTAGTGAAAATGGTTATAGCGACATTCAAAAACTAAGTCAAGAAGAAAAAATGTCAATTCCAGCATTCCCCGAAATGAACTTAGTTGTAGATAATATTTTGGGATCAATACTTCCATCGTCAATCCTAAATAAGATCAAATTCACATCCTGAGATATTGATTAAATAGAATTGCAGAAATATTAATCAAAGCAAAAACGAAAAATGTTTCTTGACATCGCTAATAATTTCCCATGTACATGACATCCCAGCGGGAAAAGTTACTAAATCTCCCTTACCTATTTTTACCGCTTGTCCTCCATGAGGAGTGACAATAATATCACCTGTTAAAAAGTAACAAGTTTCTTGATCATCGTAAGTCCAGGAAAATTTGGATATTTCCTTTTCCCAAATTGGCCAGTTGAACACATCTAACTCTTTGAGATGTGTAGGATTTGGTTGATGTTCGATTTTAATTTCCATGGAATTAAGTTGTATTTAGCAATAAGATTGGATATCTTCTCCACACTTATCTACTAAATAACATAATGCGCGAAAACGCAAGCCTACAAACTGTTCATACAGTGGGTTTAATTTGCACATAGGCGGAATGTGACCAATTTTCCGGCCAAAAACGATGATATCACGTTCAAAGGGACATTGAGCAGGAATAACTTTAGCAATTAATTTAGCAAATTGACGATTATTAATTTCGATTTCGTCTAGACGTTGACGGATTTTTTGCAATAAATCAAACTTATTTTTAACTGAATGGTTTTCCTCGATAGGGTTAACAAAACTAGAGATAATCATCGGTTGACTATTTGTTTTTAGCATGATTGTAAATCCTGTGTAGATGATATGGAGAAAATTTGGCTAATTTGGTAACACTATAGATTATCTTACCAATTCGCGCTGAACCTCATAAACGGTAAGGTAGTTGAACTAATTTTTATTTAAACTGGCTTTGTGTTGAATAACTGTTCAGTTGAATACAAAATAACAAAGAAAATATAAAAATGGTATAGTCTTAGCTTATGGATTCCTGATATTTAATATAGTAATCTCATATAAGAAATTCTCAGGAACTCCCAGGAAAATAAGCCCAAGATACTGCTGTATCTAGCTTTCTTCTCCTATTGGACTGCAAACTGTTAGGAAACGATGACATTGACTCTAGGTGATAGAAGACCAAGAAACGGTGATACCATTTATTTTATAGCAGAGAATAGGTAACAGAAAACAGGTAATTGGTAATTTTCTTATTTTTCCTGACCTCTCTTTAGTCCGCTATGGTTATATAATCAGATTAGTATTGTCACTAATTTACTAACCTAGTATTATCACTAGTAGTATTTATCAAAATCTCGAATAAACTTACTCATGGAGCGTCTAGTAACACTCAAGATCGAAATTTTGGCTGCTGATAAACTCTCCAGGGTACTTGGCAGTACAAACGTAAATTTGCTACTCTTAATTTAGAGTCCTGGCCTGTTTTTAGTAATTAAGTATAGTATAAATACGTAAGTATTAAATTCGGCAACTGCTGTATATTTACGAGATACTTGCCTAAGTTACTAATAGGTTTTTACAGATGAATTATTAAGACAATGTAAAAAATATTTATACAACAGCGGACTAATAAAAAATTGAGGGATTATTAAGAGATCAGGGAATAAAAGTTTCATACAATTTCAAATTATAAATTATGGTTAGTACAATTTTTTTGGCGCAATCGTCTAAGCCAGCAACAACAGTCACAAATACAACAGTTTCCAGCAATGAATTCCCGATTGTACCATTACTCCTATTTACTGATGGTGTATTGCTTTTAGCTTTAGTTGCTGCGATAGTCTATGGAAAAATACTAATAGACAAGAGTGATAAAAAACTCAAGTTTGAACAATTCCGTACACGAGAATTAGAGAAAAAGCTGAAATTAGCCTTAGAAGTCATTCGCAAAATGGAAACTAATCCAGATTTAGCTCACTCACGGGATTTCAACCTTGATTATCTACGAATGCGGATGTCAGAGAAAGTATTTCATTTGGCCTTAGTGAATCAAATTAATGTTAAGATTAAAACTAGGATTACCGAGTCACTGCGTCCTGATCAATCCAAGCAAGGATCTGTGGGAGTTGCTAGTTATAATGGTAGACAGGTAGATGAGATCTTCGATATTGAGTATGAAACTGGAGTAGCGCCCAATATTGTGAAGCGGGTACTATTCCGGGCGCAAATTCGGTTAATAAAGCTACCAACTCAAGCTACTTCTTCTACTATTAGTCAAATCATTAATTGTATAGAAACCTACCTTAGTCCTAAGCAAAATGACGATAGCTGGCAGCCGACTATTCAAGGTCGGATTGTTTATATGCACTGGGATCAAAAGGCTAAACCTACCCCATTACTGGTACTAGAACAAACAAATGAAGGGGTAAATGTGACATTTAGAACTAGCCGTCAAATTCCTATGGTCAAGAAACAGCAGCCTTAAACTACACCATTTAGCCCCTATAGAGAAATGATTATTGTAGGTAGTCAGGATTTGCGGTTAGCCGGCACATTTTGAGCATCACGGGTCAGAAGACCGTCTTCCATTTCTACAATGCGATCAGCGATGTCTAAAATTCGGTTATCGTGGGTTACTAATAAGATAGCTGTTCCCTGGTCTTTAGCTAGACGCTGCATAATTTCTACTACGTCGCGTCCTGATTGTTTGTCTAATGCAGCGGTTGGTTCATCGGCTAATACTAATGGAGGATGATTAACTAAAGCGCGGGCGATGGCTACTCTTTGTTTTTGTCCACCAGATAAATTATCTGGATAATAGTTAGTGCGTTCTTGTAAACCTACAGATGTAAGCATATCTTCTGATTGAGAAATAGCTGTTGACTGGGAAATATGATGATTTAATTCCACAGCCATTTGCACGTTTTGCCTAGCAGTTAAGAAACCTAATAAATTATGAGCTTGGAAAATATAACCAATCTTCCGTCTCATTTGTACCAGTTTGCTTTGACTAGCTCCACATAGTTCTTCACCTAAAAATTTTAAACTTCCTTCTTGTACCGACCTTAATCCACCAATTAGACTCAATAATGTTGTTTTACCTGAGCCAGATGGTCCAGTCATAATCACAATTTCTCCGGCATATACTTCCAAGCTAATATCAAATAAAATCTGTTTTTTCAGAGATCCTCTACCATAGTAGTGGTCTATATTTTTAATAGATATTACAGGTTCTTTGTTGATGATCATAAAAGTTTGTTAGTGGTCAGTTGTTAGTAGTCAATGGTCAGTTGTTCGTAATATTTCTTTTCTCTGTTCCCTGTTTCCTATTTTATAGCAAATTAAAAAATATCTGCTGGGTCAGCAGAGCTTAATTTACGGATAGCAATCATCCCCGAAATAAAACACATTAAAATAGTTAACATGATTACCATAATGGCGCGATTATAACTCATAAATATTGGTAAAAGCGTAGCATCTCTAGCAACATTGTATAACACTAGAGCACAGGCAAATCCAGGTAAATAACCAACAACTGCTAATAAAAAAGCCTCTTGAAGAATCACCATTAGTAAATAGTTTTGAGTGTAACCTATGGCTTTGAGCGTGGCATATTCAGATAAATGATCATTGACTTCTGTATACAGAATTTGATAAACAATTACAGTTCCGACAATAAAACCCATAATTGTTCCTAAGGTAAAAATAAAACCAATAGCCGTACTACCCGCCCAATAATTTCTTTCAAATTCAATAAATTCTTCCTTAGTTAAAACATTAATATCTGTAGGGAGATAACTCCGCAAATATTGAGCTACCTGCATGGGATCTGCACCTGGTTTTAATTTAATAACACCAATATCAATTAATCCTCGTTGACGGTTATTAAAAATTCGTAAAAAGTTAACATCACTAGTAATTAAATTTCCATCTGCACCAAAGGATGCGCCTAAAGTAAATAATCCACCTACCTTAACTTGTCTTCTTCGCACTTCTGCGGTGACAATTTTTCCCTGATTAAAATTATCAGTAATAGGACCATATTCTACTCTAGAAGAACGGTCATATAAAACAACATCAGGAAGTTTAAGTTTATTTAAGTTTTCCTCCACTCCGGGTAAATTAAAAAGATTAACCTCTGGATTAATGCCGAAAATCAAAATACTTCTAGGACGGCCTGTAACGGGATTTCTCCAGCTTGTATAATCCAAATATATGGGGTGTACTGACTGAACTGTTGGCAAATCTAACGCCTTATATAAACGGCGTTGGGAAAAGGTTTTCATTGAGAGAACAGCATTAGATTGACTGTTAATTAAAATTACATCTCCTACTAAACTACTGTGCATTCTCACATTACTGTAATAGAGTGCATCCCGGAAACCTAGCTGCATGAACATTAAAATATCAGCAAAGGCAATACCTGACAAAGCTACCGCTAGGCGAGTTTTTTCTCTTGTCAGTTGTAGCCAAGATAAAGGTATTTTTATTGCCATTTTCTAGACTTAATGATCTGGATATTAATTAAGTATTTGAACGTCCATATTTTGTATGGAAATAGGAAGTTAATGCTCATTAATTTCTACCGTAACTTTAGCATTAGTCAAACCAGAAACTTGCTTAGTATATTCTGGAGATAGGGCAATTTTTACTTCTACAACTCTGGCATCAACATCTGCGGCTGGATCGTTATTGAGTACATCTTTTTTGCCAATTTTCCTGCCAATTTCTGTAATTATGCCTTTTAATTGTCCATTAAATGCCCGGTTATCACTAGAGATAGTAGCAGCTTGACCCAAACGCACTTTACTAATACTATCTTCGGGAATTTCTGCGACCACAAACATCTGATCTGTTTGTCCAATTTCCGCAATCCCATTTGCACTCATCATTTCCCCTGATTTAGTGTGAATTTTTAATATCTCACCGGAACTAGGAGCTTTAACATAGCTTTGTTTAAGTTCTGCTTGGGCTTTTCTGATTAAAGCAATTGCATTAGTAACTTGAGCTTGAGCGACTTGAATATTGAGCGGACTAACTACTAATATTCTGTTCAATCTTTCTCTTTCTTCGTCTATTTGCCTTTGCAAAGTAGCGATAGTTTTGTTGCGGTTAGCTGTAGCTTCAATTAATTGTTGTTGTAGCGTGGATAGAGTTTTAACTTGATTAGCTCTAGCTTCGGAAACTTGCTGTTGGATGGTAGTTATTGCTCGTTTTAAACTAGCTTGACTTTCAATTAATTGTTGATTAGTTGTCACCGCACTTAACCGTCGGCGATCGCGTTCTTGCTCAGAAATAGCACCTTGTTTGTATAAAAAATCATAGCGTCCAGAATCGACTTGAGCATTTCGTTGTTCGGCTCTAACACGCTCAACAGTGGCTCTTAAAGAATCTTTTTGTCCCAGTAGTTCGGCTTCTAGACGCATAACTGTTGCTTCTTGGGCAATTTTTTCACCACTTAACTGGGCAGCAATTCTACTAATTGTGGCTTGTTGAACGTCTTTTTCCCCAGCCAATTGGGCTTGCAATCGAGCAATAATGAATCTTTGGGCTTGAGCATCTCTTGGTGGACCGGCGCTAATTTGGGCTAAATTCGCACGAGATTCTTGCAGTTTAGCTTTGGCTTCTTCCACTACTGCCATGCTAGTATCTCGGCTGTCTAAAATAGCCACAAGTTGCCCCTGTTGTATTCTTTGTCCTTCTCTAACTAAAAGTTGCTGTACTCGTGAACCACCTGATAAACCTGCAGGAGCAGCAAGTTTAATAATTTCTCCTTTTGGTTCTAAGCGTCCTATGGCACTAATCGTACTAGGAACTGGGGCAACAGATACAACATTCGTGAGTTTTTTTAATTGCTCCATTCTAGTTGTAGCTAATAACCCGGCAGCTATAGCTACTGGTAGAGCTACGGCAATACTTAGCCAAAGTTTAGGCTGTTCAAGTTCCTTTTCTTGAGATCTTGATTTTTCATTCACCCTTGACATAATATTTAACCTGTTTATCTGAATTGTGGTGATGAAACTAAAAAAGTAAGTTAGCTGTAATTAAATTAGTTAACCAAAGTCTGAATTTATCAGTATCTGGTAAATCATTAAAATTCCCAGCAAAATTCATCCAAGATTTATAGCTTTTTGGGCTTTCGTTTTGGCAATTTTATAGTTGTTGCTGAGTATGATTACTTTTTCACAAACTACACTTTATGATTATTCAGGTGTATTATCTTTACATGAAAATTTCTGTCTCAAAGCAACCATGGATACAATTAGCAGATTTGATAGATTACATTGTCATGAAAAAGGTTTCAAACTCACATTTTTAGCATTAATTGAGGAGAAATTGAGAGTTTTTTGGACATTACTGATAACTTTAAAAGGGTTTAATTTGCTTCTTTTCGGCAAAAATTAACAAGGCTTAAAGCTGACAAGAGAAAATAAAAAATCTGAGTAGATAGGTAAAAATTTTACCAATTAATAATTAGAAACTTGAATGATTAAGGTTAGTTTTCTCTCCTAAAAGTATCGGTATTGATTACTTCATATAAATTCTACATTTATCAGTTGAGAGAAAACGTAACGGAGTTTACAGATAGAGTAATAGCAATTTTTAATTTTTAATTGCTGACAATTCTGGTAATATCTTTTCAGATCACATTGGTAATTCTGGCAAGTCAAATAAAACTGTAGCCATATAATTTTCTGCCCAATCTACACCAAAAGCTTTTTCTAGAACTCTACGGGTTTTATCATTTTGTTGTTGTTTGGTACAATAATTATGTTGTCCAGCAATAATTTGAGCTACTTTTTCCGGTGCAACTGGACTAGATGCTATCGCTTGGGTACAATGGATATCTAAAAATGATTCTACGTGAGACAAAAAACTTGTTTCTTCTTCTGGGGAAGCAGGACGAATAAACAGACAAAAATCAGAAAAGATATTTCCCCATTCTGGTAATTCACGGGGTTGAGAAAAGTTAGATGTGGTTAACTTCCTAAGTTGCAAATTATAACCATCTGGTAAAATCCGATCTAAGTTTACCGGAGAAAGATCGGCAATAGCAGCACTAATTTGACCTCTACCTCCAACTAAATCACAACCAAACATGGGAATGTCATATTCTGGACGGGGAAACATGACGCAGTGCAAAATATCTAACATATTCCCCACTCTTGCTAGTTCCAAGTGCATTTTACGAAATTGGGGACTTTGATAACAGCGATTTTCAATAATCAATTTTTCCCCCTCTAGTCTACCTTCCACATATCCCAATTCCGCAGGTAAATGGTATGGTGACAAGTCTAAATGTTTATGCCAAACTGTTTCAATACAATCAGCTAATTGACGAATTAGGGGATGTTGTTGTTCACGGAGGGAAGGAGTAGAAGACATATTATTTGGAAAATACAATTTATTTGTTAGTTTACAATTATTTGTACCATTTTTTCTGCCTGGAAATATAAACAAAGAGTTATAGTATGGGCTGATGGTAAAAATAAATTTATGTAACAAAAAAAATGCAATTATATTCCGTATAATTTTAATGAATTATGAAAGCTCTTCAATGATATAATTATAATGCAAATTAAATTTTATTTTGTGGTGACTTTTTGTGATCAATTACATAACAGCAAATCTCCCATTGTTTACAAATCCAGATCGAAAGTTAATAATTAAATTAGAAGAGATTAATACATTAGATTTTGAGCAATCTAATTTCATTATTAATGCAGAAGTTTCTGAAGCTTTAAAAAAACTTCCCGATAACATAGTACAAACAATTATTACCAGTCCTCCTTATTATGATCAACGAGATTATCATACAGATGAACAAATTGGCAATGAAGAAAGTCCAGAACAATATATAAATCGGTTAATAGAAGTATTTGATCAAGCAAAAAGAGTTTTAAAAGAAGATGGTACTCTTTGGTTAAATTTAGGTGATAAATATATAGATGGAAATTTAGCAGGTTTACCTTGGAAATTAGCACTATCTCTGAAAGAGAGAGGTTGGATTTTGAGGTCTGATATTATTTGGTACAAACCCAATGCAATGCCATCTTCTGTAAAAAATCGTCCAACTACGGATCATGAATATATATTTTTATTTGCTAAAAGTTCAAAATATTATTATGATGCAGATTCTATTCGTGAACCTCATGTAACTTTTTCAGAGAAAAGTAAAATGAAAGGAGGAAGAAATCATCTTGGTAAAGCAGGAGGAACTCCAGAATTAGGAAAAAATGGAGGTAATTCTAATCTGCATAAAGGAAGATGGGATCAAGCTTTTCATCCTAAAGGTAGGAATAAAAGAACAGTTTGGGAAGTACCTTTATCTAAATTTAGAGATGCTCATTTTGCAGTTTTTCCCGAACAATTAATAGAACCATGTATTTTAGCAGGATCACCTGAAGGTGGAATAATTCTTGATCCTTTCTTTGGTGCTGGTACAGTAGGATTAGTTTCTATTAATAAAGGACGTAAATTTATTGGAATTGATATTAATCATCAATATTGTGAAATTGCTGCTAAGAGAATTTTTCATTAATTTATTATTTCAAAAATAGGTAAAAGTTTTTGAAGCTCTTGATCTAGTAAAGGTTTGACTATAGTTATTGAATTAGGATTTTTATCTATATATACGAAATTTTTACAACCTAAAGAGTTGATATCCCCTTTCCAAGATTCAGCAATAATAATTGGAATACACATAAATCCTGATTTATTTGCTATTGTTATTGCTTTATAAATATCTCTTGTAAATAAATGAGCATGACCTCCTCCCATTGTTTCACGAGTTTTTACAGGAATTAAGATAGTTCCATTTTTTCCACTAATTTTAACATCATAGGTTTCATCACCTATTTTAACTTGATTATCTGTAATTATAAGTTCTAAATCATTATTTTTAAATATTTCTTTTAGATTGATCCTAACAATTGCTTCAAAGAGATTACCTTTTATGGCTCGACGACTTCCTTCTAAACGATCAATCATTACCTCAAAAATGGCTACCCATTCCCATTGTTTTTGTTCAGGTAAAATATTAGAAACGTATTCGCGAACTTGATTTATTATTTCTACTTTTCGCTCAATAGCTGTACCATGAATTATCTTAAGAAATGGTTTAAGACGTTGTTCAGGAGCATCTCTAAAAATCCAACCTAAAATTAACCATTTAGCTTTATGTTCAAGATAAGGACGAGCAATTCCATCATATAATTTCAAGTTGTCAGGAATTTTACGATCTAAATATTTTTTCAGTACAATTTTTGCTTTTGGTGCTTCTTGTTCTCTTACAAATTGATAAAGACTAATATAATTTTCTGAATTTAGGAAGTTAATGAAATCGTCAAAAAAAAAAAATGGTTTATTTGAATTAGCAATTATTACTAGCTCCTTTAAGCGAATATTTTCTGGTATTTTAGTCATGAAAAAATCTCAAATTTATTATTCAAAAACAGTTATCAATATACCCAAAAATCTATAACTTCATATCCCAATTCCCCGATCATCTGCCGCAATAAGGGTAAACTTAAACCAATGACATTACTGTGACAACCCTCTATTTTCTCTATAAATAAACTCCCAAAACCTTCTAAAGCAAATGCTCCAGCGCATTTAAGAGGTTCACATGTAGCTACATAGGCTCGAATAGCGCGATCGCTCATTTCTGCAAAATACACCCTAGTAACTTGACATTTAACCACAGTTTTATTTTTAGTAGTATCAATCAAAACATGACCTGTATACAAGTCACCAAAATTACCTTGCATCAATTGCCACCGAGCGATCGCTTCCTCTGCATTTGCTGGTTTACCATAGATCATACCACCAATAGCCAAAACCGAATCACAACCCATTACCAAAGCTGATGGAAATTGGGAAACTACAGTTTCCGCTTTACACCGAGCCAGGGTTTTTACTAATTCCCCTGGTTCAGTTAGTTGTATTTGCGACTCATCAAAATCACTCGGACAAACTATTGATTCAATTCCCACAGTGTGGAGTAACCGACGACGCGCAACAGAAGCAGAAGCAAGAACAAATTGTGGGATTTTCATAGATTTTGATAAAAGTAATTTTTGGTAATTGATAATGATTAATTGTCAATTACCACCATTTTTAATTATTAATAAACAGTGAAAGAACTAACAACTTCATCAATCATCCGTTGCAGTTTTTTCCAACGTCTCTCAGGGACTGAAGCATTAAAAGTAAACAGTTTACCACGACTTACAGCCACACTAGAAATATTGTGTCTTTTTTGTCCGTTAGGAAATTTCACTTCATATTCTAGAAAGTAGTAAATTTTCCCATTTACTTCCCGTTGAGCCGCATTGATTAATTCAGCAGTACGCCCAGAATTTACAGGAGCAAGAGCCACTTTTCCTAATTTATAACCAACTTCTGTTGGTGTTCCCAATTCCGCCAAAGTTTTACCAGAGGGAACTGGACTAATTACTACAGAAACATTTTCTGATACTTCAATTAAATCGTGAAATACCACATCAGGTCCATCACCAACTTTAACTTGTAACCAACCATTAGGATAAGCAAACTGATAACCGTCGTCACTATCGATAAAGCTCCTAAGTCCAGCCGCATTAGCTACACCAGGATTACTCAAGCTGAAGCTCAACACCAATAATAAAATTAACGTAATTCTTTTCCACATTTTTTAAGATTCCTTTCAGCCGTCAGCAACACAAGGTAAGGATAATTGCCAGTTTTCATTTTCTCATCAATTAGGTACAATTTGCAGACTTTCTTTTGGCGATCCTCTTCAGGCTTTATAGGTATGTGTGCTATAATCGGACAGTCTCTTGTGGGCAATCAAAAACCCCTTTCTTACGAAAATAAGCCGCAAGCACTTTCAAAAGTGTGAATTATGAAAAAAGTTGTCGTTGGTCTTTCTGGTGGCGTTGATAGTTCCGTAGCCGCCGCTATGCTGCATAATCAGGGCTATGATGTAATTGGTTTAACCCTTTGGCTAATGAAAGGCAAGGGGCAATGTTGCTCTGAAGGAATGATCGACGCGGCTGATATTTGTCAACAATTGGGTATCCCCCATGAAATTGTTGATATTCGGGATGTCTTTCAAACGGAAATTGTTGATTTTTTGGTGACAGGTTATAGTGTGGGAATTACGCCCTTACCTTGTTCTCAATGTAACAAAACTGTGAAATTTGGTCCAATGGTCGAATATGCGCGGGAAAAATTAGAATGCGATCGCATCGCTACAGGTCATTATGCCAAAGTTTGTTATGATGACGCTACTAATCGTTACCAATTATTACGAGCCGTTGACCGCAACAAAGATCAATCTTATTTTCTCTACGATTTATCCCAAGATTTATTAGGGGCTGTAATTTTCCCTCTAGGGGAATTAAATAAAACCGATACCCGGAGAATTGCCAGCGAATACAATTTAAAAACCGCTGATAAACCAGAAAGTCAAGATTTATGCTTGGTAGAAAGTAACGGTTCTATGCGGGCATTTTTAGATAAATATTTAGCTCCCAAATCAGGTGATATTGTTGATACATCTGGAAAAATTTTGGGGCAACATGATGGTATTCATCATTACACTATTGGTCAGCGAAAAGGCTTAGGTATTGCTGCGGCCGAACCCTTGTATGTGATTTCCTTGGATGCTGTTAATAACAGGGTAATTGTAGGCGATCGCACCAAAGGAACTGAGTCAGAATGTACAATAAATAGAGTAAATTGGGTTTCTATTGCCGAACCTGTAACACCGATTCGCGCTGAGGTACAAATCCGTTATCGTTCTCAAGCTGTACCTGTGACGGTAATTCCTTTAGCAGATTCCCGTGTGCGTTTGGTATTTGATGAACCACAGTTCAGTATTACACCTGGACAAGCTGCAGTTTGGTACAACGGAGACAAAGTATTAGGTGGGGGAATTATCGAACAGTTTAGTTAAATCAAAAACCCGTATGAGCGTAAGAACTGGTCTGAGAATTTGCGGACTACTGGGTTTTTCTATTAACTAATATTGATAGTGATTGCTGTTCCTTGCTATTGGAGTATAATTGATAACTGTCAATTAACAATTATCAATTAAGTATTGACATTAAAAATTATCGTTAGTATTCAGCCGTGATATTAGCCTACTTACTTCCTTGCACCGATACTTTTTTGAAATGCGGGACGTTCAGACATTGACTGAATATACTTCACAATTGCCGGATAAGCACTCAAATCTAATTTGAGCATAATGGGAATATAGCAAAGAATTGATCCCACAGCCACATCTGCAACGGTAAAATCATTACCTAGTAAAAAAGGCTGATTTCCCAAAATTTCATTTACAGGAGTCAATAATCGTGGCATTTCTCGTTCACGATTGGCCTCTATAAAAATACCTGTTCCTAAACTAGAATTGGCAAATAATACCCACTGGGCAAAGATAGCTTTTTCTTCCAGAGAAAACGCCATTCTACCGTATTTTTCCGCCAAATAAAGCAAAATAGCTCCTGATTCCCAAAGCCGAAAATCACCGTCAACGATAGCGGGAACTTTACCCATAGGGTTAATTTTCAGAAAATCAGGCCGGAGGTGTTCCCCTGCTTGCATATCCAAAAGTACAACCTCATAAGGAATTTCCAGTTCCTCTAAGTACCATTGGATAATTGCAGCCCGACTACGAGCACCGCCGTAAAGTTTCAATATAGTCATCTGAAATTTCTGAAATTAAAGAACTTTGTGAGTGTGAGAGTGTTGTTTGATGTTGTCGTCTTTAGTGACAACTCTAGCCGCATTCAGTACCCGTTTGCGCTCTATCGAATAATTCAAATCCATTTTAGTTGCTCCTAGGGGAATCAGATTTTGGGCAGCTTCACGGCGTTTATAGGTACGAGCCGCAGAAAACAACCGTAATGGAAACTCATCTCCAAATTGAGCAGAGGCTGGGAAACCTTCTGGCAATAGCATTTTATCACCATCTAACACAGATCCTAAGTTCGTTGCATAAGCCAATCTGTAAGATGTGGGAATGTTTTTACATATAGCTTCTAAGGCCGCTGAAGGAATGGGTTCTATCACTTCAATTTGATGTACTTCCCCATCTTCTTTATAGAAGCAAGTAGCTAAACCAATAACAATGTAGTCATCAGTATTCAGGTCATTAGCATCGGCATAAGAAATTGTTGTTGTCATGAGAAATGTCTCTTCTAGAATTGGTAATTAGGGGTTTGTCAGTTGTCACTTGTCACTTGTCAGTTGTTTTTGGTAAAAATTTCTCTCGCTTCTTGGCCGTCATCATCAAAATCTACACTTCAATTCTTCAGAATTTTACTGATTCAGGAATTGAGCTTGGGTATGAAGTATACATTATTAGGTTTATGACTCCTGTTGTTGTTGGATATAAAATCCACATCCTCCCATCATCCTAGATCCCTCCTGTTACGAAAAATGTAATTTTATTTGACAAGCCAAGTAAATTCAATAGGCAACATTATGAACAAGCACTCTTTTTTAAATTCTGGCATTCAAAACAATCAAGTATGCCTTTTTGATCAAAACAATTTTTGTTATCAATGTGCGCGGTTACAGGATGGTGATCAATCAATGTTGGAAGAACGTTATCTACGCTCTTGTGCTTTGAAGTTAGCACAACAAGGGGATTATACTAAGGCAATCGCTCTATTAAGTTATCTAATTGACCATCATCCCGAAAATGCTGTTGATTACAATAACCGAGGGCTAATTTATTTTCAAAGTGGTGACAGACAAAAAGCCCTCCGTGATTATAACAAAGCTTTAGACTTAAATTCTAAACTAGCTAGTGCCTACAATAACCGGGCTAATTATTATGCTGCTTGTGGTCAATTAACAGCCGCGTTATCTGATTATGAACAGGCACTAGATATTAATCCCCATCATGTTCGAGCTTGGATTAATCGTAGTATTACTTTACGTGATTTAGAAGAGTACGGGGAAGCCATTGAAAATTTAGAAATTGCTATGTTGTTTGGTCAACTTAAAGGACATATTTGGGCTGAACGGGGACGAACTTATCATCTTTGGGGCGATTGGAATTGTGCAATTGCAGATTATCGTCGAGCTTTAGCGAAACTACCATTACTGAAGGATAAAGATGTTATCGGTTATCGCTTACGCTTACAAATCGAAACTTGGTTAAACGAGTTGCTATTTTTTGAAGAATAATTTGGTAGATGACTAAATTTGTACATTGATGAGTCTTATCTTTTCCGCGCTTTTATGGTGCTAAAGTTGATTGTTCCGTTATACCCTGATCTGGATTCATCAATATAACTGGACGCTGATTAGGGTCAAAGCGAAATGATTTTTGTTGCATAATACTTTTGGCTTCACTGGGATCAAAATTGCGGCTAAATTCTGTCTGCAAATTTTGCACACGTCCTTCCATAACTTTTACTTCGGTACGGACTTCTCGCAACTTGTCTTGTTGTAGCCAATGATAAGGCAACAATTGTACTAGAGCAGATACCGCTGCCGCACTAATAACTATGTTAACTGTTACTTTAGCTGTAGTTTCCAACGCCATTAACTGATAAGCTCGTTGCCGTAGCCGTCGTTTAGGTCTTGGTATGGTTCGGCGTTGTTCTACTGGTTTTAAAGGAGGTCTAGATGGTTGAAACGCATTCATAGTGCTAACAAAAGGCTTGCATAATTTCCGGCAATTACCGTCAAAAGCAAACAGGTGCTAATTGCGGCTTAATTTAGCTGCCATGATACTTCAATTTCTGGGAAATTTATACAGGTGTGAAGATGAGCAAAATATCACCTAGTAAGTTCAATAACTTGTCCAAATCCAAAAAGTCTTGATTTGTAGATTGGGTTGAGGTACTAAGCCCAACATAAGCGTCGGGTCGCACTGTCGCTTAACCCAACCTACAAAAAAACGGGCAAGGTATTGAAGGTAAAGGCCAATTTCCAAAATTCTCATAGCTTAGAACCACAAGAATTTGGAAACCAGGCCCCTCATACTAGCACTAATCACCTGTAATAAGGTTACATTGGTGTTATTTGTATAGTTCTGTAGCTAAACGCCAAGCCAAAATTCCTGGAATTAGTGCCACAGCCAATGCAATGTAAACTTGGGTATCTGTGAGAGCCATGATGGAAATCCTCCTAAGTTGAACTAGATTTTCAAGACTTCGTTTACTACTTTTCCCTGTTTTAGCAAGATTAGGAAACATCTTGTTACAATATGCAACAAAAACCGGGGATTTGTTAGTTGTCATTGGTCAGTGGTCAATAGTCAATGGTCAATGGGAAGACTAAATACCAATCTTCTCCCCCTGCTCCCCTGCTCCCTATTACCTTAATTTATGACTTTATCACTCGGTATTGACTTTGGCACCTCTGGCGCACGGGGTGTGGTAATTGATGAAGAGGGTCGAATTCTGTCCCAAATGCGTCATTGCTGGCACGTTGAGACGGTTGATTGGGTAACTTGTTGGCAACAGGCTTTATGGAGTCTATTAGGGCAAATTCCGGGGGTTTTCAGGAAGGAAATAGGGGCAATTGCTATTAATGGCACTTCTTCCACTATTTTGCTGACTGACGAGACTGGAAAGCCAGTAGACGCACCTCTATTGTACAACGACAGTCGGGGAGCTATGGCTTTAGAACGGTTGACGGCAATTGCACCACCCAATCATACTGTATTAAGTGCTACATCAAGTCTAGCGAAACTCCTCTGGATGCAAGAATTACCTACTTTTACAAAAGCTAGATATTTACTACATCAAGCCGATTGGTTGGGATTTCTCTTGCATGGAAAGTTAGGTATTAGTGATTACCACAATGCCTTAAAGTTGGGTTATGACGTGGAAAAATTGCAATATCCAGCATGGTTACAACAGCTACAAATTCCCCTTAATTTACCCCAGGTCTTTCCACCGGGAATACCTATTGGTGAATTACTTCCACAGATAGTGGCTGATTTTGGCTTTAAAGCTGATTGTTTGGTGGTTGCAGGTACAACAGATAGTATTGCGGCTTTTTTAGCCAGTGGAGCTAAATTTCCGGGGGAAGCGGTAACTTCTCTGGGTTCAACGTTGGTACTAAAACTTTTAAGCCGTCACAGAGTTGAAGATGCGCGATATGGAATTTATAGTCATCGCTTAGGTGATTTGTGGTTAACTGGAGGTGCTTCTAACACGGGTGGCGCTGTTTTAAAGAAATTCTTTAGTGATGTTGATTTGGTGAGGTTAAGCGCGGAAATTGATCCAACTCAAGCCAGTATGTTAGATTATTATCCATTATTGCAACCGGGCGATCGCTTTCCTGTTAATGATCCCCATTTATTACCGAAACTAGAACCACGTCCAAATCAAAATCAGGAATTTCTCCATGGTTTATTAGAAGGTATGGCTAGAATAGAAACCAGAGGATATGAACTTTTACAAAATCTCGGTGCTGATTCATTAACTCATATTTATACATCCGGTGGTGGTGCTGTAAATTCTACTTGGACTGCTATTCGTCAACGTTATTTAAAAGTACCAATTGTTTCATCTATTAATACGGAAGCAGCCTATGGAACGGCACTTTTGGCAATGGGAAGAATTAATTTGGAATGAACCACGGAGGACACGGAGAAAGAAAAAATAGAGAGGTTTTTTGCGTCAGTTTTGAGACATTTTTTATTTAGAAGTCCCTAAACTTGCATGATACTATTGTTTAATTTATTATTCGATTCCATAAAGGTATCAGTAGAGCAGTAAACCATTAGATATCATGGAAGTTTTACCATTATCCAATAATTGGCAAGATATTCAACCTGACGTTGTATATTCTTCGACCTATGATTTGCAAGTTTCATTTAGCGACGAACAAATAAAATTAGGTATAAGATATGATAGTAAAGGAAAGCATTTAAAGGCAATTGCGAAAGGGTTAGTACACCCACAGGGTAGTATTGGGCTTGTTGATTCTCAAGAAAAAGGATATAATTTAAAATCTAAAGTGTTAGGTAGCGGTGGTGATAGACGGTTTCACGCCAAATATGTTAATGGTATATTACATTTTCCTGGTTTTGTAACACAACATTAATCCAGAATAAATTATGACTACACTTCAATTGAAAAATCACCAAATCTGGCAAGATTTAACTGAGATATTAGAAAATTTAGATCCTAATTCTCTTGTTCAAAAACATCTTGAACAATGCTGTTATACAATCAATGGTTATTGGGATAAACAGGATAAATATTATGAATCAATTACTTTACCTCACCCCATAGAAGCAAAATTAATCAGCAGTTTTGTGGGTGTTACCCAAGATAATCGGTTTCTAAAACTCAAGTTTTCTCTTATGAATTTTCCTGAAAATATAGGTGAGTTAGTTCTTATCTATAATGAAAATCTAGAATTGATTGATGAAAATTGGCTTTTAGATATAGATTCTCCTCTGCTTGATAAAAGACAATTTACTAACACCTAAGATAATTGTAGGTTGGGTAGAACGAAGTGAAACCCAACAAAATATAGCTAGACTTATGAAAGTAATCTATTTTTGCACGCAGAGGCGCAGAGTCTCAGAGAGTCAATTGTCTTTTATCCTATTTGCAAAACTAAGGTTTCTTCTCCTGGTGAAATTAGGGTTTTTCCGACTGGTAAAATGGCTAAAGCGTTGGTTTGTGCTAAGTTAATTAAGTTCCCTGAATTTAAGTTACCACTGGTTTGCTGAAATTCATAAATACCATCATTTAAATTTAAATTACCCCAAATATAAGTTTCCATTTTCCCGTTAGATTTTAATTCAGAATGAGATTTCACTTTGATAAATTTACTTTCCCAACCTTGATTAATTCCTGAAAGTTTTTTAATTGTCGGTTCTACAAATCTCCAAAATGTGACTAATGCAGAAACGGGATTTCCTGGTAAACCAAAATAAAGAGAATTAGGAAATGTAGCAAATGTTAAAGGTTTTCCTGGACGCATTTGCACGGCACGAAAATGAATTTCTGCCCCCAAAGATGCTAATATATTATCAATATAATCATAATCACCTACGGAAACTCCACCAGAAGAAATAACTATATCACTATTATTAATTGCATAATTTATAGTTTCTGTTAAGGAACTAGGATTATCTTTAACAATTCCTAATGTTAATACTTCCGCACCCAAATCACGTACTAAAGACGCTAAAGCATATTGGTTAGAATCTACTATTTGTCCGGGTTTTAGGGTTTGTTCTGGTGTTACCAACTCATCACCGCTAGAAAAAATAGCCACCCGTGGACGACGGAAAACACTGATTTTAGGCAGTTGTGCTGCGGCTAAAATCGCAATTTCCGCTGGGTTGAGGGAAATTCCCGCTGGTAAAAGTTCCGTTCCTGCTTGGTAAAAGTCCCCTTGTTTTCTGATAAATTCTTGGGGTTGAGGTGTAGCCAAAATAAAAACTTGGTTTTTCTGAAATTTAGTTTTTTCTTGTATAACTATAGTATCTGCACCTTTTGGTATAATTGCACCAGTGAAAATCCTTGCTGCTTGTCCTTTTTTAATAGTAATTTTGGGTTCATATCCTGCGGGAATCTCTTCGACAACTTCTAAAATTGTCGGATTTTCAGAATTTGAATTTTGTACATCTTCATAACGTACAGCAAAACCATCCATTGCGGAATTGTCCCAATGAGGAAAATCCAAAGAACTAATTACAGGAGTTGCTAAAATGCGATGAAATGCTGTTAATAAATCCACAACTTCAAGATCATGTTCTTGATTTAAAGGTCGAACATGATTGAAAATAATCGTTTCTGCATCTTTGACTGATAACATAGTAAATAAATGTGTGATTTGATTACTTTTGATAAATTAAAAATACCGAACCAATTGGACCTAAATTCTCGACATAGACTTTATTATTATAAAACAATCCTGGAGACATTCCTCCATCAAATAACATTCCTTCCTGAATTGTTCCTAAACAGTTATTTCTAGCAATTCCTGTTAAAACATCATCAAATTGATTGGGTAGTAATTCTTTATTATTACCAGAAACTTGAATAAGAGAATTAGCTTTTATATCATTTACCAGGAAAATTACAAAACCTTTACTAGTAATAGCAACTAAAGAACGATTAGTAGCACCTTGACAAGCAAATTTTCCTAAAGCTTGACAAATATCTTTAAATTTTCCTTGATTATAAAATCTCCCATTCCCCCCCACTATATTGTAATTGAGAATATTTGTTCCTCTTCTTCCAGTCCCCATAGTGGCTTTTCGTTGTTGAGGATTTGCTGATGATATTCCAAAAGAAGAACGTCTATTTTTAAATACTCCTGAATACTCAACACCGCGAGAAATATTTAAACCTTGTGGTTGATTTTTTGGATCTATATAGTCAGCATTAATAGCTGCAATTGGTGATTTACCATTTAATTTAGAATTACTATCAGTGATAATTTCTCGAAACTGTTTTGGTACATATTCTCTGCGAAATCTTCCCCTAGAATCTTTAGCATAAATCTGATGATCTAAACCCACATTTACCTTAAAATCTAACTTGGGAGATTGAGGATTAAAAATAATTATATGATTAATCCCTTTTTTATATCTTTCTCCATTATTATTAGTCTGAAAAAACTCAATACTAAATTGAGGATTTTTACCAGGACAATTACCAGGCTGTTTTGCTTTTGAATTAGCTATTATATCCTCTGAACCTGATATTAATACTGCTGTTATTGTCGCAATAGATGTTAAAAATAATTTATTTACGTTCATTTGTTTTCATCTTTTAATATTTTTTAATTACCTTTTGTTGCTAAATAGCCTATTTTTTCATCTTTTTAACCATAAATAACTACTATAAATTACTGGGTATGGTTTTAAATTTATCTGCTGCACCTAGAGAATAATCATCTAATTTAAAATCTGCAAATGGTTTTTTATCTAATCTATCTCTTAAAGCTTCATCTAATATTACACCTTCTGCTTGTTTTTTCACCCCAATAATAATAATACTGCGTTGATAGGCTGTTGAGTCTTGGTTAGCTTGACAATCTTTTCTCTGAAATTGTCCCAAATTTAATAACCGATATCCTTTAACACTGGGTGTACTACTAAATATCTTTTTTCCTAATAGTTGAATTTGTTGAGAACGTTCTAAAGCACGACTTTGTTCTGCGGTAATATTACCTTCACAAGAAGCTGTTCCTACAGAAATAATCTCGCTGGGATTTTCCATAATTTTTTGGATTCCTTCTTGTTCTAAATTGGATTTTAAGGAATCAAGGGTCATAGTTTGATCATTATATTTAATCTGATATGTGCTGCCTAATTGCCATTTATATTCTACTGATAAAACTGCAATATTAAACTCTGCAACTCTTCCTTGACTATCTTTCCCTTCTTCATAGGGAAAATAATCAACTTTACCTTTTTTAACTGGTGTTTGTCCATAGTCAGAAGGTAAAGCTACGAATTTATTATCTCTAAATCCTAAAGCTAACCACCAAAGTAGTAATAAGGAAACTATTAAAGCTGTAAACCACGAGAATAATGGTAATTTTTTCGGTGGTTCTTGTGGAAGAATAACATCATTATTATTAGTTATTTGATTAACTAATTCTGTTTTTTGTTCCTCTACTATATTCACGTTGTTTGCTCTATTTCCTATAATTTGATCTTCAAGTTCTGCTAATCTTCTAGAAATCTCTTCAGCATTGCTAGGACGTTTACTGACTTCTGTTGATATTAACCAATCAACTAAATCTAATAATAATGGAGAAACGTGATTTGCATGATGTCGCCATTTTAAAATATCCAAATTAGGATCATATAATTCTCCGGGTTGATATCCCGTTAATAAAAATACAAATGTCCGTCCTAATGCAAAAAAATCTGATTGAGGTATAGCTTGTCCGCGCATTTGTTCTAAAGGACTATAACCTGATGATGAAATTGCTGTTATTCCTCCACCATTTACTAGATAAGTTCCGGTAATTTCCCTAGCTGTACCAAAGTCAATTAATACTAATTGTCCATCAGGACGAATCATAATATTTGATGGTTTAATATCTCTATGAAGATATTTTTGATCATGAACTAAAGCTATTATTTCTAATAATTGTTTTAACCAAGCTATAGCTTGAACTTCAGAAATAGGACGGTTTTGTTGTTGTTTTAACCATTGTTCTAAATTAGGTCCTTCAATCTTTTCCATCACCATACAATGCAATATGAGATTATTTCTGGTTTGATAGGGAAAATAACCTTCTGTTTGCGGAATACCAGGATGATTTAATTGTTGTAAAACGTTGGCTTCTTGTTGAAATAGTGCTAAGGCTTTACTATCATTTGTTAATTCTTCTTTGAGGACTTTCAGAATTTTTGGACTATCTTGTTGATAGGCTTCGTAAATTTTACCAAATCCCGTTTTATCACTCAATAAACGTAAAACTCGATAACGTCCGATTAATTCTAATTGAGAACCACAACTTTGACAAAAGCGGTTTTCATCATTGTCTGGGTGGTTGGGTTGAGGACAAACTGGATTAATGCAAAGGCTCATAATTTGGTGATTGGTAATTGGTGATTGGTAATTGGTAATTGGTAATTGGTGATTGGTGATTGGTAATTGGTGATTGGTAATTGGTGATTGGTGATTGGTGAAGATTTAAGATTATCTCATGTTTGTGCTGCTAAAAAAACGGCGACTGTTTGATTAAATTCAATTGGGTTAGTTAAAAATGGCCAATGATTTCCAGGGACTTGACGAATAAGTAAATTTTTGAGGTTGGTTTTGTAGGGTTGAATTTGCCAATTTTGGCGGTTCACACCTTTTTCCGGTTGTATAAAGAGGGTAGGTGTGTCAACTGGGTGAATAAAACCTGGTACTTCCATGACTGCGTTAAAAATGCCATCACGGGCTGCTATGGTAAATTTGCTACCCCAAGTACCGTCGGGTTTTTGTTCAATTGCGGCTTGAAAAACCTCCTGTTGCAAAGAACTCCAATTTTGATATTGACTGAGTTGTTTAATTTTTTGTTCAGCTTCCTCATAACTTGCAAAAGGCCCCATGCTTTTCAGGAAAGGCAAGACACGATACAATAAAGGGAATGTGATTTTCAGAAAACTAGGCATTTTCCAGATAAAAATGGGATCTACTAATGTGATACTTTTTAACCTACCTGGGTTCTCCCTCGCCCAAATAGCCGCTAATTTCCCCGTCCAAGAGTGGCTGACAATATGAGCCGCAGACCACCCCAGTTTATCCATTAATGCCTCCAAATCACAAATCGCACTGGCAAAAGTATAATCTTGTTCTGGCTTACTACTCTCACCATGACCACGCATATCTGGCGCGACTATATGATAATCTGCTGCTAAATAATCTCCCAAACTAGACCAAACCAAGGCATGATCAGCCATACCATGTAATAACAGTAATGGTTTTTGACCTTGATTCCATTCTAAATAAGAAAGTTGAATATCAGATGTTAACAGGGTTTGACGTACAGGCATCATTTGCTCAATCTTCTCCAGAACAGGTGATTGGGAATTTTAGCAGAAATCATGACTTTTTTGGTTTGAATTTTTAATTTTGATAATTGTACTGATTAACACGAATTAATGGAACTAATGAATGTCAAAATTAAGAGTAGAAAAACAAGGATATTAAAATTACTATGTCAGAAATCAAGCAATCCATCGCTCAATACTATCACGACCGGACTAAGTACCACCCAGAAACCCTGGCTTCTAAGAGTCGTAATCTAGATTGGGCCAAACAACCAGTACCGTTTAAGGAATACAAAATTGGTTCTGATATTGACCTGAAACCCTATCTAGAAAAAACAGCAGAAACGCTTACCAATCATCAAGATGCTAAATGGTGGTGGCGACTATCTCACCTATTATTTCACAGTTATGGACTCACGGCAAAAATGCCTTCTTTGGGTAATACAGTATACTTGCGTTCCGCGCCTAGTGCGGGAGGATTATATCCGGCTGAAGTATATTTAGTTTCTCGCGGTACGCCATTACTACCACCGGGACTTTATAATTATCAATCTCGGACTCATTCTTTAATGCACTTTTGGGAAAGTGATGTTTGGCAAGGTTTACAAGCCGCTTGTTTTTGGCATTCTTCCCTAGAAAGTACCCAATTAGCTATTATTACGACTGCGGTTTTTTATCGTTCTGCTTGGCGTTATGAAGATAGGGCTTATCGCCGAATTTTCTTGGATACCGGACATCTTTTAAGTAATATTGAATTAGCTGGTAATATTGTTGATTATCGCGCTCATTTAATTGGCGGTTTTGCAGATGAAGCTGTTAATGAGTTACTCTATATTGATCATGAACAAGAAGGAACAACCGCTGTTTTAGCTTTGGCAGATTTATTAGATGTGCGTCAAAATTTACCCCTAGGACGGACTGCTTTACCATCTACAACTGAAACTAATTATCTATCTGTTCCTGACGGTCAACTGCTAAAATATTTTCATCTCAATACCCAAATTCCAGCTAATACTACTGGTAAGTTAAATGTACAAACTGTAGAACTAGAAAAGTCTTTAGAAGATAAATATAATTTTCCTTTTTGTGAAAAGTTTTCAACTCGAACTATACCAATTTATTGGGGAGAAAATTTAGTAAATTTAGCAAATACCATCCAGAAACGTCGTTCGACTCGTGCTTACTCTGGTGATGATTTGAGTTTTGATGAACTGAAAGCTTTACTTGATTTTACTTATCAACCGCAAAATTATCTTGACCAGGATTTAGATCCTCACCCTGATTATTTTGACTTGAATTTAATAGAAACATTTGTTGCGGTTTCTGGAGTGGAAGGATTAGATCCTGGCTGTTATTATTATGCACCTAAAGCTCAAGAATTACGGCAAATTCGCTTTAAAAATTTCCGTCGAGAATTACATTTTCTCTGTTTGGGACAGGAATTAGGTAGAGATGCAGGTGCAGTGCTATTTCATACTGCTGATTTGAAAAATGCTATTGCCCAATATGGGGACCGTGTTTACCGTTATTTACACTTAGATGCAGGTATTTTAGGACAAAGGCTAAATTTAGCAGCTATTCGGTTAAATTTAGGGGTCAGTGGTATCGCTGGCTTTTTTGATGATCAAGTAAATGATGTTCTGGGTATCCCTATTGATGAGGCAGTTATCTATATTACTACACTCGGAAAACCCAGGTAAGTGGAAAGAGACAGGGAGAACAGCACGTTTAGCTTGAGCTATGTACAAGCTATGTACAATTTGTGCGGGCAAGATGCCCGCACCACAAGCGTTTTATTATTAATGTCTCTACTTCATAATACCGGGAACTGCTGTATTTACCAGGGTCAGATACTTCTTTTAAAAAATTGGGTATCTTTTTTATCACTAATCTTGATAAATTACACCACCAACCACGGGTTTAACTTCTTCATTAGAAAATGGATCTGTACCTCCATTCCAATTAAAATCACTAATACGAATACTAAAGCCGCCTAATTGTAAAACAGGATTGTAGCGTAAAGTAATACCATAAGTGCGACGAGTGTATTCTAATGTATAATCAGTGCTAGTGGCTTTACCTGTGTCTAGATTAACGGATGTTTGCAAACCCAGTTGCAATGGTCCATAAACTTGCTGAGAAATACCCGCATTCAGAACTTTGTTATCAACCGAACGGTCAAAGAGAAAGGGTGATAAACCGCTATTAGTTCCTTGGGAGTAGGTAAGATTAAAGGCCGTATAATCTAAGTAAGGGCGAGAAAAATTACCAATTTGTCCCACTAACCCGATAGTACCAGTGACAGTGCTTTGGTTATCTCTGCTACTATAATAGCTAGTAGTTCCCGTAATACCAGCGATCGCTTGCAAATAGGGAACAACAGGATTAGATGTATATTTTAATCCCTCACTAGCTGTGGCCGCTAACGCTGTCCCTTGCCACAAATTGATACCACCACTTAACGCCACACTCCCCTGTAAACGACTTAGAGAAATGCGGTCATTTTTTCGCACCGAGGAGAGTAAATCTTGACGGTCTGTATTTGCGTCTATATATTGAGCACCACCTTGATAGCTAAGATTGATACCGCTTTTGCCTAAAGGAATAACGGGGGAAGTGATAATTCCACCGATACTACTTTGTACAGTTTGATAACCAAGACTACCATTATACAAGCGATCGCGGTAATTAGTCTCTAGGCTCAAGGTATAAGGATTGACATCACCCCAGGCTTGGCGGAAGCGCAAACTTCCACGTAAACTATCTTCCACCTGATTAAAATCAAAGCTAGTTAACTCCCCCGTACCTTCTAGAACAGATTTGGGACTAAGAACAGCATTCAGCTTGCTTTTCGCACCAAATAAACTGGCTACATTATCGCCATTACCCAAAGCCTTTTGTACATAAAACTGGGGTGTAATCACCCAACGTTTTTGATCAGTATTAATCGGTTCAAAAGTTCGTTCTATATACAAACCACCCCGTTTACCATTATCAAAACCAGGAGAGACAATAGCCGGATTTACTTGGCGTGGCCGTCGATCTATAGTTCGACGATTCACAGGAATAGGGATAACAACTTTTTGATCAAAAACCAACCGTTGACGCTGGGTAACAATCCGGTCTATTAAAGGTGCTTCTCGCGTCACCGTCACCTGGTCAGCCCTAACCTCTAGTTCAGGAGGTGAAAACGGATCATTAGTGATTCTGACATCTTGGGCTTGAAAACCTCGGGGATAAAATTCAATGCGTTGGGCTTCAAAACGTAAACGCTTGACTACACCCCCAGATTTAGGTACAGGTAGATTTCGCGCATCTGATTGACCACCAATATTAAATTGTATTCCTCCTGGACTGTTAACACCGATAACCGGCTGATTAGCACGAACACGATTACTTAAAGGACGGGTGACAGTTCTGGGTGTAATATCTGTAGCTAGTGTGGGTGAAAAATTAAAATCTGTACCTGTGCTGGGGATATAAAGTTCACCTTTACCGTTTTCTAACTCCCCGTTATCTTGAATAAAATTATAAGTAAAACGTTGTCCTTGAAGTACCTGATTACCCCTAGTTAAGGCTACATTACCTTCCCCCACAGCAATCAAATTATCTAAATTGATGTGCAAACTATCAGCATCAATCACGGCTTCATTAAATCTGACAACTACATTTCCTTGAGCAGTAACAATACGCCTTTGCTCATCATACTCCTGGCGATCAGCAATTACCTCAATCACGCGGCGTTCTCCCAGTGGGGTGTTTTTTGGGGCTGGGAGTTGGGGTGACGGTGGAAATTCTACATTAGTAGGTTGTGAATCTTGATCTCCAGGCTTTCTTAGCTTAAATTTAATAATATTTTCCACCGGTACAGCAGGTTTCTTTTCACCAACAGACAGATGAAATTTCCCCCCCGATTCCTGTAAATTAACTGTAGGGGTTGATGTTTCAGCTAAAACTACTGATTTACAGGGAAATAAAACTTGACTTTGATTAATAACTTCACCGTTGATTTTAGGATAGGTCGGTAAAAATTTGCAACCTTTGTTTTCAGAAATATTTCTCCTAACTAAGTCGCTATTTGATTGATACTTGTGACCCTCAATGATCAGTTTTTCCTCATCAGTTTTGACCTTAACAGCAGCAGTAGAAGCAAGATGATGAAAAGGTTTTAAAGATTCAAGATTTGGAGGTAGCTGGGGTGGTAATACAGGATGAAACATATTGACCAAAAAGCAAAGAATAGCCGGAAGGTTAAATCACATATTAGCCTGTTTCTACCTTCCAGCCGTTAGGCGTGATTTGTTGTATATTTATTCTGAATCCCGACGACCAGGGTTACGGGCTGGGTCATTGGACAAAAACCCAAATATGAAAATGCTTACAAACAAGCCTACAACAATATAAACAGCGATTTTTAAACTCAACATAGAACTAACTCCCGGAGGTTTGGTAAATAGCAACTAATTTATCTTACCTATATCTTGTACCTTTGGCGAGAGAATAGGGAACAGCAGTTCCGTAGGTTGGGTAGAACGAAGTCCAACCCAACATTAAATGTAAGATACTTATGTGTTGGGTTTTCTCTCGATATAGTTAATAACATCATCTCACTATTTATCTTCATTGCAACGGGAAAAAGTCATAGCCAGCAGTTAAGCTTTTACTTGGTTGCACTTTGACCAATATTGCTTTACCTTTAATATCACCAGAGTCTTGAAATTCAATCTTACCTGTAGCACCATTAACAAAAAAACCTGGACTATGTAGCACTTTTTGTAATGCTTCACGGGTGTAAGCTTGCTGTAAACCTTTAGCGATTGACATAGTTGCATCATAAGCTGTTGCTGAACGCCAATTCACTTTTCCCCCCCAAAGTTTTGTGGCTTTTTGAACAAAAGGATTGTCAAGAATGGCTTTTGGATGCCAGGGTACAGCAAGAACCATACCGTTAATATCAGATTTCCCCGATTCTAATGTTTGAAATGTGTATAATGTCGGACTACCAAACAGTGCTAATTTACCTTGATTTGCTGCTGCTAGTTCTAAAGCCCGGTTAATTCTACCAATATAGGGAGCTAATACCAAGGCATCAGCACCACTACTAATTAATTGAGAAATCATTGTAGTTGGGTTAAAATCAGCAGCGGAAAAATCGCACTTGGTGGGATTAATTTTACCACCACCAGCTACTATATTTTTGGCGTACTCATCCCTAAAAGATTGATTATCAATAGATTTAGAATCTACACATAAGGCAACATTAGTTTTATTGGCGGTTTTGAGGGTATAAACAGCCAGGGGTTCGGACTGAGAACTAATATTGGGGATTGTGCGAAATATATAGCTACCAATACCAGAGAGATTTTGAGCGAAACTGGTAGGAGAAATCATCACTAGTCCCCCTTGCTGATATATTGGTGCGGCAGTAATAGAAGCGTTACTGGCGTTATGTCCAACTACAGCGAGAATGCTAGAATCTTTGACAAAATGCGTCGCTATTTGTTGGACTTGGGTGGGATCATTATCATCATTAGCGATCGCTACTTGTAAAAGTTTACCATTAATACCACCATTGCGGTTTACCTCATCTTGAGCCTGAGCCACACCGCGCAGAATCTCTTTGGCTACATTTAGATTCCCTCCGATGGGCACACTCACCGCAATCTTGATATAGTTACTACTACTGCCCAGGGAATTATGTAAGTAAATTAAACTTTCTGGATCATTGTGATTTTGGCGCAAAGATGCTTGAAAATTGGTTTTAGCAGCCTCAAAATCACCCTGAGCAAAGGCTTCTACTCCTTTTTCTTTATTTGAGTTGATTTGATCAGTAATTAAGATTTTCTCACCTAAACTGATTCGCTTTAGTGTAGAATCAGCATCGGGGGCAATATTATATTTTTGGGAAACATCCGTAGGCAGTTTAAATTGATTCCATAATAAAAAGCCAAGTCCTAATAACGTCGTCGTAAACAGTAGAGAAAAAACCAGCAGTTTTGTTTCATTTTGAGACTTCATAACAGCTTTTTACCTATTTTCACCTGTATTTTAGATCATACCGCTACACTGCCATTCTATCTATACATACAGCAGATAATTAATTTTTACTAAAACTTTGACAATGACTCAGGAAAACCCTTAGACTCAGCATATCTGTTAGTTTAATGTCTATATCTAAAAATTAAATAGTTACCAATTCTTAACAAAGTCATTAAATTGGTAATATTAGGTAAAAACAGTAAACAATATCCATAGCTGAACTTAAAGTTTTTCTAAACCATGCAGCCAATTCGTACTTTTAATGTATCTCCTTCATTACCATCTAGACTAGAACCCCTGCGGAAACTAGCGTATAATCTCCATTTCGATTGGAATGTGGAGAGCAAAGACCTATTTCGGCGTTTAGACCCTGATTTATGGGAATCTAGCCATCATAATCCAGTATTAATGCTGGGAACTATCAGCCAAAGTCGGTTGTTAGAAGTTGTGGAAGATGAGGGCTTTTTAGCACAAGTAGATCGAGCAGCGCGGCAATTAGACGATTATTTGCAAGAGCGAACCTGGTATAATAAACAAAGAACTCAGCAAAATCAAGAATGTTATGCCTACTTTTCCGCTGAATTTGGGTTAGTAGATTGCTTACCTGTCTATTCTGGTGGTTTAGGTGTACTCGCAGGAGATCATCTTAAATCAGCTAGTGATTTGGGATTACCTCTGGTAGGAGTAGGATTACTGTATCAACAAGGCTATTTTGCCCAGTATCTCAATGCTGATGGTTGGCAACAAGAACGCTATCCTATCAATGATTTCTATAATATGCCGTTGCATTTGGAGCGCAATCCCGATGGAACAGAACTACAAATTGCGGTAGATTATCCCGGACGCAAGGTATATGCCCGGGTGTGGCGTGTCCAAGTAGGGACTGTACCCCTGTATATGCTCGATACCAACATCGAACCTAATAAAGCTTACGACCACGATATCACGGATCAGTTGTATGGTGGTGATATAGATATGCGTATCCACCAGGAAATTATGCTGGGCATAGGTGGGGTGCAAATGTTGAAAGCTTTGGGGTATGAAGTTACTGCTTACCACATGAATGAAGGTCATGCGGCTTTTTCTGCTTTAGAACGTATTCGCATTCTGATTCAAGAAAAAGGACTGAGTTACAGAGAAGCTAGACAGGTGGTATCTTCTAGTAATATCTTCACTACTCATACTCCAGTTCCCGCAGGGATTGACCTATTTTCTCCTGATAAGATTTTACATTATCTGGGTTACTATGCAGATATCTTTAATTTACCAAAAGAGCAATTTTTAGGTTTAGGACGAGAAAATACTGGTGATTTGTCTAGTCCCTTCAGTATGGCGATATTAGCACTGAAAATGGCGACATTCTCCAATGGTGTGGCACAATTACATGGTGTCGTTTCTCGGCAAATGTTCCAGGGTTTGTGGCAAAAACTGCCAGTGGAAGAAGTGCCAATTGCTGCAATTACTAACGGTGTTCATGCCCGTAGTTGTGTGAGTAAATCCACTCAAGAGTTATATGATCGCTATCTTGGTCCCAATTGGTCATCAGCACCACCAGATAGTCAATTATGGGAACGCATGGATGCAATTCCCGATGAGGAATTATGGCGGAATCACGAACGCTGTCGTTTAGACATGGTTTTATATGTTCGGGAGCATTTGGTTAAGCATTTACGCGATCGCGGTGCTTCTGCTTCCGATATTACCCAAGCCCAAGAGGTGCTTGATCCTAATGTTCTCACCGTTGGCTTTGCTCGTCGCTTTGCTACCTACAAACGTGCTACTTTATGGATGCGTGATTTGGAGCGAATCAAGCGAATTTTACTCGGTAACAAGCACCAGAAAGTGCAGTTTGTAATTGCTGGAAAGGCTCACCCCAAAGACATCCCTGGGAAAGAATTAATTCGGGATATTAATCACTTTATCCGTGAACACCATTTAGAAAAACAGGTAGTGTTTGTTCCTAACTATGATATTCACATCGCCCGTTTAATGGTAGCAGGTTGTGATATCTGGTTAAATACTCCCCGTCGTCCTATAGAAGCTTCTGGAACAAGTGGTATGAAAGCTGCTATGAATGGCTTACCAAATCTTAGCGTTCTTGATGGTTGGTGGGATGAAGCGGATTATGTTCGCACTGGTTGGGCTATCGGACATGGTGAGAATTACGAAGATCCCAATTATCAAGATGAGATAGAAGCTAATGCTCTCTATGAGTTACTAGAAAAAGAAGTTGTTCCTTTGTTCTATGATCATCGTGATGGTGATGGCTTACCTCGTCCTTGGGTGGCAAAAATGAAAAATGCAATTCGCTTGAATTGTCCTTTCTTTAATACAGCCCGAATGGTGAGAGAATATGCAGTGAGAGCCTATTTCCCGGCGAGCGATCGCTATCATACCCTCACTGTTGATAATTATGAACCAGCTAAGGAATTAGCGGCTTGGGGGGCAAAATTAGGTGAAAAATGGTTTAGTATCAAAATCAAGGATGTTGATGTATCCGCAGCATCAGATATTGAAGTTAATCAAAATGTAGCTGTTAGAGCTAAGGTTGATTTAGCGACTTTGAGTAATGATGATGTACAGGTAGAACTATATCAAGGTTCTATTGATGCTAACGGTAATATTGTCAATGCTATACCTGTGGTGATGAGTTATCAAGGACAGGACGCAGAAGGTTTAAGTGTTTATAACACAAATATCACTTATACTACTTCTGGTTTGCAAGGTTTATCTTTGCGTGTATTACCTAGAAATCAATACCTCTCTAGTGCTTATGAACCCAGATTAATCGCTTGGGCTGAATAAGCAAATAATGTAGAGACGTTCCATGGAACGTCTTTACAAAAATTGTTAAAACATAGGTTTAACCATTTAGGGTATAGCTTGAAGTAGACGATTTAAAATGATTTTGCCTTTATTATTAATTACCTGAACCCGAATATAATTAGGATCATTTGGTCGGTAGGTAACTTGATATTTTGTCCGATTATTATTCCAAGTGTAAACTTGACGTTCATGAGTACCGGAAGCAACAGCACCAGATAAATTAATAGAAGAACCTTTAGTGTGCATTCCATGGTAGTGATAAGAGTTATTGGTAAACTTTAAAATCACTGTCCACTCTTTGTCGCTAAATGTATTGTTTGGATAATTAAACTTTTGCACAGCCATAGCTTGATTAGGAATAGCCATATCAATAATGGCAGGGGTAGAAATTCCTAAAATTGCTGATAAAATGATCGCTTTAGAGTTCATAATTTTCAAGTTTACTACATAAACTTGTGATAAATATTTAGGGCTTACTAAAAAGTGCTAGAAATAGCAAAATTAACTCAAGCACTAAAGATAAAGTTAGTCCAAAAAGAGAGATAGACAAATATAAGCTACCTCTCAGAAATGATTATTTCTTGGCAATTATCCAGACTGCGTGAACAATTCCCAAAATATAAAAACCAAAGATAGTCAAAAGTAAATTAATCCAAAAGTCTAGACCAAAACCTACTTGTAAAAACACGCCCAAAGGTGGGATAAAAATCGCTACTACAATTCTAACTAGATCCATATTCATGATATCCTCTTGTTAATCCACATCCCTAGAGTTAACATCACAGGCTGTCGTGATGATTCCTGAAAAATACGGGAAACCGCACTCTTCAACCACCACTGATTTTAGCCTTGTAACCTAATTTTACCAAAATCTCTAATATCTTCTGTTTATGGTCGCCCTGAACTTCAATTTCATGATCTTTAACCGTGCCACCAGTACCACATTGGGCTTTTAACTGTTTTAATAAAGTAGCCAAAGTTTCTGGTGTAGTTTGAAAACCTGTAATAACTGTAACAGTTTTACCTTTACGTCCAGCACGAGTAGCCTGGATTCTGACATTTTGCTGATTGGGGGGTAAATCTGGGGTTCCGCGTTCTACAGCGCGGTCTAGTGGGGGTGAACTACCATTACCAAATTCTTGGTAGACAAAGCCTTTGTTAGAATTGGGATTAGAAGCCATAAAATTTAATGCAGAAAAAATAGACTTTAGATATTATCTATTTTATATTAAGCGGTGGCCATCAGTTTCGGCAAATCCGATTTAAAACATATCTGCAGGGTCAGCAGATTGGAGTTTGCTTGTAGCAATTGTTCCAGAAATAGCACACATAATAATAGTTAAAAATAGAACTTGGATACCACGAATAATCGTCATATACATGGGCAAATTTGTCGCTGTTCGGGTGATATAATAAAGTCCTAAGGATACAGCTACTCCTGGAAAAAATCCCAAAACTGCTAAAATTAAAGCTTCTTCAAAAACTATAGTTAGTAAATAGGAATGAGGATATCCTATGGCTTTAAAAGTTGCATATTCTCGTAAATGGGCATTAACATCTGCGGAAAGAATTTGATAAACAATAATTACCCCAACGACAAATCCCATTGATACACCGAGATTGAAAATAAACCCAATCGGAGAATTATTACTCCAAAATTTATTTTCAAATTCAATAAATTCGGCATGAGTTAGCACTCTTACATCATCTTTTAAATAAGCCTTTAATTGGGCAACAACTTGATCAGTTTTATAATTTGGTTTGATTTTAACTAAACCAATACTCACACTACTTGTAGGCTGTCTGGCAAATATTTGTGAGAAGTTATTAGTGCTAGTAATTAAAGTACCATCAGCCGCAAAGGAAGCACCAAGTTTAAATAAACCACTAATAGTAATTGTGCTGCCATTAATTTCAGTTGTGACAGTTTTACCCTGTTGAATTTGCTTGATTGCTTCTTGATATTCTCCCCTAGCAGATCGATCAAATAAAACTGTATTTGCTAATTTTATCTTCTCTAATTGTTGATTAATTTCTGGTAAATCAAAAGCTGGTTTATCTGGATTAATGCCAATAATTAAAACTCCTGTTTCTAAATGTGTTTGGGGATTTTTCCAAATAATATGGTTACAATACATGGGTTCAGCGGATTTTACCCCTGGAACATCCATTGCTTGATAAAGTCGTCTGCGGGAGAAAATAGACATACTTTGTAAACTACGGGCTTGAGGACTAATAAGAATAATATCAGCCTGTAAACTTCGATGTAATCTAGTATTACTATCATATAAAGCAGTTTGAAAACCTGACTGCATAAACATGAGAACATCAGCAAAAGCAATACCAGATACTGCGACCAATAAGCGACTTTTTTCATGGGTAAGTTGTAACCACCCTAAAGGTATTCTTCGTCGCAATTGTTGAAAAATAGGAATCATAGAATTGACAACTGATAATTGATAATTGAACTGATTAAAGACTAATAATTGTCTTAACTTGCATATTAGTAAATTTAGCGGCTTGCTGACTAGAAGCCTTATTTAGTCGGATATAAACTTTTACTATTCTATTATCAATATTGGTGGAGGGATCTGTATTGGTGAGATTTTGCTTTCTGACTTGTAAACCGATTCTTTCTACTTTTCCCTGCAATTCTTGAGCAAAAACATCACTAACTATCCGCACATTTTTTCCTTGAATAATTTTATTAATATCACTTTCGTAAACTTCAGCAACTACATACATTTGACTGGTTTTACCAATGTCAGCTATACCATTATTAGAAATTAATTCTCCTGGGTGAGTGTAGATTTCAAATACTTGTCCATTTTGAGGAGATTTGACATAAGCTTGTTGAAGATTAATCGTAGCTTTTTTCACATTTACATCTACCCGATTTAATTCGGCTATTGCAACTTCTATATCTACTTTTCTCACTTCGGAAATCTGGTTTAGTGTAGCTGAAGCTTCTTTTATTTTTTCTTTACTGCTTAATTCTAATTTTTTTAACTGTGACTGTGCTGCTTGGAGACTTTTTTTTGTAGTTTCTATATTCAAGTTTTTGCTATCTTTTTCAGAAGCGGAAATAGCCCCTTCTATATATAATTCCTGATAACGTTTATTTTCGGCTTTTGCATTGAGTAATTCAGCTTGTAATTTTTCTAAAATTGCTTTTTGAGTATCAATATCACCTTGACTTTCGGCCACTAGTCTGTCAATAATAGCTTTTTGTGCCGTAATTTCTCCAGGTTTAGCACCTGCTTGAATTTGGGCAATTTTAGCTTGAATTATTCTTACTTCTGCTTTGGCTGCGGTTAATTCTGCCTGCAAGCGTTCTCTAGTATTTAAAATAGCAATTACCTGTCCTTTTGTTACCATATCTCCCTCCTGAACTAATATTTTTTCGACTTGACTTCCTTCTCCAGATATAGGTGCTGATAATTTAATTACCTCCCCTTCTGGTTCAATTCTACCGAGTGCTGTAACTGTTTTTATCTCTGGTATTACTACCGCAGGATTTTCTGGCTTTTGATGATCTATTTCCCGAAATTTGAGAACAATAAAAACACTAATACTAGCCACAGATAAAGATGCTAACATAGTAATAGCTATTGCTAATCGGAGAATAGACTGAGAAGATAATGAACTTTGTAGTTTGTGGTTTTGCACAACTGCATACCTTTTCAGTGCTGTTTCAAAATTAGTTGATGAAAATTAATCTCTAATTCAGGTATGGTAGAAAACACAAATTCTGGAAAATTTGACAATATAGATGTAGACTAAATAAGGTAATTTAGTCAATTTATGGCATTGAAAATAACAAATGAATTGCAGATTTTTGGCAGATATGAACATTTAGAAATGATATGCTAAAATAGAAAGTCAGATGGTTAGCAGATGACAGTTTGAGTAAAATAGTAAAAATAAATGGTATATTTCCCAGTCTAATGAAGTACACACCAATTTGTTCCCTGTTTCCTGTTCGCTAAAACTAACAAACTTTGTACCTTACAAGTATGAGAACTGCTATATTTGAGACAAAATATTTTCAGGAGGTTAAGTATTAAAATAAACTCCGCTTTCCATTAGGACGCACTGTGAACATATTCATTTTAGCTACAGCTAATTGCTGGTCAGTTACCTTAGCACCAGTAAGATTAGCTCCAGACAAATTAGCTCCCCGGAGATTGGCTTGACTCATATAAGCTCGACTAAGATCAGCACCTCTGAAATCCGCCCCTTCTAAATCAGCATTACTAAAATAAGCCTTGCTTAAATTCGCATCTCTGAAATTTGCTTCTTTTAAACTTGAACCGCCAAAATCCGTATTCTGAAGATTAGTTCCTTGAAAATTGGCTTTATGAAATTGAGCAGAATGAAAATTAGCTCCTGATAGATTACCTCTAACTATATTCAAGAGCGTAAAATTGTAGCAGGAAAAATCCCGTTCGCCTGTGTTATAGGCTACTAATAGACCTTTGGTATCTAATTTTTGCACAGATGGAGATCTGTAATTATTGATGCTTCTATGAGTTCGGTTACTGACAGGAGGCTGTTCAGATATAGACCCTCCCTTTTGAGTGTATCCACGTTGCCATTCCGGTGCCGTTTTTTCTTTTCTAGATCGAATAGATTCAGCAATTTTCGTTATAGAATTATTTTTATCAGAAGTATAATTATGAACACCAGGATCTTCAGATATGGGGGGTGTGGATACTAAGCCTTGAGTTAAATTATCTACATATGGCTCTATATCCAAAGCTTGGAGTACGTTTTGTGCTGTTTGATAGCGATCGCGTACTGACATTTCCAACATCTTTTTTAATACCGTAGTCAAATGATCACTAATATTAACTAGATGTTCCCACGTCACATCACCCGTGGTGGGATTGTATTCTAAATCCTTAGGAATTTTAGCCGTCAGCAAATAAATACAAGTCACTCCTACTGCGTAGATATCACTAGAATAAACGGGACGCATGGCCATTTGTTCTGGAGGTGCGAAACCAGAAGTACCAATTGCATAAGCGGTTAAAGCTGTGGCTTCAGATTCACCAGAGGTGATTTGATTGACTTGATTTTTGACAGCGCCGAAATCAATGAGTACAAGTTTGCTATCTTGAGAACGACGGATTAAATTAGCTGGTTTAATATCCCGGTGAATTACCTTTTGCTCATGAATGTATTGCAGTAATGGCATAAGATCCCGTAAAAAATTCCTGATTCGCTCCTCATTATAAACCCCGGTTTTTATCACCTCCTGTTGGAGAGTTAAGCCGCTGACATATTCTTGAACTAAATAGAATTGCTGATTATATTCAAAATAATCCAGTAGTCTGGGTATTTGGGGATGATTACCAATCCTACCTAAAGTTTCTGCCTCTCTGGCAAATAGCTCCCCTGCCATTTTCAATAGGTGAGGAGTTTTACTGACTGGACGTAATTGCTTAATTACACAACGAGGTTTACCTGGCAAGTTTTCCTCTATTGCCAAAAATGTTGCCCCAAAACCACCTTGACCTAGTGGTTTGACAGGTCGAAAGCGACAGTGCAAGATCAATTTTGAGCCGCAAGCCTCACATATTTGGCTAGAGCCTGAATTTTTAGGAGAGGAACAGGTGGGATTTACGCAATAGCTCATGAACTGTCAACTTAATGGGACTAATCATGCTTTTGTTCGATTATATCAGAGAATTTAATAACTATACTTTTGATTAAGTAATTTGCACCTCACAAGCATAGGAACTGCCATAAAGGCAAAGGGTGTGGTCCAGGGCTGAAATTACGCGCTCTGCCCCCTGCCCTCTACCTATTTACAGACTAGATAGCACCTCTTTCGCTGCGGCTAAGGTCTGTTCGATATCTTCTTGAGTATGTGCCAAGGAAGTGAAACCAGCTTCAAATTGAGATGGTGCTAGATAAATACCATGCTCTAACATTCCGTGATGAAAACGACCAAATTTAGCGGTATCGGCTTTTTTAGCATCTTCATAGTTATGCACGGGTCCAGCGGTAAAGAATAATCCAAACATGGCACTAATATTACCACCACAAGCAGCATGACCAGTATCAGCGCAGATTTTTAGTAATCCATCGGCTAATTGTTTGGTAATTTTTTCTAAATACTCATAAGTTCCGGGTTTGTTGAGTAGTTCTAGGGTTTTAATTCCCGCTGTCATGGCCAAAGGATTACCCGAAAGCGTCCCGGCTTGATAAACAGGACCTGCGGGGGCAACCATTGACATGATTTCGCGGCGGCCACCGTAAGCGCCAACAGGTAAACCACCACCAATGACTTTACCCATGGTGGTTAGGTCAGGGGTAACGCCAAATTTTGCTTGTGCACCACCGTAGGCAATGCGGAAGCCTGTCATAACTTCATCAAATACCAATAGTGCGCCATGTTCTTGGGTAAGTTCTCTAAGTCCTTCTAGAAACCCAGCGTCAGGGGTAATAAAGCCAGCATTACCAACTACAGGTTCGAGAATGACACCGGCGATTTCTTGGGGATTTTGTTCAAATAAGGCTTTTACGGCTTCTAAATCATTGAAAGGAGCGGTTAAGGTGCTGGCTGTGACTGCTTTAGGTACTCCTGGGGAGTCGGGTAAGCCTAGGGTAGCTACTCCAGAACCGGCTTTGACTAGGAACATATCAGCGTGTCCGTGATAGCAGCCTTCAAATTTGATGACTTTTTCTCGATTTGTAAAGGCTCGCATGAGGCGTAAGACGGCCATACAAGCTTCTGTTCCAGAGTTGACAAATCTCACCATTTCGACGCTAGGAACAGCATCAATGACCATTTCGGCTAAAATGTTTTCGAGGACGCAGGGAGCACCAAAGCTAGTACCTTTATCTAGGGCTGTGTGCAGTGCGGAGATGACTTCTGGGTGAGCATGACCACAGATAGCTGGTCCCCATGTGCCAACATAGTCTATGTATTTGTTGCCGTCTATATCCCAAATATACGCGCCATTAACGCGGTCAAATACTATGGGTTGTCCCCCGACGGATTTAAAGGCGCGGACGGGAGAACTCACTCCTCCGGGCATGAGTTTTTGAGCAGCAGCAAAGATTTCTTGTGATTTTGTGGTTTTAATTGAGGTGTTTACCAAGGGTATCTCCTAGTCGGTAATGATGAAAATTGAGTTTCTATCTTAAGATAGGGTGAAAAGTTACTCAGAATTTCTATGGTATAGGATTAGGTGAAAATGGTATCCTAATTCCACTAATTATTGTAAATTAACTGCTATGTCTCGTCCTGAATTGCTATCCCTCCTATCTGCTATCCCTGTGGACAAAATTCGCTATGATGACCAAGGTTTAGTACCGGCAATTGTCCAAGATTATTTGGATGGAACTGTGCTGATGATGGCTTGGATGAATCGGGAATCTTTACAAAGGACTTTAGCAACTGGAGAAACTTGGTTTTGGAGTCGTTCCCGTCAGGAGTTTTGGCATAAGGGGGCTACTTCTGGTCATATTCAGAAGGTGCAAAGTATTCGTTATGACTGTGATAGTGATGCTTTGTTGGTGGGGGTGGAGCAGGTGGGTGATGTTGCTTGTCATACTGGGGAACGTAGTTGTTTTCACCAGGTTGATGGCAAGGTTACACCACCACCAGGAGATAGTTTATCACAGTTGTTTGCGGTGATCTGCGATCGCCGGGATCATCCTCATGAAGATTCTTATACCTGTAAGTTATTGGCTGGTGGTGATAATAAGATCCTGAAAAAGATCGGTGAGGAAAGCGCGGAGGTAGTCATGGCCTGCAAGGATAATGATGCTGATGGAATTGCTGGTGAAGTTGCAGATTTATTTTATCATACGCTTGTGGCTTTGGCACATCATCAGGTTGATTTAAAGGCTGTGTATTTGAAACTACAAGAACGACGGAAGTAATCGGGGTCAAGAAATCTATTTCAACCTGGTAGGGTAGGTAATACTACCCTGTATTCCTGGAAGTTTTTATGTTTATATATTATAATGTGTACTTCATTATACAGGGGAAAACATGGGAAGATATCCTTATTATCCTATCTAATTTATACAATTCTATAATTTTTGCTCCAAAGTTAATACAAATTAACCTATTCAGGTCTTTACAGATATACTTAACTGTAGTTATCATATAATCAGAATTAGCTTAAGCAGGATTTAAGGATATACAGGATGATAATTTTAATTATCATCAAAAACATAAACAAATAAAATTTATAAACTGGTAGAAAAATTAAAATGACCATTCGCTCAGTCTTAAATGAATTTAGAGAAAATTCTGATTCCCCCCGTGATTTAGGTGATAAATTTGAACGATTAATGTTAAATTATCTCCAGACTGATCCTATTTATAAAGAGTGTTTTAGTCAAGTGTGGATGTGGATGGATTTTCCAAAACGGGGAAATATGCCAGATACAGGTATTGACCTAGTAGCAGTAATCAGAGATACTGGCGATTATTGTGCTATTCAATGTAAATGTTATGGAGAAAATCAAACTTTAGAAAAATCAGATATAGATTCATTTTTCACCACTTCCGGGACAAATTTATTTAAAAAACGGATGATAATTTCCACTACAAATAAGTGGAGTAAAAACGCCGAAGCAGCTTTAGATGGTCAACAAATTCCTGTTATTCGTGCTGATATTTATAATTTAGAAAATAGTCCCATTGATTGGGATAAGTTCAGTTTAAAAAATCCTGATCATTTAGAACTTAAACCTAAAAAACAAATTAGAACCCACCAACAAGACGCTTTAGAAAAAGTCCTCGCTGGGTTTAAAACGGGAGATAGAGGTAAATTAATTATGGCTTGTGGTACTGGTAAAACCTTTACTGCTTTGAAAATCGCCGAAAATTTCCCTAGAGAAAATAATTTAATTCTCTTTTTAGTTCCTTCTATTTCTTTACTTTCCCAAACATTGAGAGAATGGACAGCAGAAAGTGATATTAATTTTCATAGTATTGCAGTTTGTTCTGATGTGAATGTGGGTAAAAATAAGAAAAAATCTCAAAATGATGATCTTGCTGATCTTACCATTAATGATTTAGCTTTTCCCCCTACAACTAACGCGGAAGATATTATTAAATCCTATCGTGCTTTTAATACCCCCCAACCCCCCTTAGAAAGGGGGGCTTTTGATTCTCCCTTAGAAAGTGGGGCTTTTGATTCTCCCTTAGAAAGTTCCCCCCCTTTACAAGGGGGGGTTAGGGGGGGTTTAACCGTTATTTTCTCCACTTATCAATCAATTCAATCTATATCAGACGCACAGAAAAAAGGTTTACCAGAATTTGATTTAATTATCTGTGATGAAGCCCATAGAACCACAGGAGTAACGATTTCTGGTGAAGATGAATCTTATTTTGTGAAGGTACATAATCAAGATTTTATCCAAGCTAAAAAACGTCTTTACATGACAGCAACTCCTAAACTTTATAGTGATGAAACTAAAGTACAAGCACAGGAAAACGACGCTTTTTTATGTTCCATGGATGATGTAAATATCTATGGTCAAGAATTTCATCGTTTAAATTTTGGGGAAGCTGTCAGCACTGGTTTATTAACTGATTATAAAGTGATGGTGTTAGCAGTTGATGAAAAATTTGTGAGTGCAACTTTTCAACAACAATTAGCAGACGCAAATAACGAATTAAATTTAGATGACGCAGTTAAAATTATCGGTTGTTGGAATGGTTTAGCTAAACGTTTAATTCAAGATGCTCAAGGAGAAGAAATAGAAGATAATAACCCCATGAAACGTGCGGTTGCTTTTTCTCGCACCATTAAAGATTCTCAAAAGATTGTTGATTTATTCGCTGATATTGTCAATGATTATCAACAATTAAACCCCGATGATGAAACGTTTTTACAATGTAATTTAGACCACGTTGATGGTAAACAAAACGCTTTAGAAAGAAACAGTAAATTAGAATGGTTAAAAGCTGATACTTCCGCACAGGGTTCTATCTGTCGAATTTTATCAAATGCGCGGTGTTTATCGGAAGGTGTAGATGTTCCTGCTTTAGATGCTGTCATGTTTCTCACTCCTCGTAATTCGGTGGTAGATGTGGTACAGTCCGTTGGTAGAGTGATGAGAAAAGCTGAAGGGAAAAAGTACGGTTATATTATTCTACCCGTTGGTATTCCTGCTGATATACCTCCCGAAATTGCTTTAAAAGATAATCAAAAATATAAGGTAATTTGGCAAGTTTTACAGGCTTTACGCTCCCATGATGACCGATTTAATGATACTGTCAATAAAATAGAATTAAATAAACGTCGTCCTCCCCAAATTGCTGTTATTGGAGTGGGAGGTAAAACTGAAAATAATGGTAGGGGCGAACGGCCGTTCGCCCCCACATATAAACAATTAGAATTGAATTTTCCCATTGAAGAATGGAGAAATGCCATTTATGCGAAAATAGTTACTAAATGTGGTGATAGACAGTATTGGGAAAAATGGGCTAAGGATGTAGCGGACATTGCTGATACTCACATTTCCCGAATTAAGGCTTTATTAGGGGCGAACGGCCGTTCGCCCTTACAATCGGAAGCGAAAAAAGTATTTGATGAATTTATCACAGGATTACATCAAAATATTAATCCTAATGTCACCGAAGATGAAGCCATTGAAATGTTATCTCAACATTTAATTACTAAACCGATTTTTGATGCTTTGTTTGAGGGTTACGAATTTACTAAATATAACCCGGTTTCCCAGACAATGCAAAGAATGTTAGATGTGTTAGAAGGTCAATCTTTACAGAAGGAAGTCAAGACTTTAGACAAGTTTTATCAAAGTGTGCGAGAACGCGCTAGTGGTATTGATAATGCAGAAGGAAAACAGCGGATCATTATTGAATTATATGATAAATTTTTCCGTGCGGCTTTTCCCCGGTTGGTAGAAAGATTGGGTATTGTTTATACTCCCGTGGAAGTGGTAGATTTTATTATTAAAAGTGCTGATTTTGCTTTAAAACAAGAATTTGGTGTGGGTTTAAGTGATGAGGGTGTGCATATTTTAGACCCCTTTACCGGGACTGGTACTTTTATGGTGCGGTTATTGCAAAGTGGGTTAATTAAACCAGAGGATTTACAACGGAAGTTTACTTCAGAATTGCACGCTAATGAGATTGTTTTATTAGCTTATTATATTGCGGCAATTAATATTGAGGAAAGTTATCATTTTTTAACTCAATACCCCCCAACCCCCCTTGTAAAGGGGGGCTTAAATTTCAACCCCATTAATGAAGGGGGATTAGATTTCAACCCCATTAATGAAGGGGGATTAGATTTCAACCCCATTAATGAAGGGGGATTAGATTTCAACCCCATTAATGAAGGGGGATTAGATTTCAACCCCATTAATGAAGGGGGATTAGATTTCAACCCCATTAATGAAGGGGGATTAGATTTCAACCCCATTAACGAAGGGGGATTAGATTTCAACCCCATTAATGAAGGGGGATTAGATTTCAACCCCATTAACGAAGGGGGATTAGATTTCAACCCCATTAATGAAGGGGGATTAGATTTCAACCCCATTAATGAAGGGGGATTAGATTTCAACCCCATTAACGAAGGGGGTGCTTCATTCCCCCCCTTAATAAGGGGGGGTAAGGGGGGGTATCAACCTTTTAATGGGATTGTTTTAACGGATACTTTTCAAATGTTTGAAAATGCAGGTTATTTGTTAGAAAGTATCTTTCCTGAAAATAATCAACGGGTAATTAATCAAAAGCAAAGGGATATTACTGTGATTATTGGTAATCCTCCTTATTCTGCTGGACAAACAAGCGAAAATGATGGTAATAAAAATCTCAAATATGAAAATTTAGATCAAAAAATTGCCAATAGTTACGCTAAACATTCCACAGCTACGAATAAAAACAGCCTTTATGATTCTTATATTCGCGGTTTTAGATGGGCTAGTGATAGAATTAAAGACCAAGGTATAGTTTGTTTTGTCAGTAATGGTTCATTCATTGATAATAATGCAATGGATGGTTTTAGAAAATGTTTGGTAGATGAATTTACTAGCATTTATTGTTTTAATTTACGTGGTAATCAAAGAACTTCGGGAGAACAATCAAGAAAAGAAGGAGGTAAAATTTTTGGTTCAGGAAGTCGTGCTACTATTGCCATTATTTTCTTAATCAAAAATTCCAGTAAGAAATCAGAAAATAAGGTATTTTATCATGATATTGGTGATTATTTAAGTCAAAAAGAAAAATTAGATATTATTAAAAATTTCGGTGATATTTCTACTATGAAATGGCAAGAAATCACCCCTAATGAAAATTATGATTGGATTAACCAACGTAATGATGATTTTGAAAGTTTTATTTCATTGGGTGATAAAAAAGATGCAACTTCTAAAACTATTTTTGATGTATATTCAAGAGGATTAGCAACAAGTCGAGATACTTGGGTTTATAATTTTTCTAAACAAGAATTAACAGCTAATATGACTAAAATGATTGATTTTTATAATCAACAAGTTGAAGATTTTAAGAAACATTTAAAAGGTCAAACTTTAAATAATGTTGAACAAAGAAAAAAACAAGTAGAATCTTTTATTGATAATGACCCTAAAAATATAAGTTGGTCAAGAGGTTTAAAAAATGACTTAGGAAGATTCATTAATTATGAATTTTCTCATGATTCTGTATTTATGGGAATATATAGACCTTATTGTAAAAATTGGGTTTATTTTAATAAATATTTTAATGATATGACATATCAATTACCAAGAATATTCCCAAATCAAAACTTAGAAAACTTAGTAATTTGTGTAACTGGAATTGGTGTTACAAAAGATTTTTCAGCTTTAATAACTGATGTTATTCCTAATTTACACTTTCATGATACAAGTCAATGTTTCCCCTTATATACCTACGAAAAACAAAGCGAACTAGGATCACTATTTGCAACAGCAACCACAGAACAATACACGAAAAAAGAAAACATCCCCGATAGCATTTTCAAAGAATATCAGCAAAAATATCAAGACAAAACCATCACAAAATCAGATATCTTCTATTACATTTATGGAGTATTACATTCCCCCGAATATAAACAACGCTTTGCGTCAGACCTCAAGAAAATGTTACCACGAATCCCCTTTACTGCGGATTTTTGGACATTCAGTCAAGCCGGTAGAGAATTAGGGTATTATCATCTCAACTATGAAACCATAGAACCTTATGAATTAGAAGAATTTAAAAAAGAATTATATTTAGACGACAAAGATTATCAAGTCGAAAAAATGGTATTTGGTAAAAACAAAAACGGTATAGATAAAACCATCATCATCTATAATAGTAAACTTACCCTGTCCCAAATCCCCCTAGAAGCCTACGAATATATAGTAAATGGCAAATCAGCCCTAGAATGGATTATGGAACGGTACAAAGTCACCAAAGATAAGGATAGTGGCATAATTAATGACCCTAACCATTGGTCAGAAAATCCCCGTTATATAGTGGATTTAGTTAAAAGGATAGTGAGAGTCAGTTTAGAAACCGTGAGAATAGTTAAAAGTTTACCAGCATTGAATGAGATATAGCCATTCCCCTATAATTTATGTATTGTGTAGTCAGTGTTAAGTTTATGCCACATTGATTTGCGAAATGTGATATGTAATGTGCGAATGTACAATGTACAAATGGAGAATAGGAGACTCGAACCCCTGACCTCTGCGGTGCGATCGCAGCACTCTACCAACTGAGCTAATTCCCCTTGTTACGCTTATGCGTTTTCAAATCTAATGGAAATAATAGACGTACTATATCTTAACACTCAGGAACAACAAATTGCACATCTTTTTCTAAAAAAACTTCTTGTACCCGCTGTAAATCCAAATCAATCAGATAATCAATTGTCCAATTAGCTTGACGTTGTAGCATATGGAAAGGATAAGTATTCGCTACACCTACTACTTGCATTTGGGCGCGTTTAGCTGCTTGTATACCTAATGGAGTATGTTCAATCACTAAACACTCATGGTGTTTTAAGTTTAATTCTGGATATACCTGATTTAGACGTTCAACTGCCAACAAGTAACCTTCTGGATGAGGTTTATTGCTGCTGATATCGTCCCCCGACACAATCACAGAAAAGTGTTCAGCTAACTTAGCAGATGTTAACACCATTGCTATTTCTGAGGATAAAGCATCGCTAACTAACCCCAATTTAAGATGACGGGAACGAATCTGAAAAATCACATCTTCAATGCCAGAATACAAAGGCAATTTTTCCAGCTTCCCCAATTCTAGCACATAAGCTTGAGCTTTGCGGACAAGTAACTGATTTATAGAAGCTTCGTTTAATACCCTACCACGACTTTTTAACAGACTTTGCAGATACGCACGACAGCTTATTCCTAAAAAAGCTTGACGCTCTTGTACCCGTTGAGGTTGAAGATTTTCTTGTATAAGAATTTCATCTATTAGTTGAATATGTACTGCTTTGTCCTTAATAATAATACCATTAAAGTCAAATAAAACTGCCTTTAAATTCCCAGATGAATTTTTGTACTTAGTATAATCCATAATCCTCTCCTACAAATGACTTTAAGTACATTGGTAAAGCTAAAGAAATTGGTTGATTAATAACATTAACCGATTGTATGGGGTTTTTGGCAAACTTGATTGTTTTATCATAATTTTTTACAGTCAGTATCCCAGCTATATTTAGTGTAATCAAGGACGCATACCTGCGTCCATGGGAGTATCAATTGTCTACTTATTTTGTCGGTAAATCTGGGACTTCTCCAGTGCTCACCATTGCTCGATATAATAAAGCACAAACATCTGCTCTAGTGGCAACTTTTTTAGAATTTAGCAATTTTTTATGGGGATAATTAGTAATTACACCATTTTCTGTTAAAGCCGCGATAAAATTACGATGTTCACTTCTAATACTAGAAGCATCACTATAAACTGAAAGGATATTTTCTGTTGAACCTGTAAATTTATAATTCAATCCTTTAGCTAAAGTGATTAAAACATCGAGACGGTTAAGTTTTTGGTTGGGGTTAAAGTTTTTGCTTTTGCTATTGAGAATAGTAAAAAAGCCCATTTCGTAAGTTTCTCGAATAGCATCATAAGCCCAATATTTCTGAGGAACATCTTTAAAATTAATTGCTTCTCGAATTTTACTTTTAACAAAGACTTTTTGCAAAAGAGCGGCTAATTCAGCACGAGTTACTGGTGCATTCGGACGAAAAGAATTATTAGGAAATCCGCTAATTACTTCCATTGCTGCTAATTCGGCAATATATTCTCTAGCCCAATAGTTTTTAGGAATATCAGAAAATGAGACTTGAATATCTTTAGCTACTCCTATTTGCCGATATTCACTTAATAATTTACCAAGTTCAAAACTAGAGTTTGCAGTAATTGGAGTTAATTTTACTAAACTACCAGGACTAGCTGTTAAGGCTTTTGCTAAAGTAGAATCAAAGGCATTGAGGGATTTACCAACTACAGCAAAATCACCTTCACTAAAGGATGTAGGATAAATGCCAGTGGTAGCAACTTTAGCAAATCCTGCGGCTTGATATTGGACAATATTGAGCTTTTCTGAACTATTCAGGAAAGTAACTTTTTGGTTATTAACTTCCGTGAAATAGTCGTAGGCATTATTATTATCAACAATGCTATCATTGTTAGTATCAAAACCATAAAAAGTGCGAACTACTTTGTCTTCTGTGGGATTAGCTGATAAAATCAAATTAACCGCGGTATTTTCTGGTAAACAGACAAATTCACTGTAACCAATAAAGCGATTATTTGTATCATATAAACGGATAACAATGCGATCGCCTAATTTAAATCCTTTAACAAACTTAGCCTTTTGCTTAATCTTATATTTATAATCACCTAAAAACCTTTCTTGACGATATTTATTACCATATTTACTCTTAATAGAAATACGGGCAATTACTTCTTTTATTGTTCCTCCAGGTTGCCATATATAAAGGGTAAATGCTGATTTTTTTTCTGGTGGAAAACTCGTATTATCAGTAGTATCAATTGCTTTACCGTCAGATTGACTTACTAAAAGTTGTGTTTGCGGAGAATTGCTAAATTTTGATGTAACTGGGGAAGAAATTCTTAATACTGCTAATGCAGAAGATATTGGTGATAATACGACAACAGAAACCGCTGTAACAAGCAGTTTACTCCAACTTAAGTTAATGGGATTCATTGTATTTATCTTACACCTAGCCAATGGACTAATATTCTCTAGATCAAAAATTTCGATGCTAGTGAAACTTACTGGTAATACAAGGCATTTTATATTACTTTTGACAAAGAAGCAAAAAAGAGATAATTACCCATTATCGGTTTCAATGTAGATAAGCTGTTATACACGGCAGAAATCACAAAATAAACATAACTCTCGAAAGAGATTAAATATGATTAAGATTCAATTCTTGACATAGAGAATCAATTACATTTTGAGTAGCCAGTAGTTGCTCGTCAGATTTGATAGGTCTAGAAGGAAAAGCTTGTCAAATTCTAAGTAGTTCAGACCTTTAGAAGAAACTAACTAAAAAGAGTAATTCCAGAAAAACCAGAATTACTCTTTTAAAAAGTTTAGGAAAAATTACGCAAAAGCAGCCATTTTCACATCGTTATTACCAAGAATTTCTTGTAATTCCTCAGCGTCTACGGTTTCCTTTTCAATCAGCATTTGAGCAATTTCATCTAATACCTTGCGGTTATCGACTAAAACTTCTTTAGCTCGAATATAAGCCGTATCTACTAACTTCCGCACTTCTTCATCAATAGCAGCAGCAGTTTCTTCCGAGAAATCGCGCTCAGACATAATATCTCGACCCAAGAACATATTTCCTTGTTGACGACCAAGGGCAACTGGACCCAAGCGATCGCTCATACCAAACCGAGTTATCATTTGTTTAGCTACCCTGGCCACCTGCTGTAAATCATTAGAAGCACCTGTCGTAACTTCCTCCTCACCAAAGATAATTTCCTCAGCGAGACGACCACCTAAAGCCACAGCCATTTGATTTTCCAGATACGCACGACTGTATAAACCAGTATCCATACGGTCTTCACTAGGAGTAAACCAAGTCAAACCACCAGCACGACCACGAGGGATAATGCTAATCTTTTGGACAGGGTCATAGTCAGGCATTAAAGCCCCAACCAAAGCGTGACCTGCTTCATGGTATGCTACCAAAGTTTTGCGTTTTTCGCTCATTACCCGGTCTTTCTTTTCAGGACCCGCTAATACGCGGTCAATAGCATCATTAATTTCATCCATCGAAATTTCAGTTAAATTCCGACGAGCGGCTAAAATTGCGGCTTCATTGAGTAAATTAGATAAATCAGCACCAGTAAAACCAGGAGTCCGACGGGCGATTTTATCCAAGTCTACATCTTTAGATAAAGTTTTACCACGGGCGTGAACTCTCAATATTTCGCTTCTTCCCGCGTAGTCAGGACGGTCAACCACAACTTGACGGTCAAAACGACCAGGACGTAATAAAGCCGCGTCTAATACGTCAGGACGGTTGGTAGCAGCGATAATAATAATACCAGTGTTACCTTCAAAACCGTCCATTTCCGTCAACAACTGGTTAAGGGTTTGTTCCCGTTCGTCATTACCACCACCTAAACCAGCGCCCCGTTGACGACCTACCGCGTCAATTTCATCAATAAAGACGATACAAGGAGCATTAGTTTTCGCTTGTTCAAATAAATCGCGGACACGGGAAGCGCCCACACCCACAAACATTTCCACAAATTCCGAACCGGAAATTGAGAAAAAAGGAACACCAGCTTCTCCAGCTACAGCCCGTGCAAGTAGAGTTTTACCAGTACCAGGAGGTCCAACTAAAAGTACACCTTTAGGAATTTTCGCACCAATGGCAGTAAAGCGATCAGCATTCTTTAAAAAGTCTACAACTTCATTTAATTCTAATTTAGCTTGGTCAATACCCGCAACATCCCCAAATGTAACTTGAGTTTGGGGTTCCATTTGCACCCTAGCTTTAGATTTACCAAAGTTCATAGCTTGATTCCCAGGACCGCCTTGAGCGCGACGGAGGAGGAAAAATAAGCCAACTAGCAGCAACACAGGAAAGAATAAGCTGCTGAGAGCCTTAAACCAAAATCCTTCGTCTGCTTGAGGTAATACAGCGATATCAACACCCTTAGCTGTGAGAGTATTAATTAAATCCGGGTCATTAACTAAGGTGACAATCTTTTTATTAGGGTCAAATTTGGGTGTTACCAGGGCTGTAGACCGGTCGGAACTCAAACTAACTCTCTCAACTCCACCTTTTTCAACTTCTTGGATAAACTGGCTGTAACGCCATGTTTCTCTGCTTTGAGGTTGTTTGTCAAAAAAAGCTGTTCCTAGCGCAATAACAACTATAAAAAGGAGCACATACAGCCCCGTATTTCTCCATCTTTTATTATTCACCGATGTTGATTCTCCTGTACTTGTTTGCTGCTTATACCTTGCTTCTCTAAGGAAGAGGACATTATGATAATTATGTTAACTTATCTTAAGATATCTCAAAATCATCCTCCTGTCATGCTCAAAATAATCTCCCACCTCCTGTGGGGTCTAAAACGTGAAGATAGCAGGAGTTCTATTGTAACGTTCTCAGGAGAAGTCACCGAATGAATAACTCACCAATTAATCTGCTCCTGGTCTAATATTAGTTGTACCGTCGGGATTAACAATGACCTTTGCTCCCAGAGCTTCAATTTCCCGAATTGCCCGTTTGCGAGTTTTTTCATCTATGTTATTATTTAAAACCATTGTCCATGTAGCGACTCGCGCCGATTTGCTATCAGGATTTTTACTGAGAAATTGAGCAGTTCTGTCAGAAATAGATGCTACTTGTTTACTTTCTTCATCAGTGTAAGCACTTGCCCATTCTGCGGCTTTGAGAAAAGATGTTCGGGCTGCTTGAGCATTACCTAAAAACAATAACTCATCTGTGCCTTTATAGCGCCAAACATAATAGGATCTTTTTGGTACTTGGGGGGATATAGATTTTAATCCTTTTTCCATTAAAGCTATGGTTTGATCTGGCATACCACCGTATAAAGAACTACTTATTGAAAGTGATAAATAGGCTTCTAGAAATCGTGGGTCGCGGTCTAAAATAACTTTAAAATATTCTGGGCTGATACTGTAACCTGTTTTATCTCTGGCTTCCGTATCACCAAAAAATTGCAAAAAATCAATATACACCCAATCTGCAATCAGGTTTTTATAACCAAAGCTGGGTACATTCTGGAATAATTGCAAGTGGAGACTTGCTTTTTTGAGGTCTTTTTCCAGAGTTTCTACGGAAATCGCTTGTTTATTAATTAATAGTTTTTGCAGTTTTGGTATTTGCATTAAGCTAATGCCAGTAATACACAAGCAAGGGACCAAGGGTGTAATAAAAGCTTCACGAGATAAAAGCATACTTCGAGTAATTAAAAATTCAGCATTAAAAATTAAAAATGAGGATAACCTCCCCTCCCTCTTGATTATCGCATCAATTGGTAACATTGTTGTGCTATTGCCCAATCTTCCTGAGTTGCTACAACTAAAACGCGCACTGTTGAATCAGATGTGGCAATATCAATATCAACAGGTTGTTGTTGATTTTTCTCTAAATCAATTTTTAGCCCCAAAAATTCAAAAGCTGTACAAGCTGCTTGACGGATTCCTGCGGATTTTTCCCCTACCCCAGCAGTAAAGACTAATACATCTAAACCGGCTAAACTCGCCAGCATCGCCCCGATACCAGCCCGCAAACGATGTACGTATATATCCCATGCTAATTGAGCGCGTTGATTACCTTGTTCTTTAGCAGCTATCACCTCCCTTAAATCACTCGATATTCCAGAAATACCCTTTAATCCAGAAGCCTTATTTAACACATTATCTAATTCTTGACTAGAGTAATTATACTGCTGCAATAGATAAATTAAAATCCCTGGATCAACTGATCCACAGCGGCTACCCATCATTAAACCATCCAGAGGAGTAAATCCCATAGTTGTGTCAATACTGCGACCATTTTTGATAGCAGCTAGGGAACAACCATTACCTAAATGACAAGTAATTATCCGCAGAGATGATAAATCTCGACCCAGAATTTCCGCTGCTCGATTCGCACAATACTGATGACTGATACCATGAAAGCCGTAACGACGAATACCTTGCTCTGCTAAATGATAGGGGATGGGATAGATAGCTGCGGACTCCGGTAAGGTGCTATGAAATCCTGTATCAAAAACTGCGACTTGACTCACATTCCCCAAACTTTTTTCAATGACTTCGATACCTACTAAAGCTGCTGGATTGTGTGCTGGGGCGAGATTGCATAAACGAGCGATCGCCTGTTTAATATCTTCCGTAATTATCACAGCCTCTCGGTAATCTTGACCACCATGTACTACCCGATGTCCCACCACTTCTATGGCTGATAAATCATCAATTACCTTAGTTGTACCATTGATGAGAGTAGATAGCAGGTAAGCAAATTGCACCTGTCGGGAATCACCAGCCAGGGTTTCTTGCAGTTTTGCACCTGTAGCGGTTTTGACTGTAATTTCCGCTGGGTTTTGGTCTTGAGTCCAATTTATTTTCCCTTCCCACAGGGGTTGGGGGGCTAAATTAGGAATTGGGGATGTTATATCATATAAACAACTCTTTTGGCTGCTAGAACCGGCATTGAGGATGAGTATTTTCATAAATTAAATTTTATGGCGTTGCTTATTCAGGATATAATTTTACATCACGCAGAGGCGCAGAGTCTCAGAGAGTAAGAATTTGAAATTTTTGATTTTCATACTTCAGTCTCGCTTCGCTACGCAAGCTATCAGCAATGCCAAATTTATTAGTAAGTTTAGTCTCTAGAGACTAAACACTTTCCCTTGTGGGGACTGGTCTATTACCTACGTTTACCAGAACGACGTGGTGTCGGTGAACCAGGAATAGACTTTTTATCACCCGCTGCTGTGCGTGAAGAAGGCTGTCTAGGGGACTTTTGAGAAGCAGATTTAGGAGCAGAACGACGAGTTCGCTGATTTCCACCACCACCAGCAGGAGCTTTGCGTCCATTGGGAATTGGTTCGGCCTTAATTTCCGGGTTGACTCCAAAACCAGCCACCACTTCCTTAGGTAAACGCTGCTGAATTAGTTGCTCAATATCCGCTAACAAATGATGTTCATCAACACATACAAGGGAAATCGCTTGACCTTCCGCACCAGCGCGTCCAGTCCGACCAATACGATGTACATAATCCTCTGGAACATTCGGTAAATCGTAATTAATAACGTGAGGTAATTCACTAATATCAAGACCACGCGCAGCAATATCCGTTGCTACCAATACCTGCAAAGTCCCATCTTTAAACTTAGTTAAAGCGTGAGTTCGCGCTCCTTGACTCTTATTCCCGTGAATAGCTAAAGCTTGAATACGGTCCTCACCCAACTGCTTAACCAAGCGGTCAGCACCATGCTTGGTGCGGCTAAACACTAATACTTGATACCAGTTATTTTCCTGAATCAGATGAGAAAGTAATTGCCGTTTGCGATCGCGGTCCACATGATAAACTTTCTGTGATACCGTAGCCGCAGTTACATTCCGACGTGCCACTTCAATCATTGTCGGATTATTTAGTAACCCAGCGGCCAGGATTTTAACTTTATCCGAGAAAGTCGCAAAAAATAGCAAATTCTGGCGTTGTTTTGGTAAAAGTGCCAGAATACGGCGAATATCATTAATAAAACCCATATCCAGCATTCGATCTGCTTCATCCAGTACCAACACTTCTACACGGGATAAATTAACTGTCCCTTGTTGAACATGATCTAACAATCGTCCCGGAGTGGAAACTAAAATATCTATACGGGTTCTCAATTTCTGTTTTTGGGGACCAATACTCACCCCCCCAAACATCACCATTGAACTCAAATCTAAGTATTTACCATAATCACGGACGCTTTCTTGTACCTGTGCAGCGAGTTCACGAGTAGGAGTGAGAATTAAAGCCCGAATTGGGGAAAATCCCTGAGAATTGCTGGAAATACTCTTATTTGCAGACAAACGATGTAACAATGGTAGAGTGAAGCTGGCGGTTTTACCAGTACCAGTTTGCGCTCCAGCCATAATATCACCCCCAGCCAATACCACAGGAATAGCCTGTTTCTGGATTGGTGTAGGTTGATTATATCCTAGCTCCGTAACAGCACGGATAATTTCAGGGGACAAGCCGAGATTAGAAAAAGACATAGAACTCCAGAAATAACATCGGCCTGTCGCCAATTATGGCTGCAGTCTTAGGCGGACGAATGGTTTAAAATGGTAAATGGGCAGTAAGCACCAAGACTAGGAGCATAAGCCGTAATCTCCCATTATAGCACTTATTGTTAAATCTGAAACTATCTCTCCCAATCCGCGATTTTACAACCGGAGACTTAATAGTGAGAGAATTAAATACTAATCCAGCGACTTTGTAAACCATGGCCGAACTACCCAAAACCCTAGAAGATGCGATCGCTCAATCAACAGAAGCGGTAAAATCAGCTTTAGCTGATGGTGTAACTCGGATTCAAGTTGAGTTATTATTTCCAGAACTCAAATTCATGACAGTTGCAGAACAGTTTCTCCCTCAGTTTACTGAATATGAATCCCGTCTCAAAGTCTTCTTTGCTGATGCCGGTGCGGCTGCTTTAGCCCGTCGTGACTGGAAAGATGCAGGATTCCAAATTTCCGATATTGGTACAGGTAGAGCCGCATCCTTAGCCGCGAAAATTCAGCCAGAAGATGAAATTTTCCTGTTTATCGCCCCCACATCCGTAGAAGTACCACAATTAGAAAAATTGTGTGAACTAATTGGAGAACGTCCCGTCATCATGTTGACACCCCGACTAGAAGATTCTAGTATCGTTGGTATCGGTTACACAGCCAGGGAAACCCGTCGTCGCTTCATTAGTACCATCGAATCTTGTTACTATATCCGTCCTCTAGATGATCAATCTGCCCTTTTCCGTTGCTACCCTGGACTGTGGGAAATATGGTTAGAAACAGAAGGTGGATATCAAAAAATTACCGAACTCCCTAAAAAACCCTCTGGTGATGAATTAGATGCAATTCTCCTAGGGAAAGGGGAAAACACCACAGACTCTACACCAGCTAAAAAATCCAGTGTGTTTAAGAGTTTACAACGGTTTATCAAGGCTTTAAGCAGTTAAGATAACAACGTAATGGGTAAATCAGTTATTACCAATTACCAATTACCAATTACCCATTACCAATTACCTATTCCCTATTCCCTATTCCCCCCATTCAATTACCTTTAAGATGAAATTAATCTGTTCTCAAAGTGATCTCAGTAGTAATCTTTCTCTCGTTAGTCGTGCAGTCCCATCTAGGCCAACTCACCCAGTCCTGGCTAATATTTTATTACAAGCAGATGCCAAAACTAATCAAGTGAGTTTAACAGCCTTTGACTTGAGTTTAGGTATCCGTACCAGTTTTACAGCCGAAGTATTAGAAAGTGGAGCGATCGCTCTCCCCGCCAAACTACTTGTAGATATCACTTCTCGTTTACCAGAAGGGGAAATCACCCTCGATGACCAATCAGGAGACGCAGGTGGAGAAGGTATAATTGTTACACTCAAGCCCAAGACCGGACGTTACCAAGTGCGAGCAATGGGCGCGGAAGAATTTCCCGAATTACCAGTGATTGAAAACGCTGAAGCAATTACTCTTACCACTGCTGCCTTAATTGAAGGTTTAAAAGGTTCTTTATTTGCTACCAGTTCAGACGAAACTAAACAAGTCCTCACAGGAGTACATTTAACCCTAAAACAAGACACTTTAGAATTTGCAGCCACCGATGGACACCGTTTAGCCGTGCTGGAAACCAACAATGAGCGTCCTGTAGAAGGGAGTGAACAGGTAGAAGTGACAGTACCCGCAAGAGCATTACGGGAATTACAACGGATGTTAGGACATAGTTCCGCCTCGGAAGATACTGTAGCGGTATATTTAGATCAAGGTCAAGTAGTCTTTGCTTGGCAAAATCAACGGTTAACAAGCCGCACTTTAGAAGGACAATATCCAGCCTATCGGCAATTAATTCCTCGTCAATTTGAACGCCAAGTTACATTAGAAAGAAAGCAATTTATCAGCACTTTAGAACGAATTGCTGTATTAGCAGATCAGAAAAACAATATTGTCAAAGTTAGCATTGATAATGCCAATCAAGAAGTTACTTTATCTTGTGAAGCCCAAGATGTGGGTAGTGGTACAGAATCAATGCCAGCACAAATATCTGGAGAAGATATAGACATTGCTTTTAATGTCAAATATCTAATGGAAGGTTTGAAAGAATTACCATCTTCAGAAATTCAAATGCACTTAAATCAAAGTTTAACTCCAGTAATTTTTACTCCTTTAGGTGGGTTAAAAATGACTTATTTGGCTATGCCTGTACAGCTTAGAAATTAGTTGTTGAAATGTCAGGGAATGTATCATCTGTTCCCTGACAATTTGTATGGCTGTATCAGGATAGTTTAGTAATAAATTTTACCGCCACCCCATTTAGCGCCAACAACTTTGGGCTCAAGGAGAATATGTCCAGCAATTGCTTTCAAGTCTTCCTCTTTAAGATTTCGCATGACTTTGAAAATATTTGCACTCTTAATACTGGGGTGGATTTCAGAAATCTCTGTTTCACCATCATAGGTGGTGGGATTTTTCATATAGTCCACCAGTCCTTCAATATTATTGCGGTTGGGTAGAGCCCCTGCTAAAGCTTCTGGTTCAAGTCCCACATTTTGGTTAGTCTTCGTCACACCACCTGCATGGCATTGAGCGCAAGCGTAATTGAATAGTCGTTTACCTTTTTTGACTTGTTTCAGAGATAATACAACAGTATCACCTTTGTCATTTAATGGCACCGTGCGGATAGTTTCATTTAGTTCTAAAGCTGTTGCACTACTGATAACCATCTGAAAAGTCAGTAAAATAGTAGCAACAACAACACCAATTAGCCTTCTAAACATATTTCCCCCTTCAAGATTTTATTGAGTCACTGTAATACCAATATCATGTTAGGAGTCCAATTTGTTGCCAAAAAGAAGAAGGTGATAGGTGACAGGTGTACTATTTTAAAATTGGTTTTTTCAGAGAAATAGAAAGAGTGTACTTCTGCTTCTTTCGTGATTGACCTATATACACTAAGTATTTACCCTCTTGCCAGTAACCAGAGAGTTCTGCCTTGCCACCTTCAGCAAGAACACAAAATCTCCCTCCCGGTCCTGAAATCAATAGTGTTTGTCCTGTAGCTTCATTATCTTTAGCCTCCACCGTAAAGCGTAGATAAGGCAATGGCTCTGTAATTGAAATTACTTGATTAGGGGTGGAGCTAATATTCCCACATTTATCTTTCACATCCCCCCCAGACAGACCTGTTAATATTAGGTCTTCTGTCAAAGCAGAATTAATTTCAATGGTTGAGGTGTCAGCAAAACTAGACTGATTCAATAATAAACCTGTTGTAAATGCTAGGGAAGCAATTTTCAATAGCTTCAAAGTTTTCATGTTATTTCTATGCTCTCATATATTGGCTGCATTGAGTTTTAAACAAAAAGGTCTGTTTTAGCCGGATTTTGCAGAACTTTTCGTAATGTTGTTCGTTGTCAGTTGTTCGTTCATGACCACTGACCACTGACTGCTGACGACTGACCTTTGAGATATTACTTATTGAGACGAGAACAATTAGATTGTGTTCCTACTGAATATTTCTTGATTTTAGAGTCAAGAAAACAATGGCTTTCCTTGCGTTAGGCTGAATGAAACTGCAAAACAACGGATAGTTTTATCCGTGTAAATCCTGAAAAATTTCCTGATGTTAAAACTGAAGCATCTTCAAAACACCAATACAGGGTGGTCCTTAGAGCAACGAGATCCAAAGTTTATTGAGTCTATGATGCCTATCTTAGGCTGGTTATATAACTTATATTTTCGAGTCCAAACCAGTGGTTGGGAAAATGTTCCCAATCAAAAAATCCTGATTGTTGGTTCTCATAATGGCGGGCTGGCCTCTCCAGACACATCCATGATGTTATATGATTGGTTGCGTCGCTTTGGCGTGGAGAGACCGATTTATGGTTTGATGCACCCTAAAGTTTGGGATGTCTTCCCTCTAGCAGCAGAAATGGCGATGAAGGCTGGTGCAGTCAGAGCTCATCCGAAAATGGCTTACGCGGCTTTGCGGTCTGGTGCTAGTGTTTTAGTCTATCCTGGTGGGGCGGAGGATGTCTTTCGTCCCCATGCAATGCGGGATAAAATTTACTTTGCTCAACGCCAGGGATTTATCAAGTTAGCGTTGCGGGAAAATGTGCCGATTGTCCCGGCCATTTCCTGGGGGTCACATGATACTCTGATTGTCTTAGCTGATATATATGAAATCATGCAGCAATTTCATAAAATGGGTATGCCTTGGCTGTTTGGAGTTGACCCTCTGGTTTTTCCTATTTATCTAGGATTACCCTGGGGAGTGGCTTTTGGACCTTGGCCTAATATTCCTTTTCCTATGCCTATATACACTAGGGTTTGTCCGCCTATTGTATTTTCTCGCTATGGAAGAGAAGCTGCAAGCGATCGCATTTATGTTAATGAATGCTATGAGTTAGTCAAAAATAAAATGCAGCAAGAGTTGGATACTTTGATCCAAGAATCTACCCATTAAGATCATCCTGGCGATTAAAAACCGCCAGATACAGCACTTCCCGGTGTTATGTCAGTTGTCAGTTGTTCGTTGTCAGTTGTTCGTTCATAACCACTAACTAATGACTACTGACCACTGACCACTGACCATAGAGTTTTTCTTTTTGTAAAGATTGGTTAAAGTACGTAAAGATTTATCACCTTTGTACTTAATTCAGCCCTGAGAGTGTCAACAACTTAAAACTCCCCATATCCGTTATTCTGTTAAAAACTGTATAAGACAAAGCAGGGATCGCCAAAACCATACATTAAACTTGTGTTTGACCAACACTTTATTTGGGACTTCCCTATGACTTCTAGGGCACTTTGGCAAAGATACCAGGATTGGTTATATTTCCATCCAGGATTAGGACTATATCTAGATATTAGTCGAATGCGGTTTGATGATGCGTTTGTGGCATCATTACAGCCTAAGTTTGACAAGGCGTTTACGGATATGGTGAAATTAGAAAAAGGTGCGATCGCCAATCCTGACGAAAACCGCATGGTAGGGCATTACTGGTTACGGAATCCAGATTTGGCCCCCACCCCTGAACTAACCCAAGAAATAGTTCAAACCTTGGAACAAATCGAAGCTTTTGCCGACCAGGTACACACCGGGGCGATTCATCCCCCCAAGGAAAGCCGCTTCACAGATATCATCTCCATTGGTATTGGTGGTTCAGCTTTAGGTCCGCAATTTGTCGCTGAAGCTCTTTCTCCCGATTTACCGCCCTTACAAATTCACTTTATAGACAATTCCGACCCTACCGGAATTGATCGGGTTCTCGCCCAACTGGGAAATAAACTAGCCACAACTTTGGTATTAGTGATTTCCAAATCTGGAGGTACTCCCGAACCCCGCAACGGCATGATTGAAGTCAAACAAGCTTACACAGCCCAAAATTTAGACTTTGCTAAATATGCAGTGGCGATTACTGGACCCGGTAGCAATCTGGATCAGGTCGCCAAATCTGAAAATTGGTTAGCCCGGTTCTCCATGTATGACTGGGTGGGTGGACGTACCTCAGAAATGTCCGCTGTAGGGCTAGTACCTGCGGCATTACAGGGCATTGATATCCGTGCCATGCTAGATGGTGCAAAAGAGATGGATGATGCTACCCGCGTCCCCAATCTCAAAAATAACCCGGCTGCCTTATTAGCCCTGGCTTGGTATTTTTCTGGCAATGGTAAAGGCGAAAAAGATATGGTTGTTCTTCCTTACAAAGACAGCCTGTTGCTATTTAGCCGCTATTTGCAACAACTGGTCATGGAATCTTTAGGTAAGGAAAAAGATTTGGACGGGAAAACTGTATATCAAGGGATTGCAGTTTATGGTAACAAAGGTTCAACGGACCAACACGCCTATGTACAACAGTTGCGTGAAGGTGTCCCTAATTTCTTTGCTACCTTAATTGAAGTTTTAGAAGATCGTCAAGGAAAATCCCCAGAAGTTGATCCTGGAGTGACTTCTGGTGATTATCTCTGTGGATTTTTGTTAGGAACTCGTCAAGCATTGTATGAAAATAACCGCGATTCGATTACAGTCAGCATTCCTCAAGTTAATGCTCGCACTGTGGGCGCGTTAATTGCATTGTATGAACGGGCTGTGGGTTTATATGCCAGTTTAGTTAATGTCAATGCTTATCATCAACCAGGTGTGGAAGCTGGTAAAAAAGCCGCTGCTGTGATTCTTGATTTACAAAAACGGGTTCTAGAAGTGTTAAAAACCCAGAAAAAAGCACTTTCTATGACTGAACTTGCAGATATTGTCGGCGCTGCTGAGGAAGTTGAAGCAATTTACAAAATTCTCCGTCATTTACACACTAATAATCGGGGGGTGGTATTAACTGGTGATTTAGCTAAACCCGGAAGTTTAACTGTTTCTCTCGGTTAGTAAAATTTTCTTTGTTCATTAATTAAATCCCTGACTTCTTGAAGAAGTTAGGGATTTTGTTTTTTATTGGCAAATTTTGTGACTATAAATTATCAAAAATATTAAAAGTACCATTGGATAGAGATAAAAAGATCACATATTAGGTAAATATGATAGATACGTTAATAATTTCTTTAAGTAAGAAAAAAAGAATTTTTAATAAATTGAGTAAATTCAGGAGATTAAATCATGTCAAATATTTTAAAAATATCCAAAGAAGATATTATTTATCATCTGAAAATATCCTGTCAAATCCCTAGTTTATTAGAGGCAATTGCCACCAGGAAAATCATTACAGAAACAGCTAAAAAAGAAGGTATTAGCATTGAAATAGCAGAATTACAACAATCCGCAGATAATTTACGATTAGTTAATAATCTAATTAAAGCAGATGACACATGGGAATGGTTAAAAAAACATTATCTTTCCTTAGACAATTTTGAAGAAATAGCTAATCTTAATCTCCTATCTGCGAAATTAGCCCATCATTTATTTGCTGACAAGATAGAACCATTTTTTTATGCTCATCAAATTAGTTATAGCGGAGCAGTTACCTATGAAGTGATATTAGATGATGAAGATCTAGCTTTAGAAATATTTTATGCTCTCCAAGAAGGGGAAATTAGTTTTCAAGAAGTAGCTCGTCAATATATCCAAAATCCTGAAATCCGTCGCGCTGGAGGATATCAAGGTATCCGCAAACGCAGTGATTTTAGACCAGAAGTTGCTTCCGCAGTTTTTGCAGCTAATCCCCCAGAAATGATTAAACCAGTAACTACACCTAAGGGAGTTCATATAATTATTGTTGAAGAAATTATTGCCCCCCAATTGAATGAACAAATCCGGGTAGGGATTCTTGGAGATTTATTTACTAATTGGTTAAAAGAGCAAATTAATAAATTAGAAATTATGGCTACATTAGGAGATGAAATAAATTCTCCTGTTTCTCCCATAGAAATATTTAGTGAAGCTAGTTAAAACAGGAGATAATTATGCTATTCATTGATATGGAGTTTATTTTTAGTTGTAAAGACGTTTTATGCAACGTCTCTACAGAATTTATTTGAGTCTTATTGATCGGATGTAATCGGTTTACCATTTAAAGTCATTGTAGGAAGGCGATCACAAAGACTAAGATTAGCTTGCCAGCGAGAAGGGAAATCTGGATCAATGAAGGTAATTTCAAATCTGCCCCAATAATAAGTAGGTTTACCATTAGCACCTTCTCTATAGGTATCGCAACGTACCGATGAACGATCACGATCTTGTGCCCAATAGCCGCTGTATGAACCCCGGTTGGTGGTAACTCCTGCTAAACCATCAATAAATATAAGTCTATTGCGGCCATAACTCCAGATAGCAGTTTTGTTACGATCTGTTTGATAGATCACATTATATTCCTTCGTTTTCCACATCTCATCTGCTAGAACTTTTTGGGGAGCGGCAAAACAAGTCAATAGGGCTAAAGTTAGAAAAACATGGTTATTTTTCATACAGTAAAGTTAACCTTGATAAATTTACAATCTGCGTTAGTTGCACAAATCGATTTTATCATGATCTTAGACATGGGAGATTACCGAACTCGAAGATCTTAATTAACAGTAGCCAAAAAGCTAATAATTACTGTCTAAAAAATACTTGAGATCCCCGAATTCTCTAAGAATTCGGGGATATTGATATTATCAATCTAAAGTCGTATAAATATCATCTGAATAGCCATTAAGATAAGGATATCGTAATTTGATTTTGTGTAAAGTAAATTGTTCCAAAATAGCTGTCATTCGACTTTCAGGATGATTATTGCCCGCTTGCCAAGCAGCAATTAAACCATTAGCAATTATTTGACAACGATTAGTCCCAAAACTTTCTTTTTCTGCCAGCTTATTGGTTGGTTCTTCAGCACAACCTAATCCTGGTGCTAGTTGCTTAGTAAACAACGGTACTTGTGGGAAAAAACTATCTTGATTTTCTGAATATACCTGTTGTAACATAGGATAAATTGTTTTATATTGATGTTTATTAAAGTAAAGAACTGCCGAATCATAACGTCTATATTCATCAGGATTATATAGAGCTTTAAATGAGAAAGAAACTTGCATATTATTGAGTTCTGTAGTCACATTCTCCATCACTGATACTGCTCCTTCTGGTGATAGGTTAAAGTAGATTCTGACAATATCTTCATTGTCTTGAGTTCCCAGATTAGATACTGCCATATAAAATCCATTTTGAACTAGATTTTTAGGCATTTTAATTGCTACTAAATTACCAACATTAGCTGATTTATCAACTTCTGATAAATATAAATCCCGTTCAATATGCAAGGTTAAACCATTTTTCTGCACTGCTAAACAGCCATCATTTTCTTCATGAACTACTAACCAATTTTCACTCCAATATCCTCGTCCTGTATTACTTGTATGTAGTTTTTCATAAAACGCCAAATCCATGCCAAATAAGCTATTATTACTGAAGTTATTTATTTCGGTGTCAGTATTAAGAGAATTAGTCCAAGAACCGTTGTAATAAGCACTATAGAGAAAATTACGTAATTGCATACTCAAGTGTTTATTTTGAATATCTAAGGATAAATTTTTAAAGCGAGCAATTACTGATTCTGGTAATTCTGGTAATTTGTATTCTGGATGCTTAATAGAATAAAATGATTCAATTTCCAGATTGTCAACAATATTTTGCAGTGCTGTTTGTAATTCTTTTGGTAATTGGAAAAGTTGACTATTTATAGAATCTAATACTTGCATACAAGCTTTCCTTTTCTAAACAAGAGATAAATTTTTAGAAGTTATTGTTGAAAATTCCATCCCCAAAATTGTGGAAATAGATGCTTGGGGACGACACAATAAACTCTTAGCAACTTGGAGGATACAAATACCCGAATTATCAAAAGTTTTTTCATATTGAAGTCTAGCCTGAATAGATCTAATTAAAGCTAAACCGCTAAATTGCATCACTAATTGCCAGAAATCTGGACGCAGTTCTAAAATTTCTGGAAAATTAGTTAAATAACCAGTAACTAATGTTGATAAAGAAGGTTGAATCATTGTTAACGGAATAGCAGCTAAACGTAAACATTCTTCAATAGGGATAGTTTTATTAGCCACTATGCTATATAACCAAATTTGCAGATAACTAGCAATTATTGTGCCTAAATCATTAGCAGGATCTCCCCAATTGCCTCTTTCCCAATCAATTAATCGGATGATATTTTTGTTTCCAGGTAATTTATCTTCAAGTTCTGTTTCCCAGTTTAAAGATAAAAGAATATTATTAAGTTTGAGATCATTATGGGTGAGACAACAGGGAGTAAAAGCCTGATTTAATTGTACAATTGCTTTTCCTAAATTATCGTAACGTTGATAGAGAGCAAAAAATCTCAAACCATCAGCCGGAAGTTGACCAAATATTTGTGGTGTAATTCTATCTAATCCTTTGATAATATTGTGAGATTTTAGAGGATTTTCAAAGAAATTTTGATAGCTTTTATTGTTTATTGTCTTGCGATGAATAGCTGCAATAGTCGTACCAACTAACTGAGAAATTTCAGCAGGAAATTCCCGATCTTTGGCATAAAATTCCGCTAAATCTTGATATTGATTTAGATAGTTAAAAACAATGATGGAGTTTTCTAAATCAAAATGAATTACTTCTGATAAAGATGAAGGTAAATGATTTAGCTCTGGGAATTTTTGACAAAAATCATGAATTCTCCACTCATCTATAAATTCGCCTAAAGTTTTACCATTTTGATCATAACGCTCTTGTTTTACTAGGAGTTGACGACCATCTGGTAAACTAATTAATAAATTGAAATTTTTCGCGGATTTTAATTCTATTTTACTTAATGGCTGCTCTTGTGGCTGACAAATTCTGTTTTCAATTAGGTAATTGAAAACGTTGGTAGAACTTATTAAGAATGGCATCATTTGCAATGATAATAATATGTGTGTAGAATTGCTATTGTTGATAAGTTGGAAATTATTTATTTTTTAAATGTCTTCGTTAAGAATGAAATACTATCTATAGCATAAATTACCAATACAAACTCTAGAGCCTTAATACCATAATTAAGTATTTGATTAACATCATTATATCCACCTCCAAATATAGATGCCTTGTCCAGATTATTTAGATTAAAAATAAACTTTTTTTCATCAGCATTATCTAGGTCAGAAATTATAATATTTGCCATTTCTTACCTCTAGAAAAATTTAATTTTTGTATCTATAATTTTATTAACTATCCAGGATTATTAGTAATCAATCTGATGTAAATAACATAGATTAGTTTTTACTTTGACTCCTGGATAGTTATATCGGCTTTGTAGTCAACTACAAAGCCAAGTAATTAGTGGACGTAGCGAGAATCATTGCTGAAGGATTTAGCGATATGCTTAATACTAGCAATCGCATAGCCATCAACTAAGAATTCTAGATATTTAACACCAAAGTCACCATAGGCACTAAAACCGCTGAAATCGCTACCACCACCATTGATTGATACAGAAGCTGCATCATTCAATTCATTAAGATAGCTTTCAGAATCTGCAAATAATTCAGAACCAGTTGTATTTAGTTGAGAAAGGGTAATATTTGCCATAATTTCCTCCAAGAAGATCTGTTTTTGTAAGTTAGAATTTGTGAGTCGGTTAAGTTGGTGTTTCCTTAACCGTTACTCCTATTTTTATTCATAAAAAATAGAAAAATCAAGGCTTTGAACCTAGTAAAAAAGACACAAATATCTCAATTCTGTCTTTTATAAAAACTGCAAATTGTGGAATTAACCTCCATAAAAAATCGTGTATCTTCAGGTTAATAAATCTGAAAACACACGAAAATAAGTAAAATATTTGATTTTTCGCAGCAGATATTAAAAATCGAATTTGCTTCTTAGACTATCTGTTGTATCTTTGAGGCTGATTTTCCACCTTTCCATACTACTGTCTAGTTCTTTGAATACTGTTGAAAGATCAGTTGTATTGGTTATATTGGTTGTTGGCGGATTTCTTCTGTCTTTTCTCATCACGTAACCACCCTTAAGAGTTTTCATTTCCCAAGGAGTTAGTTCATCCAGAATCGCTTCTGAAATCCTAAGTTCTAGTTCAGAAATTGTGATTCTCACTATTGATTCACCTCCTTAAATACTCCATTTGCATAGAATAAAATTATAAATTTATCCTGCTCTTATATTTTGGAATAGTATCCGATAAAATACATGATTTGAAACTAATTTATTAGACAGAATCAAGGATATTTTGTCTATCAAAACAAAAAAGCAAAAGAAGTTTTATAAAAGTAACTTCCCTTGCTTTAGACAAATTAAAAATTATCAACCTCTATCAAAAGATTGAAGTTTCTCGGTTTATTAATTAACCAACAAATGCTAACCGAGGTGCAATTTCAGTAGGACGTTCTACACCTTTGAGGTAAGCAAGAACTGTATCAGCATCAGATACTTCAAAGGGGTCACTACCACAGTTATCTTCAAAACCAGGTTCAATGAACATTTTTTCAATCTCGCCGTTATTAACAACCATTGCATAACGCCAAGAACGCATTCCAAAACCGATGTTAGATTTATCAACTAACATCCCCATTTTACGGCTAAATTCTCCACTACCATCTGGTAATAAGAAGACATTTTTAGCACCTTGTTGTTTACCCCATTGGAACATTACAAATGCGTCATTAACTGACAAACAAACAATTTGATCAACACCTTGAGATTTAAATTCATTAAACAGTTCTTCATAGCGAGGTAAATGTGTAGAAGAACAGGTAGGAGTGAAAGCACCAGGAAGAGCAAATAATACTACTTTCTTACCGGCAAAAATCTCTTCTGTACTTAGGTCTTTCCAAGTATAAGGATTTGGTCCACCTATAGACTCATCCCGAACACGAGTCTTGAATACTACATTTGGAACGTGAGTAATAGCAGTCATAAATACCTCTTTTGTAGATGGAAGATTTTAACTCGTGTGTTTATCTCTCAAATCAGAATAATTCTGATTTAATAATTAGTCAATAGTTAGAAATACTGATTTTATTATGTATTTTTTAAAAAAGTTTAGTTCTTAAAAAGGAAAAGTTATAATAGGAGTCTATATCTTTAATATAATTAGTAAATCCTATGCAGCAAAAAGCTAATGATATTATCAAAACCCTTAAAAATAGAGGGTTGCGAGTCACACCCCAGAGATTTGGTGTTTATGCAAACCTATTAGCAAGAGAAGATCACCCAACGGTTGATCAAATTCTGAGGGACTTGAATCAAGAAGCTCCCACTTCCTCCCAAGCTACTGTATACTCGGCACTTCAAGCACTACGGGAGGTGGGTTTGGTGCGAGAAGTGCTATTAGAGGAAGGAGTATGCCGTTATGATGCTAATATTGCCCCCCATCATCATTTCCGCTGTAGCTGTTGTGGTGCAATTGAAGATATCAATTGGAATACTTTCCCCGATCTTGATCTGAGTCAACTGCGACAGGGGTTAAAGGTAGAACGGTATGAGGTGACGGTGGAGGGATTGTGTGATGCTTGCAGCACGAATACTTGATATAATTAACTAGAATTGCAGAGGAGCAAACAATGTACGACAACGATAAACGTAAATTATTATCAGCATTGTGTCATGGAGCAATTTTTTTTAGCACTACAATGGTCTCCATTGGTTTACCTGTAGCCATATTATTTGTATCAGATGATCCTGTGGTCAAAGACAATGCTAAAGAATCTATCAATTTCCATTTTAACGTTTGGTTATATGGAGCAATTCTGGGGGCATTATTTTTTCTGACTGGTTGGTTGATTATACCATTATTTTTCTTGTTACCACTTGCAGGTTTAGGTTATATCATCCACTGGGGATTGACAATTTGGGCACTAATTGGCGTTTTTAGCAATCCTAATCAACCTTGTCGTTATCCATTTATTTTTCGAGTTTTTTAGATCAGATGCGGGGAAATATGGTAATTTGATTAATCATGGACTTTTGATTAAACAAATTACCAAAATTAATTACATGATTTTTTAAGATTGTTTTTTGCAAATTTGTTACAAGCAAATGTCTATTAAGTTGTAAAATATAAAATGCCCTACGGCTTCATCAACAGCAGGGCAAAAGACAGTTAAAGCACTGTTTGTAGTTTGTCTGAATAAAGCAAGCTAGAAACTCGCTTTTGTGACGCTTTATTCTGTGGCCATTTTATTCTTTTGTCCCAACCAAATTTATGTTTCCTATACATCGTCCTCGTCGTCTACGTAACCATACTCAATTACGTCGTATGGTTCGTGAAACTGTTTTAAATACTAGCGATTTGATTTATCCATTGTTTGCTGTACCAGGAGAGAGTATAGCTAAAGAAGTTAAATCTATGCCCGGTGTTTATCAACTTTCCGCAGACAAAATTGTTGAGGAAGCCAAAGAGGTTTATGATTTAGGAATTCCGGCAATTATCTTATTTGGAATTCCAGCAGATAAAGATATAGATGCTACCGGGGCATGGCATGATTGTGGTATTGTCCAAAAGGCAGCAACCGCAGTTAAAAATGCCGTTCCTGATTTAATTGTTATGGCTGATACTTGTTTATGTGAATATACAAGTCATGGTCATTGTGGTTATTTACAAGTTGGTGATTTAACGGGTAAGGTATTAAATGATCCAACTTTGGAATTATTAAAGAAAACCGCAGTTTCCCAAGCTCAAGCAGGTGCTGATATTATCGCACCTTCGGGAATGATGGATGGTTTTGTGCAAGCTATTCGCGCAGGTTTGGATGAGGCGGGATTTGAAGAGATCCCCATTATGTCCTATGCTGCTAAATATGCTTCGGCTTATTATGGGCCTTTTAGAGATGCTGCGGACTCAACACCGCAATTTGGAGATAGACGCACTTACCAAATGGACCCCGGTAACGCTAGGGAAGCACTGAAAGAAATTGAGTTAGATATTGCTGAAGGCGCTGATATGCTGATGGTTAAACCAGCTTTGGCATATATGGATATTATTTGGCGAGTTAAGGAAGCTACTAATTTACCTGTAGCGGCTTACAATGTATCCGGTGAATATGCAATGGTGAAGGCTGCGGCTTTAAATGGTTGGATTGATGAGCAGCGCGTTGTTATGGAAACCTTGACTGGGTTTAAACGGGCTGGTGCTGATTTGATTTTGACTTATCACGCTAAGGATGCGGCTCGGTGGTTATAACTTAGGATATTATCTCACGCAGAGGCGCAGAGGCACAAAAATGATTTTGAGTGTTTTTGTGTTTGGGCGTGAGACTTTCTGGTATTTTGGATGCAATTGTAGTTAGTGACAAAAAGTATCTGAATTAGTTAGAATAAAATTTAACCTTAGCTAATTAAATAGAGATGACTGACAAAGCCTCAAAAATTCAAATCAAGGAAACTCCGAAAATTTGTGCAATTGATTTAGATCAAGAAATTATTCAAGCTTTACAAGATAGAGGCTTGCAGTGTTTCTCTGGTACATTTCTCAGGTCAAAGTACCCAATTTTAAGAAAGGGTAGGATCTAGATTTTTAATGTCAAAAAATATAGCTATTAATGTATAAACCTGAACAAGACAAATCCATCATTAAAAATAAATAATTACTCTCAATTTATTAAATTTTTAGAATATTAACAAATAAATTTATCATCTTTTGAATGAAATTAGATATTTTTCCGTTTTAATGCACTAATATAGTATTTTTTCAAGATAATTAGATGCGTTTCCCCTGCAACCAAACTGTTTTCTTCCGTATCTTCTGCTAAATAAGTTTCACCAAAGCCACCGCCACTGATCGCTCTTTTAATGATATACTGTCCATTCTGTAGTGGGGTGTTAGGTGTCCAGGATTGCATATTGTCAGAATCAGGATTTACACGATAGCAGAGAATTAAAAACTAGTATAACATCAGCGTTCATCAGCGTTCATCCGCGTTCAATTATCAGAATCAGGATATCCAGAATTTAAGGAATGATAATAATATACTGGATTTTAGTGGATTTTTGAAAATAATGATGTTAATAGTTGAAAAATTTACTATATATGCGCGGACAGATTTCCAATCTTAACATTAGTGTAAACTAAAATTTTCGCCTTGTCAAGTCCTGAAGTAAAATCTTTTGAATATAATGGTTATGTCCTGGGAATCCTTGCCGATCTTGTCAATAAGGTATATAATTGTAGATTGTGTTGAATTAAAGCCATCCCATGCCTAAATTAAAGACTCGCAAGGCTGCGGCCAAGAGATTCCGCGCCACCGGTAGCGGTAAAATCGTCCGCCGTAAACCTTTCAAAAACCACTTATTAGAGCATAAATCCTCTAGTAAAAAGAACGATATGTCAAAAATGGCAGTTGTTCATGAACGAGACGAACCTAACGTACGCTTAATGCTTCCATATTTGTAAAAGATCACAGGTAATAAGATATGACTCGGGTAAAACGCGGTAATGTAGCTCGTAAACGCCGCAATAAAATTCTCAAATTAGCTAAAGGCTTTCGTGGTTCTCATTCCACTTTGTTTAGAACCGCTAACCAACAGGTAATGAAGGCGCTAAGAAGTGCTTACCGCGATCGCAAAAAGAAAAAGCGTGATTTTCGCCGTCTGTGGATAGCACGGATTAATGCAGCTTCTAGACAACACGGTTTAAGCTACAGCCGTTTAATTGGCAATTTGAAAAAGGCCAATGTGGAACTAAACCGCAAAATGTTGGCACAATTGGCAATTCTTGATCCGACAAGTTTTGCTAAAATTGCAGAATTGGCACAATCGGTTAACGGATAAAGGTGGCAACGGATGAATAACGGATGTAACAAGTTGCCGCTTCGGAGAATTGAAAATTAAAAATCAAGGTGCTTTTTAGCCTTTTTAATTGGAGTACAACGCAGAGCGATTATGAATAAGTTACATCTGGTATTATCCGCTACCCTAATTTTGATTTTTTGTCTATTTTTTCCCGGAGGGAACTTAACTGTATCAGCCGCAACAATGGCGGAAATTCAGCAACGAGGCTACTTAAATGTGGCAGTTAAGGATAATCTTCGCCCTTTGGCTTTTAGGGACTCTAAGGGCAATCTACAAGGGTTAGAGATTGATTTAGCTAAGGGTTTGGCCAGTGATTTATTAGGCAAAGCTGATGCTGTAAAATTCCAATTGGTAGCTAATAGCGATCGCTTACCTGTAGTATTTAATCAGCAAGTTGATTTAGCGATTGCTAGAGTCACAGCCACAGAATCGCGTTCCCGGATTGTTAGCTTCAGTGTTCCCTATTATTATGATGGTGCAGCTATAGTCACAAAAAATACATCTATTCAAGGGTTAAAAGATGTAAATAACCGGAAAATAGCTGTTCTCAACCACTCTAGCACAATTAGCTATTTGAAATACTTTATACCCTCTGCTAAATTAATCAGTGTAAATTCTTATGAACAAGGATGGGAAAAAACGGCAAGTAATCAAGTAGATGGTTTTGCAGCGGATGTCAGCGTTCTTAGTGGTTGGGTACAAGAACATCCTGAATATCACATATTGCCAACTAAATTATCAGCAGAACCTTTATCTGTAGTCATGCCTAAAGGGTTGCAGTATGATGAATTAAGACGTAATGTAAATGAAGTGATCGCCCGTTATACGGTTACAGATTGGCTGAAGCAAAGGATAGAATATTGGGGATTTAGGTAATAGTTAAGAGCAATGACAATTGACAACTAACAACAGACAATTGACAATAGATAAGGTATTTTAATAATTTGTATTTGTAGAAAATGGATAGCAATTTAGTCATCATTTATTTGTCAATTTTTGTTGGTTTACTTGCATTTGCAGGTGTGAGTGTTTTTCGTCAAGTATTCAAAACCCGGAAACTTGAAAGCTCCTTAAATAAATTGAAAAACAAATTAACTAAAGAAAAAGGTACGGCTCAAGAATATTATGAATTAGCTAGTATCTATTCAGAAAAAAAAGTATTTAGCCAAGCGATACCCCTATTTCAAAAATCTCTGAAAGCAGCAGAAGAAGAAGGAGAAGAATCTATCGCTCCTATTTATAACGGCTTAGGATATGTTTACTTTGCTCAAGAGCAATATGACTTAGCAATTCGTCATTATAAAGAAGCTATCAAATTAAAACCAGATTATGTATCAGCCCTAAATAATCTCGGACACGCTTATGAGAAGAAAAAATTGAATGCTCAAGCTTTAGAAATGTATGAAGCAACACTTAAATTATCACCTAATAACACCGTTGCTAAACGTCGGGCTGAATCTTTACGTCGTTTAGTTTCTATATAGGCTTTGCTGAATAAACCTACAACCCTACACATTAAAACTTTTATCTGTGTAAAAGGTAAATGAGGCGCAATAAAAATATGATCATAGCATCAAAAATTGTTCAATTTTCCAGACTTGATATTACTTCTAAATCCTCCTGATAGCCAAGCGTGGCGTTAGCCATACTCCTGAACTTCTAGCCCTCTTTGATAGAGTAGAGACAGGTTGTAGATGAAATTTCAGCCATACTGTTATTTTCACCCCTGTCCCCACTGGGAAGCGTAGTTTTAGCTGTCTCCTGTTTTTTCAATAGTTTCAATCACTGCTAACCCTATACTCGAAGCGGCGATTAGCATGATTGTTGATGCTAAAAAAGCAATCGTAAGCATCTTGAGGGCTTGGTCAAAAAAAATATAGGTGGTCATTTGTTCACCTTCTGAACTGTATACAGATACTGGTACTTTCTAATTTTTCTTCACGCCAGGTGACTGAATTCCTGTAATCAGATCTTAACAAAACTTTAGCCCTTTCATGACACAATGACAAAGTTTTATTCCCAAATATTTGCTAAATTTTAACTAGATTCGGTTAAGTACAATACTGAAAAATATAAAATTAGCAAAAAACAAGATTCTGAATTTTTCTAATTAGTAAATCGTTCAACCAGACTCACCTATACAAGCTTGAATTGTAGCAACTACCGATTCCGCAAGACTTGGTAAATCATAACCACCTTCTAAACCAAACATGATTTTTTTGGTTATACTTAAACAGTATTCTGTAAATAAACCAAAATCTTTTGGTTGTAAATTAATACCAGCCAAAGGATCATTAGTATTAGCATCATAACCAGCACTAATAATCAATAAATCTGGCTGAAAATTGGTTAAAAATGGGATAATTCTCCCTTCCCACAGAGATTGATAGACAGTAATATCACTACCAGGATCAATAGGTAAATTTAACACATTATTGTGTAAACCTTGTTGAGAAGCATCCCCTGTACCTGGGTAAGCTGGATATTGGTGAAGAGAAATATAAGCAATTTCTGGGTGAGTTTCGACTATTGCTTCCGTACCATTTCCGTGATGTACATCCCAATCTAGAATAGCAACGCGCTTAACCGTAGGTTGCTGTAAAGCATATAAAGCAGCAATTGCCGCATTAGAAAATAAACAAAAGCCCATACCCGTATCACTTACCGCATGATGTCCTGGTGGACGCGCTAATATAAAAGCTGAATCATCTGTATTAAGAATAATATCAATTCCATCTAACCAAGCACTAACCGCTAATAACGCTACATCATAACTGCGGGGAGAAACGGGAGTATCTCTATCTAAATAACCCCCACCAGAGACAGCGATATCTTTAACTTTGTTAATATAGGTTGTCGAATGAACATTTTCTATCCAAGACATTAACAATGGTTTTAATAATACAGGTGTAGGTAACTTCCAGGTAATTTTTTCTACAAAATTCCCAGATTTTAAAGCGTCAACTATAGCAGTCAATCTAGCTGGTTTTTCAGGGTGGTAGATTCCCGTTTTGTGATCTAAAAATTCGTCAGAATAAATAACTTGTAGCATATATTTCTATATCCAAAGTCTGAAATTTAAATTAGTTGGCAGTCAAGAAACCCATTAACATGATATAGATATATTACACCAATAGGTACAGCATAGAAAGTATAACTCCAATAAATCGGGACATTGAGTACATCATCAGCAAAAAGGGAACAGGGAACTGGTGTATAAGTAATTAGACTGGGGAACAATATTAGGAAATTCGAGAAGTTTTATTAAAAATCACCGCAGCTTTTGCTTAAAAAAAACGCCAATAAAGAGATCGAAGGGCTTGACATTTGATTTTAAATTTGTTATGATAGAACTGACAAGGAAGAACTATCTTATCATAAACAATTTAACTGCCATCAGAAATACCCATTTAGCACAATGACTGAATGGGTATTATTCCCCTAGGGCGGATAACCCCCGCCCGTTATCAGAATTAATTACTACTTGCTTTCGGTGAAATCAGCATCAATGACATCATCACCGGAGGGAGCAGAACCACCACCAGGGGATTCAGCACCAGTAGCGCCAGCATCACCACCAGCTTGTTGATAGATATTACTACCAATAGCAAACAGGGCTTGTTGCAGTTCTGGCATTAACTTCTGAATTTGAGCATCATCTTCCTTAGCAACAGCCTCTTTAACTTCCTTCACCAAACCCTCAACCTTAGTCTTATCAGCAGCAGCAACCTTATCACCCAACTCTTGTAACTGCTTTTCAGCTTGATAAGCTAAAGTATCGGCTTGGTTTTTGCGTTCAATTTTTTCACGGCGCTCCTTATCAGAAGAAGCATTTTGTTCAGCTTCCCTAACCATGCGTTCTACATCATTCTTATCAAGAGTAGAAGCGCCAGTGATACTAATAGATTGTTCCTTACCAGTTCCCTTATCCTTAGCCGCAACATTGAGAATACCGTTAGCGTCAATATCAAAAGTAACTTCAATTTGGGGAACACCACGAGGAGCAGGAGGAATACCATCCAAACGGAAAGTACCTAAACTCTTGTTATCATTGGCAAATTCTCTCTCACCCTGGAGAACGTGAATTTCCACATTGCTTTGTCCGTCCACAGCAGTAGAAAACACCTCAGACTTTTTAGTAGGAATTGTCGTATTACGAGGGATAATCTTAGTCATCACACCGCCCAAAGTTTCCACACCCAAAGACAATGGTGTTACATCCAACAACAAAATACCCGTAACATCACCAGCCAAAACCCCCGCCTGAATCGCAGCACCAACCGCCACAACCTCATCAGGGTTAACAGTTTGGTTAGGATCCTTACCTAAAACCCGCTTAACCACATCCTGAACAGCAGGAATCCGAGTCGAACCACCAACCAGAACCACCTCATCAATATTGGTTTTATTCAACTTCGCACCCTTGAGCGCGTCTTCCACAGGAATGCGGCAACGGTCAATCAAATCAGAACAAAGTTCCTCAAAAGTCGCACGAGTGAGAATTGTATCTAAATGCTTAGGACCATCCTGCGTAGCAGTAATAAATGGTAAATTAATTTCCGCTTGGGTGACACTAGAAAGTTCAATTTTAGCTTTTTCTGCGGCCTCAGTCAGACGTTGTAAAGCTTGTTTGTCCTTACGGAGGTCAATACCTTCATCCTTTTTGAACTTTTCAGCCAAGAAATCAACAATCTTCTTATCAAAATCATCACCACCTAAATGAGTATCCCCAGATGTTGACAACACCTCAAAAACACCATCACCTACCTCCAGCACAGACACATCAAAAGTACCACCACCCAAATCAAACACTAAAATAGTCTCATTGCTCTTCTTATCAAAACCATAAGCCAGAGAAGCCGCCGTCGGTTCATTGATAATGCGGAGAACATCAATACCAGCAATTTTTCCCGCATCCTTAGTCGCTTGACGTTGGGAATCATTGAAATAAGCAGGAACAGTAATTACAGCTTGGGTAACAGTTTCACCCAGATATTTACTAGCATCCTCCACCAACTTACGCAGAACCTTAGCAGAAATTTCCTCAGGAGCAAACTGTTTACCAGCCCCCGGCGAATCCACCTTAACATTACCACCGCTACTGAGAACCTTATAAGAAACCTCCGTCGCCTCGTTCGTAATCTCCTCAAAACGACGACCAATAAAGCGTTTCACCGAATAAAAAGTATTTTCCGGGTTCATTACCGCCTGCCGTTTGGCGATTTGACCAACCAAATTGTCGCCATTTTTGGCAAAAGCAACCACCGAGGGAGTCGTCCGAAAACCTTCCGCATTAGCGATAACAGTCGGTTTACCACCTTCCATTACTGCCACACAGGAGTTTGTTGTTCCTAAATCAATGCCAACTACTTTCGCCATTTTGGGTTTTTACTCCGTATAAAATTACTAAATGAACCAGAAAAATTATCCGCTTTAGTCAGTTGTTAGTGGTCATTGGTCATTGGTCATTGGGAAATATATTGTATTCTCCCTGTCCCCTGTTACCTGTCACCAATCACCTGTCAACTGTCACCTGTCAACTGTCACCTGCTATAGTAGCTATCCCATGAAGGGTGGTTTACCGAACCGTCAGGAAAACCGCAAATTTTATAAATTATCTCTAGTGGTTTCATGGATTAACGTGCATTCACATTGACTAATGTATGAGAATTAATACCTTCAGGAATTGGGGTGAACCGTAACTTTATAGTCGTATTTGCCGTCAAACCCTCTTGGGAATTGAAAATTAATAATTAAATATTGAAAATAATACCCCAGACTCCGTAACAAGATAGCCATGGACAATAGATAATTATTCCCCCCCCTGCTCCCTACCCCTTGTCTCATGAAACAGATATCAGCCGCGCCCTACCGTTTTTGAAACTTCAGCCATGCCTGTTGTAGAGCCGCCGGCGCTGGATTTCCACCATCATAAATAACAATAACATTAGTTAATCGTCTACCAGCCGGGACTAAAATAGTACTTTTACTAGCCAAAGCCCTAGATGCTCCACCATCCAAATTCATCGCCTCATAACAGCCCACAGCCCTCATCACCTCCGCTTCTTGTCGCAGAGAGATATTAAAGTCAAAAGTTACTAAAATTAACCTAGTTCCATCTTGGTTAAAACCAATTGCTGTCCGGGCGCTACTACCCAAAACAGTAGGATCTTTGAACCCTTCAATATTAGGACGTAACCAAATTTTCCCTTTTCGCAATAATCTCGGTCCAGAACTTATAGAAAACCAAAATTTATTCCCTTCCGGTTTACCCTCCGCCCTCACCGTCACCATTTCCGGTTTATTGCCAACACCCAATCTCAAAGTAGTTCCAAAATTTTCCCAAGGACTGTATTTCAGGGATTTTCCCCCAGCAATCATATTACCCATCACCGTTTTTTGGGGATTTTTGGCGAAAAAAGTCCCATTAGCAACAACAGCCGCTTGATAACGCCCCACCAACTTACCAAACTCCTCATCACCACTCGTTTTTTGAATAGAATTAGCGAAGCCCGCATTATTAGCCAAACCAATAGTAATCAAGTTTTTTGGGTCTCGAAGATTAACAATAGTTTGATAAAAAGTAATACCATTAAATTGACCCCTGTTAATCTGTACAGATTGGGCGTGACTAGGTGCCGTGAGAAATAGTCCTTGTGCCAAAGTCGCTCCACCCAAAAATAAAAAAGACCTGCGACTGATTTTAGTAATTGTCATAATTCATGTTTATTAAATCCTTTTTCCTTCTTCCTCTATTTTATGAATAATCGGTATATTATTTTTCACAAACCCTATGGAGTTTTGAGCCAATTTACCCAAGAAAGTCCTAAACATATCACCCTTAAACAGTATATAGATATTCCTGATATTTATCCCGTCGGGCGTTTAGATTGGGACAGCGAAGGCTTACTCTTATTAACCAATCATGGACAGTTCCAGCATCGTCTCGCCCATCCCCGCTTTCGTCATCAACGTACCTATTGGTCCCAAGTAGAACGTATTCCTGATGCCACCGCAATTCATCAACTCCAAAAAGGAGTAGAAATTCAAGACTACCGCACTCGTCCCGCTCAAGTTAGGTTATTGTTAGAAGAACCATCCGTCATTCAACGCATCCCACCCATCAGAACCCGGAAAAATATACCCACAGCCTGGCTAGAAATTACCCTCACCGAAGGTAAAAACCGCCAAGTTCGTCGCATGACTGCCACCGTGGGTTTTCCCACCTTACGGTTAATTAGAGTCAGTATTGCTAATATTCAATTACATGACTTAGCTCCAGGAGAATGGCGCGAACTCACAACCCTTGAACTCACAAGCCTAAATCATGCACCGGAAAACTAAACCAAAGAGTTGTATTACTAAAATACTCCAGAAATCCCAAAAAAATCCAGACATTTAAATATTCGTGAAAAGCACCTCTTTCGCCGTGAAAATCAAACAAATCCCACCATGCTAACTTGCCCCCAGTGTAAATTTAAAAACCCTAACATCAATAAATTCTGTCAAAACTGTGGCACATCTCTAACCCACAAAATCTGCCCCAAATGCAGCACCAAAATAGCCTTAAATATCCAGCATTGTCCTCAATGTAGTACAGAATGTAGCACCACCTCCTATGCCTTAATCACCCAGGAAGAACATCAGGTAGTTTCTGTAATCCCAGAACCCACTCAACTCACCCAAAATTTAGAAAATATAGCAAATGAAAACAGCCATACTAGCCCCTTCCACCAAATTGACTTAGAATCTTATTTAGATCCCCAGCAGCGTTATCCAATAGCCGAAATAGTGACAGAGATAACCACTCAGGAAAAACCCGACTTTTCCCCCACCGTCTTACAAGCAAGTAGTGAGGCAGAAACTAAATTAGCAACTGAAAATGATGATTCCCAAACTATCTTATCCATGGAGCTAAGTAGTTTAGAATATGTCGCATATACTGATCTAGGTCGTCAACGCCATCACAATGAAGACTACTTTAGCGTTGATAGCCAATTCCATAAACTAGAACTACCTAATCATAGCATAGTCACAGCACAAGGTTTATATATTCTTTGTGATGGTATGGGTGGTCATGCTGGAGGTGAAATAGCCAGTGAGTTAGCTGTAAATACTATCCGTAAATACTTTCAAGAAACCTGGGTCAAAGGAGAATTACCTGGGACTGAATCTATCTGTGATGCTATTTACCTAGCTAATCAAGCTATTTATGAGCTTAATCAACAAGAATCACGTTCCGGTACTAAACGCATGGGTACTACTTTGGTTATGCTGTTACTTCAGAATAATCAAGCAGCAATTGCCCATGTCGGCGATAGTCGTCTTTATCGTCTAACTCACAAGCAAGGATTAGAACAAATAACTATAGATCATGAAGTGGGTCAGCAAGAAATTGCTAGGGGTGTAGAACCTAGTATAGCTTATGGACGTGTAGATGCTTACCAGCTTACCCAGGCTTTGGGTCCACGCAATGAAAATTATATCTCTCCTGATGTGACGTTATTTAATATCAATGAAGATATGCTCCTGGTATTGGTATCAGATGGTTTATCAGATAATGACTGTCTAGAAACTCATTGGCTAACTCATCTCCAACCTTTACTAAGTTATACTACTAACTTAGAAACGGGTATTCAAAATTTGATTGAGTTGGGTAATGAATACAACGGTCATGACAATCTTACGGCTATACTAGTGCGAGTAAAAGTCCGCCCGTCTTCACCAAGTTGCTTATAAAACTACTTTTTTGATCTTAAATTTTAGGTTGTATTGTGATTACTCTGACCCTACTGGAAAAAGGCACAAAAATACCGCTTCAACAGTGGTTATTTGAGGGTTCTACCGTCATTCGCGTTGGTCGGGCGGTAGATAATCACGTGGTTTTGGCGGAAAATTCAGTTTCTCGGTATCATTTAGAACTTAAATTAATTACTAGCGCCAGGGGGGATGATTGGGAATTAACTAGTCAAGGGACTAATGGAACTTTCCTGAATGGCTCTCTCGTAACTAAATGTATCATTCCTGATAATTCTTTACTGCAATTAGCTCAGGGCGGTCCTGTACTCAAGGTTCAAATTCAGGATTTATCCCCCCCCATACTTATTCAACCCTCTTCTGAAGCGGTGGGGAAAATTAGTCAGAACATGACACCCGCATACTCCAGCACTGATTGTACCCATGAAGGAAATCAGCCTCAGAACCTATTTTGTATTCACTGTGGTCAACCGGTTTTGGTCCAAAAAACCGTTCGCCATTATCAGGTGTTACGCACTCTCGGAAAGGGTGGTATGGGTACTACCTATTTAGCTTGGGATGGTGCAGGTAAAATTACAGGTATGCCACAATTACTTGTACTTAAACAGATGAATGCCGATATGATGAAAATACCTAAGGCTCAAGAGTTATTCATCCGAGAAGCCAGTATTCTCAAGCATCTTAACCATACAGGAGTTCCTAAGTATTATGACTTCTTTATGGAAATCGGTAAAAAATACTTGGCTATGGAATTAATTCACGGACAAGATTTAGACAAACGCATTAGGTTAAATGGACCTGTAACATCTAAACAGGCAATCACCTGGATGGTACAAACTTGTGATATTCTGGATTATCTGCACAACCAAGAAACACCATTAATCCATCGGGACATTAAACCAGCTAATTTAATGGTGCGAAATAGTAATAATACTATTGTTGTTCTGGACTTTGGCGCTGTTAAGGAAATCGGTACACAACCAGGTACGAGAATCGGCGCTGAGGGCTTCTGCGCTCCTGAACAAGACAGGGGACAACCTCTGACTCAATCTGATTTGTATGCTATTGGTCCGACGTTGATTTTTTTATTAACTGGGGAAAATCCTTTAAAATTCTATCGTCAGAGAGGGCGCAGTTTTCGCTTTGATATTAAGGGTATACCAACAATTAGTGACAAATTAAGACAGGTAATTGATTGTGTTACAGAACCTTTACCACGCGATCGCTATCATACTGCTAAAGATCTCGCTGAGGCATTAATATTAGTCAGCAGTTAGTAGAATTTGAGCAGCAGTTAATTTCAATTCGGAAAAAATGTGGGAAATTATTTGATCATCGTTTCTGAATTTGTTGATTTTATACTCATCACCAATTAGAGAATAAACTGATATCAATCGCGGGCAAGATGCCCGCCCCACAAGAGTTTCATGATTCAACTTTGTACCTCATCTTCAGCGGAAAAGGCTGTAAGCGACTACACTCTATCGTTAAAAACCCAGTTCTGCTTTCGTGTTTTCCTAATGGCGGATTCATCTTTTGTAATTTCCCCATCATACAATTCATAAAATCCGCCTTCTGGTTTCCATTTAATAAACCCTTCAAAAGTCACTAACTAAGTTTTAGGTAAGGTTTGAACCATAATTGACCTACCTTGATAAAAATTCTTGAGTATGTATTTTGGTAATGAACCCCAGATGATTATTGTGCTAAATACATAGCAGAACCAGAGCAAAATTGCACACACCATGAGAACAAAGATAAAGTTCTATTATTACCAGGGTTAGGCGTGTTTGCGCTGAGTTATGCTAGATATAGCTGGTATAATTTAGATGTTTAATCGTCGTCCCACTTTTCTACTGCTAGTAAATCACTAATTGGATCTTGGGTGCTAAATCCAAAGTCTAGCAACTCTTGCTTCCAATGCTGCCATTCATCGCCATAAAGTAATGCAATTTTCCAAATCCTATCATTGGGTTTGATAATATTGGATTCTATGAGTGATTGCACGTTGCGCTGCAATTTCACCATTGGGTGAATTACTTGCTGAATCATAACCTCGGTGTATTTCAGATTTTTGTGTGTAAATTCTTGATTAAAACAGCCTTCCGTGGGCAATTATTACCTGTGCGTAGAGCAATTATAGTTTGGTAAAGCTAGTTCTAACTTTTTCACTATACCATAACTAACAAGAGTAAGTTGCTTGAGAATTTGGTTTTGCACGGTAATCACTACCACTGAGCAATATGTTATGCCCAACAGTCGTGGACAAGTCCATTTGGCAAAGTTTTTAGGCTTGTAATCGCCATTATAACGCAAGTAGAAAAAATTGACACTAAATTTTTTAATTTTAGTTGTGGTCTTGATTTGGAGTGACTTATTGTTAAGCGGGTTGTTGACTATACCGTAAAAGCTAACTGTTTGTCTACTTTGTCGAGCTTCAAAAATTGCTGTATTCATAAATTGGTTTATTTGTCAATAGTCCCGATATAAAAAAGTATTATAGATACTTCCCTGTGGAAAAGCTGTGGAAAACCTATTTTAGCTTTCGATAAAGTCAATCAAGTTTTCTACAGATTATCCGCGAAATTTGGGTTTTTACCAAGATCCAATTATACAGATTTTAATTTAATAAATTGGTTTTTTGGTTGTGGAAAACCTCAAGGAAGTTAATTCTATATTCTAGAACGAGTAGTCATTTGAATGCGATCGCTCAATTGGTGTAAAGTTTGAATTAAATTCTGATCAGTTTCTTGTAACTGAGCAATCTTTTCACAACTATACATTACTGTCGTATGATCTTTACCACCAAACTCCTCGCCTATTTTGGGTAAACTGAGATTGGTAAGTTGTCGCATTAAATACATGGCTATTTGTCTGGCCCAACTAATTTCTCGACGACGGGAATTACCTTTTAAGTCGTCAATGGAAACACTCAAAGCATCTGCGACTACATTTAAAATTATTTCTGGAGTGGTTTCTATTTTTTGGCTAGGAGTTCCTAAAATGGGAGCAAGATTTTCCACAGTCATAGGTAACCCCCAAATAGAAATATAAGCTAAAGCCCGAATTAATGCCCCTTCCAATTCACGGATATTAGAAGTACAATTAGAAGCAATATATTCAACCACCTCCCGTGGTAAACGAATATTTTCATATTCGGCTTTTTTCTGCAAAATTGCCATTCTGGTTTCTAAATCAGGGGTTTGAATATCCGCAATTAGTCCCATAGAAAACCGTGAACAAAGCCGTTGTTGTAAACTAGGAATTTGATGGGGAGGACGGTCTGAAGCAATAACAACTTGCTTACCTGCCTCATGTAAAGTATTAAAGGTATGAAAAAATTCCTCTTGAGTATATTCTTTCCCCTCAAGAAATTGAATGTCATCAACTAGCAGCATATCAGCAGCCCGATAATGTTCACGAAAACTTTGCATACTATCCTGACGAATTGCGGTAATTAAATCATTGGTAAAATGCTCCGTAGACACATAAAATATTTTAGAGTAGGGAGATATTTCCTGGCGATAATTACCAATAGCTTGCATGAGGTGAGTTTTTCCTAAACCGACACCACCACATAAAAATAATGGATTAAATTCCCTCCCTGGATATTCGGCCACTGCTAAAGAAGCAGCATGAGCCATGCGATTGTTAGCGCCGACAACAAATCGAGAAAAAACATATTTAGAATTTAAATCTGAAGTTTTTTGATTATTTCCAGAGTATTTGCTCCAAATATGATTTATTGGTAATAAATTTCCCCCAATATCCTGTTGACCCAGATGAGAAGTTTCCTCATCTTCAACCACAGTAATATAAATTTCGATTGGATAACCCACAATATCTTGGGCTACATTAGCAATAGTATGGATGTAATGTTTCTGAAGCCAATTGCGAGCGAAGGGATTAGGAGCGTATATTACCAAGCAGTTGTTCTCTAACTGCTGTGCTTTAGCTGTCTTAATCCAAGTTTCAAAGGTAGGAGGTGCTAACTCTAACTGTAGACGCTCTAATACATGATTCCATAAACCATCTATGGGAATTGCCATTCACACCACCTCTATCCGTAATTCGTCGTTTCTATTTGTAATTACTTTTATGTTGCCTATAATCATTTTGATAAAAACCAGATAGCTAAGATCCTAACATCTACTAACATAAAGAATACTCAAGCATGATCATGACGATGAAAATTAATAATCATAACCTAGTAGCTAAAAATATTCATACCAAATTTTTACCGCAAAAATTGGAAAATAAGAGTAAAAAATGGATCGCAGTGTGTAGCGTAGCAGTTTTGATACTGGGAGGTTGTACTAATCTCAGGAAAGGGACCGCAGAAATCGAACCCAGTAATACACAACCACAAAAAACCACCGCACCCACTACAGAAATTGCTGCTCCGGCGATTTTCTCTGCTTCTGGAGATCATAATTTTGTTGTCAAAGTAGTACAAAAGGTGGGAGGTGCAGTTGTTCGCATTGATTCGACTAGAACCGTCACAACTCAAGCTCCAGATGAATTTTCCGATCCCTTTTTTCGCGGCTTTTTTGCGATTCCATCACAACCAAAAGAAAGGGTAGAACGAGGTAGCGGTTCGGGATTTATCATTAATTCATCTGGACAAATTTTAACTAATTCTCATGTTGTAGATGGTGCTGATTTAGTTACAGTTACTCTTAAAGATGGCCGAACTTTTAAAGGTAAGGTGTTAGGAGAAGATGCAATAACAGATGTTGCTGTAATTCAAATTGATGCGAATAACTTACCCAGTCTAGCATTAGGTAAGTCTGATACTTTACAACCAGGAGAAGCTGTGATTGCTATTGGTAATCCATTGGGTTTAAATAATACTGTTACATCAGGAATTATCAGCGCTACAGGTCGTTCTAGTAGTGAAATTGGTGCGAGTGATAAACGTGTTGATTATTTACAAACAGATGCAGCCATTAACCCCGGAAACTCCGGTGGACCACTATTAAATGCCCGTGGTGAAGTTATTGGGATGAATACAGCAATCATTCAAGGTGCTCAAGGTTTGGGATTTGCTATTCCTATTAATACTGCTCAAAAAATCGCTGAGGAATTAATTGCTAAAGGTAGAGTTGATCATCCCTATTTGGGAATACAAATGGTAACATTAACACCTGAAGTTAAGGAAAGAATTATTGCTCGATTTGGTGATAAAATGAATTTATCTGCAAGTCAAGGAATTTTATTAGTTAGAATTGTTCCTAACTCGCCCGCAGCGACTTCTGGATTAAGGCCAGGAGATGTGATTAAAACTATTAATAATCAACCCGTTTTCAAAGTTGATGAGGTACAAAAATTAGTGGAAAATAGTAAAATTGGTATTCCTCTACAAGTGCAAGTTGATCGCAATGGCAAAATTTTTCAAGTTTTAGTTAAACCCGCACCTTTACCAATTAACAAAGAAAATTGATATTTGGTTAGTTGTCCCAGATTTCCTGCTCAGAATTACCAAGGGGCGTTCCTTAAAATTCCTTAGAAACTGTCAAAATCAGGATACCTATGATTAATCTAATGAACAAAATGGAAACAGAAAAAATAGAGCTTTGAAAATGAATGAACTAACACCAATTATTAAATTAGGTAATCCGATATTACGACAAAAAGCTGCTGCGGTTGAGAATATTCAAAGTCAAGAAATTCAAAACCTGATTGATGAATTAATTACCTCAGTTTCTCAAGCTAATGGGGTGGGAATTGCAGCACCACAAATAGCATCATCTTACCGTCTATTTATCGTCGCTTCCCGTCCTAATGCTAGATATCCACACGCACCAGAAATGCAGCCGACCGCAATGATTAACCCCCGAATTATTGCCCATTCTTCAGAAATGCTTAAAGATTGGGAAGGTTGTTTAAGTGTCCCTGATATTAGGGGTTTAGTTCCTAGATATCAAACAGTTGAAGTTGAATATACAGACCGTTATGGTAATTTACAAAAACAACAATTAACGGATTTTATTGCCCGAATTTTTCAACATGAATATGATCATTTGGAAGGATTAGTATTTTTAGATCGTGTGGAAAATAATCATGATTTAATTAGTGAGGAAGAATATCAGAAATCTGTAATGGGTAATGGGTAATGGGTAATGGGTAATGGGTAATGGGTAATGGGTAATGGGTAATGGGTAATGGGTAATTGGTAATTGGTAATTGGTAATTGGTAATTGGTAATTGGTAATTGGTAATTGGTAATTGGTAATTGGTAATTGGTAATGGGAAGAAAAATATTATTTCCTTCCCACAATTTGATCAAAATCCTAATTTTTCTAAAATGGGTTTTGTAGACACAATATGTCTTTCTAAACCCAATTCTTTGGGACTAACACCTAAGGCTAAAGCAATTAATTGGGGTAAGTGTAAAATCGGTAAATCTAACTTTTGTCTAATTACCTTTTCTACTTCTGGTTGACGAGAATCTAAATTCAAATGACACAAAGGACATGGTGTAACAATACAATCAGCCCCATTATTTAAAGCTTCTTGGATATGATTTCCAGCCATTTGAAAAGATTCATTTGTCGCATAGCTAGACAAAGGCCAACCACAACATTGAGTCCTGCCACGATAATATACAGGTGTCGCTCCTACAGCCCGAAATACATTTTCCATTGCTTCGGGTTGAAAAGGATCATCATAGAACATAGACTTTTGAGCGCGGAGCAGATAACAACCATAAAAAGCTGCACATTTTAAACCACTTAATTTCTTAGTAACACGCTGAGAAATTTCCTCTAAACCATAATCTGTCACCAAAGCATATAAAAGATGTTTAACTTCCGTACTACCCCGATAAGGAGAACAGCCCTCTTTCACTAATAAACCATTAACTTTGTTGAGATAATCGGGATTGGTTGATTGACATTCTTTTAAACGTTCATCAACGTGACCGATAACACCCTGACAAGTGCTACAATGAGTCAGCAAAGGAAGATCCAAAGATTCCGCTAAAGCGATATTTCTAGCATTAACAGTATCTTCTAATAATTGAGAATCTTCTTTAAATGTACCAGAACCACAACAAGCAGCTTTTTTCAATTCAATCAGTTCAATACCTAACGCTTTAGTTAGAGATTGGGTTGATAAATACAGTTCTCGACAAGCTCCTTGTGCTACACAACCAGGATAATAAGCGTACTTCAGATTTTTAGATAGCATAAAATTATATTTGGTTTAGATTTACACCGATTTTCGACGTATTCCCCCATTCCCTTTTCCCTGACATAATCTTTAATCTCCAATTTTAATGATAGAACCTATACTCAGATTCACTCTTTCCGATAAGATGAATATGCCCAAAAAAACTTTGTTCATTGAGAGCAAATCATAGCAACTTGTTAAGGAGTTTTATTTATGAGCCAAGCAGATATTTTTGAAAAAGTGAAAAAAATTGTTGTTGAACAACTCAGTGTAGAAGCTGAAAAGGTTACACCAGAGTCGAATTTTAGTAACGATTTAGGGGCTGATTCCCTGGATACAGTTGAGCTAGTCATGGCTTTGGAAGAAGAATTTGAGATCGAGATTCCTGATGAAGCGGCTGAAAAAATTACAACAGTTCAAGAGACTGTGGAATACATTGAGAAAAAGATCGTTACATCTGCTTAATCAAGGAATTATCTAGTATAAGCGGGCTTGAAGAGATATTTCAAAAGTATACAGATTAACTGGATAAACCCGCCCGTACATGAGTGTTGAGTGTCTAAGCTATAAGTTTGACTTCAAAAAAGCGCCAAAGGTTCATCATCATATTGAAGAAATAGTATACTTTTGACTAAGGATACTTAACTCGGAACTCAGCACTCTTAAATTTTCCTCCCTGCTGCTTTTTCGCCATATTTAATCTAATCATGACAGACTATAAACGTAATCGCGTTGTTGTAACAGGTGTGGGCGCGATTACACCCATTGGAAACACACCCACCGAATATTGGCAAGGATTATTAAGCGGACGCAATGGTATTGACTATATCACCGCTTTTGATGCTTCTAAACATAGTTGTCGCATTGCTGGTGAAGTTAAAAACTTTGATCCAGAAATTTACTTGGAGCGCAAAGAAGCCAAGCGCATGGATCGTTTTTCTCAACTGGGTGTATCAGCGGCTATTCAAGCTGTTGCAGATTCAGGATTAGTAATAGACGATCTCAACGCTGAACAAATTGGCGTGATTATCGGTTCTGGTATTGGTGGTATTAAAGTATTAGAAGACCAACAAACCATTTATTTAGATCCTAAACGTGGTCCTAGTCGTTGTAGTCCCTTCATGATTCCCATGATGATCGCTAATATGGCAGCAGGACTAACAGCAATTCACACGGGCGCGAAAGGTCCTAATTCCTGCTCTGTCACTGCCTGTGCAGCCGGTTCTAATTCCATTGGTGATGCCTTTCGTCAAATTCAGGGAGGATACGCTAAAGCTATGATCTGTGGCGGTTGTGAAGCAGCAGTTACACCTTTGTCAGTAGCAGGATTTGCGGCTGCTCGCGCTTTATCCTTCCGCAATGATGATCCAGCCCATGCTTGTCGTCCATTTGATCGTGATCGAGACGGTTTTGTGATGGGTGAAGGCGCGGGAATTTTAATTCTCGAAGAGCTAGAACACGCCATAAATCGCGGTGCAAGGATTTATGGGGAAATGGTGGGTTATGGGATGACCTGTGATGCTTATCACATGACCTCGCCCGTACCCGGTGGTTTAGGTGCGGCTAGGGCGATAGAATTAGCTTTAAAAGATGGGTCACTTACGCCACAGATGGTTAGTTACATCAATGCTCATGGGACCAGCACACCAGCTAATGATGCCAATGAAACTGCTGCTATCAAGAAAGCTTTGGGAGAGTATGCTTATCGAGTAGCCATCAGTTCCACTAAATCCATGACAGGACATCTTTTAGGTGGTTCAGGTGGAATTGAAGCCGTAGCGACAATTTTAGCCATCGCTGATGATCAAATTCCCCCGACCATCAACATCGAAAATCTAGATCCAGAATGCGACCTAGATTATGTCCCCGACACTAGCCGCGCTCAAGTAGTCGAGGTAGCTTTATCTAATTCTTTTGGCTTTGGTGGTCATAATGTTACTCTAGCCTTCAAGAAATTTACTCCCTAAAGATACTTACTAGTCAGGTAATAGGTAACAGGTAAAGTTAATAACCCAATTATCCATTACTAAAACTCGTATTATTGATCCTCGCCTCATTTTGCCCCTAGTTTGCTTTTTAGAAGTGAACACAAGACAAGTATGATAGAGACATTCAAGCCTAACCAATAGCCTAGCTTTGGGAAGGCATGATTAAATTTATCGGCCTTATTCATCACTAAAAACCTCAAAAATCCCGCTTGTCCATTGGCAATTAGGAATGAGATGATGAATAAAGTGGGATCTCTTGCTCATGAACCCACCAAAAAAACCCTAAAAAGAGTCCTAACCCGTCCTTAACAATTAGAGATTATGGCTGTTGCAACCCTCCAAGAACTTTGTATCAATTCTATCCGCTTTTTGGCTGTAGATGCCATAGAGAAATCCAAATCGGGACACCCTGGGCTACCAATGGGCGCTGCTCCCATGGCTTTTGTCCTCTGGGACTCCTTCATGCGGTATAATCCTAAAAATCCTCAGTGGTTCAACCGCGATCGCTTTGTTTTGTCCGCTGGTCATGGTTCAATGTTACAGTATGCCTTACTCTACCTCACAGGCTACGATAGCGTTACCATAGACGATATCAAGCAATTTCGTCAATGGGGTGCTAAGACCCCAGGCCACCCGGAAAATTTTGTGACGGCCGGTGTAGAAGTTACCACAGGTCCTTTAGGTCAAGGAATTGCCAATGCTGTTGGTTTAGCCGTAGCAGAAGCACACCTGGCCGCTAAGTTCAATAAACCTGATGCCACAATTGTTGATCACTACACTTATGTACTTCTTGGTGATGGTTGCAACATGGAAGGGATTTCTGGTGAAGCAGCTTCTATCGCTGGACACTGGGGATTAGGTAAACTTATTGCTCTCTATGACGATAACCACATCTCTATTGATGGTTCTACAGATGTAGCATTCACTGAGGATGTTTCTAAACGCTTTGAATCTTACGGTTGGCACGTTCTGCACGTTAAAGATGGTAACACAGATTTAGAAGGCATTGCCAAAGCGATCGCAGACGCAAAAGCAGTAACGGACAAACCTACCATGATTAAGGTGACAACCACCATCGGTTATGGTTCTCCTAATAAGGCTAATACTGCGGGTATTCACGGTGCTGCCTTGGGATCTGATGAAACAATAGCTACTCGGAATAATTTAGGCTGGGAATACGATGCTTTTGTCGTTCCTGAAGATGCCCTCAATCACACCCGCAAGGCTGTTGAACGCGGTGCTAATTACGAATCCCAGTGGAATGCGGCTTATGCTGAATATAAGGCTAAATACCCCCAAGAAGCAGCAGAATTTGACCGTTTAATTAGTGGCAAATTACCAGAAGGTTGGGATCAAGTATTACCTACTTACACAGATGCAGATAAAGCATTACCTACTCGCAAACACTCGGAAACCTGCTTGAACAAATTAGGTGCTGCTTTACCGGAATTAATCGGCGGTTCTGCCGACTTAACCCACTCCAACCTCACTGAGCTTAAAGGTGCTGGAGACTTCCAAAAAGGACATTTCGGAAATCGTAACATTCACTTCGGTGTCCGGGAACACGCCATGGGTGCAATCTGTAACGGTATGGCCTTGCATAACTCAGGTTTAATTCCTTACGGTGCAACCTTCCTTATCTTTACCGATTATATGCGGGCTGCCATTCGCTTGGCTGCTCTTTCCGAAGCCGGTTCAATTTGGGTTATGACCCACGACTCCATTGGCCAAGGTGAAGATGGTCCTACCCACCAACCCATTGAAACTCTAGCTTCTTTACGAGCTATTCCCGATTTAACCGTAATTCGTCCCGCAGACGGAAACGAAACCTCTGGGGCTTATAAAGTCGCAATTGAGAAGTCTAAAGCAAATGCTTCGACTTTATTGGCTTTCACTCGTCAAAACGTTCCTAACTTAGCAGGTACATCAATCGCAGGTGTTGCCAAGGGTGGTTATACAATTATTGATTGTCAAGGTACACCAGATATCATTTTAATTGGTACTGGTTCGGAATTAAGTCTTTGTGTGAGCGCGGCAGAGAAACTAACCGCAGAAGGTAAGAAAGTTCGCGTTGTTTCTATGGCTTCTTCTACCTTATTTGATACACAAGATCCAGCTTACAAAGAATCTATTCTTCCCAAGGCTGTTACCAAGCGTCTATCCGTAGAAGCGGCTAGTAGCTTCGGTTGGCACAAGTATATCGGCAGTGAAGGTGATACCGTAAGTATTGATACCTTTGGTGCTTCCGCCCCTGGTGGTATTTGTTTAGAGAAATTTGGTTTCACAGTGGACAATGTTTTAGCTAAAGCTAAGGCTTTGTTAGGTTAACACTAACGGATATTCTCTAAATTTTGTGGGGTGAGCTGAAAAAGCTCACCTTTTTTATGGGAAAATTACTAATATAGGTTGATACAAATAAACCAAACATTCTCAATCTTTTAAATCTGGAATTCCGCTTTATGATACTAGCCATTTTACTATGATTGAAACCCTATTTAAAGCTTATACTCCTCTATTTACCTGGATAGGATTAGGACTAGTATTAGCGCGGTTCACACCCAATAATTTAACCAAGTTACTAGGACAGGCACTTTACTGGGTAGGAGTGCCACTACAACTACTAGTATTAGCTCGTCACACTAACTCATCTATTGGCCTACTAATACCAGCGATAGGAGTCTGCGTTTTATTGTTAAGTCTGGTTCTATCATTGTTGATTTGGTGGCTTTGGCAATCGTTAATAAGTAGTAGAATCAAGACAGAACAGAATAATATAGAAGTGTCAGCCCCCTTAAGCAAAGCAAGTTTAGGCAGTTTTATTTTAGCAACCATTTTAGGAAATACAGGCTTTGTGGGACTAACACTAACACAAGTCTTAACAAGTCCAGAAAATAATGATTGGGCAGTATTATTCAGCGTCACAAATAATGTTGTTGGTACTTATGGCATTGCCGTGTTAATTGCCAGCTATTTTGGAGAAAAAGAAACCGAAAATCACTGGTGGATACAGTTACGAGATATAGTTACTGTTCCTAGTCTGTGGACATTTTTTATCGGCTTAAATACCCAATTTGTCGAATTACCTGCAATCATTGAATCAGGTTTAGAACAAGCTGTGTGGGTAGTTATTGCCTTTGCCTTATTGCTGGTTGGTTTGCGACTAGGTACAATAAAAGAATATAAAAATTTGAATATGTCCTTAATTGCCAGTATTTTAAAAGTTTTGGTTGTACCTTTACTAGTGGGATTAGGTGCGAGTTACTTGGGTATAATTGGTGAACAGCGGTTAATATTGGTATTAATGTCAGGAACACCCACAGGGCTTTCTGTACTAATTTTAGCAGAAGTTTATGAGTTAGATCGAAACTTGTTAGCCAGCAGTATTGCTTTAACTTTTATTGGGTTATTTTTAGCGCTACCCTTGTGGTTAATTTGGTTTGGTTGAATTTATTTATTAACTTCCCAAGGAAACAGTAACTACAATAAATTAGTCCGTTTACTAACAGCCTCTAAAAATCTGTTTATTAAGCTTATGAATACCATACCTAAGACTATTAATCTAGAGAATAAATTTTCAGTGTTTTCTATTATCAACCCTGCTAAAATGTTCATAGGCATAATTGCTGCTGTCCCTATTGCTTTCAGCTTACCAGCAAAAGCTTTAGAAGTACAGATATTACCTAAAAGTCCGCAACTGGGAGATACAATTTCCGTAGTAATTGAGTCTACTAACTCAGACAATATCAGCAATCCTACTGTAGCAGTGGGGCAAAAAACATATCCAGCTTTTGAAATTGCCCCTCGTAAATATCGTTCTTTTATTCCCACAACTCCTTTAGAAAAAGCCGGAGTAAGAACAATTAAAATTTCTGAAGCTGGACAAGAAAAAAATTTATTAGTACAAGTACGAGATCGCAAATTTCCTATTCAACGCATCACATTACCACCTGGGAAAGCTGGAGTCAATGCTACCGAATATGAACTTAAGCGCGTAGCCGAATTAAAAGCCCTACAGACACCAGAAAAATATTGGCACGGCATTTTTTTGACACCCAATACTGGGCGAACATCCACTAAGTATGGTGTCCGTCGCTACTACAATGGTAAATTTGCCAAAGACTACTACCATCGTGGACAAGACTACGCAGGTGGTGAGGGTTCAGCCGTGACCACCCCAGCAGCCGGACGAGTGGCCTTAGTTGGTACAGTATCCCAAGGATTCCGGGTACATGGTAACGTCGTAGGGATTGATCATGGTCAGGGGGTAATCAGTATTTTCATGCACCTAAGTCGTATTAATGTTCAAGAAGGTGATTTTGTGAAAGCAGGAGAAAAAATCGGTGCAGTCGGTTCAACTGGTGCATCAACTGGACCACACTTACACTGGGGACTGTATGTAAACGGACAATCTGTTGATCCATTACCCTGGAAATCTCAACAAATTGATTAAAAGTAAGTCATATCTTTGACTAAATAACCTCAATATCTTTGGCGTGGATTGTGTTAATCATTACCCGTGGATCTAAATTGGATCGAATTTTATTCACGCACTAACACTTGTGTGCCTATGTTGACTTGACTATACAACATTCGCACATCAGAATTACGCATTCTTAGACAACCGTGAGAAACCGCCGCCCCCAATAGGTCAACATTTGGTGTACCATGAAAGCCAAGTTCATTCCGGCCATCTGACCAGAAACCAATCCATCTATCCCCTAAAGGACTATTGCTACCTCCCTCAAAAACAGCACCAGTGATAGGATGTCGCCAAATGGGATCATGTTCTTTGTGCATGATTTGAAAATTACCCGTTGGTGTTTCCCAGCCTTTTTTGCCAATAGCGATGGGATAACTCGCTATTACTTCATCATATCGAAAAACATAGACCCGGCGATCGCCTAAATCCACAATCACCCTAGTTGTATTTAATGTTGGTATTGGTCGCTGGGAATTATTGACCGAACCTGTAACATTAGCCAAAATTGACTTGCGGGGTTTACCGGAGAAATCCAAATTAATCACAGCAGATTTTTGGGGAGAGTTAGGCACAGAAGCCGCAATTGCGCTATTGCCAATTTCCACCGCTGAACCCTGGGGATAAACCTTTGTAAATGTAGATTGATTTAATTGTCCTGTTGTTCTCGTCGTGTGCCAATGGACAGCCAGAGATAAAATCGCTGTACCAAAACAGAGAAACGTTACCATAGTCCCAACTGATTCATTTCTTGCCATTGTCCTCGCCTATTATTTATCCCTGACATATTTAGCCATTACCTATTATTACTTATCATCGGTTATCAGTCAGGTATTTGGTAGACGATTTTCCATCTGAATTATTACTTCAATTTCACAAAAAACTTAATCTCGATCTTCTTTTCACCTGACCTTCCCGTAACTACTTGACCATGAATAAAATACTGGGAACTCCTTGCTATTTATATTTCCGTGTTCTAATTATAAATCAGTTACTTTACTGAGGAACTTTTAAGCCATGATCAAGTCTAATAGAAGGGAGTGATTTAACACCAGCCTGATCCATGAGTCAATCCCTTGCTGTATCTTGGTCAACAGTTGATGCCGTCTACCCCGAAGCATCCATTCCAGTTGACAAACTATCAAACCACGATCTGATTTTACGCTGTCAAGTTGGATTGCGTCCAGACCGTGCCGCCTTTTCAGAACTACTAGGTCGCTATCAGGCCCAAGTTGATCGAATTTTATATCATTTAGCCCCTGATTGGTCTGACAGAGCCGATTTAGCCCAAGAAGTCTGGATTCGTGTGTATAGAAATATTAAGCGACTACAAGAACCTGCCAAATTTCGGGGTTGGTTGAGTCGCATTGCCACGAATTTGTTTTATGATGAATTACGTAAACGTAAACGGGTGGCCACTCCCCTATCATTGGATGCTCCGCGATTATTAGATGACGGAGAAATGGATTGGGAAATTGCCTGTCAGACCCCAAGTCCACAGGAGGAAATGACGACAAGAGAATTTTATGAGCAGTTGCGAGAAGCAATTGCTGATTTACCAGAGGTTTTTCGGACTACAATTGTTCTTAGAGAAATTGAAGGTATGGCCTATGAAGAAATTGCCGAAATCACCGGAGTTTCCCTAGGGACTGTGAAATCTAGAATAGCTAGAGCCAGAACGAGGCTACAAACTCAATTGCGAAGCTATCTAGATACATAATCTACACTATGTTTCTTTAATTCTATGGCAGATTTTAAGAAATATTAAGGACTGTCAACGAAAATATACATTTTCTGCCATTAAGAACTAAAACAAATCAACAGGTACTACAAGTATGGATAAGCGCGGTTTTTTTGAGTTATTAAGTGCTTACTTGGATGGCGAAGTCACAGCCACCGAACGTAAGCAAGTTGAGGAGTGGCTGTCAACTGATACTGACATAAAATTATTGTATAAGAGATTATTAACTCTTCGACAAAGTTTACAAAATCTACCTATTCCTACCGGCGTTCAGTCACCAGAAATGACGCTTAATATAATCTTAGCACGTCTGAGGTTTCGTTACCGCTTAAACTGGATGCTTGGTGGTGCAGTGACAGCAGTTTGTATTATCGGAGCTATGTCCAGTTTATTCCCTAATTCCTCAAGAATGCTGGAATTTGCCAGAACACAACCAACGGAATCAACAGCTACAGAGCCAGTAGTTACAAAGTTTTCAATAATGATAGCTTTAAATAACCCAGTGTTTGAAATTCCGAAAACAGCAATATCTCCCGACGAACAGCCAGTTAATAAACTCGACTAATTGGTTGCTGGTATCTTAACCCCAAATGTACTGATTCTTACACCTATCTAATTATTCTATCATATTAGTAAATAAAACCAATTTTCGATTTTACCTCAGCTTATGCCTCCTTCCCCTTATCCAAGTTTAGTGACTGTTGCTACACTGATACTATATTTTGTAGTGACAATTAATGTTGGTAGAGCCAGATATAAATATCAAGTTCCCGTACCACAAACTACAGGAAACCTCGATTTTGAAAGAGTGTTAAGGGTGCAGCAAAACACCTTAGAACAGCTTGCTTTGTTTATCCCGGCTTTATGGTTGTTTTCTATTTATGTTAGTCCTATTTGGGGTTCTGCTCTCGGTGCAGCTTGGGTAGTGGGACGGATTCTATATGCTTGGGGATATTATCAAGCAGCGGAAAAGCGTGGTCCAGGTTTTGCAATTAGTTCTTTGAGCAGTATTGGGCTAATTCTCGGTTCACTAGTTGGTATTATTTTATCTATGGTGAAATAGACTAGGGACTGGGAACTGGTTTAAATTTTACCAATTCCCAATTCCCAATCAACTAACTAAATCTGGGAAAACTTCTTGTAGAGCAGAATGGACAAGACGATGATTTTGAACATTTAAGCCTTTAGCTAAGGCTGGGTTAATGTCTAAAGCTTTAAGTCCCAGCTTTGCTAACTGGACAGTATAGGGTAATGTACTGTTATTTAGAGCTTGTGTGGATGTCCAAGGAACTGCTCCTGGCATATTAGGAACGCCATAATGTACAACTCCTTCATCAATGTATACTGGCTGAGTGTGGGATGTGGGGTGTAATGTTTCAACACATCCACCTTGGTCTACAGCGACATCTACAATTACTGAACCAGGACGCATTTGTTTAACTAATTCCCGAGATACTAGAATGGGTGCTTTTTTACCAGGAATTAAGACTGCACCAATGAGTAAATCCGCGTCCTTGACGGCAGTTTCAATATGGGCAGAATTGCTGTAAAGTAGTTCTACTCTCGAACCAAATAGAGTTTCTAGGTAAGATAGACGTTCAACGTTGACATCTAATATTTGCACCATTGCACCCATACCCACGGCGATTTTTGCGGCTTCTGTACCGACAACACCCCCGCCTAAAATCACTACTTTACCAGCTTTAACTCCGGGAATACCCCCTAAAAGTACACCTCTTCCTCCTTGTTGACGTTCTAGGAATCTTGCACCAAATTGTACGGCTAACCGACCAGCAACAATACTCATGGGGGTGAGTAAGGGGAGTTTATTTGCTCCTGGTTGTTCTACGGTTTCATAAGCAATGGCACAAGTGCCACAATCAATTAAATGCTCTGTTAATTGACGATTCGCTGCTAAATGTAAATAAGTAAATAACAATTGTCCTTTTTGTAAAAATTTGTACTCGCTCGTCAAAGGTTCTTTCACCTTAACAACCAAATCCCGATTCCAGGCATTATCAGGGTTATTGACAATTTCCGCGCCAGCACTGCGGTAGTCTTTATCAGTGAATCCCGCACCAGTACCAGCGTCACTTTCTACAAAAATATTATTACCATTTTCCCGTAATACCCGAACACTGGAAGGACTTAAACCTACCCGAAATTCCTGATCTTTAGTTTCTTTGGGAACACCAATTTCCATTTATCACCTCTTATATTTTATTGTTTTACTGTAACCTACTGTGTACCTAGTTTACTATTCATGTATTCAGTAATTCCCAATCCAAAATTTTTAGTCCCCTAATCATACACCTTGACTAATTCGCCAGTTTTCTTACAATAAATAAAGAATAATTAAAAATTGTTAAGCTCCGACGACCATCCCCAGCAATTTACTTGAAAACCCTCTGTAAGTTTTTGTTTACCAATTATCAAGAAAGGAATCACTGATTATGACACAACAACCACCAACCATTACCCCCAAATTAGCAGAACCTAAGTTTGGTTTCAATGAATATGCTGAACGTTTGAATGGTAGAGCAGCTATGATTGGCTTTATTTTAATGGTGATAATTGAATACACTACTAATCAAGGTGTACTTGCATGGCTCGGTTTAAAGTAATCTTCTAAGTGTTACTGATAGGGTGTAGGGACGTTTCATGTAGCGTCTCTACATTAGTTCTTGGTTTATTTTTATCCTCATATTCTGTTTCTCCAAATTACCAAATTAATTTGGTGGATTATTCCTAGTACAATAGGAATAGAAAACTACCGCAGTGCTGGCGGTGTTAACTACAGTGATCCATTTGTTGCCAAAAGAAATTACAATCGTCTATGCTATTATTGGCCTGCAATGAAACAAATAAATTGTAGTCAGGGTATTCTGAGTAAATTTATACGAAAACCTAATTGGAACTAAGTAAGCTGTGATGAATGCTGTATTACCTCGTTTTTTAAAGTCAGCCTACCGCAAAGAACCTATCATTAGTGCATTGATAACTGTGGGAATCATGGATGCTCTGATTGGTGGTTTGGATGATAGTTGGTCACTTTTCACTTTTGGTTTAGGAACAGCCGGAATAGCTCTCGTCTTTAAATTATGGCGAATGCAGCAACGTCCGTCTTTACCAGAAGAGCCTGTTGCTCAATATTATTTACCTCCTCAGTCTTCGATTGATCCTTTACCTGTATTAAAGATTTCCAAGAAAAAACCCCGTCAGTAATGAATAAATTACTTGTAGTAGCGACAGGAAACCCCGGTAAATTGCGGGAAATGCAAGCTTATCTAGCTGATTCTGGTTGGGAATTAGCTTTAAAACCGGAAGATTTAGATGTGGAAGAAACAGGAGAAACTTTTGCAGAAAATGCTGGTCTCAAAGCCTCGACAATTGCTAAAGTTACAGGTAATTGGGCGATCGCTGATGATTCTGGTTTAAGGGTAGATGCTCTTAATGGTGATCCGGGGGTGTATTCTGCTCGTTATGGGAATACAGATGCAGAGCGGATTGAGAGATTATTAAGAGAATTAGGTGATCAGGAAAATCGCCAAGCTCGGTTTGTATGTGCGATCGCAGTTGCAAATCCTCAAGGAGAAATAGTAATTCAATCTGAGGGTGTTTGTCACGGTGAGATTTTATTTTCACCTGCTGGAGATGGTGGTTTTGGTTATGACCCGGTTTTTTATGTACCCGAACAACAATTAACTTTTGCTCAAATGAGGACGGATTTAAAAAAATCCATTAGTCATCGTGGTCATGCTTTAAAAGCTCTATTGCCACAGTTAATTAGGATTTAATCTAGGGGCGATTAAGCTTGATTAGCCGTTCCTGCGTAGTTCTTCGCTATCGCCCACAATATGACATCCAAACCTGTTACAAATCTTAACCTTTAACTGGTGTACCACAAGGATAAGTTGCTACTTTGGAATCACTACCCTCACTTACAGGCTTGTCTTTAGCTGCTAGATAGTCTTTTTGCAATGTATCTAATAAAGCTTCACGTTGATCATATAACCGCTTCAAGGGACGAGGTGGACATTGATTCAGGACATAAGCTGTCATTAAAGGCAAAGCGATCGTACTATCAGTATAACAGACAATGGCGCTAGGTAACTCATCGGGGTCAATTTTACCCCAACTCACGGCTTCTGCGGGAGTCGCCCCAGACAAACCACCAGTATCAGGACGTGCATCGGTAAACTGGACAAAGAAATCATGTCCCCGTTCTTCCAAACCTAACACCTCGTGTATTTGCGGTTGTGTTTGTAATAAAAAGTTTTTAGGACTACCACCACCAATAATTACCGCTGCACTTGTACCGTCATTTTCTCGCGCTCCATAAACAATCGCTGCTGTTTCATTGACATCAATGGACGGATCTATAACTAGCTTTGAACCTTCTAAAGCTAAAGCTGCGACATTCATACCGATAGAACTATCACCGGGAGAAGAAGTATAAATAGGTACGCCATATTTATAAGCTGTCGCCAATAAACAGGAATTTTTAACACCTAATTGTTGTTCTATTTCCCAGACGCACTTACCCAACAAATGATGAAATTCCGCCGTTCCCATGCGTTTTTGGAAAGGTTCAGCTTGGAGAACTTTACGGATAAAAGCGTCCGTTTCTAGGAGTACATCGTAACCAAAAATTATATCATAAATTCTGATTGTTCCTTCCTCCCGCAATTTGACATCATCTAAAAAGGGACTACCAGCAAATAGTTCAAAACCCAAACCATAGTGGATATCATGGTAAAGATTCGCACCTGTGCAAATCATCCAGTCAATAAAACCATTGTGAATGAGGGGCGCAAGGGCGGAAACCCCAAAACCTGCGGGTGTCATAGCCCCAGAAAGGCTTACTCCTACGGTGACACCCTCTTGAAACACTTCCTTAGTCAGCAGTTGACAGGCTTCCCGCAACCGGGCTGAGTTGTAAGCGGTAAAATAGGTATCAATTAAGTCAACCACGCTAACATTGTTAGACATGGGGATAGGTGCGATTTTTTTACCTGGCTTTTGTGACATTTTTGGGAAATCCTGAATACTAAATATGCCGAATATAATGTTATCGTATTCAAATGTACGGAAGTTGCTAAAATATTTTGTAGCGATATGAGTTAGGGACAATGCTTAATGGTATACTGAGGGATTAATACAGTTTTGTATTTCTATTAGTTGCTATTATTAAAGGCAATTAACTTGTTATTAATTATGGCACAAGCTTTAGTGAATCTTTCTGAAGGAATTGTATCTGAACCCGCACCATTGGAATTTACCACTGATGGTGTCATTAGGATAACTCGTGTAACACTAGATACGGTAATTACTGTTTTTCAACAAGGAACAACAGCAGAGGAAATTGCTTACCGTTATCCATCCCTTAAACTTGCTGATATTTATGCTACCATTGCCTTCTATCTCAATCATCAACAAGAAGTGGAAGTGTATCTACAGCAAAGACAGCAACAAGCACAGGAAATTCGTAAAATAAATGAGACCAGATTTGACCCCCAAGGGTTGCGTGATAGATTGTTGGCGCGCAAAGCAGAACGGGACGTATGTTGAAACTGCTTGCTGATGAGATACTATTGTCAGGGGATTGTTGTGACGTAACCCAAATATTGATATTGTCAGAGTCCAAGATGTTGGTCTTTTGGGTAAAGATGATCCAACTATCCTAGCATGGGCAGCCCAAGAAAACAGAGTTTTACTTACTCATGATGTCGCTACAATTACAAGCTATGCCTATGAACGGATTACACAAGGTCAGCCCATGCCAGGAGTGATTGAAGTTATTACAGATACACGAATTGGGCAAGTAATAGAAGATATTTTGCTTCTGATAGAGTGCTGTTTAGAAGGAGAATTGGCGGAACAAATTTACTATCTTCCTCTGTAAAAATCATAATTAATTAGCTGTTAACTTAAGTAGGGATACGAGACACGATCGCTCTTTTTGGTTTACAATAAGATTATCCCAGAGGATTAATTCAGAAACCGATGCCAACCCTCACAGATATTTCCACTTTGATTGTTAGCACACCAGATACTTGTGGTGGTCGTCCGCGAATTGCTGACACTCGCATTACTGTTCAGTATATTGTCAATGAAATTAAATCTGGTATGACCCCAGAAGAAATTATTGAAGATAAGCCTTATTTGACAATTGCAGGTATTTACACGGCGTTGGCTTATTATTATGCTAATAAGGAATCACTAGATATTGAATTCACTCAATATCAAAAAGAATGTCAACGACTTGAAGCAGAATATAAAACAGGACATTTCTCGTGAATCGTATTTGCTTCTATTTGGATGAAGACACTATCAAAACCGCACTTATACAAGCATTAAGAAATGCTGATTTGGATGTTGTGACAGTGGCTGATGTTAAGAGATTGGGTTATGCCGATGAAGAACAACTAATTTGGGCAACAGAACAAAAGCGAGTAATTTATAGTTTCAATATCGGTGATTTTTGCAGATTACATCGTGATTTTATGGTTGAGGATAAAAGTCATACTGGAATAATTTTGGCTTCACAACAACAATACTCGGTTGGTCAACAACTACGAGGATTATTGAAACTGGCTGCTGACAAGTCAGCCCAAGACATGGTTAACGAATTGGTATTTCTTAGTGCTTATGTTTAAAAATTACTGAAAATAGATTCTATCAATTTTGAATTATTCAGATCGCAGGTAACAGAATTTATATCATTTTTAGTCTAACATAACAAAGACAAAAAATTATACTTCATTCTCTTAGCCTTAACAGTTATTTATCAACAGGGTTTATGAAAAGCAACACACCAGAAGAATTAAATCCAGATCAAGAAATTTCCCGTTTAATTGATGAGGTAATATCAACATCACAAACTGATGAAAAATACCGTCAAAAAATGCAGCGAAGGAAAGAAATTCAAGACCAAAGAATAGCTAAAGCCATACCCGAAAAAGGCTTAATTATCGTCAATACCGGTCACGGAAAAGGTAAAACTACAGCGGCTTTGGGAATGGTTTTAAGATCCCTTGGTCATGGATACAAAGTAGCCATAATTCAATACATTAAAGGCGCGTGGGAACCAGCAGAAAAACGCGCTTTTAGTCATTGGGAAAACCAACTAGAATTTCATGCAATGGGAGAGGGTTTTACATGGGAAACTCAAGATCGTGATCGAGATTTGGATAAAGCCGCAGCGGCTTGGGAAAAATCCCTAGAATTTATCAAAAATCCCGATTTTAAATTAGTGCTTTTAGATGAAATTAATATTGCTTTGAAAATGGGTTATTTACAAGTTGAAGAAGTATTAGCAGGTTTAGCTGAAAAACCACCGGAAAAGCACGTAATTCTCACGGGAAGAGGCGCACCAGCAGCATTACTAGAAAAAGCTGATCTAGTCACTGAAATGACATTAATTAAACATCCTTTTAAAGATCAAGGTGTGAAGGCGCAAGCAGGAATTGAATATTAAGAATTAATACGGTAATTTTAGTAATAGGGAATTACCTAAAACCATCGCTTCCCTGTTGACATATCTGTAAAATTTCCCTATCATGAGAACTTACAGAACTTAAGCGGTAATAGTCTTGTAAAGTTACTGAATAAGGATAGGTTGTCAACTCATTTTCATTATTTTTAGGGATTGTACTTATTGTAGCTACTTCCATTGTCCCGACTTCACCAGGAAAAGTTCTCACTATCATAGCTAGTTCTCCCGACTTGGTTAACTTACCTTGAAAACAACTAAACTTAGATTGAGCAATATACAAAGCACCAATGATTTTATCTTGCTGTTTTTGAAAAATAATGTAACCTTGTCCTAATTGGTTTGGTGTTAATGATTCTCCATAAAGATAAATACCATCTTCTTCTGGAAATTGGATTTTTTCTTTTCTTTCTAATTTTCCTGTATTTGTAAATTCAGTGGATGTGTGATAATAATTCTTAACTGATGATTCTTGAACCGGTTCCTCTTTTGTCTCTTGGGGTCTTGATAAAAGAGCAGGATTAGTAGCTAATACTTTTGATGAAAGGAGTTTATAATGTTGTTGACTAGAATAGTTAATACCTAAAAAACCAACAGCAATAATTAAACCAACTATAGGAACTTTGAATTTATCGGAAGTCATTAATTTGGAAATATAATTAAGCACAGGATTCTCCCTTTAACAAACTTAATTAACTATTCTTTTGTCTAAACTTCTGCAATAATAACTAAATACTCATAACTAAAAATTCCCTCAAAGGTTTTATCTATATATTTAATTTAAAATTAGTTAAAAACTCTCTGTTTATCTAATTTTGAGGAATAATCTCAGATGATCATAATTTGAAAAATTCAGGCTTCATCTGATAAAATCATCCAAATGGAAGATGTAAAATCAAGATTTAAAAAATTTATACCTTGTCACCAAATTCGCAACGTAAATCTAAAATCCTTCCTATTTCCTCCCCATAAAAATCGCCCCCTGTTTTCAAATCAGGAGGCACATTACCGAAAAGGATATTTTAAAATTCGCTGTTGCGTGTTCACATTCCTAGCTGGCAATATATTCTTTGACATTACCTCGACGACGACGTAAATGTGCAAGAGCTTGATGCTCTAATTGACGAACTCGTTCCCGACTGAGGTTCAAGCGCTCACCAACTTTTGCCAAAGACATTTCATTTCCATCTTCTAAACCAAAGCGCAAAGCCACAACTTGACGCTGCTGGGGAGTGAGTTCTGCAAGCAGATTATTCAAATCATGACGCAAAAACTCCTGAGTAGTATAATACTCCGGGGAAGGACCATCATCTTCCAGCATTTCTTGTAACTCAGTATCTTGGTTCTCACCGACCCGCACATCTAAAGATACTGGTTGACGTGCCATATTCAAATATTCCCGAATCTGAGCCGGTTCTAGCTCCAATTCCTTAGCGATTTCTGTCGGAGAAGCAGACCTTCCCAACTTTTGCGCTAATTCCCTTTGAACTTTCTTAATTTTGTTCAGTTTTTCGGTAATATGGATTGGTAAGCGAATTGTCCGACCTTGTTGGGCGATCGCTCTGGTAATTGCTTGACGAATCCACCAATAAGCATAGGTTGAGAATTTGTAACCCCGCATAGGATCAAATTTCTCCACACCCCGTTCTAGTCCCAAAGTTCCTTCCTGAATTAAATCCAGAAATTCCATATTGCGCTTTTGGTATTTTTTAGCAATAGCCACAACTAAGCGCAAATTGGCCTCAATCATTTTTTGCTTGGCTCGCTTACCTTGGACCATCAGCCGATTTAGTTCTGTCTCCGATTGATTAACACGAGTAGCCCATTCTGATAGACTAGGTTCATGATCAATTTCCTTGCTTAAAGCCTCCTTGGCTTCCAGCAACACCATCATTTGCTGTACTTGTTTACCGTAAATAATCTCTTGCTCACGGTTTAACAAGGGTACACGGCCAATTTCCCGTAGATAGGTTCGCACCATATCAGCCGTGAATTTAGCATTGATATTTTCTGTATGATTTTTAACTGTAGGCATTGGCTTTTTATCCTCTACTCCCTAAACAAAATAAATATTTTTCAACAAAGGCAATTGGTAAATTTACTACACACATCACTGGATATATATAGGGAGCTACCATCTATAATTACATTGATTAAGCCTTTGTCAAGGTGTTGCTACTTTAAAATAGATTGCTTTATCCTCCCTCAATTTTGGAGTTTTAGCAGCAGTAAATTAGTTGTTTTCTAGAATTCTTTTTTTAGTTATCTAGTAGTCGCATGGAAAAAAACCGGAATCAGTATGAGTTTACTTTTGTTTCATGTTACGACAAATAGAGTCAATAGTAAAGTTCCCAAATAATAAATATTTCAGTAATCAAACTCCAAAATTTGATAACTATTTTTCCTCAACTTCCAAAAACTGTACTACCATAATCATAGTGACGCAAAAAACCCCCTCAAGTTGCTTTCAAGTAGCGGGATAACCGAACTTGAATTGTTTGGATAATGGAGGGATTTTACAGGAATACCCGGTAAGCTAAAGCCCCTGGTAGTCTCAAGCAGTTGTCAGTTGTTGATTTCAAACTAAAAACCTAAGTCTGCTTTAGCTAGTTCAGCAGCAGTGAATACTTCCTCATCTGACTTTTCTTCCCAAACGATATCGCCAATTTCAGCATAAAAGGTGGTATCATAGGGACGGGTACGCACAACCACTGGCATGGGAACAGCATGACCTAAAATTAAAGCTTGTTGTTTAGAGTCTAACTTAGCTAAGACTGAACGTAAACCACCTGCACCAGATACACCTGTAAAAATAGCATCAATATCCTTCTCATCATTGAGCAAAGCTGTAATTCGAGTTCCAATCTGCGACATGACTTCATTATCTATGCCAGATGGACGTTGATCAACTACCAAAAGCGTGACAAAATATTTTCGCAGTTCCCTAGCAATAGTTCCAAAAATTGTACTTTGTACCACCCCTGGGTCAAGAAAACGGTGCGCTTCTTCTATTGTAATCATTAATGGTGTCGGTCTATCTAAAGGATTTTTGCTCTGGAGAAATTTATCAGCTTTTTTGACATAATGCTCATGTATCCGTCTAGTGATCATATTCGTCACTAGCATATATGAAAGCATATTTGATTGTGAACCAAATTCGATAACTACGTTTTTTCCAGCTTCTAGGGATTGGACGATATTTTTAATATAATTTTGTGGACAAGCACTACGCATATATTTTAAAGCATCTAAACGGAATAATTTACGCTGTAATGCCATGATTGAGCCTTTATGTCCGCGTTTTTCCTCACAAAACATCTCAATATCTTCGTTACTCATATTTAGTAACTTAATAATCCAAGATTTACCCAATTCACTAAATAGGATATTGGCATTATCTAAAGCCGCTTCTGAAAGTCCTAAATCACGATTACATAATTTAATATCTTCAACTTCAACCTGCTCATAACTAAGATAGAGTTCTTGTGCATCTCGTACACCTCGACGTTTAGTTGAGTCGGGATCAAGTGTGTAAACTTCGACTTGTCCGGGAAATAACTGTTTTAAGCCTTTAACAGTGTTGACGTTTTTTCCTTCTGCGACTGCTTCCCAACCATATTCTGAGTGCATATCAAAAATTAAATTGACAGCAGCATTTTTACGGATAACACCAGCTAAAATTAAACGAGTCAGGAAAGATTTACCAGTTCCCGATTTTCCAAAAATCCCATTACTGCGCTCAACAAAACGATTTAAATCAATACAAATCGGCACATCCATATCTAAGGGTTTACCGATAGAAAAGTTTTTGCGTTGCGGGTCGTCTTCCCAGCCAAATACTTTACGAAAATCCTCAACGCTGGCTTCATAAACTTGGCTAAAATGACTAGGAATAGTTTTAACAGGTAACAATTCCATCGTCGTACTGGTTTGGGGTTGAAAGGATGCTAAACCTGTAGACGATGGTATAAAAGTATTAGGAGATTTACCATTACTGGAAAAGACAGATTCTAGAGATTCAGGGGTAAACATCAACATGGGCGCTAGGTTGATCATCCCGTAAGTACCGCTACCTGCTAATACTTCGCGCAAAAAACTATCTTCCCAATTAGGAGGACTAGCTGTAATGCGGTCATTTGCCATACCCAAGGATACATCTGTTAGCATACAGAAAAAACGCGATCGCATTCCCTGTACTACGAGAAATTTACCTACCCGCATATCTTCTACAGAAATGTCTGGGTGTAATCTGACTTCCAAACCCCCAGTCAGAGAACCTTCAATAACTGAACCTAATGGTAATCCCAAATTCATTTTTGTCCGTTGTCAGTGGTCAGTAGTCAGTTGTTCGTTGTCACTGGTCAGTGGTCAGTTGTTCTTTGTCAGTTGTTCGTTGTCAGGGAATAGGAAATTCTTACCAATGACCAATATTATCAATTACCAATTACCCATTCCTTTCCTTAGTCAATGTGAATGTTTGTTGGTATATTTCCCACCGGTGGGGTAATTCCTGGTAATGGTTTTCTAAATTGTGAGTAAATGCGATCGCGCCAGGCAAAAAATGCTTCATACTCAGGATTATCAGCTATACTAGATAAACCCTTACCTCTAAGAGATACTGGTAAATCCAAGTAAGCACCATCAGGAAACTTCAAAAGCATTGATAAACTAGCTACAGTCAAATCAGCTAAAGTTGGTTCATCACCTGTTAAATAAGGACTACCCACCAATAATTGGGTAATAATGTCCAAATCTTGTTTCAAACTGGTAATAGCCGCATTAACCACATCTGGGGTAAAACCAACACCGAAACCCAGTGCGGACAGAAAATCACCAGGAACACCTTCAACAAAACTTCTGAGAATATCTGGAGTTGAAACTGGTAACAACGACTTACGAAAATTTTGATCTTGACTAATGGCTGCAAATAGTGCTTTTCTACCTTTAACACCCATTGACTCATCTGCCCAATCTTCCAATAATAAAGTTAAAGCCCGTTTTTTGGGTTCTATTGGTATCAGCGGTCGATCTGGATATTCCGTATCTAAATACTTAGAGATTTCCGTAGAATCAACAATATATCTATTTCCATCCTTTAAAATTGGTACTTGTTTATGTCCAGTTAAGCGAAATAATTCTAGCTGTCCAATTCCAGGCGCAACTTCGATTTTGCGATACTCTAACCCTTTATAATCAAGAATTAGACGGACTTTTTCGGAAAATTGAGATAGTTCCCACTGATATAGTTCTAGCATATTATATATCCTGCAAGTTGTTTGTGATTGTATCTTTAATTCTGAGGCTTTTTCCCGTGAATCAATGATTTTTTTGACTTTATTTGCTGATAGGTAATTTGGAAACTATCTAGACTTTTGTTCAATTGAAAATTTAGATATTTTCGGGAGCATTAGTTAAGATTGTATCATATTTTTGATTTTTGGCAGAATTTAGTTTTAAATACTTTTAGATTATCTTGACAATTATAAATCCTAACTGGTAAATTCTTGTAGAGATAGGTTGATCTAAAATATTTGGTAAGATCAGACCTACTAATTAGGAAGATATTCTAGTTAGCAGAATTTTGTCAGTTTTGATATAACCTATAATTGTAAGTAATGAGGACTAAAAAATTGATCAAGTGTAATTACAGTAAATTATTATTTAGAATAGTAAGTATAATGGGATTAACTAGTTTTGGACTGTTAATTAACATACCATCCCCAGCCGAAGAAACACTTAAGCCCAAACCAAGTATTTTCAACCAAGATCCCTATAATCGTCATGGAAACCCTAGTCAAAAAGTACCTATAACTAAACCCATCAAACCAGTAATAGAAGTTCCCACCGTTAAACCGACACCAACAACACCCGTAACTGAAACCACAGAAAACAAGAACTTAATCGTGTTGGCCAACGCCGATGGATCTTTTACAACTCTTATCAAAGCTTTAACAGCAGCGGGGCTCACAGAAACTTTACAGGGAGCAGGTCCTTTTACCATTTTTGCACCTACAGATGCAGCATTTGCACAACTAAAAGATGAAACCGCAGTACAAGATTTGTTAAAGCCAGAAAATAAGAAAATATTAATTCAGATTTTAAAGTATCATGTAGTCCCTGGTAAAATCCTTTTCAGTGATTTGAAATCTGGGAAAGTAAAAAGCTTACAAGGAGATGATATCATAGTAACTATTAATAATAATATTGTCAAGGTTGATAATGGCAAGATAACTGAAGTAGGTATCCAAGGTAGCAATGGCATTATTTATAAAATTGATCATTTACTTGTGCCTCCTAATTTATAGATTTTCCATATTTAATTGATAAAAATTCAAAACTTAAAATCCCCGAATTATAGAAATATCGGGGATTTTTTCTAGGAAATAGCGATCAACTTAACGATTTTTAACCGTAGCTTTAGCTTCGGGTTGCTTCGCTTCTTGAACTAACTGCATCATCAACTGTTCCAGTTTTTGTGCTGTCTGTTCTTCTTGGCGTAAATTTTGCTCTAATAACTGGACAACTTGGTTTTGTCCTAGCATGACTTCCCCACGCAGACTCTCAGCAACCTTAATCAAAGTACGATAACAAGTAATTTCTAATTGTTCAATTTTACAATGCCATTCTGCTAGTCCTAGATCTACAATTTTGGAATTATCCGCAGATAAAAGTGTGAATTTTTGACATTCACTAATTAAACCAGCCGCAATATCACAAGTAATCCGTTGTGGCTGTTCTCCGAAAATAGTTAATATCTGTTTGAGGTTTTCAATGTGCTGTTCAGTTTCGGGAATATGTGGCTCAATTACCGCCTTTAACTTACTATTTTGACAACATTGCCACATCATTTGCTGGGCTTCTAAGAAGCGATTTTCAGCATCGTACATCGTGTTAATTTCATAGATAAACTTCTGTTGTAAGCTGGTGATTTTTTTTGTACCTGGACGCTCACTAAGTTGAACCATGATCATACTCCTAATGCTATTTCGCTGTCTTTAACAGTCGTTTCATTAACCCTACCGCTACTCTTATTGATTTTCTTCTTACTAAAGACACAGTAAAATATAATTGTTATTTACACGACAAGATCGGACATAAAGAATAAGTCTGAATTATGATTTGTGTAATTAACAGAACCTACGCAAAATATTCCTCTAACCCTCATTTCTCAGTGTTCTTTGTACCTGAAGTAGTTCGTTATTCCGTCACTTGTGTGAAGTTCTAATTAATGTGATCGAGATGATTTCTATCATCAAAATCACCAAAATCATCAAAATTACAGTTGAGACCGTCCCAATTATGTTAAAGTGCAGATAAATTAAGAAAATGCTGTCAAATAAATGGCTGCTCCAAATTTAGAAGTAATTTCGGCTCAGTTAGAAAGTCCCAATCTGCGCGATCGCATGGTAGCTCTTGCTAATTTGCGTCATGTATCTGCTGATGATGCAGTACCTTTAATTAAAAAGGTATTAGATGATCAATCTCTACAACTACGCTCAATGGCCACATTTGCTCTAGGTATAAAAAAAACCTCAGAGTGTTATTCCATTCTAGTGAAAATTTTAGAAACAGATCCCGATTATGGTATCCGTGCTGATGCTGCGGGTGCATTGGGATATCTAGAAGATAATAGAGCCGTAGAAGTGCTATCAAGAGCATTTTATGAAGATACAGACTGGTTAGTGAGATTTAGTGCCGCAGTATCTTTAGGTAATATCAAAGACCCCCGCTCCCATGATATTCTTATCCAGGCACTAAATAGTCAAGAAATAGTGATTCAACAAGCAGCTATTTCCGCCTTAGGAGAAATTCGGGATGTAAATTCAGTCACACATATTCTGCGTTTTGCTCAAGCAGAAGATTGGTTAACACGACAACGCCTCGCCGAAGCCCTTGGCAACTTACCCACCCCTAAAAGTGTATCTGCTTTAAAATATCTAGAAAAGGATAGTCATAAAAACGTTGCAGAAGCAGCCAGGATTTCTCTACAAAGACTTGAGGAAAGCAATAACCTTAGTTGAATTAAAGTCTCTTCCTAGTTTTTAATAAAATAAAGAGATTTTGAAAATTAAGGACAGGGGATAATTTGATTTATGAACGTTAAAGAATTTTTTGAATTAAGCGCTGGAAAATGGTTTTCCCATCGTACCAGTCACCATTTGGCGTTCAAGCAGTCAGAAGACGGTAAATCAGACATCGTGATTGAGATATTAGCCGCTGATCATCCAGAAGTGATTAAATTGTGTCAACAGTATGAAATTGAGCCAGATACAGCTTCCTGTGGAGCGCGAGTTACCTGGAATGGCACAATGGAATGGGACGAAGAAAAACACGAGGGTTCAACCGTTTTAGCCACAGTTCCCAATGCAGATAACCCAGATGAAGGTAAATTACTGCGGGAAATGGGTTACGCCGAAAAAGCCCCCGTTGCTGGTAGCTATAAAATCGGTGATGATGGAGCCTTAACTTTGATCACTGAATATGAAACAATGTGGTCTGAAGAAAGACTATGGTTTGCTAGTCCTAATTTGCGGATGCGAGTAAGTGTTTTAAAACGCTTTGGTGGCTTTAGTATGGCTTCCTTTACCTCAGAAATTCGTATGGGTAGCACAGATGCCTCTAGAATGGCTACAGAAGCCGCTAATACTGCTACTAGTTAAAAAAGAAGTTTCCAAGACAGGGAAAATTGCCAATCCCTGTTCTTCAGCGGTTAGTTGTCAGTGGTCTTTTGTTCATTATTATCACCGATTCCTGATTTCTGATTCCCGCGCCCATTGCAATCCAAAATGATAAAATTAGCAACTTTAAGTTAACATTAATACTCCGCGCTGATTTCTACAACTGCTATGCTAAATCCGAATCTGGATGAAATCCAGTTAACAAAAGACGACTATGAACGCTACTCCCGCCACTTAATTTTACCAGAAGTGGGAATGGAAGGGCAAAAACGCCTAAAAGCTGCCAGCGTATTGTGTATTGGTACAGGTGGACTAGGTTCACCATTGCTGTTATATCTTGCAGCCGCAGGTATAGGCAGAATTGGTATTGTTGATTTTGACATTGTAGATACCTCTAACCTCCAACGTCAAGTTATTCATGGCACATCCTGGGTAGGTAAACCCAAAATCGAATCAGCAAAAAACCGCATTCACGAAATTAACCCCCATTGTCAGGTTGATTTATATGAAACGCGTCTGAGTTCAGAAAACGCTCTAGAGATTATTCGTCCTTACGATATCGTTGTAGATGGTACTGATAATTTCCCAACTCGGTATTTAGTTAATGACGCTTGCGTATTGTTAGATAAACCCAACGTTTACGGTTCTATATTTCGTTTTGAAGGACAAGCAACTGTCTTTAACTATGAGGGCGGTCCTAACTATCGTGACCTATATCCCGAACCACCACCACCAGGAATGGTTCCCTCTTGTGCAGAAGGTGGAGTTCTGGGAATTTTACCAGGAATGATTGGGATTATTCAAGCTACAGAAACAGTCAAAATCATTTTGGGTAATGGTACAACCCTCAGCGGAAGATTGGTGCTTTACAACGCCTTAGATATGAAGTTCCGGGAACTAAAACTACGTCCTAACCCCATCCGTCCAGTTATTGACAGGCTCATAGACTATGAACAATTCTGTGGTATTCCCCAAGCCCAAGCGGAAGAAGCGAAACAGCAAATGGAAATTCCAGAAATGACCGTGAAGGAATTAAAGGAATTATTAGATAGTGGTGCAAAGGACTTTGTACTATTAGACGTACGTAATCCTAATGAGTATGAAATTGCTAAAATACCCGGTTCTGTGTTAGTTCCGTTACCAGATATTGAAAATGGTGATGGTGTCGCTAAGGTGAAAGAATTACTCAAAGGACACCGCTTAATTGCTCATTGTAAAATGGGTGGACGTTCAGCGAAAGCCTTAGCTATCCTCAAAGAAGCAGGGATTACAGGTACAAATGTCAAAGGGGGAATTAATGCGTGGAGTCAGGAGGTAGATGCTTCCCTAGCTCAGTATTAATGGTTTTGTGCGGAATTGTTGATGATCATCACAGGAATTATTCTAGCAATCCTTAATTTAATCTAAACAAAAAGACACCCGATATTATAGACATCGGGTGTTTGATTATGACCAATATATAACAAGCCAGGTTAATTTGTAGGACTAATTTATACAAAAAAAAATTAAAAAAATACCAAAATTGTCCATTACTGATACTTCTTTTAAAGAGTTAAGATATCTAAAGTTTGCATAAAATTAATAAAAAATTTGTTATCTGCAAAAACACAACTTCAACAGCATCTATGATCACAGCAAATTACCCAAACAATCACAAATTGCATTATGGATAAGCCTTCCACCACCAAGTCCAAGATTTTAATTGTAGATGACGATGCCAGCGTCCGCAATCTCATCCAGCGGTTTCTAAGTCGGAAATATGAAATAGAATCATTAGCAGATGGTAAAACCAAATATGAAATAGAATCAGCAGCGGATGGTAAAACAGCCCTTGTCTTATTTGACAAATTCAATCCAGCTTTAGTGATTCTTGATTGGAACTTACCAGACGCAAATGGCTATGAACTCTGCCAAGAAATGCAAAACCGTACCAACGTTCTAGTAATGATGCTTACTAGTCGCAATGATGAAATTGATAAAATCAAGGTCATGGCCGCCGGTGCTGATGATTTTTTGACTAAACCATTTAGTTTAGCAGAGGTAGAAGTTAGGGTAGATGCCCTATTAAGACGTGTTCGCTATATCCAGCCCAGTGTCTCACAACGCCTTACTTTTAACCAATTAGCTATTAACTCCGAAGCGCGAGAGGTAACACTGAATAATAAACCTTTGGCCTTAACTGCTTTAGAGTTTAATATCTTATATTTTCTCGCTACCCATCCTGGACAAGCATGGAGTCGTACCCAATTGATTCAAAAGATTTGGGGTTGTGATTATGTGGGAGATGGCCGGGTTGTTGATGTGCATATTGGTCAACTACGGAAAAAAATGGAAGCTGATTCTAGTATGCCGGAGTTTATTAAGACTGTACGGGGTTATGGTTATAAGTTTGATCCATCGGAAAACCCCACAACTACAATTTAAACTCTGAAAAATCAGTAAGTACGCTAAGACAATAAAACTAAACTTTGTAAAGAAACCTAAAATTGCTGAAAATTTCTTTACTTTTGCCTTTTACTTTTAGATATTGAAGCTAAAGCCCGTCAGGGAATCGTGTCTACTCAAGTTTTAGATAACATAAAAATATACAATAGGGTATTCTTACCATATTTCGCATATTCACAGGTCTAGGCCACACTATTAGTCTGAAAAACATCTATGTTGACTGTAATGACCTTTAATCTCCGCTATGATAAACCAGATTTGGGGGTGTATCAGTGGAAAAAGCGTTTGGGAGCAATCGCTTCCTTAGTCCAGCACTACAAACCAGATTTACTGGGTACACAGGAGGGTAAATCTCATCAACTGGCAGATTTACAAGCATTATTACCCGAATATAACATTATTGGGGGCGATCGCACTGGTACAGGAATAAGTGAGCACTGTGCAATTTTTTATAACTTCCAATATCTGAAACTTCAGCAAACACAGGATTTTTACCTTAGTGATACTCCAGAAATTCCTGGTAGTATTACTTGGGGAACTCGTTTACCGCGTATGGCCACTTGGGCTAATTTTGAGCTTATTAATCCTGGTCTGTCTTTAACTATATTAAATACCCATTTGGATCACGAAAATGTTCAATCTAGAGAGTTAAGTGCAGCTTTAATTAGTCAACGTTTAGGTCAATTTCCACTAGAAGACCATTTGCTACTAACAGGAGATTTTAACGCCAATCCTGATACTCCAGAACGGCAGATTTTCCTATCACCTCTAGCCAATGGTAAACAATTAGAAGATCCTTTAGCGACTCTCCCTCTAGAACAACAGAAAACTTTTCACAATTTTACAGGTCAAGCCTGGGATGCTATTGATACTATATATTGCGATCACTCTTTCCGCGTAGAACAAGTTATTATTAATCGTCAACAGTGGGAAGGAGTATGGCCTTCTGACCATTTTCCGGTAATTATGAAATTAACAATACAGCATTTTCCTGAATCATGAAACTCTTGTGGTGCGGGCTTCTTGCCACCTAGATATGAAATTAATAATACAGCATTTTCCTGAATCATGAAACTCTTGTGGTGCGGGCATCTGGCCCGCTAGATATGTAACTCATAACACCGATGCTGTATGACCCCTGAAAACTTTTCAAACACCCTATAATACACATCTGGTTAGTGTTTCTGCCAAAATCAGGACAGGATTTTCAACCGCAATTTTCCATAAATCTAGGGTAACCAGGGAAAATCTCGAAAATTAGGAGGACGCTTTTCTAAAAAGGCCTGTTTTCCCTCTGCACCTTCTTCTGTCATGTAATAGAGAAGAGTAGCATTACCAGCAAGTTCTTGTAAACCAGCTTGTCCGTCGCAGTCAGCGTTAAATGCCGATTTTAGACAACGAATAGCTATGGGACTTTTTTCTAAAACCTCCTGCGCCCATTTTATACCTTCTATTTCCAGTTTTTCTACGGGGACAATGGTATTCACCAACCCCATATCTAAGGCTTCCTGGGCGTTATATTGACGACAGAGAAACCATATTTCTCTAGCCTTTTTTTGACCCACTATCCTAGCTAGATAACTAGCACCAAAACCACCATCAAAACTGCCTACTTTTGGTCCTGTTTGCCCGAAAATGGCATTATCAGCAGCAATAGTTAAATCACAAATTAAGTGTAAAACATGACCACCACCAATAGCATAACCCGCAACTAGGGCAATGACCACTTTAGGCATAGAACGAATGAGACGTTGTAAATCTAAGACATTTAAACGGGGGATACCCGCATCATCTACATAACCTGCTTGCCCGCGCACACTTTGATCACCTCCTGAACAGAAAGCGTATTTACCATCTACATGAGGTCCTGCACCAGTAAATAGAACCACACCAATACTAGTATCTTCCTTAGTATCCCAAAAAGCTTCGTATAATTCAAATACGGTTTTTGGTCGGAAAGCGTTACGCTTCTGGGGACGGTTAATGGTAATTTTGGCCATACCGTCGGTTTTTTCGTAAATAATATCTTCGTAAGTTTTGACGGTTTTCCAGTCAGGCTGCATGGTGATAAGGGGCTATTGTACTTAAAGATTTTATCGCGGATATGGAGACATTTTTCTCACGGATATTTTCAATTTTTTCTGATACTAAGAATTGCGTTTTTACCAGTCTTATTGATTATTTTTCCCCCTATTTAGATGATTATTTGGATAGTATTTCTTGACAATAGTGTTATAATTGATTAGTCTCAACAGCTTACACTGGAGTTGGAAATGACTGTTACCACTATTCCACAGGTAAAACCTTTAACAGACACAGAATTAGAAAAAATCAATGCCTATTGGCGTGCAGCTAATTATCTCTCAGTTGGACAAATATACCTTCTTGATAATCCTTTACTGAGAGAACCCCTTAAACAAGAACACATTAAACCCCGACTATTGGGACATTGGGGAACTACACCAGGGCTAAATTTGATTTATGCCCATTTGAACCGAGTTATAAAAAAATACGACCTCAACGCCATTTATATCGCTGGACCCGGACATGGTGGACCGGGAATTGTGGCTAATACCTACTTGGAAGGAACATATAGCGAATATTACCCCAATATCTCCCAAGACGAGGGGGGAATGCAAAAACTATTTAAGCAATTTTCCTTTCCTGGTGGTATTCCCAGTCACGTCGCACCGGAGACACCCGGTTCTATCCACGAAGGAGGAGAATTAGGTTATGCTTTGGTTCACGCTTATGGAGCGGTATTTGACAATCCTGATTTAATTGTAGCTGCGGTTGTCGGTGACGGAGAAGCGGAAACTGGACCTTTAGCTACTAGTTGGCATTCTAACAAATTTATTAACCCTGTTACTGATGGTGCGGTTTTACCAATTCTGCATTTGAATGGTTATAAAATTGCCAACCCTACAGTATTAGCACGGATACCTCATGCAGAATTAGAAAGTCTATTTATCGGCTATGGTTATAAACCTTACTTTGTCGAAGGTGGAGATCCTGCGGAAGTTCATAAACAAATGGCGGCAGTTTTAGATACAATCATTCCTGAAATTCAGGGTATTCAACGAGAAGCGCGACTACATGGGGTTCAAAAAAGACCGCAATGGCCAATGATTATCTTACGCACTCCTAAAGGTTGGACAGGTCCCAAGGAAGTAGACGGAAAGAAAACAGAAGGTTATTGGCGATCGCACCAAGTCCCTTTTAGTGATATAGCTGGTAAACCGGAACATCTGCAACTATTAGAAGATTGGTTGAAGAGTTACAAACCAGAAGAACTATTTGATACTAATGGTCAACTGATTCCCGAACTCGCAGAATTAGCCCCCAAAGGTCAGCGTCGCATGGGAGACAATCCCCACGCAAATGGCGGAATTTTGCTGCGTGATTTAAAAATGCCTGATTTTACCAACTATGCCGTAGAACTACTTAAACCAGGAACAATAAACGCTGAAGCAACAAAAGTTACTGGTAAGTTTCTCCGCGATATCATGAAACTGAACGACGAAAGCTGCAACTTCCGCGTTTTTGGTCCTGACGAAACCGCCTCAAATCGTCTAGATCCTTTATTTGAAGTGACAAATCGCGCTTGGGATGCGGAAACTCTTCCCGAAGATGACCATTTAGCTCCCGACGGTCGAGTTATGGAAATCCTCAGCGAAACCAATTGTCAAGGGTGGTTAGAAGGGTATTTATTAACAGGTCGTCATGGTTTCTTCTCCTGTTATGAAGCTTTTATTCACATCATTGATTCAATGTTCAACCAACACGCTAAATGGTTGAAAACAACTCGTCATATTACCTGGAGGAGACCAATTGCTTCTTTAAATTATCTTCTCACTTCTCATGTTTGGCGGCAAGATCATAACGGGTTTTCTCACCAAGATCCTGGTTTTATTGATCATGTAATTAATAAAAAATCAGAGATCATTCGCGTTTATCTTCCCCCAGATGCTAACACCTTGCTATCAGTAACCGACCATTGTTTAAAAAGTCGTAATTACGTGAATGTGATTATCGCTGGTAAACAACCAGCCTTGCAATATTTAGACATAGATTCAGCTATTAAACATTGTACTAAAGGGTTAGGAATTTGGGAATGGGCAAGTAATGATCAAAACAGTGAAACTGATGTAGTTATGGCTTGTGCTGGAGATGTTCCGACCTTAGAAACTTTAGCGGCTGTGGATATTTTAAGACAAAATTTCCCAGATTTAAAAGTGCGAGTTGTGAATGTTGTTGATTTAATGACACTACAACCACAAAGCGAACATCCTCATGGTTTAACTAACAAAGACTTTGATACAATTTTCACAACTGATAAACCCATTATCTTTGCATTTCATGGTTATCCTTGGTTAATTCATCGTCTCACCTATCGGCATACAAATCATCAGAATATTCATGTCCGTGGTTATAAAGAAGAGGGAACAACAACCACACCTTTTGATATGGTGGTAATGAATGATTTAGATAGATTTCACTTGGTTATGGATGTCATTGACCGTGTACCAAAATTAGGTTCTCAAGCAGCTTATGTAAAACAAAAATTGCGAGATAAGTTGATTGAACATAAGCAATATATCCAAAAATACGGTGAAGATATGCCAGAAATCCGTGATTGGACTTGGCCATATTAATCGAATAAGTCTGTTTTGAATCCTTTCTTAAACCTCTTCTTCTTTGGGGAGGAGGTTAACAATATTCAAGAACAATTTGTTAATTGTCAAAAATTGTATCCTGTTCCCTGTTCCCTCCCCTGATACTTGAGTATGATGTCTAAATGGGCGCGTTTCCAGTGCCCATAGGTCATAATATAAATTAGTTCATGAAATACCCAAAGAATTATTGTTTTCTATTTCCGAGGATTTTTCTGGTTTTATAGGTATAGCTATCTCCTCAAGAGCAGAGTCTTCTGTATCAAGATTTAGTACCGGGGGACGAATGGCGTTAATGATGCTTTTAATAACAACAGCACAGGGGACAGCCACAATTACCCCTAAAAGTCCGCCAACTCTTGCTCCAGTTAAGACAGAAATTAAAATCCAAACCGGGTTTAAACCCGTAAAACTACCTAAAATTCGGGGTGCAATTATATTTTCGAGGATTTGCTGGACAATTAAAGCCGCTATTAATACTCTCACACCCATAGAAACATCTTGGAGCGAAACTAGAGAAGTTATTAGAGCAATACCGACAGAACCGCCAAAGGGAATAAGTGCCATAATTCCAATTGTTAACCCAAATAATAGACCAAAAGGAACTTTTAGCCATAAAAAGGTAGGAATTAGAGCAGAAGCCATGCAGGTTGATAAAATTAGTTGGGTAATAAAAAAATTCTGAAAGCTTAAACGGACTGTTTTGGAAAAAGGAGCGCGAAATTTAGGAGGTAGCCATTCTACTAAACTTTGCCAAAGTTCACCGCCATGCTGTAATAAATAAAAGGTCAATACCATTGTCAGCAGAAAATCTAGTATACTAGTGACAGTGATAACGGCTAGATTTAGCGCCTGCCCAGCTATAGACTGTAATTGACCCTTAACGCGGTCATTGATTTGTGAGGCTAAAGCATCTAAGTTGATTGGTAAACCCACCCCTTCTGCTTTTTCGTTGAGGATCATTAATTGAGAACGTCCTGAATCAATTAAGTCTGGTAAACGTGCCACCAGTTGTTGAGCTTGAGTTAGGGCAAGGGGAAACAGAGTGACACCTAAAGCTAATAAAATGGATAATGCCAACAAAAATACGAGGATAGCTACTTGTTCTCTTTTTGCTCCGTGATTTTCCATCCAACTCACGGGATAGCTAAGTAGAAACGCTAAGACAGAAGCTCCGACTAAAATAACTATCAGGGAGTGAAAATAATTGAAAATTGCCGCCACGGCCCAACCATTAAGAACTAATAGGGGCGCGAGTAAGGCGAGCGCTAAATATCTAGCTAGGGGTGTTAGTGCTTGCCACCAATTGAGTAGCTTACGTGTCTGCATTTTTAGATAATTACACTATAGAACTAAGGTGATTTCTTCTGCACAGAATATTGTCTCTAAGTTAATAACGGTTATTTACCATCTCTAGTTTATGATCACATCAACCACTATGGACAACTTGTCACCGAAAGATACAGATATCTTGAAAACACAGCTAATTTTATATTTGGTTCCCATTCTAGGCTTTTTTCCATCGTTGTGGACTATTTACCAGGGTCAGGGTAGTCGGGAACAACTGGCTGTCAGTCGTTTGTCTATTACCTTGGCTTTGATTTGGATATTAGGTTATTTATTATTAACTACTGGAGCAGCAACGGATTTTTTCACTCTGCGCTTGTTAATTCTTAATAGTTTTCTGACTTCTGGGTACTTTTTAGTAAGTGTTTGGTTAATTTTCCGGGTCATTCAAGGTAAATCTTGCCGTTTAGCTGGATTTAGCAACTTAGCAACAAGAATATGGCCTAGGTAGGGCTTTTACCCCTTAGTCCTAGTTTGTCAATTCTTTTGTATATTTGGAAGTTCCTAATAGTAAGTTTAATGAGGAGTTGGCTAATATAGTCGGATTTGTTTTAGATGTATTGAGTGCATAAATTTAGTTTATTAAAAATTCTAGGTGAGAGGAAGTCTGTGACTAGTCAAAAAACATCAGCAGCACAACAAAAAGCAGCAAAAGCTAAATATAATGGTCAAAGGAAAAATTCTCCCTTGCCAAAATCGGGACGGTGGCTATGGTTTGCAGTGGGAATGGGAGGAATTGCCATAGTATCAGGGCTGGCCGGAGCATTATTGGCTGTTTCTTGGGAAAGTACACCTTTGCAACAAGCTCAACTTAGTCCCCAGGAAGAGGCGGTATTTGATGGCGATCGCATTTCTGGAAATGGGTTACAATTTTCTCAGTTAACTCGTCCTGTGAATATTTTACTCATGGGAATGAGTGTATTGCCTCCAGACGTGCAAAACCCACCCCTCGAAAGCAAAAATCTCCGATACCAACCGCAAATTAATTCCTTTGACGGTCTTTCTGATGTCATGCTGTTAATCAAATTTGATCCAGAGACAAAAAAAGTAGCCATGCTTTCTGTTCCTAGAGATACCCGTACAGAAATTGAAGGCCATGGACTGAAAAAAATTAATGCTGCTAACATGGAGGGAGGTCCAGCTTTAACAGCGAAAACCGTTAGTAATCTTTTAGGTGGAGTAGGAATTGATCGCTACATCCGTATTAATGTCTTAGGTGTGAGTAAGCTAATTGAAGCTTTGGGCGGAGTAAATGTCTATGTCCCCAAAGATATGAAATATCGGGACGATTCCCAACATTTATACATTAATTTAAAAGCAGGTCAACAACATCTCAACGGTGAACAAGCGTTACAATTACTCCGTTATCGTCATGATGAATTGGGAGATATTGGTCGGATTCAACGTCAGCAAATGGTGTTACGGGCTTTAATTGAACAGTCTTTAAACCCGACAACTATTACTAGATTACCAGAGATTCTGAATGTTGTCAAAGAAAATATTGATACAAACTTATCCGTTGAAGAACTAATAGCCCTGATTGGTTTTGGGTCAAAAATCAATCGCTCTAATATGCAAATGTTAATGTTACCTGGACGCTTTAGCGAAAATCATGAATTTGATGCCAGTTATTGGGTTCCAGATCGACGGAATGTTGCTAAACTAATGAAGCAGTATTTTGGTTTAGAGGGGAACACGATAGAAACATCATTTAGTGAACCTAGTCGTGTGCGTATAGCTATTCAGGATACCACAGGAGGCGATCGCAATAATCGTTCTCAGTTACGCCCCCTAATTAAAACATTAGAAAAATCTGGATATACCAATATTTTCGTTTCTAAGCCCTGGGGAGAACCTTTAAATACAACTCACATTTTAGCACAACAAGGAGACGGAGATAGCGCGGAATCAATTCGTAGTTTATTGGGATTTGGGGAAGTGCGGGTAGAAAGCACGGGTAATATTAGTTCAGACATTACCATTCAGGTGGGTAAGGATTGGCTGCAAAATCAGGACATTTTCCAAAACCCTAGTAATCCCTAGAGGTTTAGATTCCGCGCTCTATGCTCTGAATTATAGCGCGGCGGAGAAAAAATGCCAATTTAAGGCTTTATGTCCATAATCTACGGGAAAATGATCGTTTCCCAAACTCTGTTCCCTAAAACTAAAAAACTTTGTACCTCACAATCATGGGAAATGCTATAACAATTTTAAATATTTGTTTAAGTTAGTTGGGGTTCAAAACTGTCGTTATGGAACTAGACAAAAGTGAAGAAGTTTTCAGAGATTTTACATTTTTTTACACAATTTGGTTTTATTGTGCTTCTTTCCTGCAAATACACTGAAATGATGGGTTAATTTGCCCCCATTGATCTAAAAACCCACCATGAAGTCTAATGGGTATATTAGCAGTATAGACCCAATTTATCAACATTATAACACCATAAGTCACTAAAAGGCAACTGATAATGATTTTTTTAACCCACTTGTTTTGTAGTTCTTTGATAGTACAATATTGAAAGCAGTTTTAATCACCTGTGTTGATTATATCTCAACACGCTTTGTGACTGAGCTTTACACTTACCGGACATTTCCGTAAGAAGATTACCAGTAATCAATAGAAAATGACAACTGACAAATTTCTGTTAAAAATAGTTTATAGATAAACCGGATTTGAGATTGCCTACGGCACGTTAAGCGAACAGGACGACCTATAGAATGACCTCAGAACAAGTAATTAGACGTTCCGATATATTAAACACTCAGGTAATCACCCGCGACAATGGTAAGCGGTTAGGTATCGTGAGTCAAGTCTGGGTTGATATTGATCAAAGAGAGGTTGTAGCGCTTAGTTTGCGAGACAGCCTAATCTCTATATCTAGTCTGCCTCGGAATATGTATCTTAACACCATCAACCAAATCGGTGATGTTATCTTAGTTGATAACGAAGATGTAATCGAAGATGTAGAAATAGAGATTCTCAGTAACCTCATAAACTGGGAAGTGATTACAGAAACGGGTGAAGTCTTGGGTAAGGTGAGAGGCTTTAAATTTAATGGTGAAACGGGTAAAATATACTCTATTGTCATTGCTTCTTTGGGATTACCACAAATTCCTGAACAGTTTTTAAGTACCTACGAATTGTCCATAGATGAAGTTGTCAGCACTGGACCTAGTCGCTTGATTGTATTTGAAGGTGCTGAAGAAAGAGTAAATCAGTTAACGGTGGGTGTTTTAGAACGTTTGGGTATTGGTAAAGCTCCCTGGGAAAGAGACGCAGAAGAAGAATTTGGCTATACTCCCCCCCGGACAGTTGCACCCAGCAATCAATTACCTAGCGGTCTTCCTCTTGAACCACCCCGGCCAAAAGTCCGCATTCCTGAACCCATAGCCCAAGAGGAAGAATGGACTGAAGATTATATAGAAGAAGCAAGACCTCAACGCCAGGTCATGAAAGCCCGTTCCTATGAGTCAATTCAGTATGAAGAAGATGAAGAAGATAACTGGAGTGATGCAACGGTAAGAGATAGTTATCAGGAAGCTCCAAAATATGAAGCGAAACCTGTTAAAAAGACTTATGCCGATCAGTATGATGACTATGACGATGATCTAGAAACTGATGCTTGGGATGATGCGCCAAAGCCTGTAAATATTCCCAAAAAAGTCAAGGAACGACAGGTGGAATACGAGGAAGAAGGCGGATATTAAGTTTTGTAAACCCCCTCTTACTTCTGGTAAAGGGGGTATTTTTTTTACCAGCGGTGGGTATTGTAGTTCATTAACCAGTAATTACTGCAATGCAGTCAATTTCTACTAGTACATTTTTAGGTAAACGGGACACTTCAACACAAGCACGCGCTGGGGCTGTATCTTCGGAAAAATATTTTGCATAAACCGCATTAACAGCGGCAAAATCATTCATATCAGCTAAAAATACCCCAGTTTTGACCACATCTGCAAATGTAGCCCCTGCTTCTGTTAATATAGCTTCAATATTTTTCATTACTTGTTCAGTTTGCTTAACAACATCCTCTGTATAAACAACATCACCTAAACGAGGATCTATAGCAATTTGTCCAGCTACAAATAACATTTGTCCAGAAGCGAGAATTGCTTGATTATATGGTCCCACAGGAGCAGGTGCTTTATCAGTACGGATTACTTTACGAGTCATAATATATATCTCTTTTGGCTCTTTTGTGAATGGTGTTTCTGGTTTACCGAGTTCTAAATCTGTAGATGTTTGGTAAACTTCTCCATCTGGCATTATCGCACCTGTGAGGTCAGCATTTTTAAAGGTTGCACCATAAATATTTGCGCCGGTTAAATCGGCTCTTTTCAGATTTGCACCAGTGAAGTTTGCTTTCATTAAATTTGCATTTTGTAAATCTGCTCTTTCTAAATTTGCCCCTTTCAAACAAGCTTTTTGGAGATTTGCACTTTGTAGATTGGCTTTGCTCAAGTTAGCATTATCCAAGTGAGCATTACTGAAATTTGTACTTTTTAGATTTGCTTTGCTTAAGTTAGCATTATCCAAATTAGCATTGCTCAAATTGGCATTCTCTAGGTTAGCTTTCTCCAAATTAGCACCACTCAAATCTGCCCAGGTCAAATTTAAACCAAAACCATTCAGTTCACTTAAATTAGCGTTTATTAAAGAGGCCCTAGTGAGATTTGTCTGGTAAAGGTTTGCTTTACTCAGATTAGCATTATCTAAGTCTGACCCAGTTAAATTTGAACGCGTTAGGTCAAATCCACTCAAATCTTCACCTGTAAAGTCTACCCCGCTCAGATTCTTAGAACTAAAATTCCGTTCTTCAGCGTCCATAATGCACCATTGAATACTATTATAAAAGTATAAAATAAAGAAGTAACAGGACCACAGAGTTGAACGCCTTGAATTTAGCAATGCTGAATCCCTGATATTTCTGCTTTCTCTGTTATTCACTTCTTTTCTATTCTTTGCTGCTATCCCTTAGTAACGCTTACCCCAATCTGGGACGTATCCCATAATTTCTATATTGCCAATAATCCCGTAAAATCCGGTCATGATCAAAACACAAATTACCAGGAACACACCAAGATGAGAAAATATCTACACTCTTAGCATCATCACCCGCTAAGGGTTGACCCGTAGCAGTTGCTAAAAATACAATACTAATTGTATGCTGACGAGGATCACGACCGGGATCAGAATATACTAATAACTGTTCTATTAACTCCACTTTTAACCCTATTTCTTCCTCTGCTTCCCTAATTGCGGCCTTTTCTACCGATTCGCCATAATCAACAAAACCGCCGGGTAAAGCCCAACCTAAAGGTTCATTATGTCTTTCAATCAGGATAATCGGGCGATGAGGTCTATCAATTAATTCGATAATAATATCAACCGTGGGCGCAGGGTTTCTGTAAGTCATACTTGTTAATTATTCCGTTGATTAATCTTCTCATTTCTTCACGAATCAAAATAGTCAAAACTGATTATGTCATGTATGCCATGATATAAATTTAGCACTCTGCTGATAAACAATATATTGTCGGTAAATTATGCCTTTTCCTAGATCAAGTGGTATTTTACTTCATCCCAGTTCTTTTCCCAGTCGTTTTGGTATTGGGGATTTGGGTTTAGAAGCTTATCGGTTTATTGATTTTCTCAAAAATAGTGGCCAGCAATATTGGCAAGTTTTACCTCTAGGTCCAACTGGTTACGGTAATTCTCCCTATATGTGCTACTCCGCAATGGCGGGAAATTACTTTTTGATTAGTCCAGAGAAATTGTTAGAGGAAGGTTTTTTAATTACATCAGATTTGGCTGATTTACCAGATTTTCCCCAAGATAAGGTAGATTTTAACGAAGTTATCCCCATAAAGGTCAATTTACTCATTAAAGCTTGTGAGGATTTTAAAACTAAAGCAAATTCAACTCAAAAACAAGCTTTTTCTAAATTTTGTGCTGATAAAGGTTATTGGTTAGATAATTACGCGCTATTTATGGCAATTAAAGATGCCCAAAATGGTGAAGGCTGGCATAATTGGCAGCCAGAATTATCAAAGCGCGAACCAGCAGCTTTAGCTGAGATAGAAAAAGAGTTGGAAGAGGAGATTTTTTATTACAAATTTGTTCAGTATGAGTTTTTCCGTCAATGGTCAGAACTGAAAAATTATGCTAATAAAAATGGCATAGAAATTATTGGTGACATCCCCATTTATGTAGCCCATGATAGCGCCGATGTCTGGGCTAATCCTGAGATATTTGCTTTAGACGAGGAAACAGGAGCAGCAGCTTTAATGGCCGGAGTTCCTCCAGATTACTTTAGCGCCACCGGTCAACTATGGGGAAATCCGGTTTATAATTGGGAAGAATTGCAAAAACAAGATTTTAACTGGTGGATATTACGCTTTGAGGCGATGCTGGATTATGTAGATATAATTCGCATTGATCATTTCCGGGGGTTTGAGGCTTATTGGGCTGTTCCCCAGGGAGAAACAACTGCTATGAATGGCGAATGGATTGAAGCCCCTGGAGTGGCTTTATTTGAGGCAATTAGAAAGCGTTTAGGCAAATTACCCGTTTTGGCGGAAGATTTGGGGATTATTACCCCAGAAGTGGAAGCACTGCGAGATCAGTTTGAATTTCCAGGAATGAAGGTATTACAGTTTGCTTTTGGTTCTGATCCCGGAAATCCGTTTTTACCCTTTAACTACAATCGTAATGCTGTAGTTTATACAGGTACTCACGACAATGATACAACTTTAGGCTGGTTTAATGCTGCGAATGATTACGAAAAGCAAAATTTATTGTTGTATTTGGGTTGTATGAGTCCTGATGGTATACACTGGGATTTAATTAGGTTAGCTTTAAGCTCTATTGCCAATCAAGCGATTATACCTTTACAGGATTTATTAGGTCTGGGAACTGATGCACGGATGAATTTTCCGAGCACAGCGGACGGAAACTGGGAATGGCGTTACCAAGCAGCTATGTTAACGGCAGAATTAAGCGATCGCTTAAAAGCTCTCACTGTGCTTTACGGACGCGCCCATAGAGGAGAATAGGAAATAGGGGACAGGTAATGGGCAATAGGGAACAGAAAAGAAAAATATTCTTCCCCCTGACTCCTAACTCCTGACTCCTGACTCCTGATTTCTTCTATAAGTTTGGTTGGGCCGCAATCTTGATTTCTTGAGGTTTCCCAAGTTCCCCCATTTCCTTGGCTGCTTCCTGATTCACGCTCACCAACACACCACCAGCATTATTAGTTTTTACTGTCAGTTGATCAGTGGCATTCCAAGTGCGACTAGAACCCTGTGGTAAAACTCCCTCAAAGGCAATTTTGCCATCCGTAACCACACTAATCCATGATGAGGCCTTTAAGGTGACACCAATTTGTACGGATTGATTCTCTTTCTTGCTAACAAGTCTATTATTAGCTATTTCTTGCTTTGATGATTTAGTGACTGATTTCGGTTCAACTTGGCGATTATTTGCCTGTAATGAGCCATTATTCAATAATTGGGATAAACCGTTAACAGAGCAAAAAATCAGCCCAATGTAAAGCAAGTAAAGATGAACAGGACGTAATTGAGGAATAGCCTGGCCTTTCCAGGGAGATTGAACACCCACTGATTGAGAACCAATGGGGAAATGACTGGCAAATTCCACTCCCCGAACCCCTAAAGCGTATGCAAACTGTTTAATTAATCCTTGTGTATAAATTGGCTCTGGTAAATCATTTAAATTGCCTTCTTCAATAGCTTGTAAAAGTCGTCGAGGAATTCTGGTGAACACGACTAAATCATCTAGAGTCAGTCCCTGTTCTTGTCGTAGGGAAGCTAGTTGAGAGCCAAGTTGCTCTAACTTTTCGGCTTGATGTTCCTTGATAGAAGGTTTGATTAGCTGTTCACCCTTCTTTCTGAACCATTTCATGTGTTTATTTTACTCCTTAACTTGGCTTTATCTTCAGGCACGCGAATTATCTGCTTACTTAAAAAACTAATTTCATCCCCACTCAGATGACGATATTTACCTGAGGCCAAGAATGCTGTTATTGATGTTTTTAATTGAATTGAACCAATAGCGGTGCGATGTAGCTTAATGACTGGATATCCCAACTGTTCGGCTATACGACGAATTTGACGGTTTCTTCCTTCCTGTAAAACTATCTCTAAACAGCTTTGATCAATATAATTTTCCATCAACCGCACTTGAGCCGGTCTTGTGATTTTTCCTTCCAAAACTATACCCTGACTCCAATTTTTGAGAGTTTTTGCCGGGGGATGTCCTTGAACGACAACACGGTAGGTCTTGGAAATACTATGACTGGGATGGGTAAGTCCATAGGTCAATTCCCCGTCATTGGTTAAAATCAATGCCCCTGTCGAGTCTACATCTAAACGTCCAACCGGGTGAATACCCCATCCTGTTCTTAATGTTGACGGTAGCAGATCCAAAACCGTTGGTCTTCCTTGGGGATCATAACAAGTAGAGACCACTCCTGCTGGTTTGTGCAGTAATAAATATATTTTGGATGGACGCTGTTCCGCTAACACAGTTTTACCATCAATAGAGATTTTATCTTGGTAGGGATCGACTTTTTGCCCTAAATGTGCTACTCCCCCATTCACACATACTCGTGATTGCCTAATCATTTCTTCAGCTTCACGGCGTGAGGCGATACCCCATTGAGCTAGAATTTTTTGTAACCTTGCCTCCATATCTAAATTGTTAATTTCTTACTGAATATTTTTATACTGCTAATATTTGCACTTTGTTGTTAACAAACTTCCATGTTAGAGTTAAGGATTGTTTAAGATACTCAGCTTTTGAGTATGATTACATTTATAGAACGGTCGAAAAATGACAGAACCAAGTTCCCCAAATACAACTAACACTAAAGTCAGGATTATTACAAAAGTTCTTACATCAGCGATTAAGCTTTGGTTAAGAAGCCAATTAAATCAAGTATCTCATTTACAGGTACAGATAGAAGCGAGCGATGGCCAACTGCTTTCGGGCTGCATTCCTGGGGTACTTATTGCCGCTAGTAATGCAGTGTATCAAGGTATTTATATTACACAGATCGAACTTCAGGCAGAAAAGATCCAATTGAATGTGGCATCAATATTAAAAGGCCAACCGCTGCAATTATCAGCAATAGTGCCCGTGGTTGGTAAGCTGATCATGACTGAACCAGATCTAAGTAAATCCCTCTCATCTCCATTATTATTGACGGCTATAAATGATGTACTGATTACAGTATTAGCAGAATATAGCCTAAATTCCAAGTCTATTACTTGGCGAAAAATCACCCTTGAAAATCAGGGATTGATCCTGCATGGTAACCCAAGTTCTGATCCTGACGGGTCATTTTTCCATATTTATTTAGGCTTAGAACTACTCAACGGACAAGAACTGCAATTAACACAGATTCAGGTCTTTACAGATCAACAGGTACTAAATCTTTTAGGGACCTCTCCTTATATTATAAATCTGGGAACGGATGTTGATATCGAAAAAATTGCCCTGAGTCCAAAACAACTAACTTGTTATGGACGTATCAATGTTAACCCATAATCATTAAAAAATCAAACTCCAATACTGGCTAAACTTACTAGAAATTATCTAACGATTGTGACTGACATGGACAAGTGAAAATTATATCTTATCTCCGATGCTATTACAGAGTTTTTTGTAATAAAGGTAAAAGTAAGGTAATGAAATAATACACCAAAGGAGCAGTAAAAATATAGCTATCGGTGCGGTCTAAAATCCCCCCATGACCGGGGATCAATTGTCCTGAATCTTTGACACCAGCATCACGTTTGAGCAAAGATTCCGTTAAGTCACCTAACAAACTAGCAATACCAATAATTAGACCCAATGTGATACCAGTTATTAACCAGTGGGGAAAATGGAGAAAGTGAGATCCTGTTGTAGCAACAGCGACACTGGCAACAATACCGAAAACTGCACCTTCTACGGTTTTTCTGGGACTAATATCTGATAACCGAGTTTTACCGAAGAATTTACCAAAGGTATAAGAGCCAATATCTGCTGCCCAAATACATAAAAAAGTGAGGATAGTGGTGATTAAACCTGTTGATAAGTTACTAAAATTGCCTTGTGTAATGTCATACCAATTAGATGGCCAATAACCATTTAAAGGAAGATTGCTGGTAAGATCATGATCAATTCCCCGTAACCTTACCCAGTAACTTGGTAAGTAACCGACATAAAACAAACCCATAATAGAAGCAGAAATATCGGCAATGGTGGCTAGTTTGGGTTGAAAAAGTAGGTAAAAACAAATAAGCGTTCCTGCTATGGGCATAATTGCATCCGCTAAACTAGGATCGAGAGTGCAAATTGCCAATAAAACTTGACTGACAAACATAGTAGTTTTGATCGCTGGTGTGATTCCGCGAGAACGCACTAAGTTAAAATATTCTTGTTGACCTAAAAATACGACAATAGCGATCGCTATGGTGAAATACCACCCTCCTAATAGAGTTGAAGATAACGCCATAACAATCGCAATAATTCCACTAACAATTCGGGACCAGGGCATAATCAATAGGATTTTGGATTTTGGATTTTGGATTTTGGGTATAACTCAAAACCAAAAATCTAAGGAATTTAATCTAGTTTCTCACCACTAAGAATGAAAATGGGATCTGCTGCTACGAAGGTTTGAGAATAGCCTCGTGTTTCTAAGCGATTAACCGCTGATTGGACAACTTCAATATTTCTAGCTCTTAACTGAGAAAAGCTTTGAGAAATAGTATATAGACTTTCTAGATTAGCAGCAGTAGCGACTACTCTGCCAGATATTGGTAAATATTGCCATGCAGCTTGGAATATTTCCTGTATATCCCTACCTCCCTCAATACATATACGGTTAGGTAGTGACTTAATTTGATCTAAACATTCTGGGGCACTACCTTCAACTACTTGGACGTTTTTAACTGCAAAGCGATCGCAATTACGTCTAATTAGATTAGCAACATCCTCATCTCTTTCAATAGCAATCACCCGCGCTTGGGGACACAATAAGCTGACCTCTATAGGAATTGTACCTGTTCCTGCGCCAATATCCCACAAGATCGAATCTGCTTGTAGCCGCAGTTGGGAAATTAACAGCAATCTTAATTCTCTCTGACTGAAGGGAATTCCTGGTAAATGCTCAAATAATTCGTCAGGAATCCCAGGAGTAATATAAGGCCAAAGTGGGGAGGGCATAAGCAATTAAAAATTAAAATTAACAATTAAAACAATCAAATAGGTTGACGTTGAAAATTCATCTATGGGGTACTGGTGATTTTGTCCCAAGTACCTAACCTTCTAGATAACAGCCACTCGGGGTAAACGATGTTTAAAACCGCAGAGAATTTCCCAAGAAATGGTCTTGAGGAGATTTGCCCAATCATCAACGGAGATTTGTTCTTGTCCCTGTTCTCCCAGTAAAGTCACTATTTCCCCCTCTTGTAAATCAGGTATAGAATCTACATTTAACATGATTTGGTCCATTGTAATTGCGCCAATTTGTGATACACGCTGTCCCCGAATTAATACTTGCATTTGATTAGAAAGATGACGGGGCACGCCGTCTGCATAACCAATTCCCACCACAGCTAGACGCATTTCCTCAGAAGCAGTATAATTATGCCCATAGCTAACTCCAGTTCCTGCTGCTATGATTTTAACTTGAGTAACTCTGGCTTTGAGTTGTAAAACTGGTTGCAATTTGATTTGATTTTGTAAATGAGTAGCAGGATAAACCCCATAAATTGCTAAACCCACCCGTACCATATCATAGTGTAATCTTGAATCTGTAAGGGTCGCCGCTGAGTTGGCTAAATGTAAACTGGGAATTTTGATACCTTTAGCTTTAATTTGTACAATTGCTTCCTCAAATCTTTTATGTTGTTCTGACATCACTGTGACATCAGCGCTATCTGCTGTTGCTAGATGAGAATAAATACTGATAATATCTAAATGAGGTAATCCTTGTACTAACTGTACAAAATCTGCTGCTTCTTGCCAATTAGTACCTAATCTAGACATTCCCGTATCTAGTTTAATGTGCACAGGTAAGGATGAATGATTATTAATATTTTCTAAGGTATTAGAAAATTCTAAAGCCTGTTTAGGACTACATAGTGTAGGCTGAAGCTGCCAATTAGCACTAGCCTGAATTTGCTCTGGGGTGTTGATTGCCCCTAAAATTAGAATTGGGGCTTTAATGCCTTCTTCTCGCAATTGAATACCTTCGGGAACAGTGGCCACACCTAACCAACTAGCGCCCGCCTCTAAGGCAGTTTTAGCCACTGTCACCGCTCCGTGTCCATAAGCATCTGCTTTGACAACTGCCATTAATTGAGTACGTGGTGACAAAAACTTTACCAACTGCTGGACATTATGAGACAATGCCCCTAAATCAATTTCGACCCAAGCCCGCTGAGAAAACCAGGCGTAAGTATCACCTTCTTGATTATCTGCAAAAATTGGAACTCGCTTGCGACTTAACATTGCACTTCACTCCTATCACACCACTGAAAGGCTTCCCTCATTCCCTAGAAGCCATATCACTTTGATTGTAGAAAAGATTCTATCATCTTATCTCGTACGCATAGATTTAGCTGTAGATGCGAATTACAGACAGATATAAACGCAGACCCAATTAGATTAAATTTGGTATAAAATAGGGAGGTATCACTAATTCACACCATAGAAATTTAAATTTTTACTTTACTTACATAAGTATCATTAAGTAAGTTTTGAAGGGGAATCAAAAATCCCCGTGTTTTGAGAGTGGGGACTGTTAATTAAAAATAGCGGGTACTAAATTGGGCGCTAACCACAGGGCATAACCAATGAAACCAAATAGTAAAGTAATTAAGAAGGTGACAACATAGCTAATGCACATTAATAATCCATCAGATTCAATGGTAGCAACTGCTAAAAGTAAAATTCCCACGGTGGGAATGGGATTAGTAAAGGGAACTGGGGAAATTAATAATACTGTTAACCAAGAAATGCAAAGCCCGTTAAATCGCCAAATCCAAGGGTGATTAGCGACCTTTTGTAATCGGGGACGGGCAATTTTTTCTAATACCCTAGTAACCCGCCGCAGATTTTGTAAAATGATTTGGGCGAAGGTGTTAGAAAATTTATAGTTAGCGATTTTTTTAGGTAGCCAAGGTGTTTTTCTGCCTAAAACCATCTGTAATGATAATAGCAAGCAAGCACCGCCCATGGGACCGGTTAAGCCTGGAGGCATAGGAAATAAAAAGGGTAATACTAATAATGTCATTACTAAGCTAAAACCTCGTTCGGATGTTTCCGCCAGAATATCAGCTAAAGTCAGCGGTTTTTCACTTAAACGTTCTAGTAGGGATTTGATTTCTTGAGAAAACCGTAAATTCATAGTTATGATGTGATGATGGTATTATACACAAAATTCAGAAGTGAAAACCGCTGGATATTTTGCTGTTAGTGCTGAAGTGTGTGAGTTTCCAGCCTATTATGATTATACTAGGATCATGCTGGGACTAAAACAGTGATTGCTTGAGGAATGACGCGAAATGTAGCGGGAGTATGGGTTGTAATTTCTCCGTCTGTATTAATAGAATGGGGTTTGCGGGTATATACTGTGATTTCCTGTCCCTGAAGGGCGCGGACATTAGGCCAATTAATATGTTTACCTTCACGCATAGCCGGAAGTAATGGGATTATTTGCCACCAATGATCAATTTCCAAACTATAAAGATCCAGTCTTTGGTCGTCTATAGCGGCATCATGAACTATGGCCATACCACCACCATAATAGCGACCATTACCCACAGCAATTTGTACAGTTTTCACTAAAGTTGATTCACCATGTATCTGAATTTCTGCACTGAAAGGACGGGATTTCCAAATTACTTGGAAGGCGATAGCAGCATAAGCAAGTATACCCCAACGTTGTTTAATTTCTTTAGTTAATTGTTGAGTAATATTCACGCTCAGACCCAAACTAGCAACATTAAAGAAATACTTACCATTGACTGAACCTAAATCAATTCGTCGTAACTTTCCGTTAGCAATAATTTCACAAGCTTGGGGGATAGAATTAGGGATTCCCAAAGTTCTTGCTAAATCATTAGCAGTTCCTAAAGGTAAAATTCCTAAAGTTAATTGAGTATCAACTATTGCCTCTACAGCGGCGTTGAGTGTACCATCACCACCACCCACAATTACCAAGTTAATTTCTTGTTGGTAATGACGAATTAGTTCACCCAATTGTGTGGGATTTTCTGTAGATTCTGTAATGATTTTTAAGCCTAATTGATGTAAACAATTTATCGCTTCCTCATAACGTTTTTGTCCTTGACGAGCATGACGATTTACTAATAACAGGGCGTGGGAACTCATTGTGCCTACCTTTTTTAATTTAGATATCTCGTTTCCTAGTTTAATGAATTACAGACCAATTTGCTCCTTGTTCCTTAAAACTAAAAAAAATTTGTAGCTATATTTTAGCTTTCAATTTTTTTGATTGTGTCTGTTGTGACTGGTAATGGGTAATTGATAATTGGGAAAAGGTAATACAATGATAAACTATATCGTAAGTGATTGGGCGAACATGATATCAGATACTTACTGTTTGAGATAGGATCTTTCTATAAACCCAGTTTTAATTCTCTCAAATACTAACTCCATAAGTTTATCAACTACTTTAATTGCTCTTTTAATTTAGCAAGTTCATCTTTTAATGAATATTGAGGCTCTGGATATTCTGGAATCTTTTCTACATTAAAATCACTTAATATTCTATTTAACACATTAAAACCAACATTGCTTTCTGTATTGATATTTGGGTTAATTTCTAAAGGAGTAGTTTTATAAAATTTTGCCAATTTATCAAAAAAATTTACTTTTCTATTAAATTTATCTGGCTCTGGATATTGTTTAAATTGTGGAAATCTAGATTCAATATGATATATGAGAATAGGATTGCAAACATCATCAATACTAAGTTCTAATTTGATCTGATTAGTCATTATTTATTGATGTTTCCAAATATTCGCTTGGCTTCTCTCAGCCGATTGATAATTCTCGCTTTTTGATTATTTCCTCCTCTTCTGGAAAACTTTATTAAAATTGTATCTGTACGCACCTCCTGATTTATTTTATTTAAAATCACGTCTGATGGTTGAGATTTGTAATAATCATAGTTTTCTGCAACACCAATTGTAATAACATCATAAAGAGCAGTGGCAAAATTGCCGTCATCCCAATGAAAATATCTTTGAAATGCAGGTTTAATAACAATTTCTTTATCTTCATACATACGCATTATTTCTCCGAAAGATACATCAAGTCTATCGGTGTTTAATAAATTTCTCTGTTCTTCAATTTGTATTTTCAGTTGTTCAGTGTCCATATTATTTAATGCTTAAATATTTCCAAGAATTTAGATCTGTTTCTGATTATATCAAGTTTTGTAGATGAAATAGAAGATAATTTAGGTCAATTGATTGGGTTGTGCTGTCGCTTAACCCAACCTACTTTTGTTATATCATTACTGGAGTTGATGTTTTTTCCTGCTTTTGAAATGGGGGACGCATTTCCAACCCTAGCAAATTCAACATTTCCTTATCTGCGTCATAATCGGGACAGGGAGTAGTCACCGTCAACATTTTATGATCATCGCTGGAGAAGATAGAATTTGCACCAGCCATGAAACATAAAGCCTGTTCTACTTGGGAAAGTCTTGCTCTACCCGCACTCAGTCTCACGTCAGATTGGGGCATAATAATTCTAGCAGTCGCAATCATTCGCACTACATCCCAAATGGGTACATCTGGTTGATTTTCTAAGGGTGTACCGGGAACTTGAGAAAGAATATTGATGGGTACAGATTCGGGATGAGGTTGTAAATTTGAGAGAGTATGTAACATTCCGACTCTATCGCTAATATTTTCCCCTAAACCGAGAATACCGCCCGAACATACGGTAACATTAGTTTGGCGAACATTGGCAATGGTATTTAAGCGATCGCTATAAGTTCGAGTAGTAATCACTGTGCTGTAGTATTCCTCTGAAGTATCGAGATTATGGTTATAAGCATATAATCCCGCATCCTCTAACCGTTTAGCTTGATTTTCCGTCAACATTCCCAAGGTACAGCATACCTCTAAACCCATGCTGGTTACATCCTTGACCATATCCAGGACTTCCTCAAATTGGGAATTATCCCGGACTTCCCGCCATGCAGCACCCATACAAACCCGACTAACACCGCTTTCTTTGGCTGTTTTGGCAATATTCATCACTGTGGCTTTTTCTAATAGTGCTTCGGGTTTTACCTCCGTTTTGTAGCGGGAAGATTGAGCGCAATAACCGCAATCTTCTGGACACGCACCAGTTTTAATGGAGATAAGTTTACAAACTTGTATTTGTTCCGGTTTATGATGTTGACGATGCACCGTAGCAGCTTGATAAATTAGTTCGAGAAATGGGGTATTATATATGGTTAAAATCTCTGTTGGTTGCCAATTGTAGCGTATTTCCACTGTTATGATCCTTTTTGCGGTCTTTTGGTTTGAGTTCAAATTAGTATAGCTGATAGAAAATATTTAATTTTGATTATATGACATCAGAGCCACCAATTCTGAAAAGCGATCGCCTATTATTAAGAATGGCAGCTATGGAGGATATTCCTTACATACTCAACTATTTTATTGAAAATAAGGAATATCTCACATCATTTTATCCTGAATGGGACGAAAACTTTTTTACCCAAGAATATTGGGAATATCAAGTAGAAACTAATTTTTGGGAATTTGTGAACATAGGTTCATTAAAATTATTTATTTATCCAAAATACCAGCCTAGAAAAATTGTCGGAACTGTGAATTTTAATAATTTTGTCTATGGTGCTGCTCAATTTTGTCAATTAGGATATAGTTTAGCAGAATCAGCCCAAGGATATGGTTACATGACAGAAGCCCTCTCTATTGCTATTAACTATGTTTTTGAAGAATTAAATCTACACCGCATAATGGCTAATTATATGCCACATAATCGCCGTAGTGGTAATGTTCTTAAAAGACTCGGTTTTGTGGTGGAAGGATATGCTAGAGATTATTTAATGATTAATGGTAAATGGGAAGATCATATTTTCACAAGTTTAATAAATCCCCACTGGCGATCGCATTTATAATACCTTAGATCGCCGATTTAATCAAGAATCTGGACATTTTAACCATACATATTTTTCAAATATTTTAAGTTTTAATACGTAGTCATTTAACCCTTATTAAGGGTACTCTTGAAAAGGCTTATACTACATTATGAAGTGCGGAATATCGGATATACTTCCCGGTATTATGAGGTACATATCTAGCGGGCAAGATGCCCGCACCACAAGAGTTTCATGATTCAAAATAGCTTTGTAAGAGCAGGAAAAAACTTTTTCAGAACTTAGTTAAAAAAGCTTGAATCTTATTTATAAAATCAACTAATCCTAGTACAAATTCATCAGCACCAACAAAACTCTGTTTGCGACTGAGTTGTTCTAGTTCTTCGGCAATTTTCTGTATGGCTGTAGCGCCAATATTACCACTAGAACCTTTAAGATGATGAGCTTCCCTCGCTAGTTGAGGAAAGTCATTAACGGCAATTGCGGCTTTAATTCCCTCTACATGAAACAGGCTATCTTCCACAAAAACTTTTAATATTTCTAACTCAAATTCTGGATCATTTTCTGAGATTTGATGTAGATGTTCCCAATCAATTGGTAAATCTGTTAACGGATTATTTGTAATTAAAACTACTGGATCAGGTTGAGGAATAGTCACTACTCGTCCCGCCATAATTCTCGAACTCCAAAGCTCTAATAATGTTGCTAATTTATCCTTAGTAATTGGCTTGCTAAAATAGTCATCCATACCAGCATCTAAACAATTCTGTTGATCCTCCTTCATAGCATTAGCAGTAATAGCAATAACTATAGGTTGTCGGTGATTAACAAATGAACTTATTGGCCGAGAACGAATTACTTTTGTAGTTTTTAAACCATCGAGAATTGGCATTTGACAGTCCATCAAAATCAAATCATAGGCAATGTTATCCAACATTTCCAAAACTTCTTGGCCATTGGCTACAATATCGGCTTTATAGCCTAAACTGTCGAGTTGCTTGAGGATAACTTTTTGATTAACTGGATTATCTTCTGCTACGAGCAATTTTAACTTTGATTTTGTAGAATCAGGTATTTTTTGATCCAACATAGTTATAAAATGTTGTTCAATTTTAGAAGATTGGAAATTATCTAATTTTGGTTGGCTTCCTAAAATATCCATGATAGTATCTAGCAAACGAGAAGGCTTTATTGGTTTAACTAAATAACTAATAAATCCTATGTTGATTGCTTTTTTTGATTCATCCTTTTGATTACTAGAAGTCAATAGAACTAAAGGAATATTGCTAATAGCCGAATTAGTTTTAATTTTTGTTCCCAGCGTTAGACCATCTATCACAGGCATTTGCATATCAATTAGAACAATATCATAGGGGTGATTTTCGGCAGCCTTTTGTAAAGCTGCAAGACCAGTATTTGCACAAGCAGCTTCATCTACCCACATTCCCCAATGAGTAGCTTGATGATAAATAATTCTCCGGTTAGTCCCATTATCATCTATTACTAACAACCGCTTATTAGTCAATATATTAAGGTCTAAAATCTGAGAAGAAGGCTGGATTTGTTTCATAAAAGGTAGCTCAAACCAAAATTGAGATCCTTTACCCATCTGACTTTTTACGCCAATTTTTCCTCCCATTAAACTTACTAATTGTTGACAAATTGCTAATCCCAAACCTGTGCCACCATATTGACGGGTAATAGAAGCATCAACTTGGCTAAATGCTTGAAAAAGTTTGTTTTGATCTTGAAGACTAATACCAATTCCTGTATCTATAACAGTAAAATTGAGAATAACTAGATCCTGAGTTTCTGACTTCAATTCTACTTCTAATAATACCTCTCCTTCCCTGGTAAATTTAATAGCATTACCAATTAGATTCATGATAATTTGTCGTAATCGGCCAACATCTCCCCTCAGATATTTATAAATATTCTGTTGTACCAGTGTGGCAATTTCTAGTCCTTTTTTATGTGCTTGAGGAGCTAATAAATCTAGCACTTCTTCCAGACAATTGCAAAGATCGAAATCTATGCTTTCGATGATCATTTCTCCAGCTTCAAGTTTCGATAAATCTAAAATCTCATTAATCAGAGATAAAAGAGCATCACCACTCACACGAACTGTTTCTAAAAAATCTCTTTGTTCTGGGTTGAGAGGAGTTTCTAATAATAAACCAGTCATGCCCAAAATGCCATTCATAGGAGTACGAATTTCATGACTCATATTCGCTAAAAAACTACTTTTGGATAGAGATGCTAACTCAGCTTGATGACGAGCAATTTCCAGTTCTCGTCTTTGTATAATTTCCGCTTGCAGTAATTTAGCTTGAGCTAAAGCAATACCTATTTGATCAGATAAAGATTTGAGAAATTCTATTTCCCAGTTAGTCCATTGACGGGGTTGGGTACAATGATGAGCAATTAGTAAACCCCAAAATTCATCTTTGAGAAAAATAGGAACAACTAGGTTAGCTTTGACATTAAACTTTTGCAATAGTTCGATATGACAAGGTTGAATGTTAGCTTTTTCAATATCATTAATTACACCAATCCATCCTTGAGTATATTTCTCGATGTAATTTTTTGTCAAACAAGGCTCAACAATATTTGCCCCCATAACAACTGGAATACCGGGAATTAATGCTTCTTTCCGCGCTGTTAAAGAGCCATCGGCCAACAACTCTAGAATCACTACACGGTCAGTTTTCAACAGTTTTTGTACTTCTGTAACACTCGTTTGCAGAATATCATCTATCTGCAAAGAACCGCGGATTTTTAAAGTAATATCAGCTAATAATTGCGATCGCAAGTTAAAGTATTTTAGTTCTTCCTCGGCTTCTTTGCGTTTACTGATATCACGGCCTACGCAAATGAATCCTCCATCTTTCAACTTCGTCAGAGACATTTCTGCGGCAAAGTTGCTGCTATCTTTTCTCTGAGCAATTGTTTCTCCATGCCAGTAACCTTGTTTCATTAGTTCAGGAAATATCTTTTTTTCAAACAATTTAATCTGCTCTTGTTCATAAACTTCTTGCCATTTTTTTCCTAGCAATTCCGTGATATGACTATAGCCAAATATATTCACATAAGAGCTATTTAGATAAAGATAATTACCCTGTTTATCAACAATACTAATGCCATCACTCGCCGCTTCTACTGCTGCTAATTGCTGTTTTAGAGACTCTTCAACTTGTTTGCGTTCAGTGATATCTATGCCGGTACAAACAATAAATTCAATTTCACCATTTTCATTTGCAACCGTTCTATTTGACCAATTAATTAGCCGCAGATTTCCATCTTTTATTCGCCAATAATTTTCATATTCTTTTAACCCTTTACTTAATCTAATTTTTTCAAAAATAGATCGCACCGTTCGACAGCGTTTTGGTTCTGTAAATACGTTCCAAAAGCATTGATTTCTAACTTCATTGTAAGAATAACCCGTGGTTTCTTCACAAGCTCGATTAAATCCAATAATTTCCCCTTCTGGGTTAAGAACTACCACTAAAGCATTAACTGTATCTAATACCGTTGAGAGGAGCAAACTATCTAAATTACGCCGCCATTCTAATTGTTTCATGACTTGGCGACCTAAAATATTTAATGCCTCTATCTGTTGTGATGCGAGTTGTCTTGGTATGTCATCAAGAACACACAACGCTCCTAAGCCATAACCTTCATTATTAATTAGGGGTATGCCCGCATAAAAACGGATATTGGGATCTGATGTCACCAAAGGGTTATTCACAAATCTTGGATCTAAAGTAGCGTCGGGAATGATCATGGGATCTGGTTGCTGGATAGCATGATTGCAAAAACCAATACTACGGGGTGTTTCTGATGCTTCTAGTCCAATTTTAGATTTAAACCATTGGCGGTCCGTATCAACTAAGGTCATTACGGCCATAGGAGTTCCACAAATAAAAGAAGCTAAACGGGTAATATCATCAAACTCCTGTTCGGACTGAGTATCAAGAATTCTGTATTGTAAAAGTGCTTCAATTCTTCCGGCTTCGTCATTGCGTAATAATGCTTTCATATTTAAATTTACCCCTAGTGAAAAGTGTTGTGATTTTGGCTATCTTGAGTATGTAGACGTAAAAACACTAAAATATATAATCATACGCACGTAAAATTAATGATGCTGTATTTTACCTATCTACACTTATTTACTGATAGCGAAGTGCTACTGCAAACAGATCAAGAAAATTCAGGATTTTTAGATTTTATTTCTGTCTTTAGGGTATTATCTTATCAGTAATTCTCATTCGATGCGTACTCCATTACAAAGAAGAGGTAAAAACCTACGAAAAAATATTTAGTTAGTTCCCGTTCTAAAACCAAGTAGTTAAATAACCGAAGGTAACCATATCCTGTGCATAACAATACAATTACAACAAACAATCCTCCTGTATCCTGGCGCTATGATCCCACGCTCTATGGAAACCGAGATCTAAGGATTGATTTTCTCCGGGGCATTGCCATTGTTTCCATGGTATTCAATCATTTAGAAAGTTCTTCTTATTTCAGTGCTATCAACAGGGGGCATATTTACGCCAGTGCAGCCGAAGGCTTTGTATTTCTCTCTGGACTGGTATTAGGAATGGTGACATTAGGACGTATCAATAAAGTTGGCTTTTCCGAAGCCATGAAAAAACTGTTAGAGCGTTCTGGAAAACTTTATCTCACCAGTTTCATTTTAATGTCTGTCCTGGGTTTATTAAGTATAATTGCCCCCGGTTGGACCCGTCCGGCCTTTGATTTTGCTCCTGGGACTTGGTGGCAAATATTACTGGCGGCAGCTACATTCCATTTAGCACCACCTGTCATTGACATTTTGCAACTGTATGTATTGCTGTTGCTGTTTTCCCCAGCCATTTTCTGGATGTTAAGGAAAGGCTTTTGGTTGCCTGTTTTGGCTATTTCCTGGACATTTTGGAGTATCCAACAATTACATCCTTATGCCTTGAGTTTCCATCCTTTAGACAGAGAACATCCTTACTTTGCTTTAGCTGGTTGGCAAATTTTATACGTGCATGGTGTACTAGCAGGTTACTATCGTCAAAAGCTACAAGAATTATGGGGAAAAATTCCGAAAATCCCCCTAGTTATAGGCTTAGTATTAATCGTCACTGGCTCAATTGTAACCGCACATTATGATATTCAGCTTGGTGTTTGGCCAGCCAAATTCTCAGATAGAGTTGCTTGGTTAGCATGGACAGACCGCAGTCGGGTGGGTTTTTTGCGTTTAATTAATCACATCGGTTTCTTCCCCTTGCTGTATATCATTGTGGATACATTTTGGCAACCGTTAAATAAAATTCTGGGGAAACTGTTGATTAGTTTGGGTCAAAACTCTTTGTACGTCTATATTGTTCACGTTCCAGTCACAGTGATTTGGTTTTTAATTCCGGCTTTAGTTAATGGTAATCCCATAGTCACTACTATCGCTCAGGCTGTAGCTGTGGGCTGCTTCTGGTGGCTGGTAAAAAAAGAAGTGTTGTTTAATATTATTCCCCGTTAACTATGACACAAGATACAACTATCAATCCTACTCCAATCCAACCTAGTTTATTAAAACAAACTATTGTCGCTATAGCGATCGCTTTAGTTGGCTTTGGATTGCATAAAGGAATGCAATGGCGTGAGACTAACATTCTCCCAACTCCAGTTACTTCCATTGGTCAAAATCGGCTGAATGCAGAAGATATACAATTAGCCCGTACAGCTTGGCGTTATTTCCAGAAAAATCGTTTATCCACGGGTTTAGTTTCTTCCGCTGCGGACTTTCCCAGTACAACAATGTGGGACGTAGGTAGTCAATTAGCTGGTATGGTAGCAGCACGGGAATTAGGCTTGCTTAAGCCGGCAGAATTTGATCAATGGATAGAGGAAGTATTGGCCACCCTAGCCAAAATACCTTTGTACCGGAATGAGTTACCAAACAAAGCCTATAACGCGAAAACTTTAATCCCGGTTAACTACGGCAAATTGGCACAACCTGAAGAAATTGGGTTTTCGGCCATTGATTTAGCACGACTGGTGCAATGGCTAGATATAATCCAAACTCGATACCCTAAACACGCTGCGGCCAGTAAAGCAGTCACGGCTCGTTGGCAGTTAAAGCGGTTAGTAGCGAATGGACAGCTAATGGGGACAGGGATTAAAAATGGTCAGGAAACCTGGAACCAAGAAGGACGGCTAGGTTATGAACAATATGCAGCCTATAGATTACAAAAAATTGGGATTGTAGCTCCCAAAGCACTCGATACTAAGACTGAAACTCAATTTGTCAATATTATGGGTGTGGAAGTACCAGCGGATAAACGCACCACCTATCATAATTATGTCACGAGTGAACCCTATATTTTGGATGGGTTGGAAAGTGGTTTTCAGGCTTTACCTGCGGAATATGCAGCCAAGTTACTCCAAGCTCAACAACGTCGCTATCAAGCCACCAATCAACTCACAGCCTGGTCTGAGGATAATTTAGATCGAGAGCCTTGGTTTGTCTACAATTGTATTTTTGTCAATGGTCAACCTTGGAAAAGTATAGACTCATCTGGTAAAGATGCCTTTGTTTATCGGGGTAGTAGTGTTAAAGCCGCAATAGGCTGGAATATGCTCTTTCAAACTCCCTATACAGAAAGACTTCATAAGGGTACGCGCTGGCTGGCTGACCCAACTCGTGGCGTTTTTGCAGGTTTTTATGAAGAAACTCAAGAACCAAATCGAGCTTTAACTGTCAATACTAACGGTATAGTGTTAGAAGCAATACTATATCGTCGTGTGGGCAAACCGTTGACAGTTTGGGCTAAGGAAAAACAACCCTAATCATCTCCTATCTATCCTGGATAGGGCTTACGCACGAGTCACGGAATACACGAACAACTTCAGGTACAAAGAACAGAAATGGGGACTTAGGGCGAACGGCCGTTCGCCCCTACAGAAAGATATTTTGCGTAAGTCCCGACTTAAAAAAACTAGACAAGAAAAAACCCTCAATTGTATTCCCAATTACCAATTACCAATTACCAATTCCATGATGAATTCTGATTTTGAGCCACCATCAAAAAAACTATCTTTTCTCGCTACCTTTGGCGGAGTTATAACCGCTGTAATTGCAATTATAGGTTTCAATTCTTTGTCAAAGTATTTAACTATAAATACCGATAGTATTAGCAAGCTGAATACTAAATTAACAATTGTCGCAGGTAAACCCATTGCCGCTACCGAATTGACAACCACCCAAGAACCCTATATTGCGCCCGGAAGTGGGACATTAACCACAGAGGAAACTGCAATGGCGCGTCAAGCTTGGTTATACTTCCAACGTAATTGGAATGATAAAACTGGCTTGGTTAACTCTGTAAATAATTTTGCCTCTGTTACTATGTGGGACCAAGCCGCTGCTATGGCTGCTTTGGTCAGTGCTAAAGAACTTAATATCATTACCGTAGAAGAGTTTGAGAGCAAAATGAGTCAGATGTTAAAAACTCTAGCGTCTATGCCTTTGTATAAGGGAGAATTACCGAATAAAGTCTATAATTCAAAAACATTGATACCTGTAAATTATGGTCAATTAGATAAACGAGAAGAAATTGGTTGGTCTGCTTTGGATTTAGGACGTTTAGCTATATGGCTGAATATTGTCGGTATAAAATATCCCAAAATGCAACCACAAACAGAAGCCGTTTGGAAACATTGGCAAATCAAGCGCTTGGTCAAAAACGGGCAAATGTACGGTACTTCTGTTATTTCTGGTGAAGAACAGTATAACCAAGAAGGGCGTTTAGGTTATGAAAATTACGCAGCTTATGGATTAAAACTCTGGGGCTTAGATGTTAAAAAAGCTTTAGATTACACATCTAATACAGACTTTGTGGATCTCTATGGACAGGGTGTTCCTTATGATCGACGGGATTATCAAAATTCAGGTGCAAATAATTATGTTCTCAGCGAGCCTTATATTTTAGATGGCATTGAAACCGGATTTCAAGCTTTACCTAAAGCATTTTCAGACCGAATTTTAGCTGCACAAGAAGCTCGTTATCAAAGAACTAATTTTTTAACTGCTGTCACGGAAGATAATTTAGATCGCGCTCCTTACTTTGTTTATAGTAGTTTATTTGTGAATGGAGAACCTTGGGCAACTATCACAGGAGCAGGGAAAAAATACAATGATCTACGTTTTCTCAGTGCTAAGGCTGCAGTAGGTTGGCACGTCCTGTATAATACTGATTATACAGGCAAATTATTTAATTTTGTGCAAACTCAACTTAAATCTGATCAAGGTTGGTATAACGGGTTTTATGAATCTTTAAATCAGCCAAATAAAGCTCTTACTGCCAATAATAATGGTGTAATTTTAGAAAGCTTACTTTATAAAAAAGTTGGTAAACCTCTCACTGTTTGGGCTGGAATAAAAGAGTAAACAAAAAGGTTATTTTGATGCTGTGAAATTCGATAATTTATGATTTCGATTTCTCTGCTTTTGCTTTTTTCTACTTGTGAAATATTGAGTTATCAGTCAAAAAACAGGTCAAAATTTTATCTGTAATTGGCCTGTTAATGTCTGATTATTGTACAGACTTTCCCCAGTCATGAGATTGTGAGACTTACCTAAACTATAACCTAAGTCTAAGCCTATAGTTGGTGACATTTTGACGGTACAGCGAGTTTGATAGCCAGTACCTCCACTTTTACTACCATTAACTATTTGTCTCCCCAAGGTGGTATTTAAACGACAATTTAAAAAAGGAAAAATGTTTTTTCCCCATCCGATTTCACCGTTGTAAACTAGAGAAGATACTGGAGAAAAATAGCCACTACTTTCTTGATTATCGCTTGCATATTTCCAAGCAAAAATATTACCAGCAAACCAAAATTCACCCCACTTATGTTCCAAGCGATTAAAAATCTGTTGTTCAAAATTACCATCATTATATAAACCCACACGATAAGAGCCAAAAAAGCTAGTATTAGGGTCAATTTGCCAAAAAGTATTGAAACCAGAGCGTGTAGCTGTAATTTGATTTTCCAGTGTTTTCACACTAGTTTTATAAGGACCTTGTTCTAAGACTGCTGATAAAAATAAACTTGACTTAATGCTATTATCTGGATTGAGTTTAACGAAAATTGGTCTATCTATCTGAGCATTGAAATTGAGAGCCATTGGTAAACGATTAAATAGATCAATTCCTGCTCCTAATTTTATATTAAATTGACCTGTTTTCCCTTCCCATCCTAACTGAAGAGGAATATTAATAAGAGATGTAAATTTCGGTTGACTTAACTTATTAAAAGCAGTTTTCAATTTAATTTTCTCTCCATTAAATAACCGAAATTGAAACACTGGTTCAATAATTTGGCTCTCCTGCTGGGAACTATTCATATCCTTACGAAATCCTGTTTGGACACTTTCCAAAACAAACGCTGACCGAGGTGTAGTAGAATTTGGTTTTGAAGTTGGTTGTACTATAGGAGTTGGTTTTGAAGTTGATTGTACCGTAGGAGTTGGTTGTCTTTGCGGAAGAGATACTTGTTGGGAAGTTAACCTTAGCTGAGGATTAAAGTTTTCAGGTGCAGCAATTAATATTGGTATTGACTGCAAATTCTGAGGAGGAAAACTGACTATGTTTAAGTTTTCTAAAATACCAAAATGTGTAATTTGTGCGGTCAATTCTGGAAATGAGTTCGAGTTTTCATCTAGTGGGAAAAAAATAGAGGAATCTGTTTCTGTAATATCCCCGTTATTTTGGCGTGAATTTGGTAAATTATCAACCACAGCAACGGGTTCTATCACAAGTGAGACTGAACCCCAATTTTCATCTGGTTGGATAGGAGCAGCAGATACAGAATTAATCCCAAAGCTAGTGATGATACTTATTGGGAAAAATAAATATAGTATTCGTTTTCGCGGGTCTAGTGAGAGTAACATTTTACAAAACAGCTACGCAAGGGAATAGAAGGAATATTCTCATATTAATACCTTTACCAATTTACTAGGGTGAGTTAATGTATCCAAGATTAACAGCAGATATGGCTGATAGCTTACGTGGACTCATAAACCTTATTTTTAGGCAGTAGTAATTAATATAGCAAGATATCGGAAGATATTACCGCTATTTTTCTGCTGTTTTGTGTAAATCCTATATATTTTATGTCAGTATTTATGAATTTGGGTTGGTATATCAGATTTATCTTCATTTATCTCCTCCATAGCGACAAGAATCAAGTAATTCTACTAACCTCAAGTATCTAAATCATCCAAAGTTACTTCCTGTCATCTGTGACAGTAATCCAGTAATTTTCAGTGCCATTAGTCACAAATTGGGTTTTTTGAGTAGAAGTATTCGGTAGACCCCGACCAGAATTACCATCAGCTACTACTCGCCACCAGGGTGATTTCATATCCGTATTAGGACGGAGGAGGGGTTGTTGCTTTGTTGCTGTATACAGTAAAGATTGTAGAATCATACTGTTAGTGCTACTAGTAGAACCAAGAGCGGTTTTACCTGTTTTTTCATAAAAACCTTCATAAAAGCCCAATAAAGGGCTGTACAAGTCCGTTGTTGCCTTGATTAATTCCTGAGCATAGGTATCTTTAGGCAATAAAGCATAATAGGCAAATGCTACAGCCGAACTGACTAATCTTCCCTCTGGTAGTATTTTACCATCATCATCTAAAGCTGCCCAAGGCTGATTTTGACCAATAATTGAACTGTGGATGGTGTAAGGTTGACGCTCAATGAGAGTAGTAGCTGAGGCTGTAAGAATCTCAGTCTTAAGGTAGCGTTGGGCTTGAGCTTGATATACTGCTGTAAAGAGCGATCGCATTTTTGGATCTAAACCAAACTCTAGAGCATACAGCAGAAAAGGATTACTAACGGTATATTGATTAACCTTTGATTTTGTATCTTTACGCAGCCGTTCAATGGGGACTTCTACCCCCTCCACTGATGTTGTTTTATATTCACCACCCACAGCAGATTTATCAACATTAAAGCCCCACAATTGAAAACCTCTAGCAGCATATTCCTCATAACCCAAACGGGTTTCAGGATTAATTCTGGGGACTAACCGCCCACTTTTATCTTTGGTGACATTGGCGCTAGAAAGAATACCTTCCCGCACAACCCGCAAGTATGACCAGTCGAGAGCAATTTGATCAACAACTTCCGTATATTCGGGGTGATCTGTTTTTAAATTATACAGGGATGTTAATAGTCTTCCCACATCTAAAGACGACCAACCAGTACCTTCAGGGACTGGATTACCTCCATAATCTACTGGTTGCAATGTTCGCGGATCATAACCCCGACTCGGTAATTCCCCTGCATATAGCGGTATCTGCGCTAAAGCACTCAACAACTGTCGAATGCGTTGATCAAATTCCTTGGGAGAAATTATATCCATAGCCCATGCTGCATTGAGTGCTGTTAAATAGTCTCCTAATCCCCACAATGTTGAACCCTTAACATCAGAGCGATCGCTCACCAATCCTGTGCTAGGCTGAGAATTAGCGGAGAAATAGTTCCAGGCCGCTTGAGCATAGCGTCTTTGGACAACTGTTAACGGTTTAGGTAATGGTTTAGCTGGCTGCGGGACACCCAAGGATGGGATAGGCTTAACTATCAGCGGAGGTGGGTTAGTCGCTGTGTTAGTCTTAGCCGGTTTAACATTTATGGGAATAGGACTTTGGGCTGGAGGCGAATTTGCAGCAGGTGATTTAGAATCTGGGGGTTTAGAATCTGGGGGTTTAGAATCTGGGGGTTTAGAATCTGGGGGTTTAGAATCTGGGGGTTTAGAATCTGGGGGTTTAGAATCTGGGGGTTTAGAATCTGAGGGTTTAGAATCACCAGACGGTATTTTTGCAAAACTCACCCCATTACCACCAATTAAGGGGCGATTTCCTCTAGCTTTATAATATAAAATCTCCATGATTAGGCCATTAGTATTACCTGTCAGGGATTTATTAGGTTTTTTTGTTTCTTCATACAGTCCAGCGTAGAAGCCACCACCTTTAGGATCACGTAAATCCTTAACCGCATCAAAAACCTTTTGAGCATAAGCATTACCTGGGTAAAGATAGCGCCAACCAAAGGCAGCTTTAGTGCTAATACTCCGCAACTCTGTATAGGGCTTATTTTTCTCCGTAATTGTCGCCCAAGCAACTCCATTAGAGTATATAGTATTGTAGAGAAAATAAGGGGGTTGATCAATATTGTCTTCAGAAACAGCAGTTAGTTGTCCTGTAGATTCAAAGCGTCGCTTTTGTACTTCTAAAACATCAGCAGCATATTTTTTTAAATAACCTTCTAAGCCAAATTCAATGCCATCAAGAATGTAGGATTCACCAACTACATAATTATTAGCATTAGTGCTTTGAAAATCACGGGTATCAACAGGAATTTTCACCCCATTAATATCTACAAGTTTGAAAGGCTCTAAAGCCGCTGCTTTGGGTGCTTTAAATCCCCATAGTTCATAACCCCTAACAGCATATTCCTCATAACCAAGTCGCCCTTCTTGTACCAACAATGTTTTACCATTAGGCAAGACAAGCGCTCCGTAAAGTTGGTCATCTTTCAGTGATCTTGCTAACTGCCACTTACTGAGAACTCCCTTCAACCAATTTTTATATTGAGGATGACAAGTACCAATAATATGAAAAGCAGCCAATATACGACCAATATCCAAAGCTGACCAACCCAGCCCCTTTTCTACAGGTTTATTACCATAATCAGTCATTTTTCCATTAGCAGCATTGTATACCTTATTTGGTAAAGCGTTTTCAAATAAACTAAGATTAGCAAAATTGGTAAGAAATTTATTAAAGCGTGAATCAAATTCCGACTGGTTAATCAAATTCATCCACCGCGCTGCATTCAAAGCCATTAGGTAATTACCAATGTCCCAGAGAGTACCAGAAGGATAACCACCAGTAGAATTAGTAAACCCTGTATTTGCTTGATAGTTATTGACAAAATATTGCCAAGCTGCACGAGCGTAAATCTGTTCCTCCGGTGTCAGAGGCGCTGAAATTTGACTACAGCTATTAGGAGTAGAATTTTGTGCTAAAGATACTGTAGGCACGCAGAACAAAAATTGCAAAAATGCTCCACTTAGGAACAATGCAATCCATTTTAATAGTTTGTGGTGACGGTGTTGCTGCATCATTTACAAATAAGATTTGAGAACCATTCAGGGAGGACTAGAGAGCTAGAGAAGAGAGAATTACTTCGCTATGGTTAGAAATGACACCAAAAATCTGATACATTAAATAACAACTCTACTTTAACAAGCTACAGGAATCCTCAGTGATATCTAAAAAATATCAAGGACTATAGACTGGCTATGGACAACCATGGGAGTTCAAATCGAATACAGGACTCTTGTAAAAACAAACAACCGCATAATTGACTAATTTAAATTTTATTTTCGGTAGCAAAATGAACCCAGCGTCCTCTAGTTATGATTCAGCGAATTTTTCCGGTAATAGCCGTACAACACTGAAAAAAAGAACCCTACTTTTTCGGTACTTAGCGGAAATCAACTTAATTTTTGGTGCTTGGTATTTACAATGGCGGATAACTCATTCTATCAACTTTGATGCTCTATGGCTGTCTATTCCTTTATTGCTGGCGGAAATTTACAGCTATTTCGGAGGAGTTATGTTTGTCATTGGATTATGGCGGCCTATAGTCCGACAGGTTAAGTCTCTTAATCAGTTAATTCCACCCCTTCCTAATTCTGATTGGGCAAATGTAGATGTGTTTATAACCTGCTATAATGAACCCTCAGAAATGGTGGAAGAAACTGCTAGAGCGGCTTTAGCGATAGATTATCCAACCACAAAGCTGCGTGTATATGTATTAGATGATGGTAATTCTGAACAAATGCGAGCCATGTCAGAAAGATTAGCTCTAGAGGATTTACAATCACCATTATTACAACAGGAAGCTAATCGAATTGACGCGGAATTATCTACTTTAAATCAACGAATTGAACAACTGGAAAGTCTAGCACCTGAAGTAAAAGCCGCTGAAGAATGGCTGCAAAAATCATCTTTAAATACTTCAAATAATTTCGAGGATATTCCCGCTAGATTTGTCCACAGTTTACAACAGTTTATTCTCTGGTTAAATCCTCAACATCAAAATAGTCATCATGTCAATAAATCAACTATATATGAACATCTCAATCATGAACGTAGCGGATTAGAATTAGCAATTCGTCAAAAAGAATTAGAACTTGTGCAACTGGTTAGATTGCGGTATATTGCTCGTCCTAAACAACCAGGAGTACCTCATCATGCTAAAGCAGGTAATCTTAATTACGCCATTTTTTCTGGAGAGACCGCAGGAGATTTTATTCTTACTTTAGATGCAGATCATGTTCCTAAACCAGCATTTTTAAAGCGAGTTTTGCCATATTTCTATACCTATAATTTGTATTCAGGAAAATATGAGCCAAACCGTATTGCATTTGTGCAAACTCCCCAAGATTTTTATAATATTCCCCCTGGAGACCCCTTTGGACATCGAGCCAATTTATTTTATGGACCGATTCAACAAGGTAAAGATGGTATGAATTCAGCTTTCTACACAGGTACAAATGCAGTCTTAAGAAGAGAAGCATTAGTTAGTGTGGGGTTACAATATTTTGCAGATGAATTTGTCAAAGATGGTAAAAAATTAGATGAATTTGAATTAATTGGTGGTGTTTCTAGTAATAGTATTACCGAAGATATGAATACGGCCATGCGGTTGCATAGTTCTGGTTGGAAATCAATTTATCATCATGAATTATTAGCAGAAGGACTTGCTCCTGATGATTTAAGTTCTACCCTCAAACAGCGAATGCGCTGGTCTCAAGGTACAATTCAAGTGTTAATGAGAGAAAATCCTCTCACCAAACCAGGACTAACATTTTGGCAACGATTACACTATTTTAAGACAACATATAGTTATTTTTCTGGATTTGCAACTTTGGTTTTTATTGCTTGTCCCATTATCTATTTTTTTACGGGAACTATCCCCGTGAAAACTTATGGTTTTGATTTTACTATCCATTTTCTTCCAGCTTTTATAATTAATAGGTTGACTTTTTTAGCTGCTGGTTGGGGAATTAATGCTGCGGAATTATGGCGTTCAGAACAATATTCTATCTCTTTATTTCCCCTATTCATTCAATCTGCATGGAGTGTATTAACCGGACAACCTATTAAATTTCAGGTTACACCTAAGCAGCGACAATCAGGAATTTATCTCCAGCTAATTTGGCCACAAATAACTGTGTTTATTTTGATGATTTTAGGTATAATATGGAGTATATATCGTTTCGCTATTGGTCAGTTAGAAACTCCTTGGGTTTATTTGATCAACACATTATGGGGTATATATATTTTATCTCTACTTTGGGCAATTATCAGCGCTGCTGTTTGGCAACCACAGGACTTACACAAAACAGAAGTAAAGTAGAGGTAATTCATGAATTACCTCTAAGAGGGTGTTGCAAAGGAATTGTATACAACCATAAAACCTCACCCCCTCACCCCGTGGGGAAAGTTAATGAAAGTCCTTATTGCTTGTAAATCTATTTTTTAAAGTTATACAAAATGCCTTAAATAGTAGTATAATTTTCAATAGATGTGACGATTTTCAATGGCAAATTTACAAACTAACACAGAAAGGAAGATAATTTATGACTTCTAAAATTCACGTCTTTGAACCATCAGGAATCTTAAACGCCACCGCCGGTAACGAATTACGTCGTCAAATTACTGATATCCTTAATAATGGATTTAATATGCTATTGATTGATATGTCAAAGGTGAGTTTTATTGATAGTTCTGGTTTAGGTGCTTTAGTAGGAGCAATGCAAAGTGTGAGAAATGCTAAAGGAGAACTATTTGTATGTTCCATTAATGAGCAAGTTAAAATGTTATTTGAATTAACGAAAATTGATCGAGTTTTGAACATATTAAGTAATAGAAAAGAGTTTGACAGCAAAGTATTAGAACTAGAAAATCGCCAAACACTTTTCAAACAACCTTGATAAAAGTTTACATCTTAGGGATTTTGATATCCACTAAAATTAACTTGTAGTAAAGACAAATCATCATCAAAATTTTCGTTCCCGCTGATATTTATAATCTCAGGTAAGAGTTGATTAATATGATTGTTATTTGTCTGATTATGGGTGAGCAATAAATTAACGAAGGAGTCGAAACCCCAAATTTGTCCCTCTGGTTGTAGCAATTCGTAAGCACCATCACTAAAAATATATAAAGTGCTGTTTTCTGCAACTTCCAAAATAGCAGTTTCAAAACTGATATCTTGTAAAAAGCCAATGGGTAAATCTAGAGATTTTAGTTTTATAACCTCAATACTGGAGGGATCATTTCCAAATATTAATACAGCCGGTGGATGTCCAGCATTACCATAAACTAGCTGATGATTAACACGATTAAAAACACAGTACAAAATGGTAAAGTATTTATCGCCATGTTTACTCATTTGAAAAGTCTCATTGAGCGCTTTAAGAACTTCTGCTGGTTGACAAAAATCAGTATTTGGGAGAGACTGCGATCGCAAGATATTCAATACAGATACAGATAACAAAGCCGAGCCTACACCATGACCAGAGACATCTAATAGATAAATTGCCAAATGCTCATCGTCAATCCAATAGTAATCAAAACAATCCCCTCCCAACTGTGCTGAAGGTACAAATAAAGATTCTATTGTCACTGATCCTATAATTGGTAATGGTAAAAGCGATCGCACATAATCAGCAGCTTCAGCTAGTTCGGTTTCTAAAACTTGCTTTTGATGCTGTAAATCTTGATTTAACTGCTCTAAAATTTGCTTTTGATGCTGCAAATCTCGACTTAATTGATGTAGCCTTAATCCTGCTCTTACCCGTGCTTTTAATTCATTCATCTCAATGGGTTTAGAGATAAATTCATCTGCTCCTGCGTCCAATCCTCTGACACGATCATCTTCCTCTCCTAAAGAAGCTCCTTTTGCAGTCAGAAGAATAAAAAAAGTTGTAGCTAATTCCGAATCTGACTTAATTTGACGACATACTTGTAAACCATCCATCCCAGACATTACCCAATCACAGATAATGAGAGCGGGACATAATTTTTTGGCTTCTATTATTCCCTCTTCGCCATTAGCTGCTATGGTAACATCATAGCCCTGGGTTTTCAGAGTTTTTTTCAAAACCATTCGTAAGATAGGATCATCATCAATGACAAGGATTTTAAACATTTTGACCATTAAACACTTTGAATAATTACTTATTAATTAGTCTACATTAAATTTTGCCTAAGAATTTACATTTTTCACATTTTGAATATACACTCATAGTCAAATATTCTATAGACTGACCAATGAATCATAAAATCTACCTAAAAACCAATACAGATATTAATGCGACCAGTGAAGTTTTATCCTGGCTAGAGCAAATCAACCAGCCCCCGTTTCATAATCAAAAAATTTGGTGGGAATTACAAACACTACTAGTAGAAGGATTTATTAACATTGTAGAACACGCCCACAAGAAATTACCCAGAGAAACTCCGATTGAATTAGAAGTTATTAGACTCGAAGAAGATATAGAAATTCGGATATGGTCTTTGGGAGAACCTTTTGAATTAGAAAAGCAATTGGAAATAACTTCAGCATTAGAGGATAATGATCAAGAAAGAGGACGGGGATTGCAAATAATGTCCTCCATTGCTGACAAACTGTCCTATAAACTAACAGATGATAATCGTTATTGTTTATTTATCAGTAAACATTATTGTTAGAATATGAAATTTATTTTGTACTACTACTAGACACAGCGGGAGAAAAAATCTAGGGACAATTGATGAATTATACCTATAATAGTTTCAGGTTAGCTACATTTAATTATCACCAGATGTCTATTGCTAATAGATTCATTCATCTGTGGTATAAATACATAAAAACTGTTGTAAATTTAGGTCAATTTAGCATAATGAGCAGCCAGAATTATTCTGGCTCTTCCATAACAAGTGCTGAAGAGCCAAAAATGTTTATTTGTCTTAGCACAATATCAAGTTCAAAACATACCCTAACCCTCCCCTTATCAAGGGGAGAGGACTAGATTCCAGTTTCCCCGTTTGCAAGGGGGGAATAAGGGAGGTAAGTTTCCTCACTAAGAAATTCTCGGCCATTTACCAATCCATTCTCCACCGCGAAAACGCCACCGGGGAAATAATAACCGCATGACTACCCAAGTAGATAAATAAACTGCTAACCAAACTAAACCATAATGTTGAATAAATCTGATTAAATCAAATTCACTTTTAGGAATATGAGGTAAACCGATATTGGCAATTATTAAAGCTAGAAATACCCCTTCTATAACCCCTGCATAAAATTGAAATACCCCAGGCCAGTCATGGTCCCAGAGATATTTTTGCAGAAAATCATACAAAACATCCCAAGCAATGCCAAATAAACCTACATAAAACACAACCCAAAAGTAAACTAAGTTGGAGGCAATTCCTAAATATCCCCAATAAAAAAGCAGAGAAACTAACATTCCCACTGTTGCTAACAAAAAAATTCGTGTTTGCCAGCGTCCGAATAAAGTTGGAGTCATGATGATGTTATTATCCTATTATAATATGTGTAAATTAAGGTTTTTGATTCAATGCCCATTTTAGCCATTGCCAAAGGGAATAAATTCCCTCAATGTAGCGGACTCCTGGAGCCTTTGCAGCCGCCAATGCTTCCATAGAACGATGGGCAGCATATTGTAGTCCTAAAAATGTGTCTACAGGGGCGTAGGGACCGCCTAAAGTGATAATTCCTGCCCCATATATGCGAGAACGATCATTTCGTAGTTTTTTGATTTCAAAATTGTTTTCTACATGAAAACGTCCTTCTGGGTTAAAATCTAAGTCATAATGCAGGATTAAGTCTTTTAAAAATGGACTTTCTAAAGGGTCAGAAATCAAGCCTGTACAATCAATAACAAAATCAGCGGTCAGGTTTTGTTGACCCCTATTAGTGACTACATGAGTAATAACTTGACCTTGGGAATTACGTTCTAATTTGGTGACTACACCATAACGAATTTCATACCATTTTTGAGCTATTCCTTGACGAACAATGTCGCGCCATTTTTTGCGACTAGCTGTGGTTGTTCCCCCCCAACCCTGTAATAATTCCCGTCGTCTTAACGGGTCAGCGGCTTCTAGCATTGTTCGCATATCACCTCCCCAAGTTCCTTTTGGCCAGTTAAAAGGTTGAAATTCCCAATCATTTTCTACGTAGCGTTTAGCTCCCTCAAATTGATTACCTTTGCGGGGTTCTCGGTTTAAATGAATTATCTGAATATTACCTTGCATTTTCCGGGCTTCATACAGCCTTTCTAATATTTGTGAGGCTACAATTCCTGACCCCCGAAGAACAATAGTACCGCCTTTTTTTTCTAATTGTTGGTAAATATGATCATGGGGTTCATAACCTTGAACTACAGTTCTTTTATTTCCTGTTTCTTCGGGATATTGCTGACGATATTTTTCCAGGTCTTCTAGTAGTTTAATTGCGGGATAACCTGTGCAGAGATGGACATATTTAGCTAATAAAAATTGGTGATTTCCGTCTTCTTGCTGAGAAGTAGAATATGCAATACAATAACGGCCATCTTCCGTTTGTCGTAGACTACGAATACTACCATATTCTAACATTTTACCCCAACTAATGCGATCGCTCTCCCGGTCCATGGACTCAAATACATCTTTTCCACGGGGGGTGTAGGTATCTGCATAAACAGGTTCAGCAAAAACTTGCCACAAAAATCCTAAAGCTGCACCAACTTGTCCAGAAAAAAAGGATTTCCAAGTATCTCTTAAAGCATATCCTGGCCACCCCCAAATATTATCAGGACAGGAATCCGAACCAGAACGAATTCGTTTATGTCGGGGAATTTGACAATTTTTCAGTAAGCTTTCATAGCGTTTATAAGGTTTATCTTGAACACTCAAAACTTTAATATTTTCTGGTTTAACTCCCGCAATTCTCAACATATCCACCCAAACAAAACTACCCATTCCTCCCCCACAGGCCAGATATTCTGTTTCTCTGACTAAAACACCACTGCGACGAATAGCCTCAAGGGAAACCTTTTCTGCATTCCAAAAATTGAGATGATAGGGAAAACCCGCTGTTTGAATGGTTACAGCGTCGGGAGTTTGCTCTTCTAAAGCATCAGTATAGGGGTTAAAAATGATGGACGACTGAGAATCTAGTGACTTCCGCACCCTAGATACGGGAATAATCTCAGATTGGGGGTTAAAAATTGTGGACTTACTTTCAAGTACAATAGTAGCATTCTCATCCTCAGCTCGAACCGGGACAACGGTAATGGTGTAGTTACCTATTCCCAGTCTGTCCCCACTGTTTAAAGCCCGACGTTTTTTAATTAGCTTTTCCCCGTTGAGTTCAGTCCCATTAGCACTTTTATCCTCTACATAAAGCTCGTTGTTCTCTAAGGTAATTTGAGCATGAAACCGAGAAATTTGCTTACTAGAATCTAATAAAACTACAGGGGAGACTGTTTCACCATTAATGACGGTAGGAAGTTGAGTTATATCTCGTCCGAGAGCTACTGGTAGGGGAAAAACTTGTTTTTCCTGCTCTTGTGTCAGTTTATTTTCGGAAATCAGTGTGATTTGCATGGTTTTGATGCTCCTATTTACATCCTGATACATTATTGATTATATTGATACATAAATATTTTGCTCCATTTCTATAAAAATACTGAAAAAACTTTAAAAAAACTTTATTTTTTTATTCCTTATTTCAGAGGAGGAATGAAAAGTTAAATTTTATTCTCTCCTCTCAGTTAAAAACCTGGTCTACACAGGTAAAACCCTGGACTTTTATTAATTCATTTAGATGGACTTTATTTATGTAGTAGCAGTTTATAATCCCCGTCAATTTTTAAAATATCTTTTCAGAGTTTAATCGCTACATATTCTCCAGAGCAAGGTGCGGTAAACTAAAAAAGCAGTTTTTACCCTCAAAACAATGACAGCAAATAGTCCCACGATTTTGGCTTTAGACTTTGACGGAGTGGTTTGCGATGGACTAATTGAATATTTTGAGGTAGCATGGCACACTTACTGTCAAATTTGGTCACAGGTCGATGATACACCACCAGATGATTTAGCATTGAGATTCTATCGTTTACGTCCTGTAATTGAAACTGGTTGGGAAATGCCTGTTTTAATTAAAGCTTTAATTGCAGGTTTTTCTGATTTTGAAATTCTTCAATCATGGACAAATATCACTCTCCAAATTTTATCAGCAGATCATCTAGAAGCAAAGACAATTTCTACGAAATTAGATCATTTACGAGATGAATGGATTCACAAAGATTTAGATGGTTGGTTAAGTTTACATAGATTTTATCCCGGTGTAATTGAAAGACTTAAAATAACTATTGAAAGTGAAATTCAGTTATGTATTGTCACTACTAAAGAAGGGCGATTTGTCAAGCAATTGTTAGAACAAGAGGGAGTTAATTTACCTCCAGAAAATATTTTTGGAAAAGAGGTAAAACGCCCCAAATATGCAACTTTGCGGGAATTAATTCAGCAAGCAAATACCCAAACTGTTAATTTATGGTTTGTTGAAGATAGACTAAAAACATTACAATTAGTTCAACAACAATCAGATTTAAATCATGTAAAACTTTTTCTCGCAGATTGGGGTTATAATACTCAATTAGAAAGGGAAACTGGAAAAAATGATCCTCGCATTCAACTAATATCACTTTCTCATTTTGCTTACGATTTTGCAACTTGGTTGTAATTTACACAATATCTAAAATGTCTAGCTCCCCGACTTTTTTGAAAAGTCGGGTTTTTTATTTATTAATAATATTAATAACCTCTTGGTGATTAGTAATTCTTTCTTGTTTTTGGAATAAGTTAGCTACTGCTTTTAATTAGATTTCCGTCAGTCCCAGATGAGTTTTGTTTGTGTAGTCGTGATTTAAAATCGCTGTTATTATACCAGGTTGGAAAAGTGTTCACAATTACTGTTATTATATTTTTGGGAAATTAGATACGTTCCGCAGCTAGATAGGGGAAAGAAAATGAGAGAAATTGACAAACAACCTCCAGTCTTAACTGGAAACAGAGGAAAATACCAACTTCTCAGACCTTTGGGAGAAGGAAGTTTTGGACATACTTTTTTAGCTATTGATTTAAATACACTTAATGACCGACTTTGCGTTATCAAGCGATTAAGAATTGAAGGTAATCATTCTTCTGAAATTGTTGAAGGGATTAAAAAAGCTTTTGAAAGAGAAGCTAAAGTTCTGGAAGATTTAGGAGATAAAAGCGGTAACATTCCTTGCTTGTATGATTATTTTTCCTTAACTGTAACTGACCCTCAAGTAAATACTCAGCAAGAGTTTAATTATTTGGTTCAACAATATATCGAAGGGGAAGATCTAAGTAAAGAATTAAAACAACAAGGACTTTTTTCAGAAGCAAAAGTTTTAGCTCTATTAAATAATATTTTACCTAGTTTAGAATTTATTCATAATCACAATGTTATTCACCGGGACATTAAACCTAGTAATATTGTGCGCTCCAATGCAGAAAATAACAAATTCTATTTAATTGACTTTGGAGCAGTTAAACAAGTAATTAAAGGTGATATTTCCACTACAGAAAAATCTATAGTGTTTGGAACTATTTCCTATGCTCCCCCAGAACAAATCAAAAAGGAAAAAGTTGATTATTCCAGTGATTTATATGCTTTAGCTGCTTCTTGTGTGCAATTATTAACAGGTGAATTTCCAGACGATTCCCGTGACGTTAATAATCTTTGGAATTGGCGAAAATATCCCTATATTAGTGAACATTTGGGTAAAATATTAAGGCGTATGCTCCAACAGACTCCCTATCATAGATTTCAGTCAGCAAGGGAAGTAATAGAATCTTTGAAGAAACATGATCAAGAAAAAGAAATTCAATCAACTACTACCAATAAAACTAATAATAATAGTCTTGAACCAACAATAGTTTTTACTACTTTCCAACCTCGATTTATTAAAGTTTTATTGATAACAGCAATTATTTTCACCGTTACTGGTGTTTTCATAACCTTGTATCGCTATCAAATTCAAAACTACCAAGGAAGTATTAAAACCATTCCTGGTAAATTATTTGAAGATAAAAAATTTGGAATTCAGATCAAATATCCTCAAGATTGGAAAGCCGAAAAACAACAACCTAGCCCCTTAACCCGCGGAACTATTGCTAAAATATTCCCTAATATTTCCAGTTTAAATCTAGACATGGGGTTATTTATTAGTGTAGAATATATTCCAAAATCTCAGACCATATTAGATTATAATCAGGCCGCTATCGAACAAATTAAAAAATCGGTTAAAGATGTAAAAATCCTGGAACAAAAATCGAGAGCCTTAGATAATCAAGAAGGATATCAAATAGTTTATACTGGCCAAGATCAAATTTATAACTTCAGATTTAAAGCCATGGAAATTTGGACTATTAGGGATTCAAAAGTTTATATTCTCACCTATCGAACAGGAGAAAAACTTTATGATCCCTTCCTCCAAGATGTAGAACAAACAATGATTAGGTCTTTCCATATAGAGCCTGTTTTAGAAGGTGGTTTATGAGGTACACAAACAGAAACTTAATCTCCTCTCCTTGACACGTACAACTAGTTATATTAACATAGAATTAACTCAAATCATCAGCTTTTTGTAACCCTCTTAATAACCTGATTTCCTATAGCTTTACTTATGAAAAGTAACCTATCAGCACCTTTAACCAGTCTAGTTTTAGCCTTGAGTATCAACCTCATCAATAATCAACCCAGTCAAGCTCAAGAGCGTCAATTTGTCTGTGGTTTGAGTGAAAACTATCCAGCAACGGTAGTTCGTCACCCCAGAGGCAGCTTGGCCTTAATTGTTTGGACAGATACTAGCTGGATTAGTAGTACATTGACACCTCAAAAACGTTGTCAAGAAGTTTCTTATCGTTTCCAAAAACTTAACGATAAAGGTCAATTGAAAGTTCTCAAAACGGGAACAGTTAACGGTCAATCTGTTATCTGTGGCTTAGGAAGTAATCAGGGAGCTTGTAATAAGAAAAATATTTTACTGACTATGACAAAGGATCGTGACCCTAATAAAGTTCTCGAACAAATATTAAATACCCGCGTAAGCGCAGGTGGGGAGGCTGTTTACCTCAGTGGCGACCAAGAAGGACACATTAAACCAACAATCAACCGTGATGGCACCGCCAGCATTGACATTGATAAAGTAATTAATGGTCAGATATGGTAAACCATAATGGGGGTAAAACCATGAATTGGCGGATAGGAATGGGCGCTGTTGTTGCATTAGCTAGTTCTCTTTGGACTTTAGTAACTCCAGTGTCGTCAGTTCAACAACCCCCTTTTTCAATAGTTAATTCTCAGTGTGATCAACAACAAATTGAACAAGTGGAAAAGGAAGCTCGCTTAATCACCGTTAAAATTTTGGGTAGACCAATAACTAAACGCGATCGCTTATTAGGTTCTGGTATTATATTGTATATAGATAACTTAACCTATGGAGTAATTACCAATAATCACGTTTTACAAGGTGGTGAAGCTCCCTACTCCATTCAAACTCCCGACGGAAAAATTCACCGTGCTAACCCTGTGGTGCAAAAAAAACAACTGAGGGGAAATGATTTAGCCTTATTAGAATTTGTAGCTGACTCAGAATACAGGATTGCTACCAAATCAAATCAACAAGCCACCATTGGAGCTTGGGTAATGTCCGCAGGGTTTCCCCTCAAAAATAGCAAAAGCAAATCTGGAGAGTTTGTAATTAAACCTGGTAAAATTCAACTGGTGCTAGATAAAGCCCTAGAGGGAGGATACCAAATTGGCTTTACCAATGATATAGAAAAAGGGATGAGTGGAGGACCCCTATTAAATAGCGCGGGGGAACTAGTGGGAATTAATGGACTTCATGCTAACCCAATTTGGGGAGACCCCTATGTTTTTAAAGATGGTTCTTATCCGACGGACGCACAGCGAGAACAAATAAGTCAATATAGTTGGGGTATTTCTTTAGAAACAGCCAAGCAATTATTGATGGACAAAAGCAAGTTTTAATTTTTGTACTTTTGCGGGAGACGAAAAATAGAATATATAAACAAGTTTAAATCTGCTGTAAGTCCTTTTCTCAAAAAAAGCCCAAGCAGATTTTATATAAAAATATTGTACAAAAAATAGTTGAGAATTTCAAGCCCTGAAATTAACTTTTTTCGTCAGCTTATCGAGAAAATTCTCAGGATTATTGAGAATATACAGTACTTGTGCTTTTTTGGTAAAGAATGATTTAAATAACTTATTAGATATATTCAAATATATAATCATCTTTGATAATGGTACGTTACGCTGTCGCTTTATTGATATCTAAAAGCAAGTTTTGATTGTTGTACTTTTGCGGGAGACAAAAAATAGAATATATAAACAGGTTTAAATCTGCTGTAAGTCCTTTTCTCAAAAAAAGCCCAAGCAGATTTTATATAAAAATATTGTACAAAAAATAGTTGAGAATTTCAAGCCCTGAAATTAACTTTTTTCGTCAGCTTATTGAGAAAATTCTCAGGATTATTGAGAATATACGGTACTTGTGCTTTTTTGGTAAAGAATGATTTAAATAACTTATTGGATATATTCAGATGTATAAGATTTGTAGGTTGGGTTGAAGCATGAAACCCAACACTACACATAAAAACCTAGATTTGTAGGTTGGGTTGAAGTATGAAACCCAACATGAGCGTTGGGTTGCGCTGTCGCTTAACCCAACCTACAGAAAATGGACAAGGCATTGATAAGTCAAAGTTAAATTAATTCCTGAAAACTTTTAAAACTTCGCGCCTTTGCGTAAAGTGGAAAGAAAGTGTATTATAAAATATAGTATTATAAAAGACAATTATAACAGACAAAAAACTATGAAATTTTCCCAGGGATTAGGCGTAATTCTAGGGACAACAACCCTAGCTTTAGTACAATACCAGACCGTATTTGCTTTAACTCCTGTAGAAGTTAATGATATCGCTAAACAAATCACTGTCATGATTGGAGGACTAGATGGTAAAGGTTCAGGAGTAATTATTGACAAAGATGGTAATACTTATACTGTCCTGACAGCCTATCATGTAATTAAAAACCCAGGAGTTTATGACATTATCACTTATGACGGGCAAAAATACCGCATTGAACGGTCTCAAAATGTGGGAAAATTAGATTTAGCTTTGGTCAAATTTACCAGTTCTAAAAATTATCCTATTGCTAAAATTGCTGATTCTCGGACAGTTAAAGAGGGAGAAACGGTACATAATTCTGGATTTCCTATTCCCTCTATTTCTAATAGTCAACAGCGAAATTACTTCTTTTTAACATCCCAAATCACAGCTAGAGGAAGGGGAGAAAATCTGGGATATGATTTATTTTTGAGTGGGAGTCCAAGACCGGGGATGAGTGGAGGACCAATATTAAACGACCAGGGGGAAGTAATTGGTATTTATGGTAAGGCTGAATTTGGCAGAAGTGAATCAGGGTTAGCAAGAGATGGTGTTCAGGGAATACCGACGGAAAAGTGGCCAGGTTATTTGATTGCTCAAACTTTTACAGAATGGTGTCAACAAAAAGCCAATTTATCTCAACAGAGAAGAAGAACGGTAGAAGTATTACTACAAGTTGCTAAAACCCAAAATTGTGGTCAAGCTAATCAAACGCTGACTAATTTGACTGAGCTTTACCTTGAGGGAAATCAAATTAGCGATATCAAACCTTTGTCTAATCTGACTAAATTGACTAGGCTTAACCTTAGCAGAAATCAAATTAGCGATATCAAACCTTTGTCTAATCTGACTAAATTGACTTGGCTTAACCTTAGCAGAAATCAAATTAGCGATATCAAACCTTTGTCTAATCTGACTAAATTGACTGAGCTTTGGCTTTGGGGAAATCAAATTAGCGATATCAAACCTTTGTCTAATCTGACTAAATTGACTAGCCTTTGGCTTCGGGAAAATCAAATCAGCGATATCAAACCTTTGTCTAATCTGACTAAATTGACTTGGCTTTCCCTTACGGTAAATCAAATTAGCGATATCAAACCTTTGTCTAATCTTTTGTCTAATCTGACTAAATTGACTAGCCTTTCCCTTGAGGGAAATCAAATTAGCGATATCAAACCTTTGTCTAATCTTTTGTCTAATCTGACTAATTTGACTTTCCTTTCCCTTACGGGAAATCAAATTAGCGATATCAAACCTTTGTCTAATCTGACTAATTTGACTAGGCTTTCCCTTACGGGAAATCAAATTAGCGATATCAAACCTTTGTCTAATCTGACTAATTTGACTTTCCTTTCCCTTACGGGAAATCAAATCAGCGATATCAAACCTTTGTCTAATCTGACTAATTTGACTGAGCTTTGGCTTTGGCAAAATCAAATCAGCGATATCAAACCTTTGTCTAATCTGACTAATTTGACTTGGCTTTGGCTTCGGGAAAATCAAATCAGCGATATCAAACCTTTGTCTAATCTTTTGTCTAATCTGACTAAATTGACTAGCCTTTGGCTTTGGGAAAATCAAATTAGCGATATCAAACCTTTGTCTAATCTGACTAATTTGACTTTCCTTTCCCTTAGGGGAAATCAAATTAGCGATATCAAACCTTTGTCTAATCTGACTAAATTGACTATCCTTTCCCTTGAGGGAAATCCACTTGTCTCTAAACAATGTCCCCTGCAACCAGAGTCTATTTGTGAGTTTTAGTCTGTAGGTTGGGTTGAAGCATGAAACCCAACATAAACGTCGGGTTGCGCTGTCCCTTAACCCGACCTACAAAAAATAGTCTGTAGGTTGGGTTGAAGCATGAAACCCAACATAAACGTCGGGTTACGCTGTCCCTTAACCCGACCTACAAAAAATAGTCTGTAGGTTGGGTTGAGGTACGAAACCCAACATGAACGTTGGGTTGCGCTGTCGCTTAACCCGACCTACAAAAAATAGTCTGTAGGTTGGGTTGAAGCATGAAACCCAACATAAACGTCGGGTTGCGCTGTCGCTTAACCCGACCTACAAAAAATAGTCTGTAGGTTGGGTTGAAGCATGAAACTAGTTTTTTTAACGAACCACAGAGACACAGAGGACACAGAGGTAGGAAAATAAGAGATGTTCACATTTCATTTAGGATTGCTATATAACCCATATCTACTAATCAAAATTAAAATAAATGACTCGCTTTATACATGATCAATTTGCTAAACAATATTTAACAGAACTATTAACACCCTATGGACAAGTAGAAACCAGTAAAGACATCACCGCAGAAGTCAGACAAATTGACGTATTATTTATCCCCTCATCCCCACCCACCAACCTAGCAACACTAGGCGTATTAGGGAAAATGGCGGCTAATTATGCGGTATTTGAACCATTTCGCAATGCTGTAGGTAAAAGTGAAATCCGCAGTTGTATGGGTAAATTATTTGATATTCATTCCCAGGTTGAACGTCAAGCTAAACGCAATGATACACGAATAAATGAATCCGAATTAGCTAATTTGTGGATTTTGACTCCTACGGTATCAGTAGAAATCCTCGATAGCTTTAATGCTAGTTTGGATGAAGAAAACTGGGGTAAGGGGATTTACCTTTTTGGTAAAGGATTTAAAACCGTCATTGTGAGTATTCATCAATTACCCAGTACACCCGAAACCCTGTTTTTACGGATATTAGGGAGGGGAAAAGTACAAAGACAAGCGGTGGAAGAATTGGAAACACTGACAAATAACAGTCCATTTCTGGCAGATGTCATAGAATTAGTACATAACCTAATTGCTGTGTTATCGGCACGTCAGCGTCAAGAACAAGATATTGATCAAGATGATCAGGAGTTAATTATGAAATTATCCCAAATGTATCAACAACAATTAGAAGAACTGAGAAAACAAGGACTCCAAGAAGGACGACAAGAAGGACGAGAAGAGGGACGACAAGAAGGACAACAGGAAGGACTTAGGACTGGTGTAGAAAGAGAAAGACGCGCTATAATTGAGAGTATTCTACAAGTGCGTTTTGGTGAAGTTGATGCCGAATTGACAAGAATTATTAACCCCCTGATTGCCATGAGTAGAGAAGAATTTACCCCGTTACTTCTAAAATCATCTCGTGAGGAGTTATTAGCTAGATTTTTAGCACAATAAGCTGTTACGCAGCTAAATCCAATAATCCTGATATTGTTATTTCTTGTGGTGCTGGCATCTTCCCCGCAAGAATTATACAAATTAAATGCAGTACAATCGGTTATGGGTAATTCATAATTACCCACTACATCCACAACCTTGATCAGATTTGAAGATACTAGTATAATATTTCTTTAAAACTCATTGATGACAATTAAGTTTTTTCTCAAAAAAAGCCCAAGCAGATTTTATATAGAAATATTGTACAAAAAATAGTTGAGAATTTCAAGCCCTGAAATTAACTTTTTTCGTCAGCTTATTGAGAAAATTCTCAAGATTATTGAGAATATACGATACTTGTACTTTTTTGGTAAAGAATGATTTAAATAACTTATTGGCTATATTCAGATGTATAATCATCTTTGATAATGGTACGTTACGCTGTCGCTTTGTTGATATCTAAAAGCAAGTTTTGATTTTTGTACTTTTGTGGGAGACAAAAAATAGAATATATAAACAAGTTTAAATTTTTGATTTAATCATTGTGGATTGTTTTTTGACTCTATTTAGATATCTATTTTTGTACTGGACTTGATCGCAAACTGCTGTAATAATTCCACAAACCGAGGTTGATGATATTCAATAGATAAAATTAAAGTATTTATCCAAAAATTCCAGATTCTCATAATTTGTTAGTTGTTATTAACCGTTGTAGAGACATTCCATAGAACATCTCTACATTATCACTAACGAGCGCCAGCTTTTATCCCTGCACCATTTTTCACCGTTGAATCTTCTGGAAGTTCCACACCAAAAACTCGACAAAAGACCTTTTCTACCTTATAGCCAGTATCAATGGATTCCAAAGGATCTTTCCGCAAACGGTGACGCAGACATAAGGTAATTACCCGTCGGATATCGTCAACTGTAACCTCTGTCCGACCTTCAAAAGCAGTTAAGGCTTTAGCAGCACGGTTAGTAACAATATCACCCCGCAACCCGTCCACATCTAATTCTGAACAAACTTCGGAAATTTTTACCCGGAAGTCATAGTCTAAATTAACTTCCGGTAATAATTCCTGAGCATTGACAATTTGCTCTTGTAATGCTACTTGTGGAGCTTGGTGTTTTTCTAAATACACAGGCGGATTTTGGTCAAATTCGCCCCGTTCTTCCACAATTTGTACCCGTAAAGCCGGTTCTTTCACAGTGCGGATTTCTGCGTGCATTCCAAAACGGTCGAGGAGTTGAGGACGCAATTCCCCCTCCTCTGGATTTCCCGAACCAACAAGAACAAACCGGGCTGGGTGACGAATGGAAATTCCCTCCCGTTCCACAGTATTCCAACCACTAGCAGCGGAATCTAGAAGTACATCTACCAAGTGATCATCTAACAAGTTGACCTCATCAACGTAGAGAATCCCCCTGTTAGCCTTCGCTAGTAGTCCAGGTTCAAAAGCCTTAACACCCTCAGATAAAGCCTTCTCAATGTCAATTGTGCCACAAACCCGGTCTTCTGTAGCACCCAATGGTAAATCTACCATTTGCACCTTTTTATGAGCGATGGGAATTTCTATTCCTTGGGCTACTTGTTGACGCACTTCATCACTCATTAAGTCCGGGTCGTTGGGGTCACTGTTGAAGGGGTCATTGGCGACAACAGGAATTTCTGGTAAAAGGTCCGCCAAGGCGCGGATAGTTGTAGATTTTCCGGTGCCGCGATCGCCCATAATCATTACACCACCAATTTTGGGATCAATGACATTTAACAGCAGCGCCAGTTTCATTTCTTCTTGGCCGACGATGGCTGTAAATGGGAAGACCGCACGACGCGCACTCGCACTAGCTTGAGCAGTTGAAGTCACTAAATTACCTTAATAATATTTTTTATTACAATTCCTTATTTTGGCACATTTCGGCAATGTGGGTCAGTTATCTATTAAAAACAAATCTTCTCATAAGTTTTTTAATTTGATCAAGCTAATTTTTTGAGGTTGGGGTTAAAAATTCCCCCTACATACAAGAATATATTTTAATTAATGCCAAAAAACCCAGATTTGAATGTTTCCACCGCCATGAATATGGACTTTGGGGATTACAGTCTCATAAAGGAACAGAAACTTTATTTCAATTTACAGGAAATGTCAATTTTCAATCTCCAGCATCATCTTTCCCAATCCACAATCACAAATTTTGGACTTTAGACCTTAGATAAATTATCCAAAATCTAAAATCCAAAATCTAAAATCGTTTAAGCCATTTGATTTTCAATCGCCCAACGTGCTAATTCAGTACGGTTGTGGAGATTGGTTTTGCCCAACATATTGGACACATGGCTTTCAACAGTACGCTGACTAACATTTAATTCTTCAGCGATTTCTCGGTTTGCTAAACCCCTAGCGACAAACTGGACTACTTTCAGTTCAGTCGGAGTTAACTGGACATCAAAAGGAACTTGGATACGAGAACTACTGTCCCCACCTTTAGTTTGATGTTCTTTCCAGCGAACTGTTTGCTTGAGGGAGGATTCTACTTGTGCTACCAGTTCTTCGGGTTCAAAGGGCTTGACCATATATACGTCAGCACCTTTGTTTAAACCCTTAACTCGGTCTGCACTTTGACCTTTAGCTGAGAGGAAGAGAACGGGAATCCAACTAGTGCGTTCAGTTTGTCGCACTTGTTCAACAAACGTGTAACCGTCCATTTCCGGCATCATTACATCACAAATGATCATGTCTGGAACTTCTGTTTCTAGCAGATCCAGAGCTTCTCCACCATTTGCGGATGTCATGACTTCATAGCCTCGGAACTCTAAGTAATCCTTCACCAGCAAGATGAGATTAGGGTCATCATCAATTAGTAGAAGTCTTTTGTGGTCTTTCATGCTGGGTTCTTTCATAACTGTGGAACTGGTCGCGCTTCGATCCATTAAGGTATTGATATAGTTATCCTGTATGGTGGATGACTTCAGAAGTTGTCTTTTTCCCACTCAACCTACTTTAACCTACCTAAGTCTTAAAAGTATTAGTCACTTTCAACATAACTGTAGGTAGATCGAAAAAGTCTAGTAAGGATACGTATAGCAGTAGTCTTTATAATGCGCTATTATAGATCCATTTGAAAGGTGCAGGCTAAAAAACCCTGATTAAATTATCATCCTTGTGATTCACAAGTTGGTATTTTTCAAGATGACCCTAGCTCAAAATTCACCCGCACCTTTATTGACACACTGCTGCTTTACTTATCCTTCGGATGTGAAGCCTCTATCAGAGGTTCAAAATCAACCGGGGAATTTTTTGGTCAAGAATGAGTTAAAAATACAGATTTTTTCACCATACTCATTGCGAAACTGGTCTTTGATGACCTGCTCTCATGACTTCTGGATTTAATTAGCGATACCAGACTCCATCCAAGTAAACTACCATTATCGTTCTAGAACAGCAAATACGCAAGTTTTTGGCTTGGTCCGTAAGGATGCCTATAGAATAACTGTGTACTGACAGTTCTGGTTATCGCTCCCCCAGCCTTTGTTTACATCATTCCCAGGTTCTAGAGTAGCCGATTTGTAACAGAATTGAGCACTTATCTGTTTTTTTTTAAATCGGTAATTGAGAATGGGTAATTGGTGATTGGTAATTCGTAATTACTTATTATCACCGTTGGGATCTTCGACTAAGCCTCTGCAGAGCCGCAGAAGCTTATCCTCCATGCCCTAACCGTTCCCTATTCTCTAGTAGTTTTAGGGACGAGATTACTGTTTGGGGATCACTGTGCTGTTATTCATTGAGTAGATCCCTGATTACAGTTCTATAACAATTTCCCAGGTTTGCAAATAAATTTGTCCATATAAAAATATTCATTACTTACGCAACAAACCCTGACAACTAAAATAATTGGATATTTGCACTTACAGCAGTTTGATATCAAGTCCAGTACAAGAATAGCTATCTAAATAGGGTCAAAAAACAATCCACAATGATTAAACCAATTGAGAGCATTTTCATCAGTAATAGCATTAACC